>JASHOD010000092.1 GCA_030041295.1 Nitrososphaerales archaeon
CCGGTCCCGCAAATACAAGCCAGTTAGTTGTTGAAGAAAATCAACCGCCTTCGAGTTATGATCCGGCTACGGCTTTCTTCGCCGGGGAAGCTGAAATAGTGGTGAACACTTACCAGGAGCTCGAGATGTACAATTATACAAGTCTCACATCTTTTGCTCCTATTCTTGCTCAAAATTGGAGTACTTCTCCGTCATACCTGAACTTCACTTTCAATTTGAGGAATGATGCCTACTTTGCAAATGGTCAGCCCTTCAATGCTTCTGCCGTATGGTTCAATATCTATAGAGTTATTTTGATGAATCAAGTTGGGGCGTCTTACTTCACGAATCTACTTTACAATGGAACTACAGCATTTGCAACAGGTTATAATTTGCCCGAGGGAGTCGATAATGCGCTTGCAGCTAATGGGTATTCATTGTCTACGTCAAATTCAACGCTACGACAGCAACAGGCTGCAGATGATCTCGCTGCAATCTTGAGTAATTTTAATCCGTCCAATACAACAATACAAAACATCATGAGCTATCCTAGTCAAGCTATTGTTGTAGAGAGCAACAACGGTGTACAATTTAATTTGATAAATTCATACGCCAATTTCCTACAAGTCATTGCAACGCCAGGAGCTGGCATGGTCGAACCGTCTTTTGTTGACGCGAACGGTGGTGTCACCCCGAATAGTGACAACACGTATTTGAACACTCACACGATGGGGACTGGTCCTTATGAAGTTCAGTCCTACACTCAAAGCACAGTTGCGACCTTAATTGAAAATCCTAACTACTGGGCGGCTAAACTCAATTCGTCTCAGACAAATATCATGTTGTCTTCTCCAAAGATCCCCGTCATAATTTTGCAATATTCCACTACCTCTTCCAACATAATTCAAAGTATTACTTCGAACACTGCTGCTTTGGTCGGACCATTGACTTTGCCTGCGTTGAACCCGACTTACCTTCCAACTCTAGCTAGCACTCCCGGAATTCAAGTCAATAGTCTTCCAAACTCAGCCAAGTTCCTCTACTTGACAGGCATGATGGACAATGAGCAAGCTCCGTACAACAACACATCATTTAGGAGAGCTATCGTAAATGCGATCAATTATACAGAGATTCAAAGTACCGTAGGATTTGGTTATACCGAAGAATTTGTTGGACCTATAGGTCCGGGCTATCCCTACTACAACCCCGGGAACTTGCCACCGTATTCCTTGAACATAACGGCTGCGTTGTCTGATCTCAAAGTTTCTGGTTACAAGGTGACTCTTCCGAATGGGACAGTGATCAACCCAACAGGCGAGGCGCTTCCCTCGCTTTCGATTACATATGTTTCAGTCGACCAAGCTGAAACAAAAATCGCTCAAGAGATGCAACAAATGTTTGACAACATCGGACTCTCCTTCGCTCTTAATGGTGTAACAGTACAGGATGAAGAAGCTTCAATCTCGCAACCCGGAACTGCAGCAAGCTATCCAGGCTTAACGCTGTGGTACTGGTATCCGAGCTGGTCCGATGCTGTCTATCAGGATATGGTTGTCGTTAGCAACACACTTTACGGTGGGATTAGTGGCGATGTTTCTTGGTACAACAATACATTGGTCAACAATTATACCTCAACTTTACCGTTCCTGACTAACCCCTCTGAGATTAATGCAACCGTCACGAAGGTCTACAGCCAGATGTACAGTGACGCTCCGGACATTTGGATATATGCAATTGACCCATACTGGGTCCAAAGATCCTATGTGACAGGTGTCTTCGACAACGTAGGAACTCTAGGGTACTACTTCCCGCTCATAGGCTATACCTGATAAAGCAAAACTACAGACAGAGTTACTTCGGCTCTTCACGCTAGCGGCAGTACTAGTTATGACTCCGCTCTTTCTTACGGTACTTCGGGAATAGCAACCACGGTCGGAATGCAGCGCGGATACAGCTAGTTGCTTCAAGTAATTCTAGAATAGAGAATTGCTAACGTAATTTTTCAAAAGGAACATAATCATATAGATGACCGAAGTGTCTAGGACCAAAAAATTCGAGTCCCCTCCTTTTTCGCCACATTTTGTCAATGCTTGATCCTAATACTGTTACTTTCTTTCCTTTCGCAAGTTTGTCATTGGTAATACCCACTCCAGAGCTAGAATCGAGAAACATAATTAGATCGGGAGGCATCACTGCCGGTTTGTTATCGATCCAGCACATGATATGCTCGTTCATGATTGCGCTTCTTAGTTTCTTTCCCTTGTATTCGCCCGCTCCTGAAACATGGACCTCGCCAAAAAGAAATCCTTTCGCGTCTCTCCAAGAGTACTTTGAAACAATTCCCTTGAAAATTTTCCTCCCGTTTTCAAGCTTTCTTAGCACTGCATCAACCGGATCTCGATTTTCTTCGACTGCCTCTCTTCTTTCCATTCCTATCTCAATGCACTTTGAAATTGTTCCCTTGACGAGGCATCGATTGGCTTTAGAAACTTCTAAGGGTGAGTCAACAACTCCTACGTATCCTCCAGAAATCACACTCGCATATCTTGCGATCGCTTCGTAATCATCGATCACTGAATAATTCTCTACCAAAAACTGATTTCCAGTGGGGCTTACAACTGCCGAAGGTACCATCGAAAATGAAAAGATATGCAGTGTACTCTGATGCAATTCTGGTCCGGCTCTTCCCATCAAGTCTCCATCTACTGAAGGTAATCCCAGTTTTGCGGCAATCGCCATAGAAGCAGGGGTGTTTGCTCCACCCAACTCAGCAGCAACCGTAGCTGCAATTCTTTTGCCCAACCTGTTCTCAAGCAGCTTGAACGCAGCCGCAATGGGATCTTCGATTACATGCTTCTTCTGGTGGTGCTGCTTTTCCGATTTTTGTGCAACTGAACCAACAAAGTAAGGGCTCGCGATCAAGTCATTATCTTTCAATTCATCCAATGAAACGAGTTGAAGCTTTCGCCCCTGATTGAATTGGCTCATAAGTGACTTGAGTCCAGCTTCTGGCGAACCTCCTCCACCCGTTCCAAATATAGTTGCCCCCACGACGAGATCTTCAATTTCAGTTTTGGAAAGCGTCCTCAATTGAATAGTTCTTCCTCTGTCGTGCTCACAATGGGATTCTGTTGTCTATCTTCTGGAAATTGTGAGTAGTGCTCGTGAAACACTTTCCAGCTTCCTTCCTTCTTTATGAGAACAACAGTGCCCCTTGTGTTAAGCGATTTTGAGCCGACATAGAGTCCAGAATAAATTACTGTTAATGTTACGATAGCCACAGAGTCGAAGATATTAATCTTGATATCCTTCAGCCTCCAAGAAACCTTGGACACCATGCTGAACCACAATCTTTCCTGATCTAGAGCGTCTTGTCCTTCGCGAAGGTCGGCCGAGGAAAGCAGCGTATACAGATTGTACCCCATATTCATAGCATGAGTTCTCTTGAAAGCTTCATAGTCTCCGCTCTTGGCCAACTGATACGATTCGATAATCACCTCTTTTACTTTCTGTTTTTCCGCTTCGATATCTGGTTCATTACCCAAGAACGAGTGCGTTAAACTTGAGGCCGCGAAGTGTTTCGGTTCTATTGCCATATTCTTCTGCAATTGGTCCGGAGTAAACCAAGATCTCAATTTGTTCACGATATTCGCTAAATCGCGGATCGATAGATTCTCTCCGACGATCTTTCGAGTTAGATCTGCTTTAGAATCAAAATCTTGCACCCTTGCCAGAATCCTGGAATGGTGTTCAGTAATTTGTAGCAAACATTCTCGCAAGTCCGGAAAACGATTTAATTCATCCTCTGTGAAGAGTTTCAACATTGACATGTAATTTGCGACAGATTGCTTCGATGCCCCAATGATTCTACCTATTTGTTGGTAAGTCATTTCGAACCGAGTGTTCATCTCGCGAAAAAACAGAGCTTTCTCATAGTCCGAGAGATTCTCTCGCTCGATATTCTCAATCAAAGATTGGGCGGCCATTTGCTCTTCTGTGACACTTTCTATCTCCGCCTTGATGGTTTTCCACCCCAACTTCTTCGCGGCTAGAAATCTTCGATGGCCGTATACGATATCGTACTTTCCAGGATATCTCTCGCTCGGCCTGACGCGGATACGAACAAGCTGACCGTTTTCCTTGAGAGAGTGGGCTAACCTAGAAACACTATCTTCTTCATATCTAGTTCTAGAGTTGTGCGGACTGACAATAATAGAATCGATAAAGAGATCGAGTGACAAAACGATGCTTGCACGCGGTACATCTGAGGCGATTTAAAAGGGATTTCCGATTTTTGAGTTCGGAGACGAGTATGCGCGCGCATACTCTGGCTAAATTGATGCGTTTATGCTAATGATAATAACATGTTCTGTTTGTTGTTAGAGAAGTCTTGAAGAAGACAAGCAGTCTTGGAATCGGCTTTACCGGTTCTCCATACGGGGCAGCAAAAATCGCTGACCTTGCGAAACTGGCAGAAGAATCTAGGTTAGATTCGTTCTGGATTGCCGAAGATTACTTTCTCAGAGATTCTATCACCCTCCTTTCATGTGTCGCATATGCAACAAAGGAAATGGAGCTCGGATCAGGAATCATCAACCCATTCACAAGGCATCCTGCTCTTATTGCCCAAACAGCGGCGACTTTAGCTGAGCTCTCGAATGGAAGGTTCACCCTAGGCCTGGGCAGTGGTGATCTGAAATTGATTAGTTCCTTAGGAAAGAATATCGATCATCCTCTGAGATCTATGCGTGAATCAATTGAGATAATCAGAACTCTTCTAACAGGCGAGCAAATCAATTTTGCAGGGTCTGAATTTACAATCAGTAACGCAAAACTAGGAATCAATCCATACATTTCGCAATCTGACAGGGATAGTTTTGGGAAAAGGATATGGTCAGTTAGAATCTATTTGGCCGCGATAGGGCCCAAAATGCTAGATCTAGCAAGTAGAATTGGAGACGGCGTAATGCTCACAGCTGGGATTTCATGCGAAACAGCAAAACGATCTTGCTCAGATTTACGCAATGCTAGATCAAAATCAGAGCTGCCCGGACAGTTCGA
>JASHOD010000093.1 GCA_030041295.1 Nitrososphaerales archaeon
GAAGTAATTGTATTATATGCATAAAGAGGAGAAAGGAAGACACCTGCTTCAAACTCGCTGGCAGCAACGAAGAATTGCCTCGGTAGCTCAGCCTGGCCAGAGCGATAACAATGCTGATTCCCTCGTGATAGAGAATCATGTGTTGCTCAGTTGCCTTGTAAGCAATAGGTCGCGGGATCAAATCCCGCCCGAGGCTCATATATCCATGAGTCCTAATCCTCAGCGCGCTTTTTCTTACATGTACACTGTAAGAAAAGCGAGTAGAAATCAGAAGAAAGGCAGGAACAAAGAAGAGAAAGAAGCAAGAAGGCGTGATGCAGACGACATCTATGACTTTGACCGAGCATACAACTGCGCTCGCAAGAGGATCATAGAGTCCAAAAAGATAAGCGAGAGAGACAAGAATCTCATCTGGAGTTTCACAGATCTACTCAAAGCCCTGCGTGTCAGCAAGGGCAGGATTGCGAAATATATGTACCATCTCCGCGCGATCTGTGAAAATCTTGGAGTAGATGTGGAGAAAGTCACTAGGAAAGACGTCGAGCACTTTATGGCAAACTGGCTTTACGAGCAAGGATTCTCTCCAGAAACCAATGGAGACTATATCATGGTCTTAAAGCGGTTCGTAAAATATGCGAAATGCGGGAACGTAGATATTGAAACCCCCTTTCCAGAAGAAGTACGGTGGTTACGTAAGACTATCAAACCTAACGAGCGGGTTGAAGTGGACTATTTCACCGCAGAAGAAGTCGAGAAGCTCATACGCGCCGCGCAGACTCTTCGCGACAAGGCAATGATTGCGGTTCAATTCGATGCTGGAATTCGACCTAGTGAACTCTTGTTACTCGACGTCGGAAATGTGCTTTTCGACGAGCATGGAGCTAGAATTCTGGTCAGGGGGAAGACAGGCGAGAGGCCTGTTCGTCTAATTCCTTCAGCCCCACTTCTCGCTCGTTATTTCGAAACTCATGCCTTGAAGAATGATCTTGAAGCTCCGCTCTGGCTTACGCAAAGCACCAATTACAAGCACCAACGCCTAGGTTGGAAGACTTGGAACCGAATTCTGAAGATCGCAGCAAAAGCGGCGGGAATTCCAAAGCTCAGGATTCAAAGCAAGATGTTACGTCATGGGAGCGTAACAGAGGGGAGCAATTATCTTACTGACCAACAGCTAAAGACCAAGCACGGCTGGAGCAAAGATTCCAGGATGCTAAGCCGATACGGGCACTTGAAAGCCAAGGATCTCGAAGAGAAGCTAATCGCTGTTCATACCGGAAAGGAAGTGAAACCATCGCAGCCCGATTTCACATTCGTCATCTGCGAGCGTTGCAAGGAGCGGGGTAGTCCAGGACAGATCTACTGTGCGAGATGCGGTACGCCTCTTAGCAAAGCAGAGAACGCTAGAAGCGCCTCAGAAATGGCAGAAATGTGGAAAGAGCTTCAGGGGCTGAAGGAACTTTTGACGCAGTCGCTGCTGCAAAAGCCCGTTCAGACTTTAGCCTGAAGCTTTTCTATCAACTCGATTAGTCGCTTGACATCGGAACGTTTCATCGTGATCACGACTTCTGTCTCATCTTCTGGTGCCTCGACCTTTGCCATGCAGCTTTCTTTGTTATCCGTATCTGAATTCACTGAATCTCATTATTAAAAAGGGAGGCAATGCCCAAGTCTTACCCCACTAGGAGGACTTGCGAAATCGTTGGTCGAGCTTTCTTAGCATTATATTCCGATTCTTCTTTCTTAGCATCATACTCCGATCTTTTTCAGGAAGTGTCAGGAAGAGATTTTGAAAGAGCTTTCGAAATGTGACACAGAGCTCGAGCTAAGACAAGTTGCAAGAACGAAAGGGATTCAGATGTTCAACGAATTCGCTAGACAGATCGAGGATCACAAAGTTCATCCGCTGGAGCTTCTGATAACTCGAAGGCTCTCAAAGAATCTTGCGGATTACTTCTCAAAGCGACAGCTTTCGGTAAACGCAGCCTTGAAACTAGAAGAGAGAGGACGGGAACTAAAAGCAGGGCAATCTGTATCTTATGTGATAACAAAATACAAAACAGCCGGAATGAATCGAGCTCTCCACGCGGAATTGGCAGAAGATGCAGATTATGACTCTAGGCGCTACGTGGAACTGCTTGCCGATACTTGCGCGACAGTACTATCTCCTTTTGGTGTGAACAAGAAAATTTTGCTGAGCAGAGGAGAGTCTCTTCTAACTTGGACATGACTGTAATTCAGACTGATTGCGGCAACGAAATCTTTGATTACTTCGCTCGCTACTTCTCCCGTTAGTCTTCTTCGATCCGGAATGTTCCTCTTCTCTTTATCCTAAAGCTCTTCTTGCGTTCGGCTCTTTCATTTGCCCATAGAATTCACAACACACCGCGCAAAGTGCTCGATCTCTTCTAGCCAAGAGCTGAAGGTTTGACTTGAATGCTCTCCATAATTGACCTGTCGTTTCGTAGTGCGTAGATAGGGCGGGAGCGTTGTCTCGCTACGCTCAACTCCTCGTTCCTAGAATTAGTATCATATACACCAGTTGCTCGCAAGATTTCGAGTATTCTGAAAAAGTAGACTCATATAATCTGTGAGCGTAACACTAGGATAATTCGGCCAACTTTCATTTCAAGGTTTATTAGTAAAATAGGCGCGAGACAAGATTTGTAGTAGGGATAAGAAGAATGTCTTCTACTGAATCGTCTTCGTTTACCGAGAAGCTCAAGTCATTTTTGACTAGCGGTGAGGACTGGTCTCGCCTTAAAACCACGGTACCGGGTGTTTTTGTGTTGAAAATGCCCGCATACAAGAATAGCCCTACAAGAATAGCTGTGGAACTCAATCCTGTAGATTCTTCTGGTTCTCCGACGAAGAGAAGAGGATATGTTCTTGCGACAAAGGAAGAGCTAGATCAGATGAAAGAGCTCTTCCAGTACGATAAGCTCCTTCCTCTAATTCAAAGCGTCGAGAATGTGAATCCTTCTAAAAAGAAAGGCGTAGCTGCCAAACCAGGTGAAGAGGTGCTCGAAATTTAGAACAATCAAACGCTTTGGTCTTGATCGGATCATAACACTCTTTCATTGCAGAAGAATAAATTTTTGCGCTAGATTCAAAAAATGACCGAAGGTAGTCTTGAAGAGAAAGACGCTTGGACACAATGGTTGCTTAAAGCACGCTACTTGGGCAATCCTGAATATGCAAAGGAAACTTTGCGCTATCTTCGCTCTTTCAGAGATAGCGTACTTGATAACGCAAAACTGAACGGAAAAGAAGAGTTCTTTCTAGATGTGGGTTCAGGAGACGGACTCATTGCTTTCGGCGCATTAGAACGAATGAAAAATCAAAGTAATTCGACTGCGAAAGTGATTTTTCTGGATACGTCAAAGAGTCTATTGGAGCATTGTAGGCAAATTTCAACGAATATTCCAAATCCGAAACCCGACTGCATTTTTGTTCAAGGTAGTGCTGAGTATCTGCCATTCAAAGACGGGTCAATCGATGTAATTACTACTCGTTCCGTTCTCGTCTACATTCAGGACAAGCGCTCGACCATAAAAGAATTCTACAGGACTTTGAGAGAAAAAACAGGAAGGATATCATTGTTTGAACCAATTTTCGGGTACTTTGATGATAATGGCGAAGACTTGAACAGATATTTCGCTTGCAATGTCTCAGAGATAAGCGATATTGCGACAAAGATTCGTGATTTCTATCGCTCTCTCAAACCGCCTAAAGAAAAAGATTCAAAGTTGAACTTTAATGAAAGAGATTTGATTTCTGCCTGTGAAGTCGCGGGTTTTACAGAGGCACTTCTGCAATTGCATCTCATACTTGAACCTCAGAACAAAGCGCTAGGTTATGAAAGTTATTTATCAATCCCGCCATTTCCCAATGTTCCTTCAATGAAGGAAGTAATGAAAAAGATACTTTCAACCGATGAAATCGAGCGCTTTGAAAATGTTGTAAGACCTCAGATAGACCAACATTTAGGCCTTAAACATCATGCCGCTCACTCTCTAATTTACGCCATGAAGTAGGTTTTGAATACACAATCGGAAATCAGCGAGTGCGTGTGATACGGCACTCTCTCTTTCTAATGTTCCCTATGTGCAGCGTAATCCTGATCCTGAAAAAGAATTGCACACAAATCTAGAGGCATTAGCGAGCTCTTTTCGTTCGAATTTCGGTAACTACAATTTGTTTTTTGAAGTCTGTAGTTACCGAAAATAAATAGCATATGCCTCTACGACTTACGCAATTGCTGAATTTCTAGGACTCTTCGAACTTCGAGCTCTTTTTTGGCTTTTTATTTGCATGAGCACAAACGCTCTCGCAAATATAGAGAAAGCAAAAACGCTAATCGAGAAAGCTAAGACGATAGATAAGGCTCTATTCATTAAAGGCCTTTTGAAGGAAGAAGAAATTCAAGCCCGAAAGAAGGGGCTTGTGGATATCCAAGTTCTCGCTGCAAATTATCAAGTTCTTGTCATGCAGAAAATTGGCCAGATTCTCCTGGAAATGAAAGCAGGGGGAGAACTTGCTAGAGGCGGGCAGCCCTTCCAGAAGAGAAACGTACACGGCGGAAATCCAAACCCCAGACCCAACACTAGAGAAGTTAGACACGCTAAACATTCAACTGACCAGTCGAAAAAAACGACAAGTAGGAAATCAAAAGTTGGAACCAAAATCTCAGAGCTGGGGCTATCCAGGGATGAATCTTCTGAAGCTCAAAGGCTAGCCAAGAAGTCTCCAGAAGAAATAGAAAGCATTGCCAAAGAAAGAGAACAGAAAATCAGAGAACGTGCAACACGAAAGGCTGCCGAAAAAATAAACCAAAAAAGTAAGGTAGATCAAGAGCGGATTCAAGAACGAGCCGAAGAAATCGCCGGCAATGCTGTTCTCCAAGCAGTGAAAGAAATCGACCTTGAAGATATGAACGAACAGATTTCTTCGCTTCGCGGAACCAGTAAATTCACGATCCCGTTACCGGAAGGTCAATTCAATGTGCTCTATGCAGATCCCCCTTGGGAATACGAATTTCAACAATCAGCGAATAGACGTATCGAAATGCATTATCCAACGATGAAGCTCGAGGAATTGAAGGCAATGCCAGTACAGCAGCATATCGCACAGGATTCGATTCTATTCATGTGGTCGCCTGCTCCAAAGCTCCTCGATGCCCTCGAGATAATGAACGCCTAGGGATTTGACTATAGAACTTGCGCAGTTTGGGTCAAAGATAAAATTGGTACCGGTTTCCGTTTTAGGGGACAACATGAACTTTTGCTTGTGGGGATCCATGGCGAACCACCAATTCCAAAGGAGAAAGACAGACCTTCTTCCGTGATAAATGCTCCTCGATTGGAGCATAGTGAAAAGCCTGAAATCGCTTACGAGATTATCGAACGGATGCATCCGAAGGCAAAATACCTCGAACTTTTCGCGAGGAAGCCTAGGGAAGGATGGACTTCCTGGGGGAATGAAATCGGACTCGCCGCTTGAACTGACATTTTGGTTCGAACAAGCC
>JASHOD010000094.1 GCA_030041295.1 Nitrososphaerales archaeon
GACAATAACTGTGGCGAACGAAAATTGTATGTAGCTTAAGCCAGTTCCAGGACTGAACGCTCCCTGGGTCAGCCAATTAATTTCAAAATTTGTCTGGGTCATTCCGAGAAAAGATCCGGTCGATGGATTAAGGAAGGCAAAGGTGCCTCCACTTGAACCAGACCCCCAGGCTACCAAAACCTGGTATTGGGGATCGAAGCTAACTCCACCGACACCGTCTGTGTAGAACCCTGACGGAAACCCCGTGAAAGTCGTCACCAGAGAGTTTGTGCTCGCATCTATGACCGAAATGTCGTTGGCGCAAACCGATGGAACGTAGATGTCGTTGGTCGTCGGATCGTAGACTCCATTCCAGACAGCGCCGTTACAACCACCAATATTGATTGTGCCTACGACGCTCGTCCCATTAATTATGGCAATTCCCGTGCCAGCATTCGTATCGACTGGAGTTATGTAAACGTCCCCGGTGGCAGGATCGTAAATCACTCCACCTGCTGTGAAATAGCTCTGCATAGGTATTTGAGCGATTACTGCGAATGTGTTCGGGTTGATGACATACACGTAATTGCCTGCACCGCCTCCAGTAGTGACGTAGACATAGTTGTCGCTGGGATCATAAGCCGCTGAATTTCCCTCTACTTGCCCGATTCCGCAGATCACTTTGTTCGAGTCAGTATCAACGACCGCAGTTCCATAGTCCTGATAACCGGGCACGAACATTTCATGGATGTTGGGGTCGTAAGCAATCCCGTACTGCCCGTCGCCCACACCGGATATATTTGCAATTATTTCGTTCTCAAGTTCGGAAGAAGAGTAAGTGGTTCCCGCAAGTGAGTCTTGCGGGCAAGAAGCCGCCGCAACGCTCACGGAAACAACCGTGCTACCGGAACCTCCACCGGAGTAGGTAGCAAGGATTGTCACACTTCCTGCTATAGATCCGAATGCGGTAACGGAACAGCTACCCGAGGTAAGCGTACAACTATTCTCCGAAAATGATACCGCGCCTGATCCAGAGGAAGTAAATGAAACGCTTCCTGCTGGTGAACCTAAGATCGTGGCTGTACACTGATCTGATTGCCCGATCTGGATCGAAGAGTCAACGCAAGTAATCGAGGTTGTCGATTGGGATGTTACTGTAAGATCGAAGGGCCCTTGACTCGGCCCGTTGTCTGAGTCACCAGCATAAGAAGCAGTGATTACAGTCGCATCCGGAGTGGAACCTGTGATTTGGATAGAGCAACTTCCATTTATGAGGGTACACGTAGCCGATGATGGAGAGAATGAAACAGCTCCCGCTACGGAAGATGAAAAGGAAACCGTTCCTGTAGGAGAGTTTCCTGTGACGATCGCTGTGCAGCTGATTGATCCATCAACCGAGACAAAATTGTTAGGGCATTCAAGAATAGTATTAGTTGTACTGATTGTCAGTGAGAAAGGACTAGACGAGCTTCCCAAATTATTGGAATCGCCAGAGTAAACAGCACTGATCTGCAGCGAACCAACGCCTGTACCTAAGACTTCCACAGAACAACTTCCTGAAACCAATGTGCAGGAAGAGGGTAATATTGTACCACTCGCTATCCCGCTTGAGGAGAAGCTCACTTGACCGGTTGGGTTGTCACCGCTTACAGATGCAAGGCAGTTGGTTTGCAGGCCGAGCTGTATAGGATTTGGATTGCATGTCAGAGTAGTGGTCGTAGAATAAGTCGCAGAACTAGGTTGCGTGGGTGTAGCAATCCCGGACACTCCAAATTGAAGGATTGACTCAGCTGATTCGCCAGCGCCTTCATTGCCAAAAGTTGCTACGAATTCCTCAAGGTTCGCGTCGGTAGTAAGCGAGGAGATCCCTGAAGAGGGCTGTGACCAAGTCTCGGAAAAGTAGGATGTTCGATAATACAGATTTGTTGCAGTTTCGCAGAGTGCTTGAAAATCCACACACACATAATCAATAGCAGTCAAAGCTACCGAGTCGAAATAGTTCTGCCAAGTTGTGTCCGTACCTTGCGCAGTATTGATAACCACTGGGCCAATTATATTTTGAACCGCATCTCCTAACGGGACTTGCGTGATGATGGTCGCATCAGTGCAGGAGGCCACAAAAGGAGAATTGAAGCCAGCTCCCACGCTGTCAGAAAACGAAAACGCATACTCGGTCTCGGAATATCCTAAAACTCCTGCGCAGTCAGCCATGATAAGGGTAAACGTATTTGCTAGGACGTTGTAGCCGATACTATAGTTCGCTGGGATTCCATTTAGATAAGAGCTGGGGTATGAGGCGCTCCCTGTATCAACATCATCTACATAGTTGAAGCTAACGGGCAAGAACCCTATAGATCCTGACTCTGCACTCAGAGCACCCTCTATATCATTTCCACCGTTTTGAGGTGACGCTGCACTGAGACTGCCGGCGCAACCTAGGACACCGCAACTAGAGGAAGTGGCAGAATATGATACGCTTATGGGGTTAGGGCTGTCATCTCCAGAGTAGGAAAATACTTGGGGAAGTGCATATACGTTAATGGTCTCAGTCGCTGTCGGCTCACCGGAACTCGAAGCTGTGAGAGTAAAATTGTATTTAATGGTGGAAGAACCAGACGGGAGGGCAACACTAATCGAGGAGGGAGCGCCTTCAAGATTGCAAGGGACAGTCTCGGGCGTTGGAATTGAAGGAACAGCGGGCGTAACTGAAAGAGAACAACTTGCCGCGTTCGTAGCGGACCAAGATATGTCTGCACAACCTGAGTACATTTGAGCCGACGACGAATAGGAAAATGGAGAGGTATTGCAATCTACTTGTCCTGAGCCATTGATTGCGAACATAGAGTTGACTGAATTTTGCGGAGGAGCGACTTCTGACGTTGCTGTAAAACTGCTAATCTCAGGTACTGATGCAGACATAGCTGAAACGTCAGACATTGTATTGCTAATTGTAGGGACAAGAAGCAAGAACAAGCAGACAACAGACGCAAGAGCTAGCGATCTCGTTAACTTCGCGGTGGTCGATTGCATTTTGTAAAAACATGATCGGTGTGAAAAGCAAAATTATTTATTGGTATTGCAATTTCGACATTTGACGGAAAATGAAAGAAAGTGGATGAAAATATGCAAAGTTTTCATGATTAGCGTGTGTTCCAAATTGCACTGCCGAGAAAGCATGTTATGCTCGAATCCTGACTGGTTCAGCCCTATCTGTCATTTGCAGAAAGTCAAACTAGCTTGAAGGATGAATTCTAACATAGCAATAGGTTCTCCTTACTTTTCTACGCGCATCCTTTGAGTAATGAACGAATCGATTATAATGATAGACCAACCCTGGAGTCTTTCCTTCCCTTAACACTAATACAGCCGACATTGCTGTTTTCCCACATTTCTCGCATGTTATCAAACGTGTTTGCACACACGCCAGGCTCGCTTTAGAGCAAGGTCTCGATTATTCTAATCTCAATAGGAGTTCATAAACTTGTGTGCAAACCGCAAGGTACCACGGTGTAGTCCTTTCAAAATCATCGGACACCATTGCACACAAGCGGGTTCAAATCCCGGCCTGGGCGCCCACGCTTCCCCGCCTAACCCTAACGCTAGGTTTTATGCTATTGTGCTAAAGGGGTCTCTCTATAGAGTGTGGTCTCTCTAAATCTGCCTGCGTATGTGCCTGTGTGTGTGGAGAGAGGGTAGGATTCTCCGATTGTACGAGCTTAAGCTTCAAGATGTTAGAATGAAGGTTCGACTATTCGTTATTTCCCACGGATCTTACCACCCTTGAGCATTAGCTTCTTTTTCTTGAATAGTCAATTACTGCGACTACCAAGATTACCAAGTCTATTGTCAAACTCGCAATCGAGGCAAAGGTTGGTTGGCCTGTAATTACGAGAAAAGCTGTTAGAATGGATAATACTAGTACCGAAGCAACCAGATAGACTGTACTTAGCGAGGCACTTTGCGTTCTTACGTAAAGTCCCCTCAGGTCGCCAATTACTTCCTCAACGAATAGATCGTTTCCATTCTTAATTAGAGATACCGAGTCGATGCTCGGCATCTTAGGTTCTGTAGTGTTAAGTACGTCATGAAGATAAACAGATTGTTTTTTTGTACGCTCTGCAAAATAATTAGTAAATCCAAGCGAGTAACGATTTCTGAGGTAGTAAGCAACTTTGAGAATGGTTCTGTGTTTATTTTCATCATCCTTGTATCCACCTATCTTAGTAACAACATCAACATCGTACCTTCTAGCAGTTGAGCCTTGCAATACAAAATGAGAGTCGTCTTCCTCTACAATTCGTTGGCTTACTCCCAAATTTGATCTAATTTCAGGAATCAGCAGTTTTCCTTTGACTTCTTCGAGTATTCCGTTAACTGATAACTTTTCGAAAAAGATTCGATTTCGATCTGCATTGTAACCCAGTATCTTGACGGCAATTCGATCCTCTTCAAATGCAATCACTCCCAATAGCATCAATATCATCATACTATAGAGATAATTTAGTGGTTCTACTGCCGATTCTATCGGAGTAGTAGGCCTGAGATTTGGAAAGCCAAGAATGAACACAATAAAATATGCTATTGAGATTATTGCGATGTAAAACGGAGGAACTATAAAACGGCTTTCAAGGTCGGTATTCTTTTTCGTAAAAATAAGAGATCCTATCAATGGCCAAAGATACAAAATAATTGTTACGGGGTAGAACACATAGGCTAAAGGAGGGTACAAGAATAAGTAGTTCGAACTAACGCTGATGAAATGTTGAGTCGATGTTCCTGTGATTGTAGTAGAGTTAGTTGCTGAATTAACGGTGTTCTGTGCTGTCAGCTCTGCGAGAAATTGAAAAATAACGATATTTACTACTGCGGCGCCCACTATTCGGAGAACCCATTCGAAGGAATCAAATCTCTCCGATCTGAAAGCTTCTCGAAACAAACTTTAGACTAAATCTCTAACGAGGCCTGATATAAACAAGCTCTGATTTTTCCTTGATCGCCTGACTCCTCGATTTCTTACGATACTTTTCATCAAATCATGAGCAGATGCAAGTACAGAGCCACGTCCATTAAAGCGTCAATGAAATTTATCGCTAAAATCAATGAGTAAAATCCCAAGAGAATCGTCAGGTACAGGAATCTGAAATTCTGAGCTCTTCTCGCAAGAAACAGGATCATATAGTAAACTCCTACTATTGCGAGCGTCTCCACAGAAAATTCAATCGCCTCAGCTTGAAAAAAACCCACCGTTTTGAAGAGATAAGCCGAACCAATTCCCGCCTCGCCTGCGACCTTATAGACAAAAACAAGATAGAAAGTAAGATACCCTGCTACGAAATGCAGAACCGCATTCAGCTCGAGATCTTCCTGTCGAGAAATAATCTAGGAAATGAAATCTAGATGCTGTAAATTGATACTTGATCCTTGGCAAACGGCTTTCCATCTCATCTATGGCCTTTATAAATTGCAAAAGATCAGTATGTCTGACTATGATGTTTAGAGTCTACTACGCTCATGCCATGGTTATCTATAATACAA
>JASHOD010000095.1 GCA_030041295.1 Nitrososphaerales archaeon
ATACGTGACCTTCTCTCTAAACAACCCAGGTTCGGCGTCAACAATCACCTCAATCACACTGACAGGTGCAGGCATCACAGCAGTGACTAGTTGGGGAAACAATGGTGGGACTGACTATCTTCTCTCGGGCAACAATAATCTTGCAGCAGGTCAAGTCAGCTCGTACACATTCTATCCTTATGGATCTTTGCAATCAATCACTACAGGTCAGACATTCAACTACGTCATTTCCTTCGTTAACGGTCAGTCAGTGTCAGGTTCAGTCATCGCACAGTAAATCTCCGAATCAACCGGTTTTCGGGTTCAGTTATCGCGGATAAGTTGGCGTAGAGATTATAGGACGTCAGCATTATTTTATCAAAGACGAAACGTGCCCGATACCTCATTAATAGAGTCGTAATCCATATCGGAGCATTGTATGCCTGATCAAAATCCAAGCTTCCTAACGAATATCATCACGGAGAACCGTCTTCGGTCTGTGAGCAGAGCCTTTCGATTTATCTTTAGCGAATTCGCACCGCTCCCAGTAGTTTGATAACCAGAAAATGAAATGGACTCATCGTAGAGTGATAGTTACCGGTGGAGCAGGTTTCATTGGCGGCGCCCTTACAGATCGTTTGTTGACACTAGGAGCAGATGTAACTGTAGTTGACAAGACATTGTATCCTGAAGATTCAAGAATTTGGTTAGCGAAACTTGAGCGATTGGATAAGATCTACAAGAAAAATGGAATAAGCAACATCCAAATCCAAGCAATCGACCTTGGGCGCGAAAGAGATCGTTTTAGATTACTTGCTTCAAGTCACGATGTAGTCTTTCATCTTGGAGCTGTATTCGGTGGCAGAGAATTTGTCGATATTCATCAGTCCGAATGTTCTGAAATGCTCGCCATAGATCATAACGTTATCAGCGAATCATACGAGGCTGGTATAGAACACATCCACTATTCTTCAAGTGCTTGCGTTTATCCGCCCTCACTGAACAGGCAAGGTTATCTTCTGAAAGAGGATGATATCCTTAGTACCGGTGAGAATTGGCAAACGAGCGACAATCTATACGGATTCGCAAAGCTCATGGGAGAGATGCAGCTCTTAGCTTTTCACAAGGAGCATGGATTAAAGTCCTCGGTTAGTCGTTACTTGACAGTTTATGGACCTGGAGAGCTAGACGCAAGTCATGCTATAGCTGCTCTCATAGAGAGGTCCCTTGACCAAGAAGATCCTTATGTTGTTTGGGGATCTGGCAAGCAAGAACGAGGATTCACCTATGTTGACGACATTGTCAATGGAACCATTTTGGGTGTAGAGAATATCCAGGACGGAACTCCAGTAAATCTCGGATGGGACAAGAGATACAACATAGAAGAAGTCGCGAAATTGATTCTCGAAGTATCAGGTCACAATCCAAACCGCTTGTTATTCGATCGCAGCAAACCCGAGGGCCCGTATAGCAGAGCATTGGACATCGCCCGTGCAAAGAGATTATTGGGCTGGGTACCAAAGATAGATTTGAAGGAAGGACTGTCAAGAACTATTGAATGGCACTCCGAAATGAGACGTAAATCAGCCGCTTCACTTGAAATAAAAATTGCTACTAACTAAGTGAGAGATATTGCGGGTTTCGAATATCTCCGTTGTCGGATTGGGGAAATTGGGCCTTTGTCTTGCTAATGTTCTTGCTTACAAAGGGTTCCGTGTAACAGGCGTTGACAATGATGAAAAGAGAATCGCCTTGCTGAACAAGAGCAAGTCTCCAATTTACGAGCCCGGCTTACGGAGCCTATTGAAGTCAAATCGTTCTCGTTTACAAGTAACAAATGATTACGCCAAGGCTATCCTTAATTCGGACGTTACGTTTGTGATTGTTCCAACGCCAAGTGAAAGATCCGGCTACTTCTCCCTTGACTACGTGAAACAAGCAATGGGAGATATAGGAGCGGTGTTGAAACTAAAGAATTCCTATCATTTGGTAGTCCTTACTAGCACTGTAATGCCTCAATCAATGGACCGGTACGTGCGACCTATTTTAGAAGAGAAATCTGGCAAACTTTGCGGACGTCGTTTCGGTCTATGTTACAATCCAGAATTTATTGCGTTGGGAGATGTTGTGAAGGGTCTGTTGCGTCCAGATTTCGTACTTATCGGACAGTCAGACGAAAAAGCTGGAAAATCGCTAGAAGAGATTCAGCGACGTGTATGCGAAAACAACCCTCCCGTCGAACGAATGAATTTCGTTAACGCCGAAATTGCAAAGATCTCTGTAAATTCATTTGTAACCATGAAAATGAGTTTCGCTAATTCGCTGGCGGAGATCTGCGAAAACGTCGAAGGAGCAGATGCGAACCGCATTACTACTGCGATTGGAACGGACAAAAGAATTGGTCCGTCGTATCTTAGAGGAGCACTTGGATATGGAGGACCCTGTTTTCCGCGCGACAACATTGCATTTGCGAGTTTCGCCAGAGAAGTAGGGGTTCATGCGAATCTTGCTGAGGCGACGGATGATGTTAATCGCAGACAGGTTCATCGGATATTCAAAATTCTGGAAAGAGAAAATGTCAAACCTCCGATGAAGATCGGAGTTCTCGGTTTGACCTACAAGCCAAAGACAAATGTTACTGAGGCTTCTCAGGCATTGCAACTGGCTCAAAGTCTAGCTTCCAGCGGCTTCGAGGTATTAACGTACGATCCTGCACTGAAAGGAGACTCGCTTCCAATAGGTGGAGTGAAAATGGCGCCGAGCCCTGAGTCTTGTATATCGGGCTCCAAGGTTTGTATAATTGCTACGCCCTGGGAAATCTTCGGAAGAATCAAAGCAACCTCCTATTATGATAAGATAGTCATAGATTGCTGGCGCGTGCTTTCTGAAAAGTCCATTGATTGTGCCTCAAAATACTTCGCAGTAGGGAAGGGATATTCGATAATCCCGGCGATTGCAGCTTGAAGTCCGTTCAGATATGCCTCGCCCAGATTCCATCAAAGATCGGAAACATTCAAGCGAATGAAAAAACCCACATTCAGATACTTCATAAACTTCAAAGACAGAATCCGGATTTTGTTTGCTTTCCTGAGCTTTCTTTGACTGGATACTTGATGAAGGACCTGACATATGAAGTGGGTCCTGATTGCCAGAAGGCCCTGGCGAATATCGCCAAGAAGACAAAGACGGGTCAAAGAGTTGTTGTAGGTCTCGCTAAACAAAACAATCTTGCCTTCGTCGAAAATGCTGCAGCTATAATCGGAGATCGCGAGATAATCGGAACGGTCTCGAAGTTCTATCTCCCTACTTACGGTCTTTTTGAAGAGAGGAGATACTTCGTTCCAGGCAACCCGAGTACGGATCTTCGAATATTTGAAAGCCCTTCTTGCAAGTTTGGCGTAATGATTTGTGAGGACGCTTGGCATCCAGAACCTATTGAAGCCTTGGCGCGACTAGGGGCAGAAGTAGTCTTTTGCATCGCTTCGTCTCCTGCGAGGGGACTAACCAAGCCAAATCCGAAGAATGAATTGCAAATCGAAGGTCAATGGATCTCGATATTGAAAGCGCACGCGATTATGAATACTGTTTTTGTCGCTTTCGTGAACCGTTCTGGACCGGAAGACGAGGAGTACTTTTGGGGCGGATCATTGATCGTATCTCCGAGTGGTGAAATTGTCGCAAGAGCAAAGAAATTCGAACCGGATATAGTTACAACCAGTATCGACCTGAATGAGATTCAACGCGTGAGGAGATTTACGTCATTCCGGGAACATAATTACAAACTTCATGAGGTGTTGCAGGAACTTTGAACCAACTCCCCTTTGAAGACAGAATGCCTGAAGAGCTTCGAATCAATGTGGATCAGGTTTTGAATTATCTTATGAATCGAATGAGATCTTACGTCATAGATTACGCCAATCTCGAGTCGGCAATAGTAGGACTCAGCGGAGGTGTCGACTCTGCTGTCATCGCTTATTTGACGACAAGAGCGTTGGGTATCAAACGGACTCGGTTGTTTCTGCTTCCAAGCGAAACTACTTCAAAGAGAGACATGAACGATGCCTACGCAGTCATAGATAGCATCAAAGTTCCACGATCAAATGTGAAGACAATTTCAATAGATGAATATGTCGAGAAAATGGCTGACGCGACTAGTACGTCCTATCATGATAAATTAGGAATTGGCAATATAAAGGCAAGAATACGAATGATTTTGCTCCACAGTCTCGCGCGTCTGCATAACGGCCTTGTAATTGGAACGGGCGACAAATCCGAAATTACGATTGGCTATTTCACGAAATTCGGAGATGGTGGAGTCGACATTCTCCCAATTGGTGATTTGTACAAGTCTCAGGTCCGTCAGGTCGCTTCGAGTGTTAATTTGCCGAAGAGCGTTTATGAAAAGCCTCCTTCCCCAGGGCTTTGGAACGGTCAAAGCGCGGAAAACGAACTCGGGATAGATTACTTTCTATTGGATCGGATCCTATATCGTCGATTCGATCTCTGGTTAGACGATAAGACAATAGCTGAAGAATTATCTATTCCTCTGAGCAGTGTGCGACACGTAATTGGTAGAGTGAAGCGCACCCAGCATAAGCGATTACCCACCGAGATTTTCAAAGTTAGCTATAGATCCTATGGATCTGATCTCAGATATCCGAGGCAATGGAGTTAGTTATCATCTAAGATGCAAACTCAAGTATTTGACGCTGCTACGGATTTTTCAAGAAGATATTCTGCGCGTGACCCTTCTGTGTCAGTAATTGTTTCACATATCAATTCTGCTCGAACGATTGCTTCTTGCTTGAACCATCTCTTGTCGCAAGAATATCCGCGTGAACTGCTTCAAATTGTCGTGGTGGACGGAGGCTCGAGTGACGGCTCAATCGAAATCGTAAAGAAATTCGAATCCGATTCGGTGAAGATCATCGTGCTGCCAGGTTCTTCGGAATCTCAAGGACAAATGGCCGGAATAACTGCTTCGAATGGAGATATAATCATGCTTACGAATTCGGACATTTATGTACCTTCGAACTGGGTTAAAAGTCATGTAGCATGGCTTGACAAGGGATTCGATGTGATCGGTGGAAAGGTATTCTGGGGCGGTGATGAATACTCACTTACTTGGAATATGCCCAAGCCGAAATTGCCACAATTTGTTCAGCAACAAGGCCTAGGACTTGGTTTTTCGAATTGTTCATTTAGGAGATCACTCTTGTCCTCGACAGGCGAATTTCGTAATCTAAAATCTCAACATGACACCGAGTTCGCTTTTCGAATAGTAAGGAGTGGAAAGAAAATGGTGTTGGATCCGGACATTGAAGTGTATCATGATCATCCATTGAACTCGTGCCAAGCGTCTTTCAAGAGATCTTTTCAATACGCCTTTAATCACGCGCTTGTAATGAAATCGACCTATGGACGGATCGTCACTGGTTCTGGAACGCCCGCGATGCTCCCGATCGGAAGTCTGATCAGAGAGTGGCTTCTGATAAATGGCATTAGAGCATATCGAGAGTCCATACAAAGAGCTGGCGAAAATGGGATCCGAATTGGCTTGAGCAAGTTCCTTCTGATTCGTATTCTATCAACGAAACTTGGGCAGTGGCTCGGTGTTTTTTTGGCGATTGTTAAACGCGAAGTCTCTTTGTCCGAAATTGCAAACACGCATAGTCGTAGCAAGACAAATTAATAGCGGAAATACGAGCGAATATGACACAACTCCAAAGTAACAGGATAACTGTTTCCAAGATCGTAAAGGCGGTAACTTTCCATCCTCGCCTCATTACATTTGCGCTGACTCATCCTAAAGAAGAAGTGGTTTTACAACATGAGCGTCTAGAAGCACTAAGATTAGCCCCAAGTGCGCCGTTCCATGGGGACCCAACATTACAACAGATAATACTCGCGTCGATAAATTACTTTCATGTCCAGACATTCTTTGAAACTGGAACTTTTAGAGGCGATTCCATCTTATGGCTCTCACAAGAGAGGCCTGACCTCGATATAATGTCTGTTGAGGTAGACCAGTATTTTCATAATTACGCGTCGAAACGAGTCTCACATCTTGAAAGCCCAAATAAAGTAAGACTCTTCAACAATGACTCGACCGTTGTGCTGAAAGAGTGCTTCAACGCTCGAGTACTTCTTGAGCCTACTCTCTTTTGGCTCGATGCTCACTGGTATAACAACTGGCCACTTCTTGATGAAATCACCCAAATAACCAGATCTTGTCAAAGCTCAATTGTTTTGATTGACGATTTTAAGGTACCAAATAATTCCGAATTAGGGTACGATACTTACAATGGAGCAGAAAACTCAATAGAGCTAATTAGGCCCATTCTTGAAAATTCGAGTGCGCATAGTACAGATTTGCTTTATCCCAAGTACAGATTCTCTTCGGAGCGAGAAGGGGAAAAATCGAATCAACGAGGTTATGTGGGAATCTATTTGGGGCTTAGAAAGCTTTTTGACGAATTCTTGATCCACAATCAAGGCTTGACTGAAAACTTCATTCACGAAGTCATATAAATTACTAAGCTCGAAGCTCTAATTCCTTCGTAAATAGAGCATTGATTGTCTAACAGTTGATAAATCTTCGAATTTGGCACGTCTTATGAGAAATGGACTCGAATTGATCTTGAACATCTGGAATTTCTCATGGAGATTTGATTGAAGTGTTTCGTATCCTTTCCAAGCTAATGGAGAGTATTCCATAATAATGTCTAATGGATTTTCTCCATCCAGAAGTTTGCTAGCACCTTGGAGGACCAATGGCTCCGCACTTTCCGCGTCTATTTTCACGACATCTATCTTTCCATGTTTCTCCACGATACTGTCAACTGTTATTCCTTGACACTCAACATAATGGTTGCTAGGGCAAACTATAGAGTGTCCTCCAGGATTAGTAGAAGAGAGGTTCAGTTTCACAGTTCCAGGCCTGTTGGTCATACAAGCATTGACCAACTCGATGTTTTGAAACTCGTTCAATGCAACTGACTGAGAGAGTATCGAAAAATTTGTTGGCTCTGGTTCAACTGCGATAACTTTGCCATATCGTCCTGCTAATTTTGCACCAAGCAAAGTGTACCAACCTATATTTGCTCCTATGTCTAACACTGTCATTCCGGGCTTAGTTACTCTCTTGAATATTTCACTGACGCATGGTTCAGCCATCCCAAACAGAATTATTGAAGAAGAAACGCCTGGGTCCCTTGGATCAACTAGAATTTCAAAACCCTGCGTTCTCTTTGTACGCAGAGGTTGTATGGTCAGGTTAAATCCACTGGATTGTCGGCCACGATTTCTTAGAAAATTAATGAGTGATAAAGGATGAACAAGAAGAGTTCTTGCACCCAAGGCTGTAATGTAAAAACTGAACAAATTCTTGCCCAGATTTAATTGAAATTGTTCATTAGCCATATCAGTCTTCTCGACTAGGAATCCATTCAAAACCAAAGCGAGCATGTAATGCTTTGTAGATGCGCCGCGATAATCAACTCAGCCTAACCAATTTGACTTGAGCAGTACAAGTAATTGATCCTTGAAGAATCAAATTTTTATGATCTCATGATTCAAATCCGAAAAACGAATTATTGAAACAGATTCAGGCCTCATAAACATAAACAAAGGGAAGGAATACAATTTCCGATATATTCGGAGTAACGGCTCTTTGCGACGAACGTTTCTTATAATACTCGCTGTTGCTCTGGCGAGCCGGGTTTCGTTAGCGATCCTGCAGTTTGTGTACGGAATCAACTTTGGATTGAATTTCGATAATTACCTGTATGGCCCTTTCAATCCTGGGCTCGAAATCTACCGAGACTTTTACGGTTATTATCTTCCTCAAGTTGTTGAGCTAAGCAAGGGGCTAATCCCTTACAAGGAAATCATCTATACTTACCCGCCTTTGTTTCTTTACAGCTTGTATCCATTTTACAAACTTGGCGGAGCTTTTGCTGCTTCATTTCCCATCTGGTTTAGCGATGCTGCTACGGCGCCGGTCATTTATTTGTTGGCCCGTCAGTTCACAAGCCCAAAACTGAGTTTAATTGCCGGGATATCATATGCGATCTCTCCATTCTTCTTGTTGTACGAGGGCTATCTCTGGTTTAGTAGCCAGCCGATGGCATTCTTCATAGTTTTGAGCCTTTATTTGTTATTCACCAATCGACCTTATTGGTCTGCTGTCTTATTTGCGGTCGCTGTTCTCTTCAGACAAGAGATAATTTTCATTTTTCCAATATACGTAATTTGGTATTTGATGCACTATCCTAGGCCGGTGTTTTTTAGAGCGCTTGCGATTGCCAGCTCTATCATTCTTATGGTTTCTCTTCCTTTTCTAATCATCTCCCCTGGAGAGTATCTCTATATGGTCAGCTACGGTATTATTCCAACTGCAGTAGCTGGATCGTCACATGTCTCTAACTCAACGGTCAATATATTGGGTAACTCCGCAACTGCTTCTAGCCTCACTTGCAATACAATTTCTGACACGTGGCGGAGCCAAATTTGCAACTATGGAAATTTTACTTACACAGATACAAAACTACTCGCTTCCTGGACGACAATATTCAGTGCGAGCTTCATAGATTTCATTAGCATATGGATTTTCTTGCCTCTGTTCGCTGCTACTCTCTATAATCTCGTTCGGCTAAGAAAAGATCGTGGCTTTTTGATTCTCTTGGGTGCTTTGATAATGACAGCAATACTGGCTATGTTATCGTTTGAAATTCACCAGATCTACAGATACTATCTGATTCCTGTTTACATTATGCCATTGGTGATTAGCAGGACAAAATCATCTTTGACGCTTGCTATTGCACTTCCTTTGGCAAGCCTCGTCTTTCCTTCAGGTTTTGTACAACTCTTATTTCCACTGTTAGATTGTCTCTTAGTTGTTATTCTGAATCAAAAAACATCTTTCACTCTTGAAGACAATGAGCAACATCTTTCGATTACGATGGGACCCAATTCTTAGAGTATTCATTGTATTTCTTAGAAAGCTGTCGTACATCGGATATCGATAAGTGCACGCGGCATGGAGTCCTAATTCATACCGAGATGCTGTATGGGTGATTACAATTCCATCTTCCTAAGGAATATTATAAGCCGCAAAGGAAATCAGTTCCATGAACAAACTACACGTCAGGGGTAGCAAGAAGGGTGTAACACCCGTTATTGCGACCATCATCCTGATCGCAGGAACACTCGTCTTGGCACTCGTCGTCGGAGCTTATACGTTCGGTCTCTTCGGTTCGAACGTAAAGACAGTAACACTCTCATCCGCCACACTCTACGGAGGAACAATGGTCGTTGCCATCGGCACTACAGGAAGTGGCGCGACATACATGACATTCTCTCTAAACAACCCCGGTTCAGCGTCCACAATCACCTCAATCACACTGACAGGAGCAGGCATTACAGCAGTAACCTCATGGCAAAATGGTGGAGGGACCGCGTACCTCCTCTCGGGCAACAACGCCCTTGCAGCAGGTCAAGTCAGCTCGTACACATTCTTCCCATACGGAACTTTGCAATCAATCACTACAGGTCAGACATTCAACTACGTCATTTCCTTCGCTAACGGTCAGTCAGTGTCAGGTTCAGTCATCGCACAGTAAATACAACCAAGACAAGCAATAGAGATAGTGGTGGTTGCCGAAAAACCCCACACTCCTTTTCTTTTTCCGTTTCAATCTATGAACAGTATGTAATTAGCAAGCTGTACCTCAAATTCCTAACATCAATATGTGAGAAAAGAGGCAACGAAATAAAATCTTGAACCTAAAGAAGTTGAAGAAGAGCCGATCCCGTCTCGGTGTATCGGAGGTCATGGGAGCGGTGGTTATGCTGGCCGTGACTATAAGTGTCGGCTTCACTGCTTGGGCATGGGTTCGAAGCGCAGCCGTAACAAGCGAAAAGAGCTTCGGTAATTCAATTGCAAGTAACATAAACTGCCTTAACGAGAATTTTCTGATAACCAATGTAAATTTCTCAACTTCGACAACGTCCCCATTACCTGATGAAGTAACCGTCTGGTACTTCAATAGTGGAGAAGGCGGCGTAACAATCGCCACTTTAACGGTCAGTTATAGTAATTCTACTGGATCCGGAGTACTTTACACTAGCAGTGTCGTGCAGGCTTCAACTACGATTGCAACTGGTACTGGAAGCCAAAATAATGCAGGACAAGCGGTTATCCATGTAGCTAGTACCAGTGGTTTTTCCGTCGGACAGAAGGTTGAACTCGATACCCAGGGCCCAAGGCAAGAGGATCTATTCATTTCATCGATCGGCACTGGAACTATCACTTTCACTGCCAATCTGCAATACACTCATCCTGTCGGAGATACCGTGATTGCCCCAATTATTTCTCAGGGCCAGATATCTCCAGTAATTTACAATATTGGGCAAAGATTTGTTCCAGGCACCCTCTACACTTTCAATTCTGTTGCCAAGTGTCAGGGCGACATCGTCTACACCTATCAGCAAGTAAGGTAGGGTATTCCAAAAAAATTGAATCGGAGAATTTTACGACGTAGAAAGAGAGCTGTCTCATCCGTAATCGGAGGAATAATGCTCTTTTCGATGATCTTCGTAGTTGGATTCAGTTTCATCTATTTGATAGGGCAAGACAACGTCTTCTATCAACAGGCTGCGAAGAATGCCGGTGCCCAAGTCACGCAGCAGGGTTCGGAGCATCTATTGGTTTACGGATTTTCTTCGAGTGGGAATCTGGGTTTCAATGTAAATAATACGGGCATCACAGCCTCTGTGATCTCTTTTTGGATTTTCAATGGTACTAGCGGCGCTCTTCTGCAATACAAGAATACAACAACATTATCCAGTGTATTACCTTACTATCTTACTCAAGGAAATTCTTGGACTTATTCCAATACGGGGTACGTAATCACAGGCAGTAACGAGAGATTCATCATCAAAGTTCTTACTGCGAGAGGAAACACCTTCGTCGGAACATATCCGAGCGACCTCATAACGAGTTCAGCGGTAAACTCACTCGTCGCAGGTGGATTTGGCTCTCTCGAAATGACTTTCTCTTCATTTACTTGGTATGATTATACAAGCGGGCCATCAGGTCAAACTTCACAAACGGTAAACTATCAGGATGGCTGCTCGTTGGGGTATGCTGGTTGCACTACTAATTTTGATAATCTCTGTGCTAACGGAAAAGTGTGCGCTCTCACAACAGATGGAACGAATTACAACAACTGCAACTCTGTTCAAACTTGCCAGATAAGTCTCACAACATCAGAGACAAACGACGTCATAATTCTTACTAGCTACGAAACCAGCTCGTCTATCCACATTACCGGGATCTCAGATGGTGCCGGGCTTACATGGCATGACAGAAAGACACTTTCAAACAGCGGGCAAGGTGGAACTACCGAAGAGTGGTACGCAATAGCTGTTAATCCTCTCTCGTCAGATACAATAACGGTAACCTACAGTAGCTCTTCAACGACGGCAGGGCTTACCGTGTTCGGAATCGCTGGAGCAAATATAGCTAGTCCATTTGATTCAAATCTTGCGTCACCCGTAACGAACACTGGATCTTCATCCAGTCCTTCGGTTTCGATCACAACAAAAAATGCCCCTGACATAATAATTGGAATAGCTTCATGTTTGGGAACAACGGGTCACGGGGGAAACAATCCTACTATCACTGTTGGAACAGGCTTTACACAGGCGGCGGGGGCATCTGCTACCCAATGTGCGAGCGACTATGCAATCCCAGAATATGAAATTGTCTCATCAACGCAAAGTGGTTTAAGCGTTCCATTCTCACTTTCGAGTTCTCAATCATGGAGTATAATTAGTGACGCAATAGTCGCGGCGGTATCAAGCAGCTCGTGGGTTATAGATTTAGCTCATCCTCATCCCGGATCATTAACACCTGAAGGATTTCAGACAGGATGTTACGTGAACGTGAACAACTACTATATTTGTACTTATAACGAGGTGCCAATGGCCTTTTCAGTAAACATCACTAATGACGATCCCAGTCTCGGAACCATCGTCTTGAATTCTGAGTCGAATCTCTGGGTGAGTGAAGTATGTGACTTTGGAAGTACCGAAGGTAACTGTCCTAACGGTAATCCTGTCTATGTGTTTTATTCGGTCAATGTCAACCCCGCGACAGGAGCTATCTCAAGCGTAAACCAAGGATCTTTCTCACAGATTGTGATTCCTTATGGCGCAACGAAGACTCTATACTACGCTTCGGAATTTGATCTTTCTCTCAACTCGTTCAATTACGTTGCATTGTCAAGCTACAACACGGCAGGACAGCAACTATCCTATTATGGTCAATTTTCGGTTTTCCTCCTCTTTGCTGGAACTAAAATCACTCAGACGAGCATTCAGTCATACGGCCAAAACATTCCCTTTGAATCGACCTCGGCTGCAGATAACCTGGGATATTACCTTGAGACTCCCACGACTTGCACGGCAGGCACGCAATCGAGCTTCTCGCTGACGATAAATGATTCAGCCTTCGCTGATTCGGATTATGGAATCAACAAAATTGTCCTCAATGCTTCAGATTTTAACTCAATTAGTGTCGGAACCCCGCCAAGCGGCTGGACCGATTCCGTCTCAAATGGCTTCATTACTTGGACCGCGGGAACTCAAATAGGAATCAACACTGCTCTAACATTTCCTTGGAAGGGAACTCCTCCTGCCGGAGATACAGGACAGCAACTAGTCTTGCCTCTTGTTTTGTATTGGAGCGGCGGAACAGTCACAGTGCAATCTCAGGCAACGGTCTGTAACGATTAGCGAGGATTACGAGCTCCAATCTGAAGTCTCGGAGAAGAACAAGAATTTCAGCGGGAAGAGAAATGGGGTCTGCAAAGGTGATTTTCTGTGACTAGTCAATTTCTTCGCTATTACAAGGGAAAGCAACTGTTCTTACACAGACGGACCTCCGAAAAGAAAGCAGTCTTTCCTATAATTGCGGCCATCATAATATTTGGAATTGTCTTCACATCTATATTCGGATATTACTATGTGACTGCTCAATTCTCGCAAGATTACCAGAACGCCCTCAAAAGCCACGATTCCAGTGTGGTTCAGACAAATTCTCAGGACGTGATTCTATATGGTTCGCTCACGGGTACACAGATGCTGGACATCGACCTGAATAACAGTGGAATCGCCGCGTCGATCGTAGCTTACTGGATATATAACGGCACTAGTAGACAGATAATCCAATACGAAAATACTAGTACAACCACCAAACTTCCAATTTACATAGCGCAGGGAGAATCGGTCGTTTACTCGAACACAAATATCTCAGTCACGAACTTGTATCAGCAGTACATAATACGTGTCCTGACATCACTTGGTCAGGTTTTTGTTGGGAGTTTTCCCAGTCAGCAATTGGTAAGTTCTTCCATTAACTCGCTCGTCGCCGCGGGGATTGGTTCCCTTCGAATGACATTTTCTTCTTTCAGCTGGTACAGCTATATCAGCGGCCCTGGCCAGGGGGCCTGTGACGGAGGAGGTTATGGTTGCGACTCTGACGGCGACTATTACCAGCTATGTTCTGATGGGAAAGCCTGCGGTATGGCAATTGACGGATCCACTTACAACACAAGTGGCTGCAATTCGGTTACCTCTTGCACCATGACTCTAACGACATCAAACCCTAACGATTTGATTATTCTTACTAGTTACGAGACCAGCACATCGGTTCACGTTCATTCGATCTCTGACACTGCAGGCTTATCTTGGAATTTAAGGGAGAACTACACCAGCAGCGGACGGACCGAAGAATGGTATGCAATAGCGCCTAATATGCTTTCTTCGGATGTAATCACCGTAAAATATAGCGGGACAGCCACAGCTGGTATAACAGCAACCGCGATATACGGAACGGATACGGCCAGTCCCTTTGATACTCATTCTGGACTACCCGTTACTGGCTCTGGAACTTCGACAACTCCATCCGTTTCGATCTCGACAAGCAATTCCAATGATCTGATACTTGGAATTATCTCGTGCACATCAAGCGCCACGATTTCAGCAGGTAGTGGCTTTACACAAGCTGCGGGACCTTCCAGCCCAAACTGCAACGGCAATCAGGCTATACCAGAATTCCAAGATGTTTATTCAACTGAAAATGGAATGAGTGTTGGATTCGGTCTTTCGACCAAAGTATCATACAATTTGATTGCTGACGCAATTGTTCCAGAACCATGGCAAATTGATATAGCGCAGCCAGAGCCCGGAACACTTGTTCCTCAAGGACAGAATTCAAGCAGTCTCTGCAGTTTCTGCGGCAGCATGGTTCCTCTCGCTTTCTCGGTGAACATTACAAACAACGACCCGTCAGAAGCAGATCTTGTGATCAACTCTCATACTAATCTATGGGTCATAGAAACTTGTGATACTTCGACATTTACAAACGATTGCCCGCAAGGAAACCCTGTCTATGTCTTTTACATCATGGACGTAAATCCAGCTAGCGGGGTGATTACGAGCACCAATGAAGGCTCTTTCTCTCAAATCAACATTCCATACGGAACTTCACGAACACTCTATTTCGGAGCAGCCTACGATCTCTCCACTAGTGCGTTCCAGTCCATGTCGCTTTCAACCGACGACTCTCTTTACGCCGGAAACAATCTTGCATATTACGGAGAATTTGCCGTTTTCCTTTTGTTTGGTGGAACGAAGATCGCCCCGACAAATTTGCTGGTTTATGGTCAGAACATTCCATTTCAAACCACAATCGCTTCCGACAACCTGGGATGGGTAGCTCAGACTCCGATTCTCTGTACGAGCGGGACTCCTACCGCGTTCTCGCTGCAGGTAACTAATTCGATTTTCTCTGGATATTCGATCAGCCAAATCAAAGTTAACGCAAGCGCATTATCTTCAGTAAGCGCTACCACGCCTACTGGCTGGACCGACAGCATTTCAAATGGATGGATAACGTGGACAAATACCAACTCTCTGTACTTGGTCAGTCCTAGTTCTAGCTTGACATTTTCGTGGAGTGGTACCGCTCCAGCTAGTGGTTCGTCACCTGAGCTTACTTTTCCAACTCTCATAACTTGGAATGGAGGCGGCTTCCAGAATCTTCAAAGCTCGTCGGCGTGTTTTGATTAGAGCGTGTCATAAGATGTTTGAGATGAATAAGAGAATTCTATTTGGAAGTTTTTGCCTTGAAATCAAAGAATAGCCGACACAAACCGGTTTCGCTTCTTAGAGCCATTTTACCGACGATTTTTTGTTCATTATTAGTTGCATCCTCATATGGAATTGCTTCGTCGCACATTTATTATAACAATGAACCTACCGTAGATTATCTTGGTCAAGCTCTTGTCTCTAGAGTGGTCGCGAATGTTTCTACTCCGGCTGCTCTTCTCTTCTCTTATGAGAGAGGAGACATTTTAGTTGCAAGTCCCTCGTTGGACGAGATAGTCATTTTGGAACACGGATACTATGAGGTTGTTTCAAACATTAGTCTGAGTTATCCTCCAATTTCCCTTATTTGGGACACGGTTGACGGAAATATCTATGTCGGTACAATGCCCGGAAGCGTAAATTCCTTAGACGGAGATGAACTTAACCTCGTAGGAACTGCAAGCATATCTTCGCCAATTGGATTAAGTTATGAGGACAACCCTAACATTATCTATGTGCTGAGCAATACTACCGATAGCGTTTATGCACTAAATGCGTCGACTACAGAGATAATTGAGACCTTTGGCGTATGCTGTAGTCCGACCTCTCTTGCCTATGATAGTGTTAATGGATACATTTACGTTACTGAGTCAGCAACGAACACTGTATCTGTGATTGATCCCGTCAACGGCTCAAGCGTGGGAAGTGTTACCGTAGGTTCTGATCCCCATTACATTTTAGATAACGGCCCTTATCTTTACGTTGCAAATTACAACAATAATAGTGTTTCAGTAATTGACGGTCAGACTAACAAAGTTGTGCAAACAATTGTCGTAGGTTCAGAGCCCGATTCTATCGCATATAATTCATTCAATGGCTGCTATTATGTTGCGAATTATGGTTCTGCTGATGTATCGGAGATCTGTGAGGGTTCTCTCACTACCACATTTGGCGTTGGTGCAGAACCGGATGCCATTATTTATGACCCCACCGAATGGTCAATGGTAGTCGCAAATTACGGATCGAACAGTATATCTGAGATTTCCACTCCAAATGCCCCATCGCTTCCAACTTCAACGACCAGCGAGACCACAACTACCATTCAGACTACGACTTCGAACTCATCTATTTTAAGCACAAATACGACGTCATCTTCATCCTCTACGGCATTATCTGTCAGCACTTCAAGCACAACACAAGATAATTCGAACGGATTTCCAAGTGGTTATATTGCCCTATTCGCTATAGCTGTAATGGGTTTGTCTGAATGTGGTCTTCTTGTCTATTTTATAAGAAGAAGCAGCGTTTGAGACTTACTCGTGATTTCAAAAATATAACTCCTAATCTTTAAATTTCCTTAGAGACAAGGATTTTGCTCATAGTAATATATGCGGTCTAGTGCATTATTTTCGCTCATTTTAAAATGCCAATTCCGTGGGAGATTTCTTCCATGAGGCAATATTCGTTTCTGCAGGGTGCACTTGGACTGGTAATGACTTCAGGAGATCTTGATAGGGCCTTGGCTCGGTTTGTATTGTTGGTTGTGCCGTAACAGGCTCTATATTTTTCATGTTTCTGTGTGTTTCCTGCTTTGGATATTGTATGGGTGTCTGCCCTAATTCGTGCGTGCCTGCCTCCCTCTATCTCTATGTGTGCGGGGTACATAAAGAGGCAGGCATGGAGACGCGCATAGAGGGGCGCGGGAGCGAGCGAGTTACTGGGAACATAATAATGATGTAATCCAGCTCATGTTGGAAGAATCAAAGAAAATTACTAGAGAGATACGTACGTGCGAGTCTGGATACGCCCTTTGTAAGAAAGACTATTGCGGAGAGTTAGAGAGAGCGAGTTTCTGCTTGTATGCACAGAGTGAAAAAGATGCGTTACTACAATTCGTAACTGAGAAATTCCCAATTCAATCGGTCGAAGAGAATCAAGTTTTGAGATTCGTATTGGAAATACTCAAGCCAGAAATAAATAATTGTGACTGTTTTTGATTTATGGCTAATGCCGGCGTTTTAGGCATTTTGATAGTGGCGGCAATAATAGGAGCTGCCTTTACCTCGTACTACGTTACTGCGAGTCCTCTTCAAGCTCAAATTGCTTCTGATCAATCAGTGATCTCTTCGATGTCTGCTAATCCTTCAACAGCTACGATAATAGCAACGCCAACGGTGGCGACAACATCGATCTCGACCACGACATCGATCTCAACGGTAACAACAAAATCGATCTCAATTACTACGAGTACGACAATTTACTACCCTATCCCTGATAATGTGACGGTTGACATAGCCCCCTCCGGGGCTTTCCTCACTTTCGTGATTAACGCAAATTATGTTCCATATTTTTGTCATTGCAATTATTATGTGAGCGGTTCTCTTTCAAGTGAACGGCAAGTGCCTGTTAGTCCTGTCTATCAGAATGAACTTATCACAATCAACATAGCTCTAAACTGTTCCGATGGCACGGGGCCGACAGGAATCGCATCCTTGTATGTGAATAGTGCTCTCGTCGCTTTAACAAATGTTGCTTGCGGCGGCAATATGACAGGTCAGATTTCCTACGTGCTCTAACTGTTTCAAACTAGAAAATTTACTTTGTTGTAAATTCGGTTTCTATTTCATTTTGTTTGGAAGGCTTCTTGCGAATGGAAGACTAGGATTCCTTGATTTGTGTGACGTTTTTGTGTCTAACAAGCATAGAAGAATAGAAAGATTAGCGATTTAAGTAGGAGCTGTTGGCAGACATTCTTGAATAAAATTTGGTTAGCGATCGGGTTAGCGATTACAGCAATCGGGTTTGTATCGTTTCTCATAAGTAATTATTATTGGATGCTGGCTTGTGAAAAGAGCATATCTCAAATTTCTATTACGATTCCTTGCTCTCCTTTCAATCCGATTCCATACATTGGAATTGTTTTGCTCGGAACAATATTGTCTTCAGCTGTCTATTTTCGAAGTATTTTCTTACAAACGGAATGAAACATCTTCTGCTTTCGCTTTGTGTGCTCTTATCCTTTGAGTGTATGTATGAGAATGTAACTAGCTCCCTGATAGAGTATATCTCTATGAGTGTATGCGGAAGAGGATCTCATTCCTCCGCTAGTGTTTTTTGTGTTTGTGTTTTATTGGTCGAAAGGAATCAAGTTTCGAGATTCGTGTTTGAAATACTCAAGCCAGAAATAAAAAATCCTAGGGAATCCTAATTCATGGCAAATGCTCGCATTCTAGGCGTTTTGATAGTAGTATCAATAATAGGAGCAGGCTTCACTTCCTATTATGTAACTGCCGGTCCGCTTCAATCTAAGGTCACTTCTTATCAATCGGAGATCTCTTCAATGTCTGCTAATCCGTCAACAGCTACCATAACAAAAACATCAACAGTAACATCAATCTCGACAACAACATCGACCACGACGGCAATGACAACAGCCTTCTACTATCCTGTCCCTGATAATGTAACAGTGAATATAGTTCCCTCTGGCTCTTTCCTCGATTTCGCAATTAATGCAACCTACGGTACATTGTGTAATTGCAATTATTACGTGAGCGGTTCGCTTTCAAGTGAACAGCAATTTCCGGTTACTCCCGCTTATCAGGGTGAGATAATCACTATTGGCGTAGCTCTTACGTGTTCAAGAAATAATGATACGACAGGAAGCGCGACTTTGTATGTCAATAACGCGCTTGTCGCTTTAACAAATGTAGCTTGCGGCGGTATTGCGAACGGTCAGATTTCCTATGTGCTCTAGCTGAGCGAAATATTGTTTTGGTGGATTAGTTGGGCTAGTAGCACTTATCAGCTTCCTCTTTGTTACCTTCCCAAGTCGTTCTGCTCTGCCAATTTTTAGGCATTCACCTCAATGCCTAGGTGCCGGGTTTGATTTCCTGATTTTCGATGCTGAGCACGCCCCTCTGACGATAGAATCGATTCAAAGCCTCTTGCAATTAGATTCCTGATCGCTGACGACCCACGTGCCGGTAAGACGATTATGGCGGGGCTCATCATCAAAGAACTGAAACTTCGCAATCTCGTGAAAAGAGTCTTAATTGTAGTTCCAGGTCACCTGAAAGACCAATGGCGTGAAGAACTCAAAGATAGATTCGAAGAAACATTTGTAGTCATTGACAGGGGTCAGATTTCCGCTCACTATGGGGAAAACGTCTGGGAAAGAGAGAACCAGATCATTACTTCGATGGATTTTGCAAGGCAGGACGAAATTCTACCGTCATTGAGCTCTGCTCGTTTCGATTTGATTGTTGTTGACGAGGCCCACAAGATGAGAGGAGGGATGCAAGCAGAGAAACGAGCGGAAATTAGGGCAGACGCGTATACAATACCCAAAGCAGGAGAGACACAGAAACATGAAAATATAGAGCGTGTTACGACACAAGTCTGTATTACCGGTTAATCTTGATCAGAAAAACTACTGCGCTTCAATATTATTGCCTGCTTACTACGTTATAACCGTATGCCCTAACCTGTTAGGGATTACGGAATACTGTAGCTCGACTTTCGTTAGGAAATCGTGGTACTGTCTTTGGGATAGTATCTGGTATAGCTCAAGTGTAATTACTAGAACCATGATCTCATGCTTTGAGATCTTTGAATTTACGAAAGTTGAAACAATCCAAGGATCGTCGACAGTGGGGAGCTTCCGAGGTTATGGGAGCCATTGTCATGGTAGGAGTCACTCTTTCGGTCGGTTTTGCAGCATGGGCCTGGGTTTCTAGTGCCGCAAGGACTTCTGAAAAGAACCTTGGTAGCTCGATCACGGAGCAGTTTGAAATTGTCAATGTCAATTTCAGCTCTACCAAAACGACCGTCGTGTTCTACAACGAGGGAAGTGGCGCAGCTTACATCACTTCCATTTTCGTCCGGAATTCAACTGATGTTAAACCCGCGAACACATATCTGACTTTTACAGTCTCGTCTTTTTCAGGGACTGGTCCTAATTGCAAGAATTGTCAGGCTCTTGCTGCACAGACAATTACGCTTGTCACAATAAACCTCGCTACCGGAACTTCTTGTACCTCATCGCAACTTTGCGTAGGACAATCATACACCTTCATAGCAACCGGAGAATACGGGAACGTGGCACAATACCAAGAAGTGAGGTAAAAGATTCGCAATGTCTGCAAGTTCGATTTTGAAAATGCTCAAGCAAGGGAGCAAAGACAGGCGGAAGAAACAGGCGGTGTCTGCCGTCATAGGCGGAATAATTATGTTCGCTATTATGTTTACGGTTGGATTTGCTTACTTTTACACTACTAGCCAGCAGCTCAAAGAGCAGAGTAGTTTGGCGAGCACGAAAACCCAAGAATCATTTGAAGTTACCGGTTATGCAAATGGTCAGAATACGAGTAGTACTGACATTCTAATTGAGATTGAAAATACGGGAACGATCGCAATCACGATAGAAACAATCATAGTCAACTACATGAATTCCAGCGGGAGCACTCTTTCTACGTACACTATTTCCTCCACTCCGGTTTCGCAGGATACAAGCAATCCGACGCTTCCAATCTCCATAAACTCCGGTGCCAGCAAGGAAGTAAACACGGAAGTCCTAGCACCGACGGGATATGGTGAATACTATACCGTCAAAGTCATTAGTCAAAGAGGCACAATTGAGACCTGGAGCACGACTGGAACAGAACTTTCGAATATTGCCGGGATCGCAGAGGGCTTGGGTTCTTTTGGATTGATATACGATTCGTTCAAGTTTTACTACGCGACGGGATATCAGTATGGTGACGGATACCAGACTTCTGGGTACGATGGATTCGAAGTGCCAAGTGGTCAATCTGTAATATTTCAATTGGAGGTTACTAACTATGACCCGGACGGACGTAGTATGACGATTGATGACAGATCGGCAATTTGGTTACCTGCAACTACGTTCTTTAGTGGTTCTGCTTCTTGCGTAGGTGGTTCTTCTTCTGGATTTTTCGGTAACTATTTCTTCAACTTTGGAAACAGCGGTCAATGCCTGTACATCGTGGGTGATCTAATCAACAATGCAACTGGATGCAGTGAAAGTATAAACCAAAACTTCTATTATTACTACAATTATGCCGATATTACTGGCGCTGCATGTGTCGGTGCCAAAGCATTTAGTTCGCTTACCGTTCCATACGGAGCAACGGTGCTTCTAAATTTCAGTGCCTCGCAACCTGGCTGCCCGTCCATTCCATGGAGTGCGAATACTGGAGATAACTATCATCAGCAAGCGGCATGTTCTGCGAATACGAACCATTGGAACCCTGGTCAGTTAGGCGTGAGGGGAGATACGCCGGTTTTCCTTCTACTTTTCGGCAGTTACAGTGACAACACACTGTTTGGTCAGAACATTCCGTTCGTATCAACATATGGCACAATAGCCATGATCCAACCAACCTATCAACCTGGATCTCAAACTCCTTGCCCAGACGGCTCAGGATCCGAAATAAACGGTTATTGTGTAGGAACCAATGCGATTATGACGGGGGCAGATACGATCGTTAATGTTGCGCAAGGGGGAACATATTATCTCAATTTGATATCTTTCAATTCTACTGCGTCCGTATGGTTCGTAAATTCTCAGGGACAAATCACCAACATCACGACTGTGCCGAGCTTGACTCAGCCAACGTTCACGATTCCGACAACTGCCATACCAGGTATGTACTATACGATTTATGCTTTCGACGGAATCAATTCTGCGTATGCTAGTGTATTGGTCTGGGCGGGATTTCCCACTATCACAACTACATTACAATCCGGCTCCATAGTTGTTGGTAGTACCGATTACGATACAGCTGCACTTTCTAACCTAAACGTTTACACTCCTACAGGCATTGTGACGTATGAATATTTCACAGGTACTAGCACTTGTAGCGGATCTTACACTTATGGAGACGTAGTTGATCTCTCAGGCGGGAATATTCCAAACTCCCAAACAATCACATTTACTGCAGCTAATTCCTATAGTTGGCAAGCAGTTTACAGTGGAGACACAAATTATATGGGAGCAACGAGCGCATGCGAACCTTTGACCGTTGCTCTAGCTAGCCCGACACTCTCTACTCAAACCTTCAGTCCCTCTCCGCCGGTTCACGATACGTCCACCAAGGACACTGTTACGCTCTCAGGAGGGTACAATCCCACCGGAACAATAACCTTCACGTACTACACTACTAGCACTTGTTCAGGCACGGCATATAGTGCTGGCAGTGATACGGTAAGTGGAAACGGCGCATATTCATTAACCTGGACTACGACTCACTGGACTACCAAAGGAACGTATTCTGTAGAGGCATCCTACAGCGGTGATTCAAACAACAATGCCGCTACTCAGTGCACAAGCGTCAGTGTGTCCTAAATCGATAGCACTTGATTGACCCGGCACTTACAATACATAGCTCAGTACGGGACATTATGGGAACGTTGAGTGGACGAAAAAAGTCAAGCGAGTTTGTCATAGTTCGCAAAATTTCTATTGACAGAACAACAACAAAACTTTCGGTTTTATTTCCAAATATCTCCTTTCTTTTTTCTTGTTTAGAAATTTATCACGACGTACGTATTATTTCCCAAAATTGTAAGAGTTCCATTCTCAGTTGTTGTTTCGGCATAGAAACTCAAGGTCGAAGATGCGTTGAAGGTCTTCGGCAATGTTGGTATTGATCCTACGCAGAGTGGATTCGTAATCGAAATTGAAAGTCCCGTAACAACCTTGGTACCGAGATTTTTCAAAACAAAATAAATCTGATAATCGGTCGCCCCACAGCTATAGTCGTAAGCCACAGACGACTTTGAAAACGAGACTTGAATTTCTCTACTGTATGAATTTTGACTGGCCAGAATCTGGGAGTATGTAATGGAAACTAGAGCCACGACACCTAAGACAATAACGGCTATAGTGAGAATTCTGCTGATAGTAACCATGAAGGGTTACGACAGTACTTTGCTACTCTTAAACAGTTAGTCGTATTTCGACTAGTGGAAAATGAAAAAATCACGATAACTTAGGAGGAAGTGATAGAATCAACGGGAGCATCGGCGAGAGTTGAATCTTCGTCTTCTCGCCGATTTGTCTTCTAAAGGCACAAGTTAATGGAGTCTTTGTTTCTTTACTCGCTGGAGAGCTTCAGTTCGTCCTTTACATCCAGAAATTGCTGCAAAACTTTGAAGCCAGGAGGTGATAAGTGGTATATCTTGTTTCCATTGACTTCTTCGCATGAAATCAATCCAAAGGATTCCAGCGATTTCAAATATTCTTTCATCACGACCCACGAGAGATTTGCTTTGTACATGATGTGTGTAGGCTTTTCGGCTCCAATTGAAACAGCATACAATATATCACCGTATGTTTCTAGTCGCGATCTCCGATTCAGTTGATTTGCTTGTCTTGCTGTTGTCGCTGATCCCATCTGCTCTTTCTCTTGAGTCATAATTCCGTATTCTTGTGCCATATCTTCTTTCATTCCTTTCGAATTTGTTCCGTTACCCGTTAGAGAGGCTATCTCCATATTTGAAAATTGTAACCAATCTAGAGTGAATTTGACGTATAGACTTGTGATAATGGCAAAGACCATTCATGAAGCGAGGAAAAAGCGCCTTAAATATTCATACGAATCAAGCACGATACGAACTATTTATTTTTCTCTCTTCAGTCCGGTGGAGTCAATCCCAAGCTGGATCGGAAAGACACTTTTGATCAGATTGACCTGCTTTACATCTTGGGCCCCTTTTATCAAGAGGAATAGTTTCGTAACATTTGGATCGTTAACAGCTTCATTTTGTCGTTTCAGGAACTTGTATGAACTGTCAAAGTCAGAATTAGTAATCATGTCAGACAGGTTATCGAATATGAATCCGACTTTCGCAATGGGCGCCTGCTCTTGAGTTCGCTCAACGGTAGTTTGAATTGCATCGAGAATAACAGCAAAATCGGATTGCGGTATCATCATGTGATACGGATTTGGCGTCGGTTTGACGTACGATACGTTTGCCGACAACAAATAGAACCTAACCTCTTTTAATCCAGAGAGCGCGGAAAAAATCGGGCTAAATCTCGACGTGAAGACAAACACGACATAACTGTTTGACATTAGTTCTGCAGCGAAATCCTTGATAGCGTCTTCGTACTTGATTGATGGATCTACTTCCAAAAGAATTGAATTACCCAGTAGTGCGAGATCTTGGTTTCTACCTAATCTCTCACTGAAAGGTTTCGCCGAAGCTCCCACTTGAGTAGCAGTTGTTGAACTGGAGCGAACCGAGACATCGAAGAAAGAAGAGACCGTCGATGCGTTGCTAAAGACTACTGCAGTTATCGAAAACAGCCCTCCCCAGACGAGGTAGACTATTGGACTAGCGGATATTTTTAGAGAAGAGAGATATCCCTCGACCAGCAAAAGATCCACTCCGATTCCAATCCAACAAAGAGGGAGAATCATCAAGTTCCTTTTGACTTGATCGTTTGTGATCTTTCGAGCAGTCAAGAAGAAAAGCGGTACCGGATAAACCAAGAAAAAGACTAGGATTGCGGCTAGGAGCGCAAATGCCGCAGGGGCATAAGTAACGGCATAGATCTGATTTTTGAAAAGGTCATGCACTGGGGTTATAGTATATGGTTCAAAGAGATCGATGTATACGGCAGTTCCTAACACTAGAGCGACGTACGCAAAGAAAATAATTCCTTCGCGTTTATTGTTCAGAATATCTTTGAATAGGTCACCGAAATTTCCCCCCTGCTTAGGTCTGAGATATATCGCAAGAGCTGCCAGAGTCAGTAATATTACGACCAGAAAAAGCAAAGAGAGTCCTGTCGCAGCATAGATTTTCATGTAACTCACAGAGACGGGATTCGTCGGCGATTGGAGGAAAAGACGAACGTATTCAAGTAAGAGAATCAAAATCGAAATAACATAGACCGAAAGCAGACTGGTTCGTACGCTAGGATACGCTGTCGCACGTTGTCGATAAACCAGAAAGACCGAGACGAGCTCTATAGCTAGCGTGACTGTATAGATGATTAACGGGACGTATAGTCCTAACTCCTGAGAGCTCACCAATTCGAATTCTTCAACTTGCGTGCGCTTCTAGTTTGAAGAGATTGCCACTCCTTCACCCGTCAACAAAACTCTATGAAATCGTCTGCTGTGATCAGTACCCCTCATTTTGAGGATTGCGAAACGGGTAACAAAGTTTGTTTCCTGCATCTTGTTCTCGAAGTACAGTACGGAGTCAGCTATAAAGGCCTCCAGCCCAAGATTTTCCCTGTCTCGAACACTCAGCGTGGCAATGGTCGTGACGTTTAGTTCCTTCAGTCTTTGTTCAATTCTTTTCATAAACGTCCTAATTTCAAATTCTGTGTTACAGGCGGCAAGAAATGCCGTCAGCGAATCGAGAATCAGCACTTTGGCGTCGATCTCTTCGATTGTTTCAACGATGTGAGCGAAGAGTCCGTCCAGTCCTTCTCCTCTAATAGTGTAAAGATCAAGCATCCTAAGCTTGTTAGTCTTGTATAGCGGAACTAGATCAATGCCAATGTACTTTAGATTTCTCAACAAATACTCGGCCGTTTCTTCAAAAGTAACGAATACGACACCGATGCCGGAATCTCTAGCAACGTTATACGCCAACTGCCCACAAAGCAAAGTCTTACCCGTCCCTGGCCCGCCTGCGATGATGTGAAAACTTCCTCCTGCCAGGCCGCCCTCGATTAAAGCGTCTAATCCCCTGATCCCGGTCTTTATCTTCGAATTGTTCGGCAAGATTACTTTTTCCAATTGTATCAATTCACGTCTGACTTTAACTACCTGTGTTTATCCCTTGCCCAGTATCTATAACTGCACCTTCGCGACCTGCTTTATAAAAAGAACGCCAGCCGATTTTTGGAAAATTTCCCGTTGACCTCTTTGAATCACTCTTGAGATTTAGCTACAGGTGAGAGAGACAGCTTCTCAAGGATTTCCTTTGCAGGGGAATCAGGTATTCCTCGAATAGATTTTCTTGCCTTCTCGTTGAACTTGGACGCAAGCGAGATTGAAACTTCGATTGAGCCGAGGTCATTTAGGACTTTGATTAAAGATTCAGCGTCGGCCGGGACGGATTTCTTCCAAAGCATTGATCTCACTAGGCTTCTTTTCATCGGGTCTGACGTGGTCAGAGCGTTAATGATCACAATATTGGAAGAATTGTTTTCTAAATCCTTGAGTGGCATTTTTCCGGTCGTTGCAATATTCCCAATTATATCCAAGACGTCATCCATGATTTGAAATGCCAAACCGAGATTGTAACCATACTCATACATCTTATCAGTCTGCTTCCTAGTCGCCCCACCCGCAAGCGCTCCCAGCGCAGTTGAAGCAGCAAAAAGCTTCGCCGTCTTCAGACCTACCATCTCCAAATACTCTTTCTGTGAAGGAGGAAGTTGAGTATTCAAAGACAATGCAACATCCAGTAACTCTCCTTCAATAGTAGCTTGAGCGGCATCGCAAATGTAATTGACCATCTTAACTACCTTCTTCGTAGAGAAATTCAGATTCTCATACGCAGCAATACTCCGGAATATCTCGAAAATGATATAATCAGAGGACAAGATTGCCTTTACCGCTCCGAAACTCTGATAGATTGTTGGCTGATTTCTCCTAAGAGCCGCGTTGTCGAAAATGTCGTCCTGGACTAATGAGGCGCAATGAGCTAGTTCGAACGCGAGAGCCACAGGAAGAGCTTGAGCGTAACTTCCGCTTCCGGATATCGCTTCGCAACTTAAAAGTGCAAGTGCGGGTCGAATCCTCTTACCTCCTCTTATCACTGCTTCCCTTATCGCGGGCGTCAGAACTTTCTCGGTGATCGCGTTCGAGCCCCGATTTTTCTTAAATTCTTCGTCTAAGAACTGTTCAAAAATCTGTTTGTATTTCAGGGTCGACTCGTTCGTAATCTCATTCGAGTGCTTGATGAGACTGTTCCATTCCAAGATTGAGGCACACAAGGATTCTCACTAATCCCCATTCTCCGCCAAGCTCGTAGTATCTGGGACAATCTCGGTTTTGTCCAACATCCTTTCATGTTCTGAAATTGTAAGACACCATCCTCTCTCGTGGTCGAACATTTCATCGGGGAAGCCAAGCCTCCGGGTCTTGGAAGGATCGAGTATTGTTATCATCTGAGGATTGTTTGAATCTGTTCTTGTTTCAATGTACTTGACGGTCTCATGGAAATAATCCATCGGAATGTCCAGCAAAGCGTAGTACGAGCTGCCCTGCATGGACGAAGTTTCGAGCCAAGTGAAGGGAATCTTGTTGCAGACCTTCTTCGCTTTAGCTAGCCCGTTTGAGTCAAGGTTCTTAAATGACACCAAGAGCTGCATCAACTGGTCTAATTTGCCCTCAAGCCTCGGTCTGAACCATCTCACATTGTTCGAGAGTATGTATCTTCCCTTGACGATATGTTCCGCGTAATGGTAGCGCACAGTTCTCTGGTTTGCCTTGATCGACTTTGCTATCTGAGCCGGATTCACGCTAGGATCTTCCTGCATGTAGCGCAGAATTTTGGTGTCAATGAAATCGATTTTTGCATCTGTGTTCGGGGGTGAAAGTTGAATTCCTTCCTCCCGATCCTTCATGTCTATCTTTTGCCAGTCTATAACCCACTTACCCGAGCTAAAATTGTACGATTCGGCTCTCAAGTGAGGGTAACGGACCCAAGTCACGTCTTCAGTCGTAAATTCTTCAATTAGAGCGTCTTTTTTCAATGACTCGAGTAGATCGACATATCTCTTCCTAAATCTGAATGGTATGGAATAGATGCAATAGAAATTTGGTGATCCCATGGGTCTCGTGACGAAGTCAAGATACGGCAATACATCTTGCCAAGACTTTGTCGAGTTAGGGTTTGGCTTTAACTGAAGGATATGAGTCGAAAAACCGATCTGACCGTAGTCGATGTTTACCTCGATCCCTAGACCCAGTCTGCTAAGTTGCTTATTGACTTTGTAGCGTACAGTTTCAACGTTGAGACCAGTGAGCCTAGCGATAAGGGAATAGTTCGAAATCCCTACTTGACGGATAGTCTCCACTAGAATGCTCTCAGCGTTTCCTACGCTGGCCAAGCTCGACAATATCTATAGTACCGCGTTACATAGTAAAATTGTAGTGCATAAAATGAAAGTGGAGCCTGAATACTAACCTCGAGGTTGAAAAAATTGGCCTTTTCTGCCAATAGATGAGAAAGTTTTCTTGCCGAATTCAAGAATCCGCGCTTGGTTTTAGACGCAAAAAGACGAAAATTCGTTAATAGATTCTTTGACTTTTCTTATTGTAAGCACTAATCTGAATTCTGATTTGGAATAAGATAAAAGAGAGGAGAAAAAGACCCCCTTTGAATACGGACAGGGCTCTAGAAAGGAGTTTTAATAAAAGTTTGACCAATGTGCTGACCGCAGACCAGAGAATCAAGACAGGCATACCCGGATTGGACCCTTTGGTTCAAGGCGGGTTGCATGTTGGAGATGTCGTGCTTCTAGTCGGAGGAATAGGATCAGGGAAAACGACCTTTTCCTGTCAGTTTGTTTACAATTCAGCCTTGAACAACAACGAGCCAGCTGTCTTTGCAACCTTTGAAGAAGATGCGGATAGTCTTCGCAAGAACATGTTACGATACGGAATGGACTTTAAGAAGCTAGAACAGCAAGGTAAGCTCAAGCTGATAGATCTTCAGGTCCTTGAAGGCTCTGGGCTAGGGGCAAATATAGAGTCGGTGATCGCGGCATTAGACGAAGTAAAGAGCAAAAGGCTGGTCATAGATTCTCTGACGGCTTTTCTGAGCGGAGCTACTGAAAAGTTCGACTATACCTTCTTGATGCATTTGATATATAAAACCCTAAAGCGGGAGAATATCACTACGCTCATGACCGTCAGCAAGTTCAATGATTCAATGCTAGGCATCGAAGAATTCATCGCTGACGGAATATTCCAGATGGATAACTACATTTCAAACCAGATGGAAATGAGAACTCGTTTCATAATAAAGAAATTGCGTGGAACGGAACACAGCAGGAGTTATCACACCGTGGCGTTCACGGACAAGGGGTTACAGATCCTGCCTTGGAACGCCTAAATTTCTGTGCTAACTTTTTTGAAAGATTTCCAACGGCGCCAGGCAAGATCTCATTGCCGGAACCTTGTTTCAGTTACGAAGGAAGTATATCGAAATTAGAGATACTAATTTAGGAAATTCTCTTACGAACTGTTTGGAAATCGGCGAAACTCAATAAGTAAGATGCCGATGATATTCAGTATTTAAGGATAAGATACCAAATGAATAAAGTAGCAATCGCTCTTTCGCTACTCGCGGTCTTTCTTCTTTCCGGAAGTGGACTAATAGCAGCGAACGCGCAAGGCTCAACACAGCAACAAACATTATCCTTCTCAGCATTCGGAGGCGTGGCGAGTGCGGGAAATCAGAACTACGTCATTCAACAATACGGGCAAGCACTAATGGCATCAATGGCCGGATACAATTTCAACACAACGCAACCAGTCCAGTTCAGTTACTCCCTAAGTGCCTCAATCAACGGATTAAGCGCCAGTGGAGCAGCTCTCTTCGATTTGACAGCATCTCTCGTTGGAGGTGGTACTGTCTCAATCATGGGAATCGCTCTCATCAACAGCCAAATTCCAGCTCTCTGCCTTCCAAGTGGTAGCACAAGCGGTGTGTGCGCACCCGGAGACACTAGCTCAATTCCAGCATTCTTCGTCAGCACTAACACTATGCTCTTTATCATGACAAATGTCAACGGGCATACTTCCATGCAAACAGAATCATTACCAATGCTTTTCGAGTCGGCCTACATGAATCCATTCGGAGCTCCAATTGTTTTGGGCTCAGCTGATGGTTTCGCGACAATGCTAGTCGTAACACCATACAGCAAGGGTACCGTTACTTGGCACGGAGCCGTCACGGAATCCCAAGTCTTGGGAACTTACGGAACGACTTCGATTTCAGGTGGCCTTGTCCAAGTGATCACTGAACATGAGAACTTAATCACAGGAACAACGACCGACCACGGAACCGTGACAATGACTAACATGGTATACGACAATGGCAATCCGGTGCCTGTCTTAGATGCTAGCGGATCATTTAGCGGAACGTCAGTCATACCCACGCAGGGTGGAGTCGATTGTTCATCATCGATAGGATTCCCGGCAGGTTCCGGAGTCTGCACGATGTATGGATTTAACTCCACGGGTTCATTCAGCCTATCCGGCTCTCAGAGCACGATCTCTGGATCTTACTCGACAGTCTGGGGAATACCAGCGTTCTCATTCACCGCAACCGCTACAGGCACAGTCACAACAACTAACAGCAACTAGGAAAGAGCAATATCGAGGAGGTTCGTATAACCCCTCTCTCTCCTTTTTCTTTTTTCCAACGAAAAGACTATCTTGATCCTATGAAACGAACTAAATACTTCGGACTAATGTTTTTCGATCTGTTAAAGAGATTGCTGATTCCTCTGATTGACGGGAGAAGAAATACTCTCGTATCGTTGCTCAAAGAGTAGTAATTAAAGTGGTCACAATCTCTAATCGTGTTGCTAGGGAGCTTGTATACGGAGGACACCTAGGCGCATTGGGAGCACCTAGCTTTGCTGCTTCGTGCGCCGTATTGATGGGCAGGTCTCCGACCATAGCCCTGCTCCTAATGGCTTACCTGTTTACCTACGGTGCATATATGATGAACAGGGGATCTGAGGTCTCGGAAGACAGTATCTCAAGTCCCAAGAGAACTAGCTACTTGGCTAGCAGAAGCAAATACTTGACTCCGATATCGCTGACGTGCTTTGGATTTGGTTACTTGATTGCTGTTTTTAGTGGATACATCTTCTTCTTCGCATTATTGGTCCCGTTGGTGCTTGCATTGATTTACAGCGTCGGATCGAAGAAACTTCAAGGAGTTATAGGGGCAAGACGCCTCAAAGACAAACTGCTCGTGAAGAATCTCGTTATCTCCGTAAGCTGGTCCTTGATACCAATTTTCGTCGGCCTTTACTTCAATGCCTTTCCATTAGTCCTGCTCTGCTTTGCTCCTTTTATCTTCTTACGAATCATGCCTAACACCATCTTCTTTGATTTGCGCGATGTGAAATCAGACGAAGAATATGGTGTCCGTACGTTCCCTGTTGTGTTTGGGCTTTCAAGGGCTTACAAGCTGATGGACGCGCTTGATGTTTCATCGGCCGCATATCTTTTGGCTCTTATTGGCGTCAGATTGCTTCCGTTTTACTCGGCGATTATGATACTGCTTCCGGCTTATTCGGTATTTTATCGATGGCTCTCGAGACGCCCCAAGCCGGATTGGGAATTTCTCAGCACCGTGGTTGCCGATGGAGAAGATATTCTATGGGGTCCTCTCATCCTTCTCGGAAGGTTGCTCTAAACTATGAGAGCGATGTGCCTCAATCAAGCCAATTTCTCACGTCTAGTTGAGTGATATCTTCAATTCAAAAAGGGAGAAGTATATATCACCGCTCGTTCTCTTCATAATCAAAAACAGGAAAATAGGAATAGCCGTCAAGACATGACATTTACCTACACAAACCTCGACGAAACAGTCGAGGTAATTGCCCTTATCGTAACAGCGATTTCGGGTTACTATATGTACCGTCAGGGTACGACATCGTACAACGATGCGAAGAACCTGATTATTGCCGTACATGTTCTGTTTGGAGCGGTAATAGCTTTCGAGCTATTTGGAACTACATTCGCTACGCAGTCAGCGCTGCAAACCTACGTGATATTCGGTACCTGTCTTATTTTACTTTGCGTCGAGCTACTTACCATGCTAGCCTGGTCGGTTTACCTTCCAATTCGCAAATCTGGATTCAGCTATTTGATGGCAGCAATCTATCAAGTTCGAACGAATTTTCTCGCGTTCACCATAGGGACTGCGTACATAGCCTTCGTAGGAATCTATCTCATCGTAGCGAGGCCATTCACTTTCCAGCCTACACCTCCCTCTCCCTACCCCTCAGAACAGTTCAGCCCGATTTTCTTGGCACTACTCTTTGGCGTTTTGGTTTTGTTCATGGGTTATACGTCTACAATATTTGTCTCGGCCCGGAGAAAATCCAACTTGGTCAATGTAAAAAGGGCGCTCCTTCTTCTGCCGCTAGCATGGATCGGAATTGGAATTGATCTCCTTGTTTTCAACTCCTTTTCGTCGTCATCTGTTGCACCGATTGCAGACTTCGACATTTCGCCTTTTGGGTATTTTATTGCCGCATTCGGGCTTGCTGCTACTTCCACAATATTCCGGAGAGCCTCTCTCCTAGCGGGTTTCTTCGAATCCAGAAAGGAAGAACCCGATCTTGTGGAGAACGGGTTATCGAACTCACCCCTCCCTCAATCAAAGTCCAGCGTCGAAGGGCAGTTCTCGAAGAAATTGGGGTTGAAGGAAGGTGAGTTTGCAGGCAGGAAATTCTTGCTCGAAGTGGATTCTTCAACAAGTTACGAGAAGATTGTGAATGACTTTGCTAATGAGCTGCTCACGAAGGACTATTCTGTATTTGTATTTACGGCGAGAGGGAGCCCGATTTACAATGCTCTTCGAACCAGCCAAGCGAGATTCTATCTACTCTCAAGTACCGTCTCCTACACCACGGTCTCCAACGTTCCGACTGAAGTTCTCGTGCCGCAAAATGATCCTGCGGTATTGCTCGACGCGTTACAGAAGACTTTGGAGACCGACCCAATATCTCCAATTGGTCTAGTTTTCGATAATATCAGCGATTTTATTCTAACTTTACGATTGGAAACGACGTACAAGTTTCTCAAGAAAATGCTTGAAGCAGTCGATTCGGATAGAGTTACCGCTATATTCCTTATGACCTCCGGAGCTCACGAGGTCAAGGAAACTAGTCTAATCAAAAGTTTATTTGCGAATCAGCTAAAGTTCGGCGCCCGAGGCTTTGAGACCACGAGATTAGCTTAGGGTTATAATTCTAATGACCTAGGAAATCTGATTCCATATTTGCTCTTGCTTCGTCGAGATCCTTTCCCGCGTAGATGGAAATAGCGTAGAACTCTGCAAGTTTCCGCACTTCTTCTGGAGGCGGAGGAGCGCAAAGAACGATTGCTCTCGTAGCCTGCAAGTCGTAAGACATTACATAGACCCGAAAGATGTCATCGATTGAAACACCGGTTTCCGAGTTTGCGACTTTAGCCACAAGGCTCTCGATTCGCCCGTCTGGTCCAACCCTTGAGGCTTGAAGGTCTACAAAATGTTCCAATCCCGAGAATCCCTTCAATTGTTCACTCTTGTGTATCGTAAATCCCTGATTCTTTAGAAATCCCTCGGTCTTGCCCAAGGCCAAGTCAAGCCTCGTCGTCTCTTCTGGGCTAACCTTGATCTTTGGATTCAGATCGAGGCGAGTTAACATGAATTGCATAGTAAGTGCAATCTTCGAAAGACTGCTGATGCTGCGAGCGAGTTTCGCGGCACCCTTTTGCGTCAGGTTGTACATCCTCTTTTTGAGAGGGGCGCTTTCATTGGGATATTTCCAAGTTCCACTTATGAGCTCAGCTTTATCAAGCGAATGCAAATGGGGGTATAGAGTTCCGTAGCTTAAATTCAGGTGAAATGAGCTATACAGGTTCTTCTTGAGTTGGTATCCACTCTTCGGGCCAAAATTCAACAGATAGAGAATTTCCAAATCAACGAGTTGCCTCGAAATGTTTTTCGAGTCATCGTCCATCATCCCGGCGATGAGTCTAGACCCTCCTTTCGGGCGAGGAGCATTTTCCTCCAACTCCAGCTCAGTTTCGCGCGTTTCGACTTTGCTTATGGACATCATTTTGATTTTTGCTCAATTGTTCTATTTTCGTTTTGAATGACGCAACGTATCATGATTTGCGTCAGACTCAGAATATGTCTTCACTGTCTCTATTCTCAGTCAAGCAAATGATTGAGGCCGTTTTGTATTTAATTCATATGAGCTCTGGATACGGAGGCAGAAATCCGTACCTCGAGATGATAAGAAAAATAGATACATTTAGGATTAGAACGAAAGGAATGTTTTAGGACAAAAAAGCGTCCTGCGATGCAGCGCCGTGGGAGGGGAGAGCGAAATGACTAGAAGATCGAATTTTTGCTAGGGGTTACTACGCTCGGTGATATTTTCCCCTAGCTATTCGGGATTTAGATTGAGATCCTCTCGAATCGAAAGGAATTGGTTTAGCAGCTGGTAACCCTTGTCTGATAGACGGTAAAGTCTCTTACCCTCATCGTCTCTTGGAATTACTAGACCCTGAGCCTCGAGCGTTCTGATGTATCCTTGCATCACTGTCCAGGACAAATTCGCCTTGTACATGATGTGCGTAGGCTTCTCAGCTCCCGATCCTATTGCCCTCAGTATATCGCAATAGGTTTCCATTCGTGAGCGTCTGTTCAGCTGGGACTGTTGCTGCTGTTGTTGCGCTGACTTTTGCCGGAGCATTTTCTGATCTTCTACTTCATAAAATTCTTGCGACATGTTTCTTGGATTTCGACTCCAAACGATTGATGATATATCGAGGCGTGTAATAGAACTCTTTGTAACCACGCAGCCGTCTTAGAGGTAAACTGCTTCAATATACGATCACTCACAAGCCGAGCACGCCTAGGGAGCAGAAATTCACAACATCTAATATCGATATGCAGGTATTTTTTGTCAGCAGACATCTCTTTGGCCGCGGACGCACAGGAGGAAGTCACAGAGGATGAGCGTGGGCTAGGAAGTTCCTCCTCGAAGGGCCCAGAGATAGGCTCTCAAACTAAAGATTCAGAAATTGTCTCAACCATAAAGTCAATTTCAGAAGAGTCTCTCCAGATCTCGGAACTCACTGAAATGGAACGGACATATGCGGCAGAGGTTACGGGACTTCTGAAGCAGGTAATAGAGCCGTTGAATAACACATTTCATATAAAACCGACATCTCTTTCGAAGAGCGACAGCTCAATTCAGGACGTTGTCCTAACACCCCAGGGAACGGTTTGCGTGATGCACAGTCATGGTACAATAAATTCGCGGCCGCTTGAAAGCTTCTCCACGGAGATTTTGCTAAGAATCATAAGTGAAGTGATTCCGGAAGCGAAGAAGCTCCTGGTTGAGAAGAGACAAAAGATTACAGTCAGAGTGGGTTCGTTGGAGAAGATCGCAAAAGAGTTTAGAAAGCTGCCGAGCCAGATGACAGCCCCACGCCCAGGTTCTAGAGCAGCAAAGGCTCAAGCAGCAGGAGCTCGTCCAGCGGGAGAAGGAGATAACTCCGCGACAGCATTTAGTTCGAATCAGCAACAGGACGCATTGAAGGCAAGTATAATTGCAAATACTCGATAGCATGAAACACACAAAAGAGAGTAGTATATTAACGGGAATCGGAAAAGAGGATAAAGTAGGGAATGAATAGCGATTTACTTTTGTCTCCTTCGCTCGTTAGCTTTGAAGACTTCAGCGAGCTCATGGAGACGGTGGACGAGTCCATCCAGATTCATAGGAAGGCAATCGCAAAATATGAAGACAAGCTTGGAGTTTTGCTTCGCGGTTCTGGAGAATCAAAACAAGGAATTAATTTTGACCGGGAATCTCAAATGCCGAACCTCGACAACGGGAATGGCGGGGAGATCCAGCAGCAAAAGGTTGACAAGAAGAGGAGAGCATCTTCAGCAGACCAAAGCGATTTGGGATGGCTCGTATTGGAAACAGAGGAAACGAGCGTGAAGGTAGCTACCGGAAGTGTCACTTCGACAACCGGTAAACAAGTGGAAGCTCTGTTCAAAATAATCGAGTCCTTGAAAGCCAAACTTGCGTCTTTGGAAAGGGTTCGAAAACTGATATCCGATCTTCCGGCTCAAGGATTCAAGCCAAACCAGAGCATCGTCGTGATGTTTCGAGACGGCATCCCGAGGCAGATAATTCCATCGAATGAAGCGGCGAGAGCGTATAAAAAATTCAGGTACTCAGAACAATTCGACGCACAGATTTTGGCTTAGCTAGCCGCCTGCAAGCTCGTAGTAAGTCTTTACGAAATGGTTCATCAAGTCAAAGGGGCCCTCGATAACACAATTTGACCTAAAGTACTTTGCGATAAGCGAGCTACCGACTCCTAGACCGATCAGGTCAATGCCAGCATGGTTTGCTTTTTGAATGGCGTTCACTAGATCTTTTTCGATACCGTCGTAACCTAGCGGTAACCCGTCTGAAGCCACCAACAAAACTTTAAGGCGTTCTGGATTCTTCGCAAGGCGGAGGGACGCAGCCCGGATTGCATCGGGGAGGTACGTCTTTACTCCGTTCTTCATACCCCCGATTCTCGCCTTCGCCGAATTTCCGTACATTTCCGTAAAATCCTTCAAAATATACATCCTTTCGTCGAACGAATAGATTGCCCAAGCGTTGTGGTCCGGTATGAGATCCTTTGCAACCTCCGACAGACAAACGGCGATATCCCTAGCCTCCCCCTTGAGCGTTTCAAGACTCTTGGAAGAGTCGATCAGTATCGCCCAAGCTTCGCTTTTCTTTTCGATCTCGTCCTGCAGGAACACGTCGCTTCGGTCACTTTTTGATGCGATTACTTGGATTGCTATAGGGATATCGACGTAGCCCGACTCCTTCATAGTAATTTCGTCTTCGGTATTCTTGACCATTCGTAGCTGGTCTAGCACGCGTCGTATCGGTCCTATTAGCTTGGTCCGAGTTCGCACAAACTCTGCGTAATCCTCGCTCGGAAATGTGAATTCTTCGAAGTGAGTTACCGGGTCAATTTCCTTGAAGAGGTCGACCAATCTTTGCCTTCCGACCATAGTATATTCCCAATCTGACATTATGCTCGTAGCCTCATTTTCTAGAGTAGCTTCAGCTGCCCGTACCTTCTCGCCCGGGAGGGACAAGGACAACTCATTCATCGCATCGTGCAACGCAGCTACTTTCATTTCGTGTTCAATGTCAATCACCGAGTTGTTGAATAGATAATTGGGGCCGTGAGATTCAGTGTAAGGCAAGGAATGGACGGTGGTTAGGCGAAATGAATTTTTTTCGAAAATGGTTGCAACTTCGGCTGCCTTTGAGACTTTTATCTTTGAAATATCAGAGCTAGAAAGTTTCTTTTCGATGTCAGTTAACCTTGCGACCTCCGCACTACTGTTTACCAAGGAGGCATGAAGACTCTCGACATCTTGGTCAAGGTTACTCACTCTTAACTTGCTGATAGGTTTCCCTGTCATTTGATATGAAAGAAGGTTTGCTGCCACAAGATTAGAAAGATCTTTTTCATTTTCCAAGCCCCTAAATCTCAGTGAAGTGACGTAATTTGCGTAGGCCTCGTCGAGAATAAGACCAGGCCAAAGGACTCTGGCAAAACCCCGAAGAGCATAATCTTCGGCCATCGAAATTGCAAACATTGCCACATTTGGCTCGTAATTGCCCGCGATCTCTGAGTAGATTGAGTAATCCGTTGTCGCAGCGTGCATGCACAGGTGATAAAGCGATGCTCGATACATCCTCCAAAGCGACGTCTTTCCTTCTGGATCATTGTCGAAGAACATCCCGTGTAAGCTGAAGAGATTCTCCCTAACCCTTCTGGGCTCAGCTAGGTGTATCACGTAGCCGGCTGAATCTTTTTCGAGAAGCGGATACTCGATTTTGTCTACGATGACCTTCAGGTCCCTTGGGGTTTTCTGGACCAGGCTTTGAGCCGTCGCCCAAGCAAAGTCAGTCGGATTCAAAAGATACTACTACCATTTTGAGTCGCTAATATTCGTCGCTCGTGTATTCGGATTCGAACGCATTGGACAGATGAGCTCTTGGTTCATTTCGGCGGGCTTCAGAACTTTCCTCTTCCGCTTGAGCTTGCTCCGTCGCTTGTTCCTTATCATTCTGAGGGCTCTCGAATTTTGGATTATCATCTGAGGGGGCAAAATTCTTTGAACCGCTACCCGCAAAGACCATGTGAACTATACGTCGGACTGTTTCCTGAATTTCGAGATTATCTGATGTCATGGCAATTATTGTCTCTTCGGCCGCTTGTTCAGGAGAGACTCCGTCTGAGGACAGCGTTGCCCAGTTTACAAGGTCACCTACCGATGGCCCGTACGGAATTTCGTTTGCCTTGTACTGGCGACGCAACTCCGCGCCTATCCTCACTATTCCGGTCGCGACATCCCGGGCGACTCGACCTCTCTTTTCCACAAGGTCAATTTCGTCCTGGGCTATCTTGTTTCCCACGCTCAAATAATCGAAATCGATCCACACCGACATTCTTCTCCTGAAGGCTGCGTTGAGCGGTTTTGTACCCGCAAACTCAGCGGAATAGGGGTTCATGCTGATGATTACATAACCGGCGGGATTCCTAGCTATGATCTCGTTGTCCTTCTCTGTGAGTACGAGGTGCCCCCTCGTATCAAGAACAGGGTTTAGCCTAGTAGCGACGTCCTGTTTCATCATGTTTGCTTCGTCAAGATACAATATTCCCCCGTTTCTGCACCATGATACGATTTGTCCATCGATCCAGTTCTCCTTTCCTAGACCAACGTACCTTCCAAAGAGGTCGTATGCCGAAGTCTGGAGACCGCAGTTAATTTCCCACAGCGGTAATCCGGCAATTTCGGCTACGAGATAGACGATGTGAGTCTTCCCCGTACCGGATGGTCCAATTAGGGCGCATTGTTTAAAATGATACATGGCACGCATAATTCTCTCCACGTAATGCTCTCCGTGCTCTACGTATTCCGGAGTACCTCGCGGTATGAGGGCCTTGAAGTTATTCGCGAAAGTTTGACCTTGCAGAAGGTCGTAGCTCTGGACCGTGTATTTCTGAAATAATTCAGGCCTTTCTGCCAGTTTTGATTTAGTAATTGTAATATTTAGCTTCACACCTGAGCCTTCAGAAGTGAGTATCGTCTTTTCCTTCGGGCGTTCAGGTATGACACGTTGAGACGACAATTATATGCCCGCAAGCGTGAAATGAGCACAAATTGTTCTTTAGTGCTTGTGGACGGGCGGTTAGTATCTCGAATCCGCAAGTCTTTAGATAGCTTTTGAGTATTTAAAACATCAGAGTAGAGTATATTATTGTAAGAAAAAGCAGATTTCCTGCTTTTGAAATAGATAAGGATCGACAGATAGGCATAACAAAAATTGTTGCAGCAAAATGATAACAAGATAGAAAAACAGGTTTCTACAGGGTCAGGGAGTTAAAGAAATGTCGCAGTCGACGGAAGTGATTACAAAGATTAGAAACGTCAGTTCGCTAAAGAGCGATGAAAAGGCAACTCACAGCACTCCCGTTGTCTTTAGTTTCTCCGTCAATATGGAGGAAGTAGATCGTTCTAGCGAATCCGTGAAGCTTAATTTTCAAATGGTAATGGACACGGAGCCCTCAATAGCCAAATTTTCGATAGATGGCACTTCGATAGTCACTGGTGACTCCGCAGAGATCGAAAAAATACTCGCAGCGGATCCGCAGACGAACGTACCTCAGATTTTCACACGAATATACCAGCAAGTTTATTCCGTTCTCTTCTTGCTCGCAGGCACAATTGACGTTCCGTATCCTTCTCCCGCACTTCTAAAGCGTGCTCAAGTACGTAGCGCCTTCCCGCAAAATCAGATCCAGGCCTAGCAAATACTAAGCTGTTATCTTATCTTTTCTCTTTCCAAATTTTCGAAATTGTTTTAGCGTCATAAGAGGCATCTTTGGGAAGGAGAAGGATCCTTCCATGAACAGCGGTTTCGCCACTGTCAAAAATGGCAAGTTATACTATGAGACACTAGGAAATCCCAAAGACCTTCCACTAGCGTTCATTCACGCGGGATTCTTGGACTGTCGCATGTGGGACGAGCAATTTGCTTTATTTGCGAAGGAAGGTTTCTGGACAATTCGTTACGATATCAGGGGATCCGGCAAATCCGAGCGACCAAAGACGTCATTCGACGATGCCACGGACTTCAAGGACCTTTTAGAATCAATCGGCGTAAATCGCCAAGTCGCCATAATTGGCCTGTCAAACGGAGGCAGCATCGCGATCGACTTTGCACTAGAGTTTCCGAGCAGGGTAAAATGCCTCGTTCTGGTTGCTCCCACTGTTAACGGGTATGAATACGCGGATGAGAACGAGGAAAAACTCGACAAAGCCATGGAAGGAGAGTGGTCTAAGTGGGAGGAAGCTATCAAGAAAGGCCGGCTCGGAGACGCCGTAGAAATACACGTGCGTATCATGGCAAGCGCCTTGAATAAAGAAACAAAGACACGCATCTCAAAGATAGCGCTCGAAAATTACGGAATCTTCAAGGACCCTCTAGACCCGCTTCGAATAAAAATGGATCCGCCGGCCTTCAAGAGGCTCTCCCAGATCAAAGTGCCTACCCTACTTGTTTGGGGAGACAAGGATTATCCCGGACAAATTTCCCTAGCAGAGAGAGTTCAATCTTTCATACCCGGGTCTAAGAAGATATTGATTCACGGGGCTGACCACTTGGTCAACCTGTCACAAGCAGAAGTATTCAACAGAGTCGTTTTGAATTATCTGCGAACTCAGAAAACCTAGCATGGAAAGCGCGTCTCGATTTTTTCGCTGTGATTTTCGGAATATCGCGAAGTACTAGTACCACTTATCCGAAAAAATCTTCCTGATCGCAGTCTCAAAATAAGATGCCGATCAAGCTAAGGGATCGGTATCCATGTCTCTTGGAATGAGGTTTATCATGTAGCGATCTATCGAATCGACATCATTGTCGATACGCGCGAGAGTTATCTCACGGAATTTGGTAAAAATCTCTTTTAGGGCTTCCTCGTCGAGCTCGTTTGCCATCTGCGGATTTGTTAGCAGCGATGCCCAGCCAATATTACTTTGTTTCATGAATTGGATACATTGCATGATTTTGCTGATGTACTCTAGCCTATCCCTAGGTTCTGTTTTCTTCAGGTCAGACTTTAGAAATACAATTGCGTCGCGTATCTTTTGAATGTCTCTGTTCCAAGCGTCGCTCCCTTCGGAGTTTATACTCAAAATTTTCATGAATCGAAATTCGTTCCACCAATTTAAGATGATCTGCCACAGGACAAGAAGCTGCTCCGGTGATCCTGGTTCAAGGAAAAGAGTTTGTCGATAGATCTCGAGAGACCAAGTAGTTTGGGCACGCAATCGAGCATTAGACAACTCTCAGACGGTAAATCAGACAAGTCCCTTCTTAATTCGTGAATTCCTCTAGTCTCAATTTCCGTAAAACAGTAGTTCAATTGGAATTCATATGTCGGAGAATCTACGATTCATTCAAAGGCAAATAATGTAAAAAGAGGCGAGTTAATTCGAGATAAAGGGCCAAGCTACAAGAACAAAAACAAGAGCACGAAGGATTATCTTGGTCCAGCACTTCATTTAACAAGAATAATGATCGCCTAAAACTTACACTAATGTTTGACCACGCTTGCAGCCTTCAGGGTGTTCTGGAGTCTAACCTAGTGTAGGTGGCACTTCAGCCATCCGTGCCCAGATGAGTCTTACGCCACAATACGTCATCAGTGGTATGCGGAATACCCCTTAGGATTTCTTATTTTCACAAAAAGATTCGGAGATTCTTTTTGAAAGAAAGGAAATCTTCGCGTTGGGGCCAGTTATATTCACAATTTCCTCCCTTCGGTGGAATAGAAACTTCCTCCGTGATGTTAATCGCCGTGAGATCTACGCAGGTCTCGGGACCGCAATGTTCACCTCGACAGCACTTGCATGGGATGCGAGGCCGCTGTAGCAGGTCTGGTACTAGGGGGAGTGATGACGTCCTTTCTAGGATGGAGATCTGTGATGCTTGTAAATGTCCCAGCCCCAATCGGGCTGGCAGGCGCGTCCGTCTCTTGGCAGGCCCTAGGATTAAAAGCTGAGCGAAGAAAGCAAGGACGGAAGGAAGAAGAGACCAAGACCATTTCGCGATCCGGGCGCGATACACCAGGAGTCGTCACTTTCACGGTGGGTCTCATTTTTCTTGTCTATGCTCTAACCGAGGCTGCAATTTCAAGGATCTCACGAATCAGTACTATAGTTCCCGCAAGGTATCTCCGGAATTTTCTTCGCGATTTCTTCTACATCGAACGACGAGAAAGAAAGCTGTTCGTTCCGATGCAATTTATCAAGAGACCAATCCACTGAGCGCGAACTTGGAGGGATTGGTCGCCAGCGGACTACTCGGGAATGACCTTCATAATCGTGACGAATTTACAAAAAGTTATGAACTACTCGTCGCTGATCATCGGATTTGCCTTCGCCCTGGCGGGAATAATGTTTGCCTTAAGCTCGCCATATTTCGTCTCGCGCTTGTCTCACAAAATAGGAGCCAAGTTTACTTTGCTGTCCGGGATGGTTATGATGGTAATCGGTTCCTTGTTGCTCGTTAGGATCTCGCCACGCATGAATTACTTTGTGGTTCTGTTACCTGCCTTTGTGATATTCGCCAAGGGCGTCTCTTTTGCAACTTCTCATTAAAGAAGAAAGTAATGCGGTAGTTCAGTCGGCTCAAGCTGCTGACTTGTGATTTTCTATCTATTGCCAGAACGACTTCGCAAATCTCGCTTTTCTTCTTCAAAAAAGATCAAAGTTTGATGAAGAAGCCCGAAACAATCACAGTAACCATACTGATGATTATCAAGAATGTCGCGTGTTTGAATCCGTCCGCGGCGCTTCCTTCTCCCATCTTTCCCGCGACAAATCCCATCACCCAAGCTTGGAAGAACGATCCCATCAGAAGAACGATCGTAGCTTCCTGAATGACGTTAGCGGGCGGCAGGAAATTAGTTCCAACAGTGCCTAAACCAGGGAAACTCAAATTCGCCGGAGACACATAGTACACCATCATAGCGGTGGTTGCCACAACGAGTATTGCTCCAATGTAGGGAATAATAATGTAAGGTCGAATCTGCGATTTCTTTTCTTTCTCAAGTTGCGCATTCTTTTCAGCAAAGTCGGCGAGACTTATGAACATCTTTGCTGAACCTCCACCGACGTCCACGACTTCGAGCAGGAGGAACGCGACTGCTTGTCCAACCCAGCTTCTTACTTGCTTTGTGAAGTTCTGTAACACTGTCTTGATTGGAGTACCCCAGCTCAGCTGAGCGGCGATCTTCTTTACGTGTTCGGACAGACCGCCATAATTTCTGTCCGCGAGTTGCTCGATTGTCTTCTCGGGCGCGAGTCCGGTCTTCCTGATTTCTGAAATGTCACGAAGGAAGTTCGGAAGTTTGGATTCCACGGATGCCTTTTGTCTCCTGTATTTCATCTGGAAGAACATCGGCGGCGTGCTGATCGCAGTTAGGGCGATGCCGAGCTGCATATAGGTTGAGAGCCCCAACGGGAGGAAGAAGTAAATGGCTGCTCCAATCGGTATGCATCCCAGAAAGAGGTAGAAAGGAAAATCGTACGAATATGGTTCCCTGATCTGCGAGCTACCAATCACTATAATGAATATCAACGAAATTATCGGGACCGCAAAGCCCGAGAACATTATGATTTCTGTCGGATTGATACTTGTGTCTCCAGGCGACATCAAGTTTTGAGTAGCGAACAAAATCATCAAAGAGATGCCCATGATGACCGTGGTGATGATGTAAGCTTCTGACATCGTAGCTATGAATTCGGAACCTGCTCTGACTTTGGTTTCACGGTACGCAAATATCTCTTTGAGCTTTGCTTCCAAAAAGCTAAGAGCATCTCCACCCGTCTTCAACACCGCAACGTATCCTCCGATAAAGTCTGCAAAGACTTTGTTAGGAGTGATCCTCGACTCTCTCTCGAGCGCCGATATTGCGTCCATTCCAAATATTTCAATGTCCATCAGGATCCTCTTTGCCTCTTTTGCGCTCGCGGGAAATATCTTTGCAGCCTTGGTGATTCTCTTCAAAGTCACCATCGGATTGATTCCACCGCCGGCCAGGACTGTGATATATGCGAACAGGTAGGGCAATTCGTTGTCTAGAGCTTGCGCTCTTGAGGACGCACTGATCTTCGGAATTGATATTCCGATGAAGAAGGGGACAACGCAAACTGCCGGGACTGCGAAAGCTTCCAACGCAAAGCCATAGCTGGCTAGTAAATAAGCTCCAATAATCGAAATTGGAACAGTAATGAAAGTGAAAAGGAGTGAAATTGCGATAAGCCCCTCTGGAGAGATACGCAGACTGGACCTCAGGAGGTCTTCTCTTAGTCCCGGCATCTTCTTCGCGAGGTATCGCGTCGGGGCGCGCGTATACTTTAGAGCTACCTTTACGAGAGAATCGGAGAATGAGGTTTCTTTCTCGCCCTTTTTCTTTTCTTTGCCCTTCTTTTTTCCAACTCGCGGCTCTTCTTCCAGCTGGTCCTTTGACTGCTGCTTCTTTCTCTTTTTGCCTCTTCTCTTTTGTTTGATTGGTTCGATTGTTATTTCTTCAACCTCAGGCAATTTTGATTTTTCTGAAGGTATGCCATTCTCCCACTCGGCGTCCTCGTTAAGTTGCGGCTTTTCTTCCTCTTCCCGCTGCTCTTCTTCCTCCTTGGGTTTGAAGACTTGCTCTAATTGCTGTGCCGGACTGTCGGTGACGTAATTAGATTGAAAGCTTGAACTAGGTTCTGGAATAGGTCGCTCTATTTCCTGTGGGAGTTCAACTGCACCTTCTTTTCTTATCTCAACGTCCGGAGTTTTCTTTCCTCTCTTCCCGCTCTTCTTCTCATCAGCAATCGGCTTTTGTGACTCTGGCATGGTGTCTTTTGAAGAGCTCGCCACAGTCGTAGTTGCTTCAGATTGCACCGGCGAAGGTTCAGGGACCGGCTCGAACACAAGGGCGCTTTCCTTAACTTCTGGCGTCGGAGGTGCTTCTTCTTGCTGTTGTGCTGACTGTTCTAGCTGTTTCGGCTCATCTTGTTGCTGTTGAGGTTTTTGTGTTTGTTCAGAATCTGCGACAGGAGAAGAAGGAGAAGGTGCAGGTGCAACTGTATCTGAGGGGTTGTTGATGACAGCCTTCGCTACAGCGTCTTCTACTTCTTTGGCTGATTTTTCATCCTCGAACTTTGCTTTCTTAGCCGAGGATTTTTTTGTCTTCAACTTTAACTATAATCACTTGGTCGATTCTTTGTATCCCATTGAGGGTTTCAGCTGTTTTTCGAGGTCACTTGGGTTATCGAAACCCAATTCTCCGAGTCTGCTTGGTTCGGTTGTAGAGTATGAAGAGGAATTCGCAGTCTCAGCCCTAATTCTCGAGAGCAGTGCCTGAGGATCATTGTGATATTGAGAAAACGTCGTGTTGATCTCAGTATGGTGGCGTATGTTTCTCGTTCGAAGATATTGCAGGACCTCCTTTCTGTTGCCCAGTTCGTCCATAACATCCTTCATGGTCTTTCCATGATCCTTTGCGTACTTTCGAAGTTTGATGCTCTTTTCCAAGAATTCGTCGAATTTGTCCTTCTGTGGATCCCACACGAAAGTCGACACCCACTTTGTTGCATCGATGACTTCGTCGACCGATATTATGCGTCTCACAAGCTTAGGCGATCCTACGTTTCCTGGATTTGGAATCGCCACCCTTCTTGAGGCAAAAACCAAGTCTAGGAAAGTAATGTAAGATGGAGCTACGTCCATTGGTTTTGAAGTAAGCCTTTGTATAGCAGAGCCGGCATCTTCTGCGTGCAAAGTTGCGAGACCACCGTGTCCAGTTGAGATAGCTTGGAATAGGGCGTACGCCTCTTCACCTCTGACTTCTCCCACAACCATGATATCCGGACGCATTCTCATGGCTGCCTTAACCAAATGGAAGACAGATATCTCACCGATGCTTTCTTCCGAAATGCCATAACTGAGTCTTGAGACGAGCGGAGCCCAGTTTATGTGATCAATGTTAATTTCCTGTACCTCTTCGATCGTCACGATCTTTGAAAGCGGGTTCACCATTGAAAGAAGGGCGTTCAGAAAGGTCGTCTTGCCTGACGCCGTTGCCCCAACAACTATTACAGTTGCTCTGTTTTCTAAAAGCAACCAAGCGTACGCGGCCATCGTGTAGCTTAGGACGCCGAAGTTGATCAGGTCTATGATCGTGATCGGATCTTCTCTGAACTTTCTGATTGTCATCGTCGAACCTTGCGGCGAAACCTCCCGCCTAAAAGTCGCGGCAAGCCTGTGTCGGCCGGGCAAAGTTGCGTCGACAATTGGAAAGGCCGTACTGACGTGTTTTCCACTCATGTGCACTAATCTTACAATTAGGTCATCGAGCTTCTCCCCGTTTTGAAAGACCAGATTTGTCGGGAGACTTTCGTACCTTCTGTGGTAGACAAAGAAAGGTCTGTTTGCCCCATCCGCCGAAATATCTTCGATCGCAGGATCGCGCATCAGAGGGTCGATCGCCCCAAATCCAACCATGTCTCTTTCCGCGTAGTACAGGATCTTCGCCCAAGAAACTGTGACGTTCTTTTGTTGGACGAGTTGGTAGCGATCTGCGATCAGTTTCGCTTGTGTCGCAAAATATTTCTTCGGGTCAACGTCGTCGCGCGGTGCGCTGAGCTCCAGTTGCAATGCCTCGATGATTTTGTTGTACAGCACCTTCTCGTCGTACGTGAGCTCAAGCTCGTCGATGAAGTAGCACGGGATTTTTTCGTCCGGCTCCTGAGCTACGACGGCGTATGCAAAAGGCGGAGCGAGCGGATACCTTTCGAGGATCAGGTAGTTGCGCGGAATTGGAGTTCCGACCATTGGTCCTTCTACAGGTTCTAGGATTTTGGGCTTGAGCTCCTTTTTCGGTTTCATGTTTTTACGTGGAGCTTCGCCCTTTTCGATCGGCGACGGAGAAGAGTTAGATGAAGAGGAGGATGATGAGGTTTTTGATGAGTTTTTTTCTTCTCTTCCTTCAGAGTCGAATTCGTCGTCCTCGTCCGATTTCTTATTTTGCTTGAATGAAAGTTTCAATTTCTATTCGAATCCTTGTTTACTAAAATGTTGCCTGCTTTTGCACTTCCAAAATTCAAGCAATGATGCAAAGTTAGCTCTAGAAATGTCATCTGAGCACGAAAATCTGGATACGCTAAATTAATGGTTGTGAACTTGCACAATGGATGCTGGGTACATATCCTAGAACCCATGCTCGTACAAAGCGGAAAAAATTACTTCGAAAGTCCCCAAAAGAAAATTATCTGACTTGATTTTCTTTCTTCATGTCGAATCTTTTTCTTGAAATGGAAGATTGATTTTTCCCGTCTGCGACTTTTTGTTGATTTCATTTGAAGAATTTTCACAAAATATCTGATAAGGGTTTTTTGAAAATTGCCAATTTAAGATAGCTTGAATCCAAGTAAAAAGTTGCCGAAAGAGACCCATCCATATTTCAAACGCTGCGCCGAAACAGCCCGGAAAATAGAGATTGGAGAGAACAAGTCGAGGATGCTTGGACAAACCCTCAGTTATGCCTTTCAATTGTCCGATTTCTGTTGAGAGCAATTCAAGAGTTTAGGCGCTTTACCATGGGACAATCGTTCAATCAGCGATCTTCAGAAACTAGGAGGAGTTCTTTATTACGAAGGAGGATCTCAGAAAGAAATACTCCTTCAGGATGCGGCGGATCCCTTTTCATGATGTGGCCGAGATTTCGGTGCGTTGCCTAATAATTTCTAGTCTTTCAAAGGAAAATATTCTAAAAATAACGCCTAGCCACGGAATGTTCTCCCGCGGGTTCGGTTACTGTCATGGAGGGAGGAAGGTTGGGGCAACCATGGCCCCGTCGAGCGCCTGTTTCTCGAAACATCGGATCCAATTCATGTTAGACTTTAGTACAACGATGATGCTCTGGGCTATAGTGTCCTACGCTTTTCGTCTTGCCAATGTTGCCGAGGAAACGGGTGTCGACTAAACAACAAACTAGGGTTCGAAAGGGGATTTTCGGAAGCGAGATCTGGACTGGGGAAATGAAAAGCAGACTCGCAAGTACGCAGAACATGGAACCCTCCGACGTTTACGGCGTTACAGGGCTCTTTACAGTCACGGAGTCGGAAACGACTGCAAACGCATAACGGTCTCCATATCTGGGGACGATCATTTCCACGCCGGGGTAATCGATCCCTACGGCAGAGGAACGCATAGAAGCTGCGAAGAAATTAGGGCACGCAGGGACCTCATGCTTTGAAAAATGAAGTTCTATACAAGGAACTAGCAGGGGACTTTAACTCGATGTTATTTTCGGCCGATGTAAATGTGGCTGAACCGAATACCCTTTTTAGGGTCGAGGTAAGAAAAGGCGTCCGGGATAGCAAGGAAAGAAAGAAAAAGTATTAGAGCACCTGATTACGACGACGTCGTCAGCTCAACTCCTGTTCTTCCGTCAATTGCGACAGTACGCGAGCTCGAATTCAATATCATTTCGACAAAATACACAGGGTAGTAAAAGACTTGGAAACTTTCGACATCGGCACCCTCCCACATACCCTTTACAATTTCCCTTACCTGCGCTTCTTTGATTCTCGTCTCCTGAATCCCCGAGACCTTTGTGGAATTCCCATCCGAAGGATTTGCGTTCAACTCGACGAGCTCAAGCGAAGGTTGCTTTGTGAGATCGATCGAGGGAAGGTCTACGATTCGCCTGTACGCCTTGTATCGTCCTAGTTTCGAGGAACGCACTAGTCTTTGATCCTCAAGACCTTTGAGCAATCTACGAACCTGGTCCTCCGAGATTTTTGATTGGCTCGCAATCTCGACTATGCTCATGTCTCGATCAGGGCGCAGTGCCTTAAGAATCAAGACATGACCTTCTTCGAGTCCAATCAGGCGCTCTAAACCGTAGCGGAAAGAAAGCCTGTCGCTCGGTTCAAATATAGCGCCGCTCAATCCATCCAAAAGAAAGTATAAAGTCTCGAACTTCTTTTTGATGATTCCCGTTCTGGTTCTGACCCCGATTTGGATCAGAGGGCGGTATCTCAAATTGACGTTCGCAATTGTTTCCCTCTGGCCGAAGAACTTGTGGCTCTTTTCAACGTGAACCATATTAGGCACTTCGGTCGGGTCTATTCTCGGAGAGAGACCAAGGAGATTTGGTCCGGATGGTTTTGGTCCCGCGACCGCGGGCACACTTGCTCTTTTTTCTTCTTCTTCCTCTTCTACCTCCTTCGATTCGAGTTCCTGATTCAAACTTGGCGACTTTGCAGATGTAGGAGGCACAGTTGCTGCAGGAGGTACTGGGGCGGTCGTTGGAATCTCGACCGTAGTACTCTCGCTCTCAAGAGCCGAGATAACATTTTGAATCGAGGGGAGGACCACTCTTGGGCTTAGCTTAGGAGTCATCCCGCCGTGGCGGGTCTCCCTCGCGCGCATTTTAACCCGCATCGGTTCAACGGCCATTCCTCCAAGAGCATAAAATTCGCCCGGAGACAGGCCGGTGAGTTGGTTAGGCGTACCGCGCCCCGGGAAGAACTGCGCGACAGAATTTAAGTCGTTTTTGATTACGAGTTTGCCTATCAGTTGATTAGCGCATTGGCTCAAGATGTTCTTGTCCACGAGCGAGGGCCGCTGGGTGCAGAGCATCAACCCCAGCCCCCTCTTCCTTCCCCGCCTTGCGACTTCATCGAAGATTTGCAGTCGCTCCCCCACCTGAGGCGCGAACCTATCTGCTTCTTCCAAGATGACGAGGTAGGGCGTCCTCCTCTTTGAGATCTCTCGGTAGATTGAGAGAAGGAAGAGGCCTACTCTTTCGCGCGGCTTGTCTGCTTCCGATAGGTCCAGTATCAAGGGTGGGCCATCGGGAGCGTATCGCGCGAGTAAGCGAAGGTTTACTTTTCCGCTGCTCCATTTCAAATCGCAGTTGTCCTCCTCACCTATCCAGATTGCCTCGTACTTCTCCTTCAGGCCCGAATACTCGCCTTCGATATCGATTATGACGAAGGGGACCTTGTTCTTGCACAGTTCCTCGCAGATTACGCCGACGGAGTAGCTCTTGCCCGAGTTATGAGTGACAAGACCGCCATAGCTTATAACTAGATGATCTGAATTATTTTCCCATCCAACTACGGTTGCTTCACCAAGGTATTTGATATACCTAATCCGCATCCAATTCCTATCGCAACAGTGAGGGACACCAAGGTTATTCTCGTCGGGAGGGTCAGGTTCATTTATGGCAGCATCAAAAATTTCAGGATACTTCAGGTCCTTCAATAGTATGGCCGCACGTTTAATCGATGGTTGAGTTACACTTACTTCCCAACAACCTTTGACACTCTTTTTGCGGACTCGGCACTTAACAGAGGAGTACACTCCTAATCTCCATAACATGAACTGAAGCTCTATAGCCTGTCGTTTGTTTACTCCTACGCAAAATACCATGTGCTTTGCCGCTTGATTTCTTCGTTGTTCAGGAATGAATCGGAGATTTCCATCGCCGTTGAAATATCCTTTTAGAAATTCGATGAGTTCAGATTTTTCTAGTAACTGAAGTTTACCAAACGTGTCCGAATGGTTTGATATTTCTAAATTAACTATGCTATCAAGTAACAAGTGATTCCCGTATAGGTTATGACCATTTTGGCGTGTGATGACCAAATCATACCCGTTTCCCTTCGAATATTTCTTAGTAATCAGACCGAAATTATTGGCCAGCCTCTCTACATCTCGCAAAAACTCATCCCGTGTATTGGTGAACTTAACTGATTGGTTCAATGACCATGTCCCGCCAGACATCAAATAGCCAAATAATTTCGCCTTTTCTTTACCAATGGAGACGGTTCTGACATCAACAACATTAGCATCCTCCACCCGACCGTAAGCAGGTCTGTACTGTTTATCAAATAACTCCTTTACAGTAATCCATCTCTGATGCTCGTGATAACTATGACCAAAATGATTTCCCATCTTTGGGATCTTTCCTCTGATGAGGCCCCTGTTACAGGGAATAGAAACTAGAATGGGATGCTCTCCAGAGGCAATAAACTCGACAGCCCCTCTTCCATGACCACACAAACCTACCTTGTAAATTCTGTCTTTTTTCTTCTGGATATTGTGGATGTAACCATTATGAGACGGCATGCCCTCGTATAATTCCGAGACTTGTACCACACCGTTCCTAGTGTAGAAAAACTCGTTCTCAGGAATACATCCGGAACTTCCTATGACGCATGTTCTTCCAGTGGCAATGACATCAGCGCTTACGCTGAAGGCTTGCCCTTCCTCGTCAGTATCTTCATCGTCGAGACCTAGATACGAGGAGTCAGACCCTAGGCCCTTTGATAGAATAGTACCTAGATTCAGCCTCGGAACGGTTGTTACAGGCGTGGTCGCAGACATATCGCTTCTCCCCTAATCCGCACACCTTCGCTCGTATGGAAAGAAGGTTAATAGCTTATCCAATAGTGGCCGGAGGTCGAACTTTGGTGGCGAAGGCACTCTCGAGGCGTAAAGTGGCTTCTTCAAGAGTTCCGATTTTCTTTGAGAATGTAAAACGAATTTTCTTGTTCCCTTTGTTCGAATTCTTACCGAAAAATGAAGATCCGGGCACCCCTGCTACTCCATATTTCTTCACAAGGTTTGTGGCAAATCTAACGTCATCAGATTTCGAATCGAGCTCCGAATAGTCACACCAAATATAGTACGCTCCGAAGGGCTTGACGCATCCAAATCCGATCCTTTCAAGAGAGGAAAGAAGCATGTCTCTTTTTTTCTGGTATTCTTGTCTCAACGTCACGTAGTACGACTCTGGAAGAGCGAGAGCTTGCGCACATGCAATCTGTAAGGGATGCGGGGCCCCCACCGTAAGAAAGTCGTGAATCTTTTTTATCGCATCAGAGAGTTTTTCCTCCGCAATGGTATAGCCCACACGCCATCCTGTAACGCTGTAAGTCTTTGAAAAGCCTGAGATTGTCACAGTTCTGTCCCTCATGGAGGGTATGCTTCCGATGCTTATGTGTTCATGCTCGTCATACAGTATATGCTCGTAAATTTCATCTGTAAAACAAAAAACGTCATGGTCGCAACAAAGATCCGCAAGGAATTTGAGCTCTTTCTTCGTAAAGACCTTCCCGCTTGGATTATTGGGTGTATTTAGGACAAGTCCTCTAGTCTTTGAGTTGAAAGTCTTCTTCAATTTCTCCTCATCGATTGAAAAGCCGTTCTCCTCTTCGAGTTCGAAGTATCGGGGTTTTGCGCCGGAAATCACGGCGTCAGGAGCATAATTTTCGTAATGAGGGCTGAAGATTACAATCTCGTCTCCTGGTTCGAGAAGGGCGATCTGTGACGCGACCATCGCCTCTGTAGTACCACACGTAACTACCACGTTCTTCTCGGGGTCCGCTTGAATCTTGTTGTATGTCTTTTCCTTGGACGCTATCGCTTCTCGGAGGACCGGCGCTCCCCAAGTCACCGAGTACTGGTTATAGTCTTCGAATAGAGCTCGTGATGCAGCTTGCTTCAACTCCTCCGGGCAGGAAAAGTCCGGAAATCCCTGCGCGAGATTTACAGCGTTATGCTTTGTCGCAAGTCTGGTCATCCCCCTGATAACGGACTCGGTGAACGACTCGGCCTTGGTCGAGACTTTCAATTCTTGGATCAGATGTTATGAATCGTAATTTTACTCTTGCTGGACGTCCTTGAAACTTCAGGTAAGAAGTACTGCGGCGGCAACGACCGTCGTCCAAAGCCCGTTCTTGTCTCCCTCCGCCGACTGTGTGATGTGTGTCGTCTTCACTATCTTTCCGGAAATTTTCCAAAGCTGCTTTTTCTCGTCGTAACTTTGATCCGGGTTGAACGGAATTCCGAGAGTGGAAGCGAGCATCGAAGCGGCGAGATCCTCGGCATAGTCACCGGCCTTTTCGTCTGTCTCTCCATAATCTTCGTGTTCTGACAAGTAACCGTACGTGTCTCTGTCCTGGGGAATGGCTAGACCTATCGAAGCCGCGATCAGTCTGTTTGGCTCGCTCGTAGCTATTCGGCTCAAGACCAAGAACAAAATCTGACCGGGAGAGAGTTCGGCTACGCCGTCCTTCTTTGTAATCAACTTGCATCTTGGTGGGAAGATGCTGGAAACAGGAACTAAGTTATACGCTTCAATTCCTGCATCTCTCAGCGCGAGTTCGAAACTTGCAAGTCTCTCTTTGTGTTTTCCCACACCTTTCGTCAGAAAGATTTTCTTTGGTATGAGCGTCGGCATTTTGTTATTGTTGTATTACACGGTTTTCTGGTATCTATTTAGCATTGTGCATTGGCGAAGTTTTTCTTTAGTAAAAAAAAGATAATCCAGCTTAAGCTGCGTTTTCCCATTTTCTTTCCTTCGTACTAATTGCCAGTGGAGAAAAAATTAAGTGTGCCTTACTCTGAACTGAGAGAAAATAAAACGAATCGCGCTACTTTTTCCTTACTGACCTAGAAAAATGCAAACCGAACAAAGAACCTTCAAACTTTCTAGCGGCGTCAAGGAACAAAGGCTGGAAAATGGACTCAAAATCCTGATCAAGAAGATCCCGGCTTCTAGCACGGCGAGTGTTCTATAGGGTGGGGTCGAGAAACGAGTCCCCGGGGTTAACTGGCGCATTTCATTTGTGCGAGCACATGCTGTTCAAGGGCGGAGGAAAACTCCGCAAGGGGGATGTATTCGGATTAGTTTCGCGCGAGGGAGGCAGAAATAACGCATTTACGAGCCAAGACCTCAGAGCTTACTATGAGACACTCCCCAAGGACAAATTCGAGCTCGTGTTGTTCATAGAATCCGAACGGATGGCTAACTCCGCGTTCGAACCTTCGGAAGTCGAAAGCGAGCGCCAAGTGGTGATCTCTGAAAGGGAGGGAAGCGAAAACTATCCGACAAGTCAGGTAAGAGAGGAGGTTTACTCTTCAGCATTCCACGTTCACCCTTACAAGTGGCCAGTTGTAGGGTGGAAATCGGATCTTAAGACAATGACTAGGGACGAACTTTTCTCTCACTACAGGCGTTTTTACCATCCAAACAACGCAATTCTCGTGATCACAGGTAACATAGACCCGACGGAGGCGCTGGCAAGAGCAAAATCGTACTTTGAAAATATTCAATCCGCCACCCGTCCTAAAAGACATGTCGCTTCTGAAGAGCCAGAGCAATACGGCGAGAGGTCGAGTAAGATCGAAAGACCGGGAGCACTTAATTACTTGTCAGCTGGGTTTCATATCCCCGAAAGTATACATCCCAATACTTCTGCTCTAATCTTTTTTTCTGCTTTGCTCGGCGGGTGGAAGGGCTTGATCGGGTCTCCCGTCGACCGATTCGTTCCAAAAAGCAACAGGCTTTACAAGCGACTCGTTGGAAGAAAGATCGCTAGCGAAGTCAATACCTGCTTTCCATTAAGCATCGACCCCAACCTCCTTTAGTTCGAGCTCACAATAATGCCAAACTCGACCGTTGATCAAGCTAAAGAAGCCCTGTATTCGGAGATCTCTCGCTTGCATGACCCCGAACCTACGTACGAAGAGCTGAGGGTCGGAATAAATCAAATAAGATCCTGGCACGCGTATGAGAACGATGGCACTAGTTCCCAAGCTCTCATGCTTGGCGTGGTGGAAACTATACAGGACAAATCATTTGGTGACAATCTTGTAGAGAGATGCCTTAGAGTTACGGGGACTAGTGTTAGAGATGTGGCAGGGAAATATCTCAATGAGAGAAACAGAACGGCCTGTTGTTATCTAGCTACGACCCCCAACTCTTCCGCAAGAAAATCTGCTGCCTAAATCTTTCCTAATCATAGATAGATATGGAAGGGCAGTTCTTTTCGGAAAATGGAACAAAGTGTGAAAAAGCGTCTACCGAGACTTGAAATCGAGACCGCAAAGTTAGGAAACGGACTCGTCCTTTCGGGAGACGAATCAAGAAACGCGGACTCGATTGCAATAATGGGGAGTGTTAGAGCAGGGGCCATATATGGCGAACCTTCAAAATTTGGAACAGCTGAACTTATTGCGAGATTACTGACCCGGGGGTCAAAGTTGGGAGGAACGGCTGCGAGTATTGCCAGAAGAATTGAAGAGTTAGGCGCCACTCTACAATTTTCGAACAACGACGAAAGGGTGCGTTTCACGGCTCGGTGTCATTATAGCGATATTGATTTACTTCTTGACATAATTTCCGAATGCCTCGCTAATCCGTCGTTCCCTGAAGATCAAATCGGAGTCGCAAAGGCAGAGTTAGTCTCGGATCTCGACGCCGAAAAAGACGAGACTCGTACGCTCGTGTTCAGGAAGCTAATGTCAATGATCTATGAAGAAGGCAAGCCGTACGGGCGAAATTCTCTAGGAAGTCAGAGTGATGTCGCAAGAATCTCAAGAAGTGACATAATTTCATTTTACGAGAAATATTATCGACCATCTTCCACCTTGATTGTAGCATAGGCAATTTTGAGACCTCCGATCTACTTTCTAAGATAGATTCGAAGTTTGGTAAATGGAACGAATCACTGAAGCCCAGTTCGAGAAATGATCAGAATTCTGATTTCGATTTCGCTACTGAGAACATGATGTTCGGACGTGCTGAGAAAACGGCCACAATATCGATGAGTTACAAATCGCAAGCAGACATCGCCATGGGATTTCGTACTGTGTCACGAAAGTCCTCAGAATTTTATCCTTTCGCCTTGGGCAACTTGATTCTAGGGCAAATCGGTCTCTACGGTCGCTTGGGCAAGAATGTTCGCGAGGAAAAGGTACTAGCTTATTATTCCTTCAGCTCACTTGTGGCAAAGACCCACGCAGGGCATATCGCATTATACTCTGGTGTGAATCCAAAGAATGTACAAGCAGCAATCGAAGGAATAAGCGACGAGATAGTGAGGATACAAGGTGAACCGATAGGAGAGGAAGAATTGGCCAACGGCAAGAGAAATGCGATTGGGTCTCTTTCCATTTCACTTGACACTTCCTTCGAGCGGGTCGGAACCATCCACGAAATGGAGTACTACTCCCTTGGTGGCTCTAGATATTTCGAGGAATACGAAGAGAAAATCGATGGAGTCACGGCGGAAGACATACGCGGAGAGTTTTCGAAGTACGCTGATGCTTCGCGAATATTTATGGCAGTCGTGGGTCCTTTGAAGGAAGGTGAGCAATTGCCGCAGCTAGAAAATCTGCTAAGAAGCAGAAAAAGAAATGCGGCGTGATAGTCTTATCTTGATGCGCCAATCTCTTGAAGAAGAATGTAGGCACCTCTCAGTCCCATCGCCTGGTAGACCAAAAAGTTTCGTTAGAACTTTGTCCCGCATGGAGAAATCTGTTGTAATCGCTTAAAATCAACTGGTGATCAAAGGCGATTCTTGACTTTTTTCGGAGAATATCTTGGAGCTCCATCCAAGACGCAGATTTTGCGTCGTCGGCCCCTTTGACTTTTCCACCTTGATAATCTCCCAGAAAAACGGTCGATATTCTCTGCCCCCTAGGATCTCTTTTCGGATCACTATAGACGCCAAAAATTCCTACTAATCGAGCTCTTACTCCACATTCTTCTTTTAACTCCCTAAGAACCGCGCTTTCGACCGTCTCGCCATAGTCAACGTGGCCCCCTGGCAAGGCGTATTTACCTTTGAACGGATCTCGTCCTCTTACTTCGATAAGAATTTTCCTCTCATCGCCGGGTTTGCGTAATATGATATCAGCGGTCGGAATGGGATTCTTGTGTTCTTTCCCTGCTTGAAGGGTTGATTGTGGCAAGTAAATGCTCGTGGAAAGGAATCAACAGTCACAATTATAAACTAACTTGACAATTTACTACCTGAAAAATCGCATCAAGATTAGAGATCGGATCGTCGTCAGGTGGAGTTTCTTCCTCAACCCAGCTGTTCTAACGCAGAAGAGGGCGGTGGTGGATTTACCCTACTTGAAATTCCAGCCTTTCTCTCATAAGCTGAAGAGTAAAGCATTGCGATCTTCTGACCGAAACTACCTCCCAAATTCAGCTGCGCTATTCCCAGGTCAGTACACATAGAATCGATTATCTTATCCTCCAGAATGGTCGAGCCAGATGAGAATATCTGCTCTAGGGCGTCAGCAAACCTCAGGGGGTCTTTTAGGACATCGTCGGAGTTTACGCCACCGATCCTGGCGACGTGGTAAAGTATAGCCTCACGGACATCACCGCCGAGCTCGGTAAGCGTCTTCGTCGCCGCCGAGTCGAAGGCTTCGAGAAAGTGTTTATCTTTGATTTTCAAACTAGAGGACAAAATAAGGCAAACTACTCTCCTTCCAGCTCCAGCGTTCGGATTATCGTGATTCGAGCCTCTATTAATCTCGGATGAGGCTCCAGTCGGTTCCGCATATTCGAATACGCAATCCATATCTACCCATCCTAAGAAGGCACTTTTGTAACTGCTGGCCTAGGATATCGGTTACAGTTTAGTTCAGCTGAATATTTTGGATATGTTCTTCGAAGGATAGGCTTTGAGACCAGAGTTTCCGATATTTAGGGGGAAGACCCCTTCCTTATGGGGTGAACTTCTCAATTTTCTAACCTCGATTCCCCTCATTCTGATTCCCCCAATTCTGGAATAGTATAGAACTATGACCCCGTCTGAAATGAACTCCTCGACGCCGAACCTGCTCAAAGATTCACTGTCTTCTGGGATCTCGGTGACAAAGACAACTGTGGTTTCGTTTAGCTGCTTCAGCAAGCTCGAAAATCTGATCAGATCCTGGCGTAGCTGCATCGAATTCTCGGTCTGCAATCCAAGTATCGTAATCGGATCTACTACAATCCGTTTTGCCTTGATTCTCTCGCAGTGGTTCGAGATCGTCGAAAACATGTCGCTTGGATCAATCTTCCGAAGCTGGCCTCTGACAGCGGGGGCAATGTCCACCAAGGCTAGTTGCGATTTCTTGACGAGTGTCTCAAGGTCCCATCCGTAGCTCGATGCATTCTTCAAAATTGAAGGAACGGATTCTTCCAAAGTCACATAGATGCCAGGTTCGTCGTAGACCTTGGCCCCTTTGTAGACGAACTGCATTCCAAATGTGCTCTTGCCTGTTCCTGCCCTTCCCGTGACAAGCACGGTCTGGCCTCTAGGGAGTCCGCCGTGAACTAATTCATCAAATCCTTCTATTCCTGTTCTGACCCGACTTAACATTTTACTCGCAAGCCTCGCCTAACTTCTTTTTTTCTCCATAACTAGATCATGATATCTAATCCCGACTTTGTGATTTCGTAGTCCTTCCATGAATCGTCGTGCGCTCTTCCATGCATCGTCTCTACTCTGAACTGTCTTTCTCTGTGGTTGGCATCGCTGTTGTTGCCTTCTCTGATTCTGAACCTTATTGTAGCCGAACTGGAAAATAACAAAGAATTGAGAATCTTCTCTTCATGAACTTCCTCAGAAATGGTCGCAAACCCTCTGACCCGTGCGTTTTCCATTCTCGAGTTAAGGCACGATACAAAATCGATTACTGCTTTAGGCTCACATGCGAGCAGCAGACGAGATATCGAATCAAAGACTAGCAAAAAGCTATCTGGCCCTTTCAGGTCCGCGCCTGCTTTTCGAATTTCTTCTGTAATGACAATCAACATGCCTGTGGGATCTAAACCAAGCATCATGTGACCTATGCTCTCGGAGAGTCCTAAACGCGTTGGGCTTACTGAATCAAAAATCACGAAGTGATGATCTTCTACATATCTTCCAATGTTCCATCCGAAGGAGTTCATCCCTTCCCTTAAGGTCGATGGGAGTTCTTCAGTTGTGATCCAAATGACCTTGCCGCCAGACTGGAGAATTTCGTGCGCATATTGTTGAGCGAAGATAGTCTTGCCACATCCATGGGCGCCAGCGAGCATTGTCAGGCCGATTGAAAGAGAATTATTGCCAGCGAGATCTTGAATAGCCTTGACTGTACTCTTTACAGCAGTCGAACTTGTTCTAATTGTGACCTCCTCCTTTCTATTCGTGCTTCAAGCAGTTTTTCTTCCGCTAATAGATTTGCGCTATCTTCCGAGTCGCCGACGGTACTCGAAGTGTGACGCTTTGTCAACTCGATGTCCGAGCGGATTCTTCCGAGTTCCGCCACCATCAGATCATATTCATTCTTTGTCCGAAGGAATTCTTCTTCGATGCGCGAAATCTTTTCTCTGATTGTATAAAATTCCTCCGTTAGTTTGGCTTCCACAAGCTCTGTCCTCTCTGGATCTGTAGAGTGATAATCCGAAAGCTTTCGTTGTATCACTTGGAGATTTGTTTCGAGAATTGCTTTAGATTTCAGAAGTGCGACAAAATCAATCGTGTTGCCAAGCTCTACAACGGAATGGGCTACCCTCGACCGTGCAACTTTGAATGTTCTAGAAGCATCAATGAAGATTAACGATGGGCTCCAGCTGAACTCACCGACGGATCTTGGAATGTAGTTCATAGAAAATGACTTTGAAGTACCAGCATCGATGCGGATATTGAGTTTAAGCGAGCGCCCCGTCAATTTTCCAATAGATGAGTCTGCAATTTCAAATCCCTCTGGAAGGATATCGTCAATTTTCACAGCGGTTACGGACTCTCGCCCTAGATTTGAAATCGTGTATGAAATCGTGCAATCTTCTCCGGATTGAGTGTACGAATTCGCCATTTCGTGGTCGAGTGCTACATATGAAGTCGAAGAACGAGAAGGAGATGTCTGAGGAGTCTTTTCCATTACCGAGGAGCTTGCAATAGCAGCGTAGATGATTTGGTTTGAGGCAACTTCTGCAATTATGTCGTGAGCTAGGGGGATAAGATTTTGTTGATTTCTGACTGTACGGATCAAATGAAGCGCGTCTGTCAATCTCTTGGAGGAACCGACGAGCTTGTAGTATTTTGATGCAAGCGATAGCGATCGCTGAGCCTCTGCATAGAGTTTTGCCTTGACTTGAACGTCTTCAACTTCTCTGTCTGCCGAGCTCATCTTTATCGTTGCGTCCAGTATATGCTCGCTGGCCTTCAGGATGTTAAGAAAGGACTTGTTTCCGACTTTTTTGAAACTTGATTTGGCGCTGTCTAGTGCCTTGTTGCACTCTTCGACGAGATCGAAGTCAAGCTTCGTGTCGAGAGACCTCTCGACTTGGTTCGAGTAGAATAGAAAAGAAGCAAAACTTGCTAGTCCACCAAGAAGTGGTCGCAGTGTTCTTGACTTTGATTCCTCAGCAGCAGTTCCAAAGATCTTCCTAGCTTCAAGATAAAGTTCAGGGTCGTTTTTGAGTTGAGCTGTTTGGAAACTCGCTAGAGCTCTACACAAAGATGCCATTGATCGCAGTTCATTGGAACGTAGAGAATCCGAGATCAGTGGATTTGCTGCTAGGTCTTCGAACATAGTCTCAGCATTAGAGAGTCCAAGTATGGATTTTTCAAAATCTCCTAACCTATATGCTTCCTTTGATTTCTCTAGGATTATCCTCGCTCTGCAGAAAGTGATCAGATTTTGTGCGAGAGAACTGTAACCTGAAGAGTAAGAAGTAACGTCCTTCTTCAACTCCTCCGCAATCTTTGAAAGGCCCGAGATTGATTCATCAAAGAACTCAATTGCCTCGGAGGCTTTTTCTTCCTCGAGGGACTTGCTCTCGCCACGCTCGATGAGTGATTCTGCCAAAAATAACTGAGATTCCCTCGACCATTCTCTCGTCTTTGAGATCAGGCTTGCCGCCTTTTGGTAAAGATTTGCCGCATCATTAAAGTCGGAGGAAACATGAGCAAGCTTCGCGAGCTCGATCTTATTCCAAGCCAACATATAGTCTGTAAAATCCTGATAGACTTTGCCACCATGTTCAGAGATGTTCTTCGCAAGTTCATAGAAACTGCTTGCTTCCAAATAACTAGCGGCGCTTTGATGATATTTCCCCTCGAGGTCTTGCAATTGGGCTAGGAGCCAATTCGATTCAGCAACCGCCTCATTCCAGTCGTTTTTCTTAGAAATCGCCTTGGCTTCGCGACAAGCTCCCTTTCCTATCATCCAAAGAGCCTTCTTTTCCTCTTCAGGAATATTGGAACTAGAAAGTTCGTGACAGACTTCTGCGGCGAGAAGGCAGGCGTGTACAGCTTGTTTGTTAAATCTATTGAATCTACCCTCCTTGTAGTAAAATTTGCTGCGGGTCGCATACTCCAAGGACTTGCTAAGCGGTTCGATGACCAGCTCTCTTTCTTTCTGCGAGTCCAACGTGGAGTAATCTAGCATCGTTTTTTGATTGGTCGCTAGCTGCCTGTAATAATCTGCGTTTCGGATGAAAAGATCTCCTATCTGAGCCTTAGTGAATAATTTACTCCCCAATCTAGATTCGTGTTTCGTTATAAGATCCTCCGCTCTCTTGGCTAGTTTCAAAGAATGCAACATGTAGCTACGTCTTTGTCTCGGAGCAGAATAATCTGCCAGCCTTCCATAATATGCGGCGATCCATGAACCCGCTAGGAAATCACTTTCATCGGACGACCAAAGAGATAGCCAACGAAGGGCTTCATCTCCAACCTTGATAGCTTTCCTCAGAAGCTGCCTAATCCTATACTTCTCGATTTCGCGCTCTGCCTCCCATTCGTAAGTGCTTGCAATCATGTAAGCGCTTAGGCCTTTGTAATTGTTCCAGGTCGTCCTTTTTGCAAAGGAGTAAGATTTTTCATAGTCCGTACGAGCTTTTTTAATTAGGCGCATTCTGTCATCGCCCTCAAGTTTGTCAGCTAATCCTTCGTGGCAGAGTCCCAAATCCCAAAATGCCACTGATGCAAAAGCGTTGTAAAATGACATTTCTGTCTTGTTTTTAGATGATGTCAGCTTGATTTTTTTAGAACTTTTCTTTCTGTCTCTTTTGTTTTCGGCATTGGCTGATTTCGAACCGGTGTCTTTGTTTGCCTCAACTAGACTTCTGATAGATTGCTCCAAATGATCTAGAGCAATTTCGCTGTCCCTTTCCAGTTGCCAGTACGAAAAACCTAGTCCTTCATGAAGTAGACCCTTGAAACTGTGGGTCCTTTCTTGTGCGAGGTCCTTCAGCACTTCGCCTTCTCTCAAGACATGTTTTGCCTTTAGTTTCGATGTCGAAAACGAACGGCGAGGAGCAGAATCGAGAATCGAAATGAGCAAGAGCGCCTTTTCCCTTGACTTTGCGAGTTCCTTCGTAAGCGGTTTATTTGATCTGATCAGGAACGGAAGGATCCTAAGCTGAATGAACAAACCCAGCATGTAGCTTTCGGAAAAGGGGGTCTGGGCGAAGTCAGTGGCTCCGACAGAGTGTTGGTACATTGCATTTGCGTTCTTTAAGCGATCATAGTCCTTGCCGGGGTAAAGCCAGTGCAATAGTGCTAAGAGAGAATGATACGCAGAGATCGCGTTTGCGACATGTTCAGTTCTTGCTCCATGCTCTTCTTGCCCCTGCTCAAGGTACTTCTTTAGTAAAGCTTCGAGTTCAATTTTGGATGCCTGAAATAGTTCAATCGCTTCATTTTGTTTCTTCAACTTTCTAGTGAAGGCGGCGACTTTAGAATAAATGTCATAGAAAATTTCCGAATCGATCGAAGCTCCCCGACTAGATCTCGGTCTATGCCTTGCGCTAGGTTTGAACTCTTGGGCTTCTAGGCGCAGAGTATTCTCTGGCACTTTAGCGTCCTCTGATCCGAATAAGGGGCCAAAATGTACAAAAATTCGCCCTATATGTCTAACGTTTTTCGGATCCATTCTGTTTGAGATAATTGAGAATACATTGAGAACTGAATTTAGTTCCATTGAGATTGTACGCCTCAAGATGAGATCCGTTGAGATAGAATCCGAATTAATCTTGAGAGATGAGAAAGAGTTCGCACTCATCTCAAGCGGCGTGTGAGTTTAAGGGATTCAGAAAGTTACTTTCAGGAGGCAGATAAATATAATCGGAAGGGTCCAATGGTGACCTGATAGCGTCCAGAATGAAAAGTGAGCATGTGCCAACTGGCATACCGGGATTGGACGATCTTTTAGGCGGCGGGTATCCAAGAGGCCGCGTTATTCTCATAACTGGAGGTCCCGGCTCCGGCAAGACCACAATGTCTTTGCAATTTCTAATCGACGGAGTGGAAAGATTTGATGAGCGGGGCGTGTTTGTTTCGCTTGAAGAAAGCAAATACCATCTTTTCAATGAAATGGCAAATTTTGGTTGGGATCTCGAAAAATTCGAAAAGAAAAACCAGCTCGCGATAGTCGACGCATCCCCATTGAGGCAAATATCTAAGGAGAAGAAGGAAAATGAGCTCCAACTTGAAGCTGATCAGAAAGATGTCAAGATAAGAGGACCGGAATTCTCCATCCAAGCTCTGAGCACGATCATCCGTAACTACACGCGCGTCACGAGGGCAACCAGGATAGTCATCGATCCCATTACTTCACTTTCGTTCCAGTTTCCAGATCCGCAACAACGCAGGATTGCAACAATAGATCTACTAGATTTTCTAATGAGCATGGGGACTACGAACTTAGTAACTAGCGAGATGGGAACGCAATTTGGGAATTCTCCTACCCAAAGGGAGATACCTGCAGAAGAGTATTTGTGCCACGGAGTCATCGTTCTTCATACATCGCATGTATCTGGTCGCGGAGCCGTAACCGCATTAGAGATAGAGAAAATGCGTGAAACAAAACACGACCGACAGCTTCATCCTTATTCAATTACGGAGAAAGGACTGAAAGTTGAAACCGAGCGATTTCTGGGTTAAGAATAGACACCGCTAGCCCAAGGATCGCTTCAAACAGAGAGAATCATTTAAAGCAAAGACGAGACGATAACCTCAGCTTATCTGAGTTATTTTCTCGATAAAGGTAAACAACCGCACCCCTAAAAAGAACAAAGGCAGAATTCCTGCGAATAGAATATTTGAACGAAATAAAAACAGTTTGAAAGAAAAGGAACTCAATTGATCTATTAGCAAAATTTCAACGAAAAAACGAAGAGAAGGAGGTTCTTTGTCATGCCGACCGTAGATTTGGCTCAGTTAGTGCACTCTGCCGTTGACAGGAATAAAGGCATCCCAGCGATGCTCGACGCTTACAGCGAATTCGTTGATAGCCCGATCGGACCTTTAGAGCTGCAAGACCTAGAGTCAGTTTTCTCAGCGATACTCGGCAACTTGTCTGAAAGATTTCCTCAGATTGCGTCGGGCAAAGCTGCGACTAATGCAAGAAACGACATTAGCACCTTTCTCTCGGCCGTGAATTCCGATGCAGACAGAGTAAAGACCGCGCTCGCCCGAGAGCTCCGTGCAGTGGACAAATTTATGGCAGCCTCGATTTCGGAACGATTTTCGAGAATGAGCGTCGACGAGAGGCGAGCAATAGATGCTACTCTGCGGCTAGTGCGAAGGTCCGATGAAGATATACTATTTAGAGCAGACATGGGAAAGGGGATTGAAAGTAGTGGTCTGGAATTCCAGAAATTCTTCGCACCTGTAAAAGCGCAGTCTCCGTCAATGAAGGAACTGAGGTATCAAAATCTCATAGTCGAAAAGGCCATTTTCAACAAGCTTATAATCAAGAAACCTAGGAGCCAAGGTGGAGATAACGACATATGGGTCCCTGCCTTCTTTGCGAAAGAGAACATTGATTATCTGATCGAGAAGGCCGGAGTAGTCTCGGAACATCTATTCTATTCGAGGTTGAAGGAGATGAAGGATCAAGGTAAGCTCGATAAAATCAGGCCCCTTCTCTCTCGGTTTATCGAAAACAATGGCGTTCTTCTCTCTTCAGATGAGAAAATACCAAGCGAGATTGAGGATTTTGTGACAAGAGAAGGTGACAAATTCCTTATTCTCAGTCCTCTTGAGCTCGATGATGCCTCTAGACTCTTGGAAGAAGAAACAACCGAGCAACAAAGGATTTTTGAAGAAAAAGAGGAACAGCGACGAACTCAAGAGTCACTAGAAAGGAATCGGTTCGAGGAAATTGAAAGGCAAAAACAGCTTGAGAGAAGAAAGAGAATTGCTATTTCACAAGAAAGCCAACAGGCACAGACTCTCGAGATGAGGACGCCTGAGAAACAGTATCAGTCTAGAAAATCTGACGAGTCTGTCTACCTCGGAATGACTCTCGACATGGATCAATTTGTTGGAGCCCTTAACCGAAGGCTGCCCGAGAAAGAAATAGAGTCTCAAGTAAAGACCTTGGGCGATTATTTTGTTGAGCTCTCTGAGATTCGCCAAAGTGGGATTGCGATAATCGGTTCATCCGGTTCAGGAAGGAGCACAACACTGCGAAGACTCCTAGACGGTCTTGCGTCGACTACTTCCAATTCAGCAGGCAGCGGCGTGAAACCACGTGTCATAGTCCTAGACCAAAAGGGAGAGCATCGAGGGATAGCTTGGAAGTATAAGTGGGACGTTCTCGGCTTTGCGTCTGATACACAGTCGAAACAACTGCGGCTGAGACCTTTTCTTTCGAGCGAGGACGAGGAAGGGGGATCGGAACTAGCCGCTTCTATTTTGCAGGAGTGGCTCTTGCAAGCTGGAGTTAATTGCGGCGATCAGCAAAGAGCTAGGATCGCCTCGATAATTAGGGCGCAAGGCGGTTCCGCGACAAGCGAATCGATCTCGAAGGCGCTCCTTGGCGAAAAGGAACTTGCTCCGTTGGGCCAGAAACTTGCAAAGAATTTCCTTTCCAAGAATACCATGTCAAGGATATTCGCAGAGAATCCCGATAGTCCGCAGGGCGGAATTGCATTTGGAGATGGAAGCGTGATCTTCGATGTCTCAGGAAGAGGGCTAAAGGACCCTACGACGAAGGAAGAGAGGCTGATAGCTTCTGTTCTTTTGATGAAGATGCTACTCGATTTGGATGTACAATCTTCCATCGTGGTACTTGAGGACGTCCTGGACCGCTTCAAGAGCGATAGTTTGCGGAAGAAGGTTGTTCATTACGTTTCTAGATTACACGAGAAGGGAAACAGGATTGTAGCAACGGCGCGGTCGCAGATTAGGGAGTTTGTAGGTGGAGGCTCGCTCGAGATATTACACAGACTTTCCGGCGAAAAGGTAGTCTCAGAGGAGCTTGCTGGATTCAAGATGACCAATTCGATAAGGAATCTAGGGGTACTTGTGACCTTTCTCCCTAGGGGGTACGCGTTCACTTCGTCCGTCGAGACTCGCTCAGGAGAGGCTAGAACGGTTCCTTCCGCGGCAGTTAGAGTAGAGCCTTTGCAGTTCTCTACCGCAGTAACCTAGGGGTTCTCTTCAAGCTATATTCCTTTTTAGAAACCATTTTCCGAAAGATGGATGAATAGCCATAATCTGCTTTAGCAAGACTCAACCTCAAGGATAAAACAAGTGACGGGTATCCCTCTTTCCATTGTCTGCGACTACGACCAAGCTAGAAGAATCAAAAGAGCTGAGAGAAGGAGAGGAATATTCGGTCATTGGAAAACGCGTTTCAAAATACGACTCCCTAGAAAAAGTTACTGGAAGAGCAGAATATCTGATCGATCTGAAACTACCGGGGATGCTTCACGGGAAGATCCTTCGAAGCAGATATCCTCACGCAAAGATTCTGAAGATTGACACAAGCAAAGCCGAGAACTTGCCAGGCGTTGTGGCCGTAATTACCGCGCAGGACTCTCCAAACATCAAATTTGGATTTATGAAAGACAATTTGCCGCTGAAAGGATCGAAGGTGCTGTCCTATCGGGACGAAGTAGCTGCGGTTGCTGCGATCAATGAAGAAATTGCTACAAAGGCTCTTGACCTAATCGAGGTTGAATACGAGAAACTCCCTCCAGTCTTCGATCTCTTCGAGGCAATGAAGGGCAGCGCCCCAAAATTGCATGATGAGGCAGATCTAAATATTGCGAAGATTCCCTTCACCTTCAAGGCTGGCGATCCCGAGAAAATTTTCTCTGAACGAAACATCCTCGTCTTTGAAGACACTTTCAAAGTACATTTCATGACGCATACAGCTCTCGGAACTATGGGGACATTAGCCTACTATGATCCAAGCGGTCGCCTGACGGTTTATCTGAACACTCAGGCTCCTTTCATGTTCCAACGGGAAATCTCTGAGGCCCTTGGAATCGCGGGCGAGAACGTAAGAGTGGTTCAACCATACATTGGCGGCGCATTCGGCCGAGGAATGGACATCTATCCAGTTGACATCATCACTTGCTTACTATCTATGAAGACTGGTCGGCCTGTCAAGATTCTGTTTTCTAGAGAAGAAGACCTCAACTATTCGCCGACGAGGCAGCCCGCGGTAATCAAAATCAAAACCGGAGTTTCAAAAACTGACGGTAAGCTTCTTGCGAGAAAAGTTGAGGTTTACCTCGACACGGGCGCGTATGTTTCTTGGGGCGCCTTCGATGCCAGAGTCATGATGGCGACAACCAGCGGTCAGTACAGGGTCGACAATGTACAATTTGACGCTTTTGTTGTTTACACAAACAACCCGTACTCTGGGACGATGCGCGGGGCTGGAAATCCTCAGATCAATTTTGCGATCGAATCTCAGATGGACATAATTGCGGAAAAGTTAGGCATAGATCCAATCGAGCTCCGATTGCGCAACGCGAACCAAAGCGGAGACATAACACCGCAGGGCATGAGGATTACCACGTGCCCGATGGAACAGACTTTGAGAGACGCGGCAAGGGAAATTGGATGGAAGGGAGTTCATAGAGAAGGCAAGCATAGAGGAATCGGATTTTCGACACTCTTTCACGTTGCTGGAGGGGCCCGAGTTTACAAGTCTGATGGGTGCGGAGCCACGATCAAAGTAGACGACTTTGGCAAAGTGAGTGTCGGAGTAGGGACGACGGAAATTGGAACTGGCTCCGATACGTCAATAATACAGATCGTCGCGGAAGAGTTAGGCGTTCCACTATCGAAAATCGAACTTATTAACAAGGACACCGCTCTAAAACCGTGGGATGTCGGAACTCATGCGAGCAGGGCCACATTCACCGGAGGAAATGCGGCGTTGTTAGCAGCAAAGGATGCGAAAAAACAAATTCTGAAAATCGCTTCAAAGGAATTTCTTTCTGACCCTTCTGACTTGGATATCAGGCAAGGCGAGATTTTTTCGCGATCTGATCCGAATAAGAGGGTCGAGTATTCAAAACTGCTTCGTCGCGCTCACTTTAAGCAGGGAGGTACCATGATTATGTCTTCTGCATTTTATGATCCACAAACGGAAATGTCCGATGAGCAAAGTTTCGTCGGGAATATCTCAATGACTTATTCGTTTGGAACCCAGGCTGTTTTGGTCGAAGTTGATGAAGAAACGGGAAAGATCGATGTCTTGAAGGTCGTCGCAGTGCACGATGGCGGCAGAATTCTGAACCCGAACGGCGCGGAAGGACAGATTCAGGGGGGCGTTGCGATGTCACTGGGTTATGCGCTGTGTGAACAGCTGATATTGGACGAAGGGATGGTCATGAACCCTTCGTTTGCCGACTACAAACTGGTAACTAGCCTAGAGATACCCGAGATCAAGGTACTCTTCGTGGGGGAACCTGACCTGGCCGGCCCTTTTGGAGCCAAAGGCCTAGGGGAACACGGATGTATCCCTACTGCTGCTGCGCTTGCTAACGCCGTCCATGACGCAGTCGGAGTTCGGATTTTTGATCTCCCGATTACGCCAGAGAGAGTTGTGAGTGCTCTGGAAGCAGCTAGAACACACTCAAGACCTGTTTCTTCGTAGGCAACTACTACGGGGGAAGATTTGTGTCACGTAGTTATGTTTCCGGGTACCAAAGATTCTCAACTTGCCCAAAATGAGACACAAAGAGCTCGCGAACGTGGTTGTGTATCTTCTTTTGCTCAGTCTATGTAAAGCCATAGTTTTCTGTCATTCATTAAGTGGCTGCCCGCCGGCGTGAAAGGGCCCCGGGTAGAGGGTATATGAAGAGAAATTGACGGCGAACTCCCCACAGCCGTTAGAAAATCAAAACTCCTATAGCGGGGTCCTTTCTTGGGTTATGCCCTAAAGTAAAGCCAATGCTTGAAAGCAATTCATTAAGGACGCTCGCGCCGGTGAAAACGCGAGACTATTGAAAATATAAAAAGGAATAATGTTCATTGGCGATGGCCATTCCTTTAAGAGTTCATGTACGAACACGGCGTTCTCAGATTCAATGTGGCGTTTCTCTACTTATTGGAACGCCTATTCCTTACGCTTTCTACGCAAGCAAGAGATAAGTGTTTTGATCTATTTTTTGCAAAAAAAATTGATCAAAAATCCAATGTTTATCCGAATAAGCGAACAGAAAATTACTCCGAGTTTTGAAATATCAGCTATCTCAAGAACTATCTCTGGAATCTTCTCGATGACAGGTATAGCATAATTGTGTAACAGTTGTAGTCTGAGATTCACCAATATCTATCCGGAGTAAAACTGAACCATTACGGCTCGTATAGAAATCTGGAGATAGGCGCGGGGTTGCCCACGCATAAAACTCAGCTGTATTTGTTTGTAAGGGCTAGAATTTGCTTTACTCTTGCATGGTATGTACGCGGCCTGAGATGCAGGTTTGATCTTATTAGGCGGTGTAATAGTGCATTCTCTATTCGAAAGCATATCTTTCACTAAGCGCTAAGCTCAAAAGTTATCTACTTTGTAATATCTCGAGGACATGCACTATGATCTCGCTAGGGTCAAGTCTTAATTGCCAGCAGGGATGCTTTACACAAAGCAGAAGAGGAAATGGGTGCTTGACTACAAATCGAGGAAAAGGGCAAGGGACTACAGACGAGAGAACGCCGAACCCACATGGTCCCACAAGAGAATTTAGGATACTCGTTGTAGTCACACTTGTTGCTCTCACGGTGCAAGGATGGTTTCGGTGATTTCGTGAACATCTTTCTCGCACCGCCTAATAGAACAAAAGTTCCAACC
>JASHOD010000096.1 GCA_030041295.1 Nitrososphaerales archaeon
GAATTCCACTCGCCGAGACTTGATCCCACCTCTCCTTCGAAAACAACGGAGCTCGAATTCGAATTCAAAACTTCGAACTGGGCGTTTTTCAAAGAATTGGAGCTAGAGATAAGTACGGCCGGCTTGTAGTCGTCGGGTAGAAAACCCACTTGATTGACCCGGATGAAGGCAGAAACAGATGCTGCCGAGTTACTCGCGAGACTGAGTGAGCTGTCAAAAGCCGTGGAAGCTGATGCGCTCAGCAATAGGATGAAAAGTACAGCGACAACCGAACTTATGAGACCGAGACCGGGTCGATTTTCAATTTTCAAGAGAAGTTGGTCACGGTAGGCAGCTACGAAACTATTTAGATGTTTGGAAGCTCGCCGACTTCAGCTCTGCTAACCAGTTTTTCATTCCGCTTACTACAGAATCTAGCGAACGAAAACGCCCTGCATGACCGGTATGTAATGGCGGCGACTGGTTGTTATTGTGTTCTGATTTGTATACACATGCAGTCTGAGGATCAGCAATAGATTGCAAAACCCGATATCCTCGACCGACAGCAAGACATTTCCGTTTTAATATTCAAGCTCACTCCTCCCTAAAATTACTCGTCAGCAGCACACTTGCGCTGTTTCAAAAGTCGAAATAGGAAAACTCCCTTCGCTTTCATTGATTTAAAAAAATCTCTATACTTGCGACAGCGCCTATACTTTCTCCTTCTCTTGTTGTTCCAAAGCGAGAAAACTTGGCGTCAGATCTTTCATCATCATCTTCACCCTTCCTTTTCTTTAAACCAAAGATCCCAGTTTTAATCGTGGTCAGCGCAAATCGATAAATCTCCTTAAAGTTTAGCTTGGTCTCCCCGCTTTTTCTCGTCTCAAATGAAAACGGTACCTCGGAAAAAGACATCCCCAATTTGTTATACAGATACAGACTCTCCACTTGGAATGCGTATCCTTTTGCCGACACTGCGTACCCGAAAAGGCTCTTTGCCGCTCTAGCCGATATGATCCGAAACCCCGTAGTCGCGTCGTTCACGGGGATTCTCAGGAATGCCCTTGTTAGAGCGTTAGCCCCCTTGCTGACTAGTTTTCGTGAGGATGATAATCCGCGAGAGCTCCCTCCTTTGATATACCTAGAAGCAAGTACGACATCGTTTCCCTTGTTTGATGCCTCCCACATTGAGGGAATCGTCTCAGGAGGATGTTGAAAGTCAGCGTCCATCTCTCCCACATAATCGGCTCCCAAGTTGTCGAAAGAGTAACGAAACCCATCCATGTATGCGGACCCTAGTCCGCTTGGGGCACCTCTTTGAATTAGCCTAATGTTGTCGTACTTTCTCATAAGGAGCTTCACCACGTCTGCGGTTCCATCTGGACTGTTATCATCCACCACGACGATGAACAACTCGCTAGGAATTAGAGTTCGTAGTGATTGTATGCGTTCGATTAGTTGACCTATATTTTCCTTCTCTTTGTATGTAGGCACGACAAGAGAAAGTATCACTGTTTTCGATTCCTCTTATGGAAAAAGAATATTCGATTCTCCACTTTTGAGGAACACGATTTAAGTTGCTTGGAAGTCATACAACAATAATCAATAATGCTTCTTTTCCCTAGCTTGTGGGCAAATTGGCCCGATAGTCATTACTGCAAACGACATCTCGCTCCCGAGATTTCGAAGTAGCCGTTCAAGTGGTCGTAGCTGCTGGTAAGAGCAATATTGCCTGAGTCACGGTCACCGTCGTCAGGAGTTCGAGCGGCATGACAATGGTCGATCCGCATCCGAGATCTGCTCCTTCCGTCCAGAGCGCATATGACCCTTTGGCTAGGAGCACATTGAAACTTGTCGAGTTAGTCAGGCCAGAAGAGTAGATCCACTCGGCCGGGTGACCCGAAATAATCTTTTGTGCTTCGTGCGCCGTTGAAATGTAGACTGTAACACCCGGCTGGGTTGCGCTTATCCCACCCTCTATGTATGAGATGATGGTTGCGTTGAATAGCTGTGCGAAATGACCCGCCACGCAGTCATAGCTCGACTGAACCTGAAATGTGGCACCCTTGGAGAGGATGATAGTCGCGGTAGAAAGCGTTGACGTGCTGGCAGGTGAGGTAGAAGTGGAGCTTGAGGCAATCTTTGTCTGAGTTGCCGCTGTCATACTGTAGCCTGCAAATGATGCTGAAACGATAACCATGCTTATCACAAGCATGATTGCCGCGACACCAACAGTTGATAGAATCGCTGCCCGATTGTTCATCTTTCACACCTGTATTTTGATACGGTAATGGCAAGTATTTGATGCTATACAATACCAAGTCTGTTCTGCAATTGGCTACGACAAGGAAAGAGATCGTCAAACTCTTCAGTCCTGTCTCTCAGGATCTGTATGGTTCCTCTCCGTGACTTCCCACAGCTTTGACGGACTTTCCGAGAAGATTTAATTCACACTAGGATATCCTTATCACAATCACAAATGGGGACATCACTACTCGGAAAGGCAACATTCAGTGCAGGGCAACGGCACTACCATGGCAACAACAACAACGACAACATCACAGCCTACATTCAAATGTTCAACGCCGTTCCCGGCACCTACAAGGCGTCGCTCAAGTATTTGACTTCCAGCGGAACATGCTCGGGAACGCAACAGTTGTTGGGCATGATAACTATCGGAAGCAACGGCTATGGTCAATTCAGCTTCACCGGACCGACAGTCTCGGGCACTCACGAATTCGATGTAACCATACATAACACTGAGACTTCTTACGCACAATCAGGCGCGCCATCGAATGAGTATTATTACTGTGAAGTAAGATAGTAACGAAAGTAACTCTGCCCTTCCAGCTTGTGGCGACCCAAACCACCGGAGTTATGACTTCGGGAACATACAAGCACGACACCTACGTCAAATTCTCCATATCCATCTACCAGAGCGGCGTACTAGTCAAGAGCAAAACATTCGATGAAGTCGTATTCCTCGGAATGGCTAAAAGCAAACCAGACTTTAAGGTCGGAGGCAATAATCCTTGGGGAACCTACAACGATATCGAGACGGTTCTGTGCGGACCCGGCTGAGGATCGTACGTCAACATGACCTCGATCAGCGCCTCGCTTCAGGAATACTACAGCATCGGCCATGGGATGAAGGTAGTACCTCACGCCTGGTCAGCTGGATCGGACACCGCTGAAACAATCAACGACGTGCATGTGACCGCAGCAAGCCGGGTCGCGCCCGCTAACACGGGAGTCGACAACAACCAAGAACTGTGGTAGGTAACTTCAGAACACAAAAATTCGCTTTCCTCATAAGAGGAGGCGACACCCCTATCTTTTTTAGAAATTCAAACCTGTCGGGCTAGCTTTTTTCTTAATTCCCAAATCTCTGGAATAGAGAGTATGTCATAGATCGAGACGAAGGAGCTGCGCTTGTGCCTAATGCACGGATTCGTTTTGACTTGGCATAAACTGTTTTCATCGAATGGTACTGTTGCCGTTGCAGTTTGCAAAATTGCAATTGTTAGATTACTCGTTACAAATTCTCAAAAGTGTTCCGCGGTTAAGAGCTAAACACCGACGAGCGTTGTACGTCATTGAAGAACGGAGGGAAAGAAAGTACACCCCTTCGACTAGGAGCAGCAATAAAGGTGGGGAAAATGCCCGTTGCCGAGACCTATTTTCACTAGGGCAAACTTTCCTCAGATAGAATATCATTGTATGTACGAAGTTCTCGAACATATCCTCTATCTCGATGGTCGTTTCACTAGTAACAGGAAAAGATAATGAAAAAAAGGGGTGAGGTTGGCGCGTAGTGCTAGCGCCAATCGCTTTGGTTTGGATGTGTTTTAGACTCTCGGCATGAAAGTATATCTTTTCTCAACGCAAGAAGGAGACGCTTGCTTTGTTGCTGTTGACCACGTACATCAGTCCGTTGTAGGGATCGAATGTTATTCCAAAGCCGTGAGCACCGTTGTTAGTGAATTGTTGGTAGCCGCCGTTCCCCATTTGCGAACATGAATACGAATTAGAACCTGTTACGCACAGCACGGTCACTTCGTATTTGCCAAGTGAATTTGCCACATACAATTCGCCGTTGATAGGATTGAACGCGATTCCCAGGGGCGCATGAAACTCGGCAGTGTTAAATGCTCCGTACTGTTGCGCGACAACTTCGGGTGAGTCAGTCGTTGTATTGAAGATGATCTCCCTGACTGTATTTGCAAGCGAGTCTGTAAAGTATACTCCGCCAGTTCGAGTGTCGAGGGTAAAGAAGGCCGGCTCGTCAACTATGTTGCCCTGTACGTTTGAAATAAGGCATGGACTGGGAACTTCACACGAAGGCTCGTTACCACTCATGTCGAAATACCAAATCACGCTTGCGCCGTCGTCTGCGAAGTACACAATGTTGTGGACTGGATCATAGAACGCCGCGACCAGCGAGGACCAGGGTGCAAGAGGGACTGATCCGAGCAATGTGTGTGTAGCGCATTGGATGATGTCTATTTGACCGACTCCATCAGCGACGAAGAGATAGGGCGAAGCGTAGGCAACCGCATACGGGATTGATTTCGCGTAGAGAGGGTTCACGGATGGAATTTTTATCGTGGCGACAGTATTGAACGGTGGAGCGCTGCTCAAAAGTGTGACTGAGGACGAACGAGAGTTTGCGACAGCGACCACGTTTCCACATGCGCTGCCGGTGAATGTCGCGCCCATCGGTCCTTTTTGAGTGCTTGCGTTGATCGTGCTCTGCCACGGGAAGCTACCGATCAGGCTTGCTTGGGCTGAACCTTTGTCAGTAACGTACATCAACCCATTCACAGGATCGAAGGCTGTCCAGATAGGAGTCTTTCCGACCGACACTGTTCCCTGAATGCCAGAGACATTGGAGGAGGTCATCGAAGACGAATAGGCTCCGACCGATAAGGTCGGCACTAGTGCTAGCAGGAAGATGAATCCGAAGCTTGCGGAGAGTATTGCTAATCTGCGATTTTTTCTGCTTGTCATGTTGTTTTTCCTCAACTCCTCTACCATAGTCCGGCCTCTACGTCATCCGTTCCTATCTGCACCGTTGCCGTCGGAGGTGCTCCGCTAGAGCCAACGAATACGTGACCAGAGCCCTCTGCCGTGTCCCATCCATTTGAGTACGCGTGTGGGATAGATGCGAAGGAATTTGTGGCCGAATTGAGATAGTACTCGGACATTTGCGCATTGATGGCGTTCATGATGACTTGGCTTCCATCAGCTGGTCCTCCGATGATCCACTCCGCATCGTATGGCAGACCGAGCGGGGTCACTGTTGAACCAACAGAACACTTGCCAAAGTTGCTTGCGTTGAATGGTAGTAAGGGCAGGCATGGCTCTACGTAATAAGATGGAGCAGAGAGAGCCGGCCCGTTTGTGAATTCGACCCTGTCAAAAGTGTTCGAATAGACGACCTTTGTATTGTGCCAAATTCCCATGTAGAAGGATGCGTAATTTGTGCACACGTTGGTACTAGTACAGACGTCATAGAGTGACATTGATGTTTCGATTGTGAGTGGCAGATGAAGATTGTTTATCGGGGTCGCTTCGCAGTAGTAGAATGTGGGGGCTCCGCCGTAAGAGATGCACTGGCCGTTCAGATTGCCAGATACTGCGGTCATGTTTCCAGCTACGTTAACTTCTGGGTATGAGAAATTCCAGATATTGTCTAGTGGAACTACCGAGAAACTCTGACTGGCAGGATAGTAGTAGACGAAGGGGACATCCTGAGTCCAATACGTCTGTTGAATTCCATCGGCCGAGATATTCCCGACTGTATTTTGTTGTAGTGTGAACGCGTCCTGACCGCCACCGCAGATATATCCGCAGTTGTTCCGCCCTATTTTCAGACTGTCGATTGTGATGAAGGCCTCGAATGTTTGGGTGGCATAGCTGTATGTAGCGTTGTTTTGTGGATTGACGCCATAATCGGCCGGTCCCATTGGCCAGCATGCTGGCTCATTAGGAGGATAGCCGTGCGATGCGCATTTGATTGAGCTGGAATTTTGCGAAACATCCTTTGTAGTTAACGGGGGAAATGAAGGATTGATCGAAGCGCTTGCGGTCACCTGTTGACCTGTGCTAGAAGATGATGCTGAGACTGGAAGTAGGAAGATGAAACTGATCGCCGAAAGTGCGAATAGTGAAATTATTGCTATTGACTTTACTCTAGGTTTTTTAGAATTTTTTGAAAGAATAGTCATGTCGGTTCTGAGGCGGCAAATTTACTATAATTATACTTTCCCATTATCATACTCGCGTCTTCATGGGTAAAGATACGGAGCTTGCGGTATGGTTGATAATCTAAAGACTTCGTAGATGGCTGGAAAATATTCCTTGAAACAGAAATCCACTTTCGAGAAAACAACTCTAGAAATTTAGGACTAGTGTCGGTTGGGAATTCTTCCTTTACCGAGAGAATTTCTTAACTTTCGGAGATAGTCGCTGATATCTTCCTTCTTTGCTTGGCTTTCGAGATAATTCCAATCAATTTTCCCTTCCCTAGATCGTGCAAGAAGATAACACTGCTCCATATCGCCTGTAGCTTTCCAAGATTTCGCAGAGGCGAGCCGTTCAACGATCAGATCTTCTACACCAATCACTGATACCGGTCCATAGTCAGCCGTTATAGTAGTGATCTTGTCATAAGAGGCATTCAATCGATCCCCAACAAGATCTACCGCCAAACCCAATTCTTCATTCATGTAGCTCCTTAGAGCCGGACCAGTCTCAAAATGCCAAGCTTTGAGAATCTTCTTCAAATCGGTTACATTATACACGATGTCGATGTCCCCCGTCCGCAGAAAACCATCGAGATAAATCTCTATTGCAGAACCTCCGGTAAGTACTGGTTTTCTTCGTATCACACCCTTTGGGATAGCCGAGGTAAGCAGGGCGAGAAACTTAATCTTCCTATCTGTTGGATTGTCGGTTTCTAAAATCACACGCTTTACTCTTTCATATCCTAACATATTCGCGTTCGCCAATCTCACGATATTTCTTCTCAAAGCTTCTCCTTGCTAGAAGCGCAAGCGTATCAAGCTCGTCTGGCATACGTGTTCGCTTTCTTTCGAGCAATTTAGCTTGCCTCCTGCCGAGCGAAAATTTCGGGACTTGCATCAATCCGGCTCGGAATCTCTGAGCCTTTGCCTCTGGGCTATTCCAATCGTCATAACTTTGAATTTGTGGCGATAAATTCAGCGCGAGAGCTCTAAGATTTTCATCAACTAGCGAATATTCCATCCCCTTGCTTCCACGCCTCCTTAAGAGTAGCCCCAAATCATCTAGTCTCTTAATTTCATGATATACTTTCGAAACATTCAGATTGTACATTTTGGCGACTCGATACGCGCTTAATGGTTTCTTAGCTAGTGCGAGAAGTTCTACAATTCTTGCTCTCATCAAGCTTCCTAAGAGTTCGGCCAGTCGATCGTCCATTGGATATTATATTATCCTTTAAGGATAATAAAGAATTTCGGCCTAATAACCAGTCAAACTTATACTTGATTATGGTCTATAAAGAAAGACTGAGCGCAGCTTCAGAGAAAGGGTGTCTTAGGCTATAAGCCCTGACTTTTAAATCAGATACGCGCGATTATTTTGCCTTGAGCCGAGGACTCGTTTTCTGCTGGGTAAATTTTGTAGCCGTGATTGTCCTTCCAATGTGCAACAATCTCTTTGATTGAGAATAGCTTGCCGCATTGTGAGCAGTACATTTCAAAATTATCTTCTTCTTTCGATTCACTCAAAAATTTCTGATCACGTCTATCTTCTTAACTTTTGGAAAACACACTCTAAAGGAATAACACGATCAATCGCCCAACTTTTTCGAAAATATGGTCACATAACTCCATTGAATACTATCCAAAAGGTGTTCTAGGATATGTCGCTATTTTACGAAATCCAAATTGCTTAAGCTAGGATGGGTCTTAAGTATCATCAAATTCGGAGTATTAGAGGAAGGTAGTATTTCAGAAGGAATTCGTAGCTTATGAAGAGGAGCATCAGAATGATTATGAGTTTCACGTAGACGTCCAACGACCCCTTCTTATCTGATAAGATTACTCTTGCCCCGATTAAACTGCCCACCACACCTCCGAGCGTGAGCAAAATGAAATAGAACATGTTGATGTCCCCCGTATTCAGGAAGGCTATCGTCCCACCAGCGTATCTCAGGAATGAAGCAAACAGGCTCGTTCCGAGAACGAGTTTCATATCTAAATTGAACAAAATTATGAAGAGCACAACGCTCAAACTGGCAAGAGACACCCCGAAGATTCCCGTGATGACGCCAATCAGTACTCCCTTTGAGATTTGAACCGCGAG
>JASHOD010000097.1 GCA_030041295.1 Nitrososphaerales archaeon
TCTAAACAACTCTCTCAATCAAGAATAGGAAACTTTTGTGTCGGGGATGGCATCCTGTGGTGCGATTTCGACAGTCAAAAGAGCCATTTCCGGTCTTCTGCGCTCAAAGGAGTTTATGTCAATCACTTTCATTTTGACAGGCACTTTGAAAGGAGAAGATGAATAAGATAAACTTCCTAATAGACCACAAATACCTACAATTTCATCGCCTACAGAAGAAACTCCAAGAGGAGATGGATCGTTTTTACCTATTAGGGCTTCGACAACCACTTGCACACCGCAATCAAGCAAGATATTAACCCTATCGACCTTCTCTTCAACCTTCGAAGCTTTTCGAGTGATCCCGGTTATAACTCCTTCAAAGTAAGATAGATTTGCTCTAAGAGGTTGGATGATTCTTTTCACGGGATCAGATTCTCGTCCCAGATCTAGCATAGGTTCTTTCGTTAAGTCGATTAGCCACTCCCGCTGTCTTTCATGAGCTGTCTCCTTATCTAGCGCCGCAGAATATTTCTTCAGCCAGAACTTGAATACAGAAATTGAAAGCTGAAGTTCTACGATTGAACCGATCATTATTCTGTGACCGAAGGATTCCCAGTCCCAGTCATCTATAGCTACTGTAAATTCTTGATACGAGGACAACATACTTCGGTACTACTCTCTATCTGGTAAATCAATTCGGTTTCTCCGTTTCCGATCTCGAAGTCCCGCCATCAAAAGCACAACTAGAAAAATGGCAAAAATGATCACCGCAATTTCAGCCTCAATTGGTGGAATATTCTCGCCAGTCATTGTGAATAACTAATCCTCAAAATCGCTTTCTTAAACAAAATACCGCTTTGTATTGTTATAGACGCGAAGCGAACCTGTTTGTTCTAATCTCCTCTTTTGATACCATAATGTGGACTTGTTCATTCCCAGTTCTCGATAAGACTTTGTCAGCACCTTGTCTTTCATGTCTTCACTCTCAAAGATTGCATTAACGTGAATAGTTCGAAGATTGAAGATTAGATTGTCTCTCTTTCCGAGTAAATAGTTAGCTAGAATTCGACAATTCAAAATGATCTCTTCCAAGCTTAGATTGAATCTCAGTTTCTCGAAGAGTAGTTTAATCGTTTCAGAATCTAGCACTACCTCGAAACCGTCAGTCAGATAGTAAGTTTTGTTCTTAGTCCGTCTTAACTGCTCTAAAGTTTGGAGAACAGAGTAATCGCAATTCGAACGCCAAAGTTCCATCATATCAAAGACTAGGCTCTTGCTTGGAGTCATATCGTGAAGAAATGGAATAGAGTTATCTAATCCAATAGAATTGAGAGCTCTCTTGGCGTATGTTTGCAAACAAGCATACGAATAATTCAGTAAGGCGTTAGGCAGATCAGCTGCATGCTTGTTGCTCTTCGTCTGATTTCTTCTTTGGAAATCGTAGCCTAGCTCGAGACAAGCCTTTCCAAACTCAGTAAAGTAAGCTGTCGCGTATCTAGCTTCGTGGTTTCTAAGGAAATCAGTCGAGCTGGCAAATCGGATCGCCTCGACCTTTGGAATTGAAATCGATGGGTAATTCTGCGAGAGAGATTCGAGTAATTCCTTTTGTCTTTGAGTCTTTGTTTCGACAAGAGTTCTTGCTATTTTGAGATGAAGCTCTCTATCGACGTACGCTTTGTACTGAGCTATCTTTAGCTCGTTAGAAATAGGCTCTTCGGGTAGAAATTGTCCTAGCACGTTACCTCTCCAATCGAGAATGGTCAAGGATACTGCATGCTTGACTAGCCAATTGATAGCTGCGAATGAAATGTAACCTTGAGCTCTTTGTATTAGGATTGAATCATACGGAATGTCTCTAGGCTTGAATTGCTCTATGACTGTATTGTGTGCCTTATCTTTGATAACTAACGAGTAATTATCGTCACCAAGAGAACAGGCTTCTGCATCAATGTAGAGGGGTCTCATTTCAATCCTGATTTTTGGAATAAAGAAACCCTATTTGGCCTTTACTAAGTGAGCTTAACTTGACTGTTTCTTGACAGATTTCTATGTAGCATCGTACATCATCTATGCGATGTGATGGCGGTAATATGGCGGTAACTGAGGGCTAGATGCCGGTAATAGACCCCTATTGCAAGGCTATTTCGACCCTATCACAAGGGTGTTTTAGGCTATTTTGGAGCACTTTTGACAGTTTTTCAAGCATTTAACCCGATAGCGAATAGGAAAAAAAGAAAAGTTTCTCTTGTCAATTTACTTTGTACTTGTTCAAAAATCGTCTAACTGTTCAAAAGTATAGGATTAGATAGTGCGCCCTAAACCATCCCATTCAATGAGGTATTGTTTTAAACATGAATAACGCCTTAAACGAAAGAATGGAAAGAAGAATAAGACTCACAAAAGCAATTCGAAAGCACGTACTGGAGATAGCGGAGAGAGAAGATATCGACGTTTCAGATGTCATATCGAAAGCTCTAGAGCTTTACGAAAAGAAATCAAAGAGAAAGTCAGTAGCTTTGAATCAGACTGTCCCTAGCACGAATCAAATTACGAATGAGGTTACAAACACGAATTGAGTCAGCTAGACACACCTAGCTCAAAAAGTGAAGCTGGTTATCATAGTTACTTTTCGAGCAAGGTGACCCTATCTGACGAGCCGATACTGCTCACGATTAACCTAGTTCTCCAGACTGCATTTCTGAAAAGCTCGGCTGGCAAGCCTATCTCTCTTCTACTAATTGGAGAAGCTGGATTAGGGAAATCTCGAATCTTATCATGTATCGAACAAGTCTCGGAAGCGAGCTACGTCAATGATATTACTCCAAAATATCTTGTCGAGTTTTTAGAGCAAGTAAAAAAGAAAGAAAAGAAATTTCTCGTAATTCCCGACTTTATCAGCTGCACTAGCCACAGCAAAAGCACTCGAAATACTCTAATTGCAATATTGAGAAGCATGACGGAAGAGGGCGTTACTAATCTTTCAGATTATCACTTGGAATTCAAGTCAGATGAACCAATAAGAGCTGGATTGATTACAGCAATAACAAAGTCATCTCAAGAAGAGTTTGCGCGGAGCTGGAAAAGAACAGGATTCTTGTCTCGACTTTTGCCGTTTTCCTTCAATCATTCTCCTACAACAAGGACTCGAATCATGAATGATATCGATGAGGGAAAGAAGGACACTCTCTCTTTAGTTAAAATTAACGTAAACAGGAGGCCTCCTGTTACATCAGGTGACTCGCAATTGCTACGACAATTGAGAGCTTACGAAGAGTTATTGTCGAGTAAGACACAATCAGCTCCTTACAGACATCAGATTCAACTTAACCGATTGGTCGAGGCTTCAGCTGTACTGAGGAATGACAACAAAGTAACTCAGCTAGATATTGACACAATACATAGACTATCCAATTGGATAAACTACGATTTCAAGGAGCTCTGAGATAATCTTGACAGAATTAGAGCAATTAGAAACGGATACTCACTTTGCTTCTCTAAAGAGACTGCTTGACAGAGCTGGAAATCTCGACAATTTAGAAAGGTATTTCGGAAGAAAGCGAGGCCTCACTATCAAGCAAGCTCGATTATTTTCTCAATACTATGAAAGAAAAGAGGAGAAACGAAAGAAGCTCGAAACTCGCTTGAAAGAAGCTCCTCTTACTGCTTCCGAGATAAGATACAGAAAGGGACACCCTAGCCATAAAGTCACGAAATTGAAGAACGGTATAATTGCAATACGAAATACAAAGGGGAGATTCGTCAAGATTCCGAGATATTTCAAGCAAGTAACTAAGAGGGCTCGGTCAAAGCATTGACAAGATACCGTTATTTTGCTCGAAGAAATGAGCTCTTGCTAGATATTGACAATCGAAAATCAATCAAGATTTTTCTGAAGAATCTTCCAATAATCGCTGTCACAGCAAAGAAAGTAATTCCGCTATCGACTCGACTTAATCACTTACATGTTTACATCAAATTGCAGAAGAAATTCAATTACAGTACTCTGTTTTCTCTTGCTGGTTGGTTAGGTTCCGATCTACGAAGAGAATCAGCAAACTATTCTCGATTACTCTCAGGAGCTAGGAAGCCGGCTCTTCTTATTGAGTATCAAAGAGTGAGAGACTTTCGAGAGCCTGATCTGGTCTGCAAGTGTCCTAGAAATTATCCTGATACCAAAAGGAAAATGCCGTCTTGCCAACATTTAATCAATTTCAGGCCTTTTCATTTCTACGAAGGAACATTGTTGCATCAGGTGAACAAATTAATCAGAACAGAAACCGCATAAGGCCTCATGCTTGATTTAATAGTCAAACATTTCAGAACCAGCTTTATGAGTAGTTTACATATCGCTACGAGTATCTCAAATGAAATTGGAGCGATAGGAGAGAAGATAGCGAGAGATTGGCTAATACAGCACAATTATGCAGTTCTTCCAATCTGGGGAACGTGGAAGGATTCGGATGAATATTTGCGGTTCAAAAAAGATTATTCGATAAGCCCGCTAGGCCTTGGATTGATGAACGACCAATTCGAAAATGAAATCAAATTGACGAAGAAACTCTTCACTTTAGAAGAGCAGAAGCGATTAAGGTCACTCTTGAAAGATGTTGAAAAAATGAAACGAACTTTAGACCTGAAGCATGGTCGTATTTATATCCAGCCAGACATTCTAGCTCGGATTCCAGAGCTCACCTTCATCGAAGTAAAAGTGAATGATTCACAGCTGAGACGAGGTCAGAAAGAATTTCTAGATTTAGCAAGGATGAATGGATTTGGAACAAAAATAATGCGCGTATCCGTTCAAATTGTATCGGAGGTAATAATGAAAGACATTCACTTTTAGGAGGAGCAAAAATGAAACTCCCTATAAACTACGAAAAGTCTTCGCCAAAACAGAGAATAGAGGCGCGCGAAGAATACGTAAAGAAGCAAAACGGCCTCTGTTGTTTTTGTCGTTTTTCTCTTTCCGAGCCTACCCCAGATTCCGTCAAAGAAAAACATCCCTTGAAGATTATCTACGAAAATAATTCAATGATCGCAATACCCAAACAAAAAGGCAAAACTTCTTCTTTCCCCAAGGGAATGTTAGATCATCCGATTCATTTGCATCACGACCATAATACAGGATTGACTATTGGAGCAATTCACGCATATTGTAACGTCATTTCTTTTGTCTACTTGGAGTAGATGTTAGTTTTAGGAGGAGGAGGAGGAGCCCATTTCTTATCTCGCCGCGCCTTGCGCTATTGAGCGCAAGTATGCAAAGAGAATACGCCGAAGTGCTCCTGCGGTACTCCCACTACCGCTCTGGCGAGGATATTGGGTGTAACCTGCCTACGGTTGCACCCAGTAATGACGAAACGTGCACCGCCGATACGAGAGTAACTATCACGGAGAACAAAGAATAGAAGCGGGTCATCATCCGAACCTCTTGATATACGAACAGTACTTTCTAAGGAGGCTCCTTTGCTCGGCATGAGATTTCCTTTTCTATCAAAAGAGCAAAGAGCCGAGCTTCTTGGCTTTATTGATTTTTTTGCCTTGCTTTTCCCTTTTTTCTTCAGTGCATAATATGCGCTTAAAGCGGTAACGCCTAACTTTTTGGCTATATCCCTATAATTCATGCCTGATTCTGCAAGCTTTATTGCTTCTGCTTCCTGAGCTGATGTAATTTCTGCCTCAATAGCTTCGTCTATTAGATGATTTGTATCTCTACCGATGCCTGCAATCCAAAAAGAATAATCGCTTTTTCCATTGTCATTGAATTTGGTTCTCAGTGAAATGTCCGAGCTAAAAGCAGGAAGCAAAAACTGGTAAGTAGGCAGGGCTAATTTAGGACCTACTATGCGCTTTGCTGACTGTGAAGCACTTGCTTTTTCATTTAACATGAATATTGGAATTCCATTGGCCCTTCCAATTTCATGAAATCCTAATTCATTTCTTTTCCTTTCCAGTGCTGTCTGTGCTTCCTTCGTCATAAGATCAGGGCATTAATAGAGCAATCTTCGCTATTAAATAACATTCGATTCTGTGGCTCTCCTTGTTCAATCACTTGAATTCGAACAGGGGTTTGTGATTTAATTTCTTTTTTTATCAACGAGGGGCTAAGTTTTGTATAATATTGCAGTATTGTAGCTGGCCTATCGCCTGTGTTTTCAATTACTACACTGATTGAAACGCGCTTTCAAAACTTTGAGTATTGTAAGTGTGCCTTACAATGCCACGACTTCGATTTGTTTAGGACTTCTGTAGTCCATCGTTGAATTGATCTTTTCACAGTCTTTGAAGACATATCAAAGAATTTAGGGCATGTCTGTTATACGTTACGAGAGAGTATATGATAGTGAAACTAATAGAGCGAGTGAGTGAAAGAGTAAGGGAAAGAAAGAGAGAAAGTAAGAGGAAGTATAGATAAGGGGGGCCCACCTTTGCAACCCCCGCTTTCGTGCTTGCGTGTGTGCTTGTGAGTCTGAGATTCTGGCTGAAAGTAAGAGAGTGAGTGGGAGCGAGTGTTTGTATGCATGCACACAGTATGCCCTAAAACAGGTACTCTATCCGAATTCCGAAAGAGAAGAATATTTAGTACTTTCTTCGTGGTTTTTTTCGTCGAAATTTTGCTCCCGCGCAAAGAAAAAAAAAGAATGAAAATTACCACGATAAAGTAAACAGAAGTCACGAGCACGAAGGGAATTTTCGCGCCGATTGCATAATAGAGATAGGCGAAACTAAATGCTCCAACGAACCCAATTTTGATTCCTGCGAGCTTCTTTGACTTTAGCTCTACTCCGAATCCAGAGAAAGTGAATTCTTCACTACTCAATTGAAATCCCCATCCTCACAAAGAGAACTATCCCCAAAGCAATGATGGACGCCCCGCACGGCCATAATAAATGAGAGGAAATCTGCGGTGATATTGAGTAGAAGGCTACGCTTAGAGATCCAAAAAATAATGCAATCGATGTAAGCAGAATCGAGCCAATGAGATAATCTCTCTGTCTCATCATTTTTCGGGCTTCTTTGCTTATTTCTCCGGACAATCCTAAGAGAATCGTGGGATCTTGTCCTATCGCTAAAAGCACTGAATCCTCCTGCAGAACAAATCCCTTACCTGTAAGGGACGCAGAATATCTACTAGTAACTATTCGCACGTCATCCGTGACTCATCTGAACCTCAAGAGGATTTCTCAGAGAAGAAAGAAAGGAGACGTTTCCGGCGCTGCGGCTCTCTTCCTCTTTATTGTAATGATTGTAATCGTCGCCGGAGCTGTTTATCTGGTCTACAACTCGTTTTCAAATCAACTTTCAAACGTCCAATCGCAAGTGAACTCCGACTCTTCCTTAATCTCAACTTTACAAAACAAATCTTCGACTTTACCACTCATGAATCAAGCACCTCAGGTTAGAAACTTCAAAGTTGAATGGACAAATACTGAGAGTTCAGGGCAGGATCGCTTCTTCGAGCCTACAATAGTCGTGAACCAAGGAGACACGGTCGCGATAACTTTTGTGAGCAACGACACCGACGCGCACACCTTCACGCTCGAACTGCCCTACAACTTTCAGATCAACGCAACAGTTCCTGGGACGCTCGATTACCTGAAAAATGAAACCCCTTTCACTACCAACGCCACAAACAATTCTCCTGGAGTGAAAGTATGGGGAACTCCAGGGAATGTCACTGCCACAGGATCTTTCGTCGCAAAATACTCTGGCATATTCGAGTATTTCTGCATCTACCATGTTTCTCTTGGCATGTTTGGTTACCTGATAGTCCTCCCGAATGAAGCTTACACCGGCCCCTCGAGCTCTAGTTTAGGAGCGCCTGCCCATTCAGTCAGCGTCACTATCGCTCCAGGTTCCGGCTCGAACCAGTCTTCCACAGGGTTCACTCCTTCGACGATCACTGTTGTGATCGGAGTGAACAATACTGTCGTCTGGACAAATGATGACACGGTACCCCACACTGTTACGTCATACGACGGAAGCTTCAGCTCGGGGAATCTGAACCCCGGTAATACCTATCAGTTCACTTTCACCACTCCGGGCAATTATTCCTACCACTGCAGCTATCATACCTGGATGGAAGGAACAGTGATAGTTAAACAGGGAAATTCGTAGTAGACTATTCGTTTGTCTGACTCGGAACTATCTTTGGCTTAGCTCTGCGATTAGCTCTGCCCTACTGTAGAAGCGCGCGTCATTGTCACCGCGAATTTCTGCGGAAGCAGTTTGCTCATGACAGTACTAGACGATCCAAGGACGATGAATATCTCGGAAAAAGTTTCCGAACTTGCAGATAAAGCAAAATCGTTCACAACTCCAGGCTTGAACATGTCGGGATTGCTATCGTTGAGAATGCGTGCACTCGCTCACACGCTTGTGCGCTCTCTTGCGTGTGCGGATAAACACACACATACACGCTATAGAGAACAGACACAGGAATCAATAGGAGCAGTCGCGGCGACCCATTTTGTTTCCTCCTCCTCCTCTCACACTCACGTATCTGAGCAAGGATAGGCGCAGTCGAACAATTAGCCTTTATTTACAAAAGGCCTAAATCTGACACAAAATATCCGACCCCAGTATGAAATCTGGACAAGAAAATACTAACAAACCCATAGTCGCAAGGTTGATTGACGAATTGTCAAAGGGTAACGTAGGAATTATTGACGAATTGTGCTCTAAAAACAATGATTAGTCATTCTGCTTGCCCAAGACTGCAAAATGGAAGTGAAGGATTCAAGGAAGTTGTTCGGTGGCGAAACTTCTCCTCACGAAGAAATGAAACAGTGCGAGTTTATCGCCGAAGGAGACAAAGTTGTCGTACATGAAATGTTTGAAGGCACTTGGCATGGCGGAGAATACATGGGCTTCAATGTTCCTGCGGGCAAAGCTGCCCTTGAGGTCATAAGCATTTGGCGACTCCCTGATAGTAAGATTGTAGAACGATGATCGACCAGGAACGATCTCGGAATGTTGCAACAGTTGGGAGCGATTCAAGCCGGACAAGCATGAGGCGAAGGAAACGTTTGACAATATTGCACAACTGAAACAAAAAAGGAAGAGGATTAGAGAATCCTCAATCCCTTGACCTGCTCAAGCGAAATGATGTTCCATGGCCAACTTTGAAATATTGGCCGCCACGATACCGGTGCCTACATACGCGACTGACGATCAGATCGCCATACAAGTGACCGACTGCAATATCGAAGTCATCTCCGAGGGGCACTGGAAGCGGTTTGAACCACACTAATGCGCTGGTTCGCGCCAGACATCAAGGTGGGTGCACGAGTCCACCTTTCCTATGCGTATATGCTCGTATAAATTAGAGTAATTCAGAATGAATGCAGAGTGCACTTGAGATGCAGACATGCCCTAAACACGTGGATTTTCGAACTCCTTTGCGGTTACGTAAGAATTCGTGAAGCATTGGCAGATCTTCTTCGTGAGCTTGCGCTAGAGTTTGTCGAATCTCTTCTGCGACCTCTTTATGCGTCTGAACGAAGACATCGACCGCCGTCCTCTTTCCTTTCGGCGTATAGAGAAATACCATCTTTTGCGCGTCGTAGCGCCCACCAAATTCTTCACTGATTCGAACGAACGGACGAATAGTGGTCATGCGAAATCTCATCTTAGTCCATCTCCCTCCCCTTACGACTTCGCAGGTGCCTTGCCCAGTTATTTCATTGAGGTCTTTCCACCTCATCTTGCGGAGCGTATTGTGATGGGCCTTGGGATGGAATTTGTTATCTTTTAGGATGAAGTCCCAGACTACGTCTAAAGGAGCATCCAAAACGGTTCCCCGGTCCTCAAAGTAAACAAATTCCGTTTCCTTCTTCTTTTGCGTCATTGACAAATCTGCGTCGATGAAAGGGACGTATTAAGCATTAGCAAAATACTGTTTATTCTTTCCGTATAATCTGACAGAACCCAAGATAGGATACTCTTGTTGATTCCTAGTTCTCCTGCAGTCTTTGAGAGAAGAATGCGAAGGCCCCGTCTTCCTCTCTACTCTTCATTTAAGAAACAGCTTTCTTAGAACGCCTGTTACTGGAACGAGGACTTTTCTCAGCGATAGAGTTTTACTCGGTGACGACCTCTTCGTGGGTTAGGACGGTGCCTTACGATTTTGGAGAGTACCTTATGAAAGTGTAAAGGGCTCCAAATTGATCAGATATTCGCATGACCACATTTTCTTCCCTTTGTCCTAGGATTGTTTCTAGGACAGTTGCAGATTCGATCAAGCTCGCGAAAGTTCGGTCCGCAAATATCTTAATCAACAAGGAGAAAAATGTTGAAGTTCTGTCCTATGGCAAACATCGTCTTCTTGGTTCTTCTACTCTGGCATATAATATCCATCATTGCCTGGTACGGCTCTCTCTTTGCCTTCGTCTTTGGGATTTCTCCTACACTCCGCTCTATGACTCTTGAAAGTCAACAATCGTTCCTCCGCTCCTTTATGCCGAAATTCTCGCGCGCAATATCTGCCTCCGCAGCGTCAGCCATGCTTGCTGGGTTGCTACTGTTTAGTTATATCAGCACAGTAAACACGAGTTATATGCTCTCGGACTCGAGCTGGATTTTGATAACCTTGGGCGCGATATTGGGTCTGGTCTCTGGTATTGTAACGTTGGGCGGCCTCTTACCGATTGCCAATAGATTACAAAAATCACTGCCTAGTGATGGATCGGCATCGCAGACTTTATCGCCTAGCATTACGAGCGGACCAGTCACAAGTACAAGTTTGCAACGCGATAGTCCGGTAAGTGTTATTTCACGGTTCATTTTCGTGATGTTGACAATTGCCATAATACTTATGGTCTTAGGGGCGTCCATCTAGAGCCGCGACTAATTCGAAGCTTAATTATTTAATTTCTCTAGCTGTCTTTTTAGGTCTTCTACTCGGCTCTTCAATCTTGAATTCTCTTCTTCCAAAGCTCTACTATGATCGCGGGCGAGTCTCCAATAGAACATAATCGTTCCAAGAACTAGTTCTCTCCCTTGTAACTTTTCAGATAAATACTTGAGACCAACTGCCATCGTCTTGAATTGTGAATGGGTTAGAGAATAATCAGGATCGTTCCTCATATTATAAAGTGCAATATTGACCTCTCGTACTGAAGCAGCTCCGGTACTTATTTTCAAAGCATCCATAACTGCATTCATCACCTCTCTTTCTTCCGCCGCATCTAGCTCTAATTCCGTTGCGGGTGTAGGTAGGTTCGGATTATCAGCTGACATCGAAGAATCCCCACTGAATCTTGCTCAAAAGTATCAGGAATTTCTATTACTTCATAGTCTCAGAGGCGGTTGCTATAGTACTATGTGATGCAACTCTAGTGCATCATCGACTTTCAAGCTCTCTTTGGTCGATTTGTTCTTTGGAGAATAGAATTGAACTAAATTGCAATTCATGCCGCCGGCTTGTTTGCCGCATTTTCATCGTCGTACAGAATGTCCTCATGACAGGCGCAGAGTACTCGAATTTCTTTTATTATTTTCCTAAGCTAAAACAGAACTACGAGTAGACCTGAATGAACATTTGCTACTAGTAACTTCAATCTTGAAATCTAACATCTGCGTTTCTCCAATATATTCCATTATGCCCTTGAAGAAGTGCGACCATTTGATGCCAGCGCCATGCTCAAAAATGACGATCGCTTCAGCGTCTTTTCTCATCTCTGTTAAGAGCTTGAACTTTTCATTGTATTTGGAAAATTCTCTTGCCATGCGAATATAGTTTTCAAAAGTAATCGAACCGAATCTATATTCGAGAAAGGGTTTGAGAAAGTCCCGAGCATATGTTTTTCCGAACTCTTCGCATTCCTTCTCAGAGAGCTTCTCGAAAAGTTTCGTCAACAATTCACGAGGGTACATTCCAAACCCAAGTTTTGGTGCAACAGAGGACCATTCAATGTGCTCTCTGATTGCGCTATTCACGACAAAATTTACCGAAGTATTATTTTCAAGTGCGATATTTTCGATCGCATCGTTGAGATCTTGGTCAATTCTGATAGTACGAACTGTAGTCTTTACCAAATCCCAACACTATCCCATGAATGAATGTAGTACTTATTTGTATTCGGATGTAGTAAGAAGTATTCACCACTACACGTAGCAATTATAGTCTATCAGTACGAAAGTAGTGTTGGGACATGAGCCGGTATAATGGTGGACATTGAAGAACAATATGATATTGACGACAAAGAAGGCATAATCGTCAACAAGAGATTTGGACAAAGGAGTTTCTTCTTGGGAGCAAACGAGTGGAATTCACTTATCGAGAAGCTCCATGGTACCTTCAGTTCCGGCGCAGCAGTAATACTTTACGATATTGGCAAGTCGTACGGGGCATCTTCACTTGAACAGGAAAAGGCAATTGATGCTGATCTTCAGCTTACAATAGATCTCCTTTCGCGCGAGTCGCGAGTCGCAGGCTGGGGCAAAGTCGGTATTACTCGAACAGAGAAAGGTTTCGCAGTAAGAATTCAAAGGTGCGTCTTTTGCTCCGCGTCGGGAAACCATAGAGAAATTCAGATCGGCTGCTTCTTCGTTAAGGGAGTTATTGCAGGATTCGCGGAATTACTCTTTGGATCTGGCCATTTTAATGTAGAGGAGATTCACTGTGGAAAAGATTGTTGCGAGTTTGTTGTGATACTTTCTGGATGACCAATGGTAATTCAGCATAAACTCATTTGATCGTTTAGCTCCTCGAGGACAAACAAAAAGAGGATGCAAAGTCTCCAATCTAGATGGATGCGCTAAACAATTAGAAACATTATTCGTGGTCGAAATCGAACAGGCGCTCTTTTCATGCGGTACTCGACGTGGTATATCATAGAACGTCTGCCCAGCGTTAGGAAGGTTTACCCTTGAGAGCATACGGCTCAGTGAGACGCTCCGCACTTCTTGCAGACGCCCTAAGAACCTTCTTCGTCAGGTAGCGTTAGCCAAGGCACGCATTTGACAATAGTTCACGTCACCATCTATAGCACAAGTTGTCTAGGAATGAGTTTTCACCTCACAATATCATCCTAAATTTTCATAAGCATCCATTTCATTTTTCTTCCATGGTTTCATGACCAGATCCCATCTCGTTACAACTTTGCCACTCGTTTCACACACTAGGCAAGAATCATACTCTTTTTCAATTTCATAAGCTCCCTGATTCACAGTTTTAGTGTCGTGGATTATTCTTGCTTGATTCGGCGTTATATCCCCAAGCGTTGCATCCGTCCAGAGCTCTGGAGAACTCCGCGCTACTCCCAGTCGTTCGGCAGAAAATAGGAAACGTATTATGTGCCGACCCGATATGTAGCTGTTTGTGTTTTCTGTAGCTAGTCGGTCTTTTTCAACAAACAATCTCCTTATTCTTTTGTCGAACATTGTTTGGATCGCCGGCAGCAGTTCAGTACTCGGAGGAAGTGAAACTTTATCGGAACCTATATCGGTTAATCTGGCGTTCGACCTAAGTACATTGTTCTTGTAGAGATCTACAATTTCGCTCAATGTAACAAGGCCCGGAATCTTTGATGAACCTTCTAGAGCAGCGTCTCCGAATCCAGTATTCTCATAGACTCCAAGTAGATCATTGAGAGAATCTTCAAAATTTACAGAACCTATCCATACTGGAATATCTTTGCAATGAGTCCAAATTAGCTTTAGGTAGTCCTTTGGCGAAGTTTGAATGATCTTCTCCAACACTGAGTAGCCGGCAAGAGCGGCATACATCTTGATTTTGGTTTTCTCGTCCATTTTAGGCTTGAGTCCCTGGACTATGGGCAGAACGTGAACTTCCTCAAGTTGAAGCAAGTTTCCGCTAACGATTAGAGGACTGTCACCGCTAACTACCGGTCTGCCCATCCTAAACGAATTTGGCAGGATTTCAGATAACTTTCTCGATTCCTTCATGGACTCGAACTTTTTGAACTTCAAGCTATCAGTTTAAAGAATATTTAAGCACTTTATCTTGAGAAGTAATGGTAGAATAGCAGATTACCATATCTCTTTCGAATTAATTATATCCAAAAGACATTGATATTGCTCGCGAACATTTTTGATGTTTGTAAACTGGTAATCCTAATTGTCTACCCAGATTTACGGAACAAACTCCTTACTTATACGGTAAGGCAGAGTGTGAAACATGCGGAAGCTATTGCGGAGTATTATCTTCCGAATACTATTTCCGGGCTTGAAAAGAATCGAACTCGAGGAATTCTAACTCTCTTACTGACTTGACGTATGTGTGTCGTATCAGAGTGCCGACGTCTATTTGTATGCCAATAACACAATGGCATCGCAAGCAAACGTCATTTGTACTTCAAACACAAACACCGCGATTAATTACACTCTGTAATCGACCTAACGAATGTAGGCTCTAAACGAAATGTGATATTCTGTAGGTTTGTTTGTTGTAGAAATCTATTGTTTCCTAATAGAAAATTTCTGTGTTGAATGAGCTTTAGCTTTGCCCTTTGAACAAAGCAAGGCGATGATCTGATTCTCATAAAAACTAAAATGCATCACCTTGCCGATAGAACCAGTGACACGTCATGGTCTATATTCTCGACGAAGGAAGCGTGTTTGACGCACCATTGGACTTGATATGGAAGTACCTGCAGTCACAGGAACATCGTCACGAGAGCATAAAGGTCCTCAACAGGGAGGTCGTAGGGAACTCCGTAATTTTGACCAGTGAGCGAACCGTCATGGGAAAGACTGCGACAGTGAAAGTGAAAAACACTCTTTATCCGCCGTTCGGGATGGTTCAGGAGCACCTCGAGGGTCCTATGCAGGGATCTAAGGCATTTGTGTACTACATCCCAAAGGGAGACGAGACAGGGATCACGATCGTCGGGGAATATGTCATGAGCGGAGTGAGCGAGCAGCAAATTCGCGAAGCTGTAAATTGGCAAGCTCAAAGGTCCTTTGATGAAGACAACGCCAATTTGAGGGCGATGAAGTGACCGATCATCGCATCGCAAACTATTCAATATTGTTGCTAGAGACGACGACGCCTAACTGAAGTAAAGCGGGTCAGAGTATTTTAGAGACTTCAGTCTGCGCTTTGAGATTTCTTGGTTAACGGGCATCAGGTGCCGACGCGAATCCTTCTTCTCGCATTCCTCTGAACAATATCTGGTTTTGTTGTCCGGATTTGGAATTTTCTTTCCACAATAGTCGCATATGTCGAAATTAGGTACCTTACCTGACATGGGGCAATTAATTTTAGTTTTCTTGTCCTTGTGAGGCAGAAATAAACCCCTAGAAGAAACCATAATCTGCCTATTGCAAGCGGAACACAATCTGTATCCTTCGTTCATCATTTGAGGAATATCATCACTTCAAATTCTAAATGCGATACTCAGTTTCTGAGAATATATCCATTTACTTGTCTTAAAGTTAGTTGGCGCACAGGTCACTTCATGATTATTTTAGGATATTGTACTTCTTACTTTTGCTATTGTTGATCCTCAATAAGATTTTGCTAAAATGGCAACTTTGCTGTATAATCTGCTTTTTCGGCGATAGCTCATAGTATTCTGGTAAGCTTCGGAAAGAAAAGATAAACGTACGCTCGTAGGTAATTTACTTCATACGTCAAGGAAACCCAACCAAACATCTCCCCGACGAGGAATTTCTGCCCTCCTCAAATTCTCCTTATCAGAGTCGGATTTACGAAAGAGTGGGTTTATGAACAACTTCCTAAGAGCAAAGCCGAAGCTTGAGAGCCATTCATTAAGGACTCGCCCGCCGATGTGATAGGCCACGAGTAGAGGGTTTATAATTAGAAATTAACCTTGCACGACTGAGAGATGGTAAAAAATCCAAGCTCCTTACGTTTTCTGTCCTGCTCTAAAGAGATAGTTCGTAAGTAGTTCATTAACGACGCTCGCGCCGGTGAAATCACTCGCCTCATTGTGAATATAAAAAGGAATGATGAATAATATTCTATTCTACATTTATCGCATAGTGCGACAGCAGAGTGTAGAGAATCGCTTTTTGCGCATGCAGCCTGTTTTCAGCTTCGCGCCATATGATTGAGTTAGGCCCGTCAATGATTTCCTTTGTGACCTCTTCTCCACGATGAGCCGGAAGGCAGTGCATAAAGACAGCGTTCGATTTTGCTTTGGAAAACAATGATTCATTTACTTGATACTTGGGCATGAAATCACGAAGCCTTTGCTCTTTCTCGGCCTCGTCGCCCATTGAGACGAATGTGTCAGTCACAACGACATCCGCGGATTTCACCGCTTCATTAGGATCCTCAGTAACGAGGATAGAGGAACCAGTAATCTGCGCTTTTTGTTTCGCCAGAACTAAAGCTTCAGGTAGCGGAGAATGGTTCTTCGGGCAGGCGACCGCCATGTTCATTCCGCTTAAAGACGCCCCGATGATGAAGGAGTTGCATACATTGTTACCATCGCCAATCCAAGCGGCCTTCAAACCTTTTAGATTTTTTTTCACTTCGCGAATTGCTTGAATGTCGGCAACGATCTGGCACGGGTGATACAAATCAGAGAGTGCGTTGATCACTGGAATGTCGACCGCTTGCGAAAACGCAATCAAAGTATTATGCGAGAAAACACGTGCGCAGATCGCGTGACAATATTGCGAGAGCGTCCTCGCCGTATCTTCTAAAGTCTCTCCGCGAGATAATTGCATATCTCTTGAGTTAAGGACGACAGCATGACCGCCGAGCTCGAATACGGCGACCTCGAAGGAAACTCGAGTCCTAGTGCTCGGTTTTTCGAATAACAGTGCAATTGACGTTCCTGGAATTTGGTGATCAAAATTGCGCGATTTCCGTTCTACTTTGAACTTATCCGCCAAATCGAGTAGAGCCTGAAACTCTACGGGCTGTAACTCGCCCAAGCTGAGAAAATCCTTGTGCTCTTTTCCCTTGCTGGATTGCATATTCCGTCCCTTCTCTTTATCTAATTCTAGCTGAGTCAAGTTAAGATATCTTACTTCTCCTTTATTTTCTTGTTTCCTTTTTTCAGTTTCATTCTTGAAGCAGCAATCAGGTCAGTCAATGTCGAAAAAGCCCTCGCGACCTCATCCATCCTAATTACCAGAATTGTGTCGGTAAAACAGCTAACGGTGTCCTCTATATTGATGTGGTTCTCTGCAATCTTCGCGTAGATTGCGAGCACCACACCGACCGTCCTCACGATTTCCTCCGGGCTGTGCACAATTACTGCTGCCAGATCGGACTGTTCGTCGAGAATATCTTCATCGTTGAATCGCTTCGAAATTGTTGAAAGGAGCTTCTGGTCAAACACCATCGTGATCGCGCTGTTACTTTCCGAAACCTGCAGAAATTCCTCTTGATAAGTAGCCATAAGATTTCTGGCCGAATCTAGTGATCGTCTTGTTTTTTCCACGCTGAGCTTTGCGACGTCCGTCCTGACGTTTACCACACTTTCGGCTAAGACGTTCTCGATTCCTCGAGATTCTGTCATTTCAAACCTCGGCTTTACGCGCTTCACCGAAGTGATCAGCGATTCGAAATTCACCTTTCGACCCAGATCCTTTTCGACTTTGGGCTTGATCATTCGTGCAATGGCACTATAATTCGCATATCTTCTGCTCAGGGCGTCTTGGAGCGAGAGATCGTCGTGGATTACCGAGCTGACGGTGCGAGAAATCGAAAGTTCGTCATCGACCAATTTCGGTCATCACTGACTAATTACTACATTGATTGACCGAAAGTTATATATTGGTTTTGCAGAGATAATGTGCCCGAATTATCAAAAAATGTCTGGAAAAGTCGTTCTGGCATATTCCGGTGGATTAGACACTTCGGTCTCTATCAAATGGATAAAAGAAAAGTACAATCTTGACGTTGTGACCTGCACAATCGACGTCGGTCAAAAAGAAGACTTGAATGCAATAGCTCTCAGGTCCAAGAAGATTGGTGCAATCAACCATTATACTATTGACGCAAAGTCTGAATTCGTAAGCGATTACATCTGGAAGAGTGTCAAAGCTAACAGTCTGTATGAAGGCTCTTATCCACTGAGCACCGCTCTTGCTAGACCACTTTTAGCCGAGAAACTAGTCGAAGTCGCGGAGAAAGAAGGAGCAACAGCGGTCGCGCATGGGTCGACGGGAAAGGGAAACGATCAAGTCAGATTTGACGTGACGATCAAAGCACTCAACCCAAAACTCAAAGTCATTGCCCCGGTCAGAGAATGGAACTTGAATCGGGAGGATGAAATCAAGTACGCCCAGAAAAATGGAATTCCCATTTCTGCTTCAAAGTCTATTTTTTCCACCGACCAAAATCTTTGGGGAAGGTCGATCGAAAGTGGCCCGCTCGAGGACCCCTATGTAGAACCTCCGGATGACGCATTTGAGTGGTGCGTGCCACTGCAAAATACTCCCGACAAACCAGAATATCTCGAAATCGAGTTTGAGAAAGGTATCCCAGTAGGAGTTAACGGTAAAAGGATTGAACCACTGAACTTGATAAATTATGTAAATGCGGAGGCAGGGCTGAACGGCTTTGGCGTTATAGACCATATGGAGGACCGTCTCGTCGGGATAAAATCGCGAGAGGTCTACGAATGCCCTGCCGCTCTCACTTTAATCGCCGCTCATAAAGACCTAGAGAAATTAGTCTTGACTAGGCATGAATTAGACTACAAATCGAAAGTCGAACAAGAATGGACTTGGCTCGTATATTCCGGCCTCTGGCAAGAGCCGCTACGAAACGCACTGGACGCGTTTATAGACTCAACCCAAGACCGCGTCAATGGATCGGTCCGTGTAAAACTCTTCAGAGGAACCATGAAAGTGGTCGGACGAAAATCCGAAGACTCTCTTTATCAGCACAGCCTCTCGACATACGATAGGACTTCCACGTTCGATCAAGGTGCAGCCGTCGGATTCATACAGCTTTGGGGTCTACCTTCGATTGTAGCAAACGAAAAGAAAAACCGAAAGAGAAACGGTAACGGAAGGGGAAAGGTTGCTCCGCTAATAAAGATCGCAGCTTCCACTACTGTCCCTAAGAGAAATGGACGTAGCTAGATATCCATCAAGCGAAGCTTGTCTCACACACCGTCTGCAAGACCAATAGATGATCTGAAAACAATCTTGAGTGTTTCCCTCATGCCCTCTTATCCGAAGCACGAAAGGACAGACTCGAATGATGAATCTGACGTGATTCATGTTGGAAGATTAGGCGAGTTCTCCACGGACGCTGCGCGATATACTTCGTCGATAGATATTGATCCGCGAATCCTCGACTCGGTAGTAGAAATTAATCTTGCTCACGTGCTCATGCTCCAAAAGCGCGGGATAATTGAAAATGAAACTGCAAACAAATTAGTTAGAGCACTGAATGAGGTTCCCGCAGATTTAAAGTTGAACGCCCACCTCGAAGATGTCCATATGAACGTGGAGGATTACGTAATCCAAAACATAGGAAAGGATGTTGGGGGAACACTAAATCTCGGAAAGAGCCGAAATGATCAGGTGGCGACGGCGCTGAGAATGACTTTGCGGAAAAGCTTGCTTTCGATAATGAGAAAGTTGACTTTTCTTCAACAGGTCTTAGTTCAAGAAGCATCTCAAAATCATGCAACGTTGATGCCGGGATACACTCATCTTCAGAGAGCCCAACCCGTGACGCTGGGCCATTATCTTCTTTGTCACGAAGAAGTCCTCGAACGAGACATGGAGCGATTGCTCGAGTGCTACGCTAGGGTAAACAAATCTCCTATGGGAGCTGGGGCTTTGGCCGGAAGTGGACTACCTTTGGATAGAAAAATGGCGTCCGCTCTCCTTGGCTTCAACGGCCTAGTGGAAAATTCACTGGACGCGGTCTCTTCAAGAGACTTTGCAATAGAAAGCATCTATGTCTGCGCCCAGATTATGAGCGACTTGAGTAGCCTCGCAGAAGAGTTGATCCTTTGGACGACGCGTGAATTTTCGTTCGCAGTTGTTTCTGACAGTTTCACCGCCACTTCGAGCATGATGCCCCAGAAGAAGAACGCAATAATTCCAGAGGTTGCAAGAGCTCGCTGCTCCCAAGTGCTGGGAGATTTGGTCGCATCCTTCGGGCTAGTCAAGGCGCTTCCGCTGAGCTATAATCTTGATCTTCAGGAACTGACTCGCAACCTGTGGAGCGCGACGGACAAAACTGAAGAAACTTTGGACATTTTCGCGCAAATGATCCGCGAAATCAAATTTAACTCGAAACAGATGATCGAAGCCGTTCGAAACGACGAGACACTTCTAGCTACTGAACTCGCTGACTACTTGGTAAGAAAATACGGACTATCATTTCGAGAAGCCCATCAACGTGTGGGCGCTCTCATAAAACACGCCGACGCCTCGGGATTTCTTCCGCGCGCTTTTTCGGAAGTTAAGGAAGAGGATCTTCGATCCGTTCTCGGAGTCGAAATTTCAAAAGCAGAACTTATGGGTATTCTAGATCCCAATTCGGTATTGTCGAGTCGAACGGCCATCGGCGCGCCAAATCCGAGACTTGTCAAGCAAAGTTGCAAGAATCAGTTAGAACGCCTTGAAAATCATAGGGTGAAAATTGATCTTCTTGAGGATAGCTTGACACGAGCCCGCAAAAATTTGAGAAGGTTCGCTGGACTACGCAGTCGCCGGGGAGCTCATTAATGGTAATGTCGATGAACAAAAAGAATGAAGAAACGAATAGGAACTATCTCTCGAATGTCAAGGTCGAATGTCAAACGGATAAATCAAAACAAGCGGGGGTGAACTAGCAGAAAAATGATGGAATCAAAATGCTTGGAATGCGATGCAAAAATGAAGATAAATGACGACGCAATCGTCGGGGAGATCATCTCGTGCCCAGATTGCGGAGCTGATTACGAGGTAGCCTCGCTTGGCAATGGAACCGTAACCATCAAGGTTGCGGAGAGCGTAAAGGAAGACTGGGGCGAGTAGAGACAACTTTGCCTTTAACGAAAAAGTCGAACAGCGTGGGCATCCTGTTTGACAGAATTCGCTGGGAAGAAAAGGAGATCGCCCGTCGTCTAGAAGAAAGAGGCGCCAAAGTTCAGATGATCGATGCAAAGCTGCAGGTTCTGAGCCTAGACAAGCCTGAACCATCGATTCCTTCGATAGTTATCGAGCGATGCGTGAGCTTTTATCGTGGGATGAATGCCGGATCAGTTCTCGAAGCACAAGGTACCAAGCTGATAAATTCTTCAAGAGTCCTTGACACATGCGGGAACAAGCTCGCAACGAGCCTTCTCCTATCGAGAAATGGAGTCCCTTCTCCGAAGACTGTAGTGGCCTTTTCAGCGGAATCTGCCATGCAAGCAATAGACTCGATCGGGTACCCTTGCGTCATGAAACCAATTGTCGGAAGCTGGGGAAGACAGGTGATTCCGGTAAGGGATAGAGAAACAGCTGAGGCTTTGATTGAGCTAAGAGAACAGCAGGGAGACTCGATACAGATGATTTTTTACATCCAAGAAATGGTGAATCGGCCGCCCCGAGACATACGCTGCATTACTGTGGGGGAAGAAGTTGTCGCACATGTCTACAGATACTCTCCACCCGACACCTGGAAAACCAACGTCGCTCTGGGCGGACATACCGAGAATTGTCCCCTTTCCAAGGAACTAGAGGATGTGGTCTTGAAAGCTTCGAAAATCATAGGTGGAGATGTACTTGGAGTGGATGTTATGGAGAACCAGACAATGGAGCAGCTTGTAGTTCATGAGGTAAACGGCACTGTCGAATTCAAAGGAGCACAGAGCGCGACGAACGAAAGCATCGCAGATAAAATTGCACAGTATGCGTTACATTGTTCTCGAGGGAATAATGTTCCAACCGAAGATGCCGTAGGGAAAATAAGCTCAGTAATGTAGCAAGCTCACGTTTAGCAGAATCCAAATCGATCCCTTAATACAATTGTCGACATCTCCATGATAAGAAGAGTGCTAAACTTTTCTAGGAAGCCCGGTGCCTACTAGTACCATTGAAGGATCTAAGCAAAGAATTCCGGCTCAACAGTTCTGGCAAGAAAATCAATTTAGGCGACTGGAATCCGGACGACACTTCGAGTTTCAAGGGAAGCAAGAAGAAAGGTCTGAAGGATGTTGAGAAACTAAGAAAGGAATTGGAGGATCTTCAAAAAGTCCTCTACGCCGAGCAAAAACACAAGGTCCTAATTATTCTACAAGCCATGGATACTGCCGGCAAAGACAGTACCATAAATTTGCTATTCGAAGGAGTCAGCCCGGCGGGCGTACGCGTTGCAGATTTCAAGGTCCCCTCGGAAGAAGAGAAAGCGCACGACTTTCTGTGGAGAATTCACAAAGAGGTTCCCCGAAACGGAGAGATAGTTATTTTCAATCGCAGCCACTACGAGAGTGTCCTTGTCGAAAGAGTTCACCATCTGGTCCCGAAGAAAGTGTGGCAGGAGAGATACTCGGAGATTAATGATTTCGAGAGGATGCTTCATAACGAGGGAACACTAATCTTGAAGTTCTATCTTCATATCAGCAAGAAAGAGCAAAAGGAAAGACTCGAAGAGCGACAACACGAAAGGAGGAAAGAATGGAAATTCAGTCCAAACGACTTGCCCGAAAGGAAACTCTGGAAGGAATACATGAGAGCCTATGAAGACGCTATTGCCCAAACAAGCAGCTCATGGGCGTCTTGGTACATTGTGCCAAGCGATCACAAATGGTTCCGGGACTTGATCGTTGGCAGCGCGATAGTAGGTCAATTAAAGAGACTCAAAATGAAATATCCAAAGCTCGACCGGGCCGAGTCGGCGGAGCCAATCACCTAAAGACCACGAACTCTGCCACCTTGCTATCTTCGACATACAATGCGAAGTTTTTAATGGGCGCTAGTCCTCGTTTTCCGATCGACACGTCAATCCAAAGAAGGTAACATTGATCTCTTGCCAGAAACGGTCGTTCAGCAGGTTACTCAATTGCTCTCAGAGCAGAACATGGTTGGAAGGAGCATAAAACCTCGGAAAGATCTGCAGATTCTAAAAGGAGCAGCAAGTTATACGGATGATTTGAAACTGCCGGACATGGTCTATGCTGCATTCCTCCGTAGTCCATATGCTCATGCAAAAATCAGGAGCATCGACACAACGCGAGCGCGCGAACTTCCCGGAGTAGTTTACGTACTCACGGGACGCGAAACGGCAAAGCAACTAGTCTACTGGATGCAAAAACCCGGAATGCGAACTCCAGAAAGGCTTTCGCTCGCGACGGATAAGGTACGTTTCGTCGGCGAGCCAATTGTCGCAATAGCTGCGGTGAGCAGAGCAGTCGCAGAAGATGCGATTGAAATTGTGGACATCGAATACGAGTCGCTGCCCGTAGTTGTTGACGCGGAAAAATCACTTGGGCATCCAGGGAATGCGCTTCTTTATGAGGAATGGGGCGACAACGTGCTATTCCACGATGAGCATAGATCTCCCAACACGGATGAAGAATTCCAAAGAGCGGATATGGTAGTAAAAGAAAGGCTAGTGAGCAACCGCTATTCTCCAACTCCGATGGAGACTCGTGCCATTATCGCGAGCTACGATCGCAACGAAGAATCACTCCTGATCTACGCGTCCACACAATTTCCTCACGTTCTTCGCACTTTTCTTTCGCAAACGTTAGACTTTGCGGAAAACAAGATTCGGGTCGTTGCCCCAAAAGTCGGTGGCGGCTTTGGAATAAAGTCGGCGGTCTTTCAAGACGAAGTTAGTACCGTAATCCTCTCGATGAAGCTTGGAAGACCCGTCAAGTGGGTGGAGGATCGAAAGGAGCATTTGCTGATTGCGGGACATGAACGACAGCAAGTCCATTACGTCGAGGGGGCATTCAAGAAAGATGGAACGCTTCTTGCAGTTCGCGACAAAGCAATTGTGGATTTTGGCTCGTCTGGAACTTTCTGGACGGAAGTACAACCGGCGATGCTGACCGTCGCTTCCATTCCTGGGCCATATAGGCTGAGGAGTTACGACTTTGACCTATGGTGCGTTGTCACGAACAAGGCTCCATGCGGTCCTCACCGTGGATTTGGTCGACCAGTCGCTGCATACGTCACCGAGCGTATCATGGATATTGGAGCAAGAAAGTTGGGATTGGATCCCGTGGAAATCCGGCTTCGGAATATGCTAGAACCGAATGAACTACCCTGGACCACTCCCATAGGCGTAGTCTACGATACCGGCAACTACCAAGATGTCCTCAAGAGGGCTCTAAAGCTTTCTCAATATGAACAATTGAAAAAAGAAAAAGAAAATGCGAGAAGTAAAGGGCGATTCCTCGGCATCGGAATCGCAACTTACGTCGAATACACAGCACCGGCATCGTCCAGATTGCAGGGACCTCTTGGCTGGGCTGTTGGGGGTTGGGAGTCTTGCCGACTCACGGCGGATCCGTCAGGAAAAGTAACGGCACATCTCGGTATGGCGGGTCAGGGCCAGGCACACGAAACGGTCTTTGCGCAAGTGATTTCTGACGCGCTTGGAGTAAAATTCGAAGACATTATCGTCAACGAGGGAGACACGATGTATTCGCCTTATGGTTTTGGGGCGTGGGCAAGCAGAGGCACGGTAACTACCGGCGGCGCCTGCATCAAAGCTTCGAGAAAAATGAAGGACAAGGTATTATTGATCGCCGCGCACCTTCTCAAAGAGGCTCCGGAGGATCTCGAAATCAGAGACAGTCTAATCTTCTCAAAGAAAGATCCCAGACACAAAACAATTTCCTTCAAGGAAGTTGCAGATGTTTCACTTCGACTGTCAAGCAAGCTCCCGCCCGGAATGGAACCTGGGCTAGACTTGATATCCTTCTACGAACCCGATTCACCGACGACATGCAGCTATGCAACGCACCTCTCTGTGGTCGAAGTCGATCCGGACACAGGGTCAGTTAAGCTTGTCAAGTACGTAATCGTTGACGATAGCGGCGTGCTTGTGAATCCTTTGACTGCACATGGTCAGGTTCACGGATCGCTAGCTCATGGAATAGGAGGCGCGATGCTCGAAGAATTAGTATACACTGAGGAGGGCCAGCTGGCATCATCTACGTTCGTGGATTACTTGCTTCCTACCGCGGACTTCATGCCAGAAGTCATTGTCGATTCAATTGAAATTCCATCCTTAACTTTGGGTGGGTTTAAAGGCTTGGGCGAAGGCGCTGCAATTCCTACAGCTGCAGCAATCACAAATGCAATCGATGACGCATTATCCTCTTTCGGCGCAAAGTTCGTAGAGCTTCCGGCAAAGCCCGAGGTGGTTCTTTCTCTTATGCGAAACAGCCCGATGCCTGGTTAGCGGGCCAAACTTTATGACTACGTTATCTAGTAACAGACTCCAATTCGCTTGGCAGCGATAGAGAACTCTAAACCTCATCTAGTAGATTCATATGGCAGAGTAGGAAGGAAACTACGCCTCTCGGTGACGGACAAATGCAACTTTAGATGCAATTTCTGTATGCCGGAGACTCCAGAGTGGATTCCGAACGCTAATGTATTATCATTTGAAGAAATAGTGCAGCTCGTAAGAATCCTTTCAGATTTCGGAGTCGACCGAGTCAGGCTCTCTGGCGGAGAGCCACTGGTGAGGAGGGATATCGAGAACCTCGTCGGAATGATCTCTCGGTTGGAAGGAATAAAGAAGATTGGTATGACGACTAATGGTTTCTTTCTGAAAGAAAAGGCAAAAGCACTTCGGGCGTCAGGTCTTCAATCAGTAACAGTCAGCTTGCATAGTCTTCGGCGGGACAGATTTTCAACAGTGACATCTGTCGACTCTCATAGCAGAGTTCTGGAAGGAATCAAGGCAGCGAAAGACGCCGGATATGATAGCGTGAAACTGAACTGCGTAATAATCAGGGGCTACAATGACGATGAGATTCTCGACTTCGCATCTCTTGCTTATAACGAAGGTTACAATGTGCGATTTATAGAGTACATGCCTTTTGACGGCCGGAGAAATTGGGGCATGGGAAAAGTTGTTTCTGGCGAAGAGATGCTCTCGATAATACGTTCAAGATTTCAGATTGTACCGCTAGAGCGGGAGAAAGGTAGTACAGCTCTAAATTTTAAGTTCGCCGACGGAGAAGGAGAGTTCGGAATCATCACCTCAATCACAAGGCCTTTTTGCTCTGATTGTGACAGACTCAGGTTGACCGCCGACGGAAAACTCGTCCCCTGTCTTTTTGACAACCACGAATACGACCTTTCGAAATTGCTTAGGGGAGGAGCAAGCGACGAGGAAATTTCGGAATTCTTGAGGGCATCCGTAAGGCTAAAAGCTCCTGGTGTCGAATCGCTTTTGAAAGCCTCGACTAGTCTGAAACATGTTCGCCCCATGTATGTAACCGGCGGATAAAGTCAGTACCACTCGCATGAATAATTACGTGTAGAGTTAGACCTCCTCTGAAGCTAATCGCAACTGGAAAAGATCACTTTTTCGGGAGTACTGGGATTTTTTAAATGGTTATTCAAATTCGAATTCCAAGGAGTCTCGAGCGCCCCTGAATCACAGGACTGCTTGTGTCGTACTTGCAGCCGGGTTATCCTCGCGATACGGTAAGCTGAAGCAGCTCGCCACGGTTGGAGGTAAGAGCTTGATTCAAAATGCTGTTGACATTGCAAACGGTTCCAGTTCTGACTATGTCTACGTCGTCTTAGGTAACAAGTCATCTGAAATATTGGAGAATCTGAGATTGGGAAGGTCGCAGGTACTTTTGAATAAGAATTATCGAAATGGTCTATCCTCTTCTTTGAGAACCGCGATACGTAATCTTGCACCGGATTGCACGGAAGTAGTGCTAATGGTTGCAGATCAGCCATTTCTCTTATCCAAACATATAGATCGACTTATCAACGCTGCACTGAAGAATAAAGCTCCTCTCGCAAGTTTAGCCTTTAGAGGCGAGCCGAGGAATCCCGCACTATTTTCTAGGCGCCTGTTTCCCACTTTAATGAAAGTTAAAGGAGACAAAGGTGCAAGAGAAGTCGTAAAGAAATACAGGTCCACGGCTGCTTTGACAAACATCAGCAACCCGTTAGTGTTTGTTGACATTGACACTGTGGAGAGTCTACAAGAAGCGTTGAAGTTCAAGAAGAAAATGGAGAAGAAATAAGAAAAAATGAGCGCTGTCACTGAAATTCGAAGAGGTGAGCGTTCATCATTTCGGGAGGAGTCGCCACCAAAGAGTGACATTGTTGTTGTCTCACACAGGAAGGACGCCGATGGCATAACTTCTGCGGCGGTGATACACTACCTCAATCGAGGGAAGGTTATCCTAACTGACTACGGCGAGATGGTCGAGACCCTTGAAAAAATACAGGGAGCTAAAGAAGTCTTCATCTGCGACCTCGGTTTAAACAAGATGACGTTCGATGGTTTCCTTGAACAGGTAAAGCGCCTCTGTACTACCGGAGTCGTTCATTACATCGACCATCATCCGATAGACCCTGAATTTAAAAAGAAACTGACGGAGGCCAAGGTGGATCTGTTTCATTCAACCGAAGAAAGCGCGGCGATCCTCGTTTTCCAAAAGTTCGAGGATAAGCTGCGTCTGGCCCCAAAAATGAAGGTCCTAGCTTGCTGTGGTGCGATAACCGATTACATGGATCTTCAACCATATGCAAAGAAGTTGATTGCTTCCTTCGATCGCCAATTCTTACTGTATGAGTCAACGGTTCTATCCTTCACGATCGCGATGATTGGTAGGGAAGGGATTACAGGTAATCAGTCTCTTGTTCAGATCGTAGATGAGCTAAGCGAAAAGGACAAGCTTCCGCACGAAATAGATAATGCCTCCTATTATTCCCAAGAGTTTGCCTCACATTCGGCTGACCTGATAGAAAGGGCAAAAAGAGACGGAAAGAAACTAAACAATTTTGCGTATTACAAAACTCGTGAATCATCAACAGGAAATGTCGCAAACTTCTTGATCGGGGCCTTCGATGTCCCAGTGGGTGTAGCCTTTCGAGACGACGGACCAGAGCATTTTGAAATTTCGCTTAGGAGTACCATGGACAGTGATTATGATTTGGGTAAGATTGCGGGCAAGATATCGACTGCTCTTGATGCCTCAGGCGGCGGTCATTCCCACGCGGCCGGCGCAAGAATCAGGAAGGACCAACTCGAGGATTTTATTCAAATGTTGAACAAAGAACTCCCCTGACAAGTATTTCAACTAGCAAGCAGGCTAGGGAGATTTCTCGAGGCAAAAAACACGCAGGAAGAGACAAAGGAGACTCCAACAGTATTTGCGGAAAAACTCATCGTCGGAAAATAGCTACTCTGATAGCTCAATCTCTTTTCAAAGGAGGTTTTATACGAACAAATCACAAGCTGCCAGCTTTCTCGCCGTTGCTATTTCAATGATTTTACTTTTCATTCCTCCCCCGTCGACATACTTCATTTACGGCGTCTTTGTCGCGACTCCGGTTATGATGGTTGCTGCGTTCTGGCTTACACGATATCAGAAACTGTTTAGCCCGAGCATAAAATCCGTCGCGATAGGCCTAGTCTCGGCGGCCCTGCTGTATTTGATATTTCTCGGAGGGAACTATGCGGTTCAGAATTTCGGTAATCTGATCGGTCTTCACGCCTCCGGCGAAGAGACGACCATCTACAGCTCTATCGGAGGTCATCCTCTGTATCTGCAAGTTGGAATACTAATTTTCGACGCATTGGGATTCGAGTCTTACTTTAGAGGCACGCTGCAAAATTTCTTTGTCGTTAGAATTCGCAATAAAGAATACAAACTATGTGGACCTCTTTTAGCTGCCACTTGTGATTGTCTTATCCACGTATTGTCTGCGAACCCTCTATGGGTTGTTACGACATTTGTAGCAGACTCAGTTTGGGGAGTAACATATTACAAGACTAAGAATCTAAGTTCGAGCTTTACGAGCCATTTGGTCTGGGACATCCTAATTTTCATAGTCGCTCCCATTCGATGATCGTCACTGAAAGGCCTAATAACATCTATTGAAGGTACTGTGTCACTCGATCTCGATCGAAATTCGAGAATTCACTAATTTCATTATCGAAAACTAATGGAAGCGTTTTAAGATGGCGATAGATCTCCAAAGCGAAAAAAGTAGCACAACTAACTGCGTCGATTGCGAGCGTTACAGAAAACTGGGAGACTTGTGCGTTCTAGATCACGGAAAGAAATTCCTCTGGGAATATTGCAAGGACTTTGAAGCGGCAGTCGAACTTCCTGATTACGGCGACCTAATGAAATCTGTAAAACAGGACATGGCTCTAGAAAGAAAGAAAATCCGAGAAAAGAAGAAGAAGGAAGTCGCTCAAAGACGCAAAGCTCGCGAGCAAGCCAAGAAGGAGAAGCTGAGACTGAAGCGTTCGATGATAGCAAAGAAAGTCTGGGAGAAGCGCAGGATTGACCTCCAGAAAAGGCAAACGCGAAAAAAGCGAGAGGGAGATAGATCAACGAAACAAGAAGGCTCGAATAATAGCCAGCATTCATAGCCCAAAGAAAACACCAAAAGTCATTGCAAATGCACTCTTTCGGTCTTTCGAGTTTTCCATAAATCAAGAGTCAATACTTTCATCGGGTTTCCTTAAGCGTAGATTCCTAATACAGCGTCATCTGCAAGCGCCACAGTATAGCCTGCGATGGCGCGTATGTCTCGCACGATGAGCGAAATGGCGAGAGCAGTGCGCTCATTCTCGAATTTGAGCAGAGTAGCTTGAACGTTCTCGTAAAGCTTTCTTACCTGGACCATTCTATCTATGACGGAGCTAGCTAGAGCTAGGTCCCTCGTTGAAAGGGCTTTGAAAGCCTGTTCTTGCATTTCGATTGTAACCTTCATCATCTTTTGTATCGTCGAGATAATTTCTTCATCGAGCTCTCCTTCGATCTCACCGACGTGCTGGGCAATCCTCATTGCGTAGTATGCGACTCTGCCAAGCTCTCTAATTGCAATTATCTTCGTCGCGACTGTTGAAAAATCTCCGGCATTCATATCATCTCTAACCTTCCTGACTCTTGCCGCGGAAAGTGCGAGCCTCATCAAGAGTCTGTAGAGCTTAGTGCTTTCTTCTCCCCTCTCGAAAGCATCTTCAGCAAGCTGAAAGTCATTTGAAACAAAAGCCTTGATCGCGTCTTGGAATATCGCCTTTGAAGTCTCCGAAAACCTCTCGAGCAGCTTGTCCATGTCAAAGCGGGACGGGTCGACGAGGTTTTGAAGTACAATCCGGTTAGAATAATCTTCAGCAATTTCAACGCCTATGAGTCCCTCAACTGCGTGTCTGACCCACCTCTTTTGATCCGGGAGGATTTTGTCTTTTGAGACTACTTCAGTCACATCATGTCCCTGGATATACGAAGCGTTGATACAAAGTTCAAGCAGCTTCTGATCTTTGAATTCGTCGATGACAATTGATCGGGTTTGCGATACAGGTTTCGCGTTTGTGGGCGTTACGATAATGTCACCCTGCTCTAATTGAAGCGAGACAAGATCCCCTTTCTTGAACCGTAATTTCTCCGCCCAATCTTTGGGGATAGTCACGACGAAGGTTCCGGCTGCAGTAGTTTGCAGCTTCCTAATTTCCATACGAGAAGTTTCTTCTGTCGAAATGTATAAACTTGTCGTAGAATACGTACTATTCGTATATTATGTATGATATTCTTACTCTTGGTACGGCTTTACAGCTTCTCCGTATTTCTTTTATTTTAGCCATTCCATGACATGTGCCATGATAACTCACCGAGAAAGCTATGCGTATGACACTGATTGCAGGTTTTGTGCTCAAGAGACCCCGCTTGTTGCGGAAGTAAACACAAGTGTATGCCCCGAATGCTACTCCTGGATTTCTGAGAATGTTGGGCTCTCGAACCTGGGAATCCAGTCGGTAACCGAGTAGCTATTACTCACATCAATCAACCACGCTGAATTATTGAAAATCGTTTGCTTGGATTAGATTGGGAGCTCGATGACAAGGGACATGGTAGAAACTGCACTTCAAGGCACAATTGAGATTCTCGCTCCCGTGACTCCGGCGTTTTCGGAGATCCTTACTCCTGAATCAATGGAATTCACTGCGTCTCTGGTCCGTACATTTTCGTCTCAGCGAGACAAATTGTTGGAACTTAGGGCATGGCGACAGTTGAAGATCGACAAAGGAGAGCTTCCTAATTTTCCTAAAGAGACCGAAGAGATTAGGAAGAGCTCATGGAAGATAGGCGACATCCCGACAGACCTACTTGATCGTAGGGTCGAAATAACGGGTCCATCGGGCGATACAAAAATGATGATCAATGCACTCAATTCTGGCGCAAATGTCTACATGACTGATTTTGAGGATTCTCAATCCCCAACTTGGGAACAAACGATTCAGGGCCAGATTAATACGAGGGATGCGATTAGAGGTATCATATCGTACACGAGCCCTGAGGGAAAGAAGTATGCTCTAAAAGAAAAAACTGCTACCCTTGTCGTTCGACCTCGCGGGTTGCATCTTCTTGAAAAACATGTCGAGGTTGAGGGAAAAGCTGTCCCTGCTTCCATATTTGACTTCGCTCTTTTCGTCTTCCATAATTGGAAAGAGTTGCAGAACAAGGGAACTGCCCCCTATCTCTACTTGCCGAAGATGGAAAGTTATCTTGAGGCTCGATGGTGGAATGAAATGATCAGGTTGACCGAGCAGGAGCTTGGTCTAAAACACGGTACCATCAAAGTGACGGCCCTGATTGAGACAATGCTTGCAGGGTTTGAGATGGACGAAATTCTATACGAGTTGAGAGATCATATCGTAGGTCTTAATTGCGGGAGATGGGATTACATTTTCAGTTTTATCAAGAAATTCAGAAACGATCCACAATTCGTTTTGCCGAACAGAGCTGAGGTCACCATGGACAAGGCCTTCCTTTCTGCCTATGTCGACTTGCTCATAAAGACCTGTCATCGCAGGGGTGCTTTTGCGATGGGAGGAATGTCCGCCTTCATCCCAATCAAGAATAACGAGGAGGCGAATAGGATTGCCTTCGAGCAAGTCCGAAAGGACAAGGAAAGAGAACTAAGGGCTGGCCATGACGGAACTTGGGTAGCTCATCCCGGTCTCGTTGAGGTCGCAAAACGGGTATTCGACCGAGGAATGATAGGTGCAAACCAGCTCTCGAACCTGCGCGAAGATGTCACGGTTTCACGAGAAGATCTTCTCAATATTCCGAAGGGAAAAATCAGCGAAGAGGGAATCAGGACTAACATCAGAGTGGGGATCCAGTACCTCGAAGCTTGGCTCAGGGGCAAGGGATGCGTGCCATTGTATAATCTAATGGAAGACGCGGCGACAGCGGAAATTTGTCGGGCGCAACTCTGGCAGTGGATTCATCACAAGGCTATCATGAGTGACGGAGGAAGGGTTTCAGAATTATTGGTGAAGTCGCTTATGAAGCAAGAGCTCGAAAAGCTTGCTCAAAGAATTGGAGATCAGCAATTTCACTCAGGACAGTATCTGCTTGCCAGCGAAATTTTCGGCCGACTGATCGCAAAGTCCGAATTTCCAGAGTTTCTTACTAATGTATCATACGAGCATCTTTTGTCCTTGGAGAAATCTCGACCTAAACTTTTCGAGGCTGATTTCTAAACATCATCGTAACATTCCGCTCATGATCTATGAAAGATTGTAGGAAATGGAGAAAAACAAAATGATGACTGAGCTGGCTAATCGGGACAAACAAATTCAGAGGATAGAAGATTCTTGGAATACGAAGCGGTTTGAGGGAATCGAAAGGCCGTATTCCGCCGGGGATGTCTTTAGGCTGCGAGGATCCCTAGTTATTGAACATACTTTTGCTAAAATGGGTTCCGAAAAGTTATGGAAGATGCTCAATGACGAACCTTACGTAGCGGCGCTCGGCGCATTGACCGGCAACCAAGCCTTACAAATGGTTCAAGCCGGTTTGAAGGCGATATATCTCAGCGGTTGGCAAGTCGCCGCAGACGCAAACCTTGTGGGCCACATGTATCCAGATCAGAGTCTTTATCCTTCCAACAGTGTTCCACAGGTCGTGAGGAGGATCAATCAGGCCTTCCAGAGGGCAGATCAGATTCAACACGCTGAAGGAAATACCAGCATCGATTGGTTTGCTCCGATTCTAGCAGATGCTGAAGCCGGTTTCGGCGGGCCCTTGAACGTGTTCGAGTTGACCAAAACGATGATCGAAGAAGGAGCTGCAGGCATCCACTACGAAGATCAACTATCTTCGGAAAAGAAATGCGGCCACTTGGGAGGGAAGGTGCTCGTTCCGACTACACAATTTATTCGGAATCTTGTAGCAGCTCGTTTAGCAGCCGACGTATCGGGTGTTCCTGCAATAATAATGGCACGAACTGACGCTAATGGAGCTAGACTCATCACGAGTGATGTCGATCCTCGCGACCAAGAATTCTTGACGGGCGAGAGGACCGCGGAAGGTTTCTTCAGACTAAATGGCGGTCTTGACGTTGCAATTGCTAGGGGCATAGCAGCCGCGCCATTCGCCGATTTGATATGGTGTGAAACGGCCAAACCAGATCTGGAAGAGGCGCGTAGGTTCGCAGACGGCATACACAAGGCCTACCCAAAGAAAATGCTAGCTTACAATTGCTCTCCCTCTTTTAATTGGGAGAAGAATCTACAGCCTGATGAAATCAGAACTTTTCAGAAAGAGCTCGGAAACATGGGATACAAATTCCAGTTCATCACTTTGGCTGGTTTCCATGCCTTAAACTATTCCATGTTCGAACTTGCCTCTGGCTATGCGAGTGAAGGGATGCCGGCGTACGTCAAACTTCAGAAGAAAGAAGTCGAGTTTGCAAACGAGGGATACGCCGCTGTAAGGCATCAGAAATTTGTCGGGACAGAATATTTCGATGCTATATCACAGGTCGTCTCGTCGGGAGCATGTTCGACAACCGCTATGGAAGGTTCGACCGAGAGGACCCAATTTGGCGAAAGACTCCATGAAGAAAAAGAGATAGTTACTGAACCCTAGTTCGCCTTTTCCTAGGGAATACCTGAGGCAGATAATAACCTGGAATTCTCTCACTGAGCTAATCTTAAAGATACAGCCCCGCAAGAGTAAGATTAGCTTCCTGCAACTTCGCGGGACGCATGTTCAACAGGAAAATTGAGATAGGAAAATGCCCAAGATAATCAGCAATGCAGAGGAATTTGAAAGGATTAAGCCCAGAGCTTCCGAAGTCAGAATCGTAAGATCTCAAAAAGCAGTCAAGATTAAACTAAGAACTCCTGCGTATCTCTACACCTACTCAACGAATTCGGACGAGGCCGACGATCTGATCAAAGGTCTCAAAGACATCGAGGTAATAGAATTCGGTGGAACAAAGAAGAAGAGCGAAGAGAAAGATTCCGACCGGCATAAAAAGGTCGGAAATGAATCATAGATCACCTAATTTTCTTCTTTTATCGTCCTTCTATCCGCAACTTTCTTTTGCAGTCATCGCACAATAGCGGAAGCTTTTGATCGACTTCCTCGAGCGTGTTCGAAAAAGCCATAATGCATGTTCTATTTTCGCAATGAGCGAGTCCTCCGAGATGTCCAATCTCATGGGCAGCTTCTTTGAATATTCTCTCCTTGATTTGAGAAGGAGTCACATTTTCGTCTCTCAAGGTCAATCTTGAGGTCGAAAGGATACCGATTCCCATCTCGCGATTTGCTAGACCAAAAACAAAGTGCATTTTATTCATGAACAGATCGTGCCTCGTCACGACTAGAGAATATCGGGGGTTCTCGTCCGAAGACTTTAGGGTATTCTTCGCATACATGATTACTTTGACTGCGTCTCTTTGGTTTCTTTGCTTTTCCAGTTCAGAAATGTCGGATGTAATGAAAGCGTCGCTCGCGAAGTTTGGCTCAAGGCCGTAAAGTATTGCAGCGGATTCTAAACTGTCTCTGAATTGAGAAATATCGTGTCCCTCATAGCTAAGAATAGTCACTTCTCGATTTTTCCGAACGCTAGATGTAGGTCTAGACATTTACAGTATCTCCGTCTTGCGGAGCAGTTGCATCCAAGCCAAATCGTTCCGAAATCTCACTAGCGAATTTCTCACAGGAATCGCCATCACCATGAACGGCATAGACCTTGGGTCGCCCTTTGACATGCTCGAATATCTCGAACAGTTCGCTCCGCCCGGCGTGTCCTGAAAAATCGAATCGCCTAATTTCGGCCTTTACTTTTGTTGTTTTTCCGTTTGTTATTGTGAGGCCTCTTTCGAGGAGGGTCCTGCCGGGGCTACCGGGTACCTGAAAGGCCACAATCGAAATTCCGTTCCTAGATTCTGTAGATATCTCTCTATTATAGAAAACGGAAGCTCCGCCGGCAAGCATGCCCGCTGGAGAAATTATCACGCATGGGTGCCTCACAATTTTCCTCCTATGGGCCCATCCGCTCACAACTTCGATATTTTCCATCGTCTTCCTAAAGAGCTCAGGATCGCGTAACCACTCTTGGTTTCTAAATAATACCTCGTTTACCTTAAGGGCCATCCCGTCCATGACAACAATATGCTTGAAATTCCTGGAGCGAAGCAGACAGGCTATCTCTTGGGCTCTGCCAACCGAGAAAGCCGGAACGAGGAGGATACCGCCTCTTTCGACCACCTCATTTGCGTAACCAACGAATGTTTCTTCGATTTTACCTCTAGGTTCATGGTCGGTTTGCGAATAAGTACTTTCAACCACAACCGCATCCAATTCACCGCCAAAATCAAGGTCTGCCCCTTTCAGCAGTTGACTATCTCTGAGATTGATGTCTCCTGTGTAAAGCATTCTTCGGCCGTCGTTTTCTGTAACTATCGTGGCCCCTCCCGGGATATGCCCGGAATTTCTGAACTCTGATCTGAATTCGCTATTAGCCTGAAACATCTGGTTCAAAGACACTCTTCGAGTGCTTTTTGACATGGTCAACAGATCTTCGTATTCGAAAGGTAAGAAAAAGCCTGACAGCTTTATGAAATCCTCGAGAAGAATCATTGAAATTTCAAGCGTTACACCGGTCGTGAATAGGTCGAGTCCTTCCCTTAGGAAAAAAAGGGGTACGCCACCAGAATGGTCGAGATGGGCGTGAGTCAGCAAGATCGAGTCAATCTCTCGAGGCTTGACATGCATCGGAAAAGAAGGCTCTCTTCCTGTGTGCGAACCGTAATCCAGTAGGATTCCAGAGCGCTCCCCCTTTAGAAGAAGAGCGGACTTGCCAACTTCCCTAGCTCCGCCCAGAAATGTGATTTGCAAATTGTTTAGATCAAGTTCCTATTTGCTCAGTTTTAGATTTGTACAATCGTTTTCTTGCGAGAGACATTCATTTTTGAGATCATCCGAATTTAGGGAGCTTCGGCGTAGAAGAAGAGGAACAATATTCAGTTCTATATGTTTAAAATTGCTTTAAAGAGACGTTTTGGATAGTAGAGCGCCCGAACACTTTTCAAGCTCGCGCGTTTCCTTCATTATTAGAATAAACAAAAAGGTGTACTAATGACTTTCGAGGTGATACCTGCCGATGCCCGCTTTGCAAATACGGTGTTGCTAACTGGTTTTCATGGCATAGGCTATGCTGGTTACTGGACAATCAAGTACCTGGTACAAAAACTCGAAGCAAAGCGAATTGCATTCGTCGATTCCGAGACGGTTTCACCGGTAGGCTCGACAAATCAGGGGAAGCTCGTAACGCCTTACGAATTCTTCCAAAAAGATGACCTCACGATATTCAAGGTAGAGGTTCCACCATACCGAGGCGCCGAAATTGAATTTTACAGGAAATTGTCTGAATGGGTCACAAAAGCTCAGTTCAAAGAGGTGGCTCTGGTTGGAGGCCTTGATCTGAGTCTGCGCAACGATGATTCGTCTTATAGACTTGTTCACACGAGCTCATACTCACCTAGCGGATTTCTGAAAGAGGCGAAACTTCTGGAGGACGATCAGATTATCGTCGGGCCTGTCGCCATTATGCTAAATTATTTTGAAGCTCATGACTTCCCCGCGTACGCGATTTTGGCATATTCGAGTACGGATCGGGTAGATCCGAGAGCCGCAGTCGCATCGATTGACATTCTCTCAAGATGTTATGGTTTCAAAGTAGACGTCGAACCGCTTCTCAAGGGAGCCGAAGTAGTGGAAACGGAAATAACTAAACAGCAAGACAGAAAGATCGGAAGGTCCGAGTCAATCTATACTTGACACGAGCTCGCGAACGTATCTCTTGATAATCTGTTAATTGGTCACTTACAATACTATTTTCGTTCTGCATAGTAGTATTAGGATTAGAGTATCTTTAAGGCCCTTTCGGTACTGTGTCGAAAAGTAGAGGGCGTGATAATGATCGTTATTATTGTAGGATAATTATCGGCGTTGTTGTTTGCGTATTGGATG
>JASHOD010000098.1 GCA_030041295.1 Nitrososphaerales archaeon
CAAGGACGATGATAACTATCAATAGTGCTAGAATGATGTATGGAATAATGCTACGATGGTGTCGTGTCGGGATCCTTCCTCCAGGAAAGTCGTCACCGCCACTTTGCAAATGGAGATATCCTCAATGTCAAGCAACTATGTTCGCATGCTTTTAAATCGATTTATGCGTAAATTGAACTATAGAATCACTAATGCTATCGCCAGTTGTGGGGCTGAAATTTAATTTTTGTTTATAGAAGGCGCTAACTCGAACAATGGAAATTACAACGCCAAAAATGAGAAACAAAGATTCATTTTTCACGTCGATATGGACTCCTTCTACGCTTCATGCGAGCTTGCGCAGCATCCGTCATGGAAAGAAGAACCCTTCATCGTCGGAGCAGATCCAAAAGAAGGGAAAGGCAGAGGCGTAGTTCTAGCCTGCAATTATCCAGCGCGAAAATTTGGAGTACACTCGGGAATGCCAATATCGAGGGCTTGGCAGCTTTGCCCATCGGCGCGGTATGTTTTTCCGCACCACGAGATGTACGGGGAGGTCTCAAAGCGCGTAATGGAGATTTTGAGACAGTTTACAAAAAGGTTTGAGCAGATAAGTATTGACGAAGCATTTCTTGATTTCAGTGAGGACCTTTCAATTGTTTCTTTAAGAGGAACGAAGGAGAGGGGAGAAGCCCTCACTTCAGTCGCCACCGCGATAAGGAACAAGATTAGGGAACAAGAGAACATAACATGCTCAATCGGGATCTCGAATTCCAAGATTGTTTCCAAGATCGCAACGGATTTGAAGAAACCGGACGGCCTGATAATAGTGGAACCAGACAAGATTGTCGAGTTTCTGGCCCCCCTTCCGGTCGAAAAAATTCCAGGAGTTGGAAAAGTCACCCAAAAGACTCTCTTGGAATCGTTCGATGTAAAGACGATTGGTGACTTGGCAAAAGTTCCCCTTGAACTATTGGAAGAAAAGTTCGGTAGATCCGCGCTATGGTTTCACGACGTCGCTCTGGGAATTGAGAGAGGAGAAGTGATCACCGACTGGGAACCTGTTTCGCAATCTGGGGAGACCACTTTTGACATTGACGAGTCTGATTACGAAAACGTTTCAAAGGTAATGAAAGAAGTCGCTGCAGAAGTACACAAACGTACTGTGTCGGATGGATATCTCTTCAGGAATGTGGGTATCAAAATTCGGTTAACACCGTTCGAGACTCATACTAGGTCACGCTCATTGTCTGCTCCTACGGACTCGCTCGAGATTGCCCTGAAAGAATGCGAGAAATTGCTTGAGGAATTCTCACTATCTGGAAAGAGCGTTCGCTTGATTGGAGTCAGGCTATCGTCGCTTGAGGAGAAGCGTACCGAGGATCAGCATACACTGCTTGAATGGAGTTAGAGACGGGTCTGAAAAACGGGTCTGCTTAGGCGCATGGTTTTTAAGTAGATTTGACCAATTATTTGGCGAACGGTTTCTGAAGGTAAATGACTGCATCTAATACAGATTCATCCTTTGTTGTTATTGTTGAATCTGTCTCTAATCTCGCCTCCTTCGTTAGCTGAAAAATTCTTCACGCCATCCTTCTCGTAGGGGTGACTATAAGATAAAATGAGTAATAGTGTAAGCACTAACCAAAAAAAGTTTGACTCGGTCGCGTTGTACAAGATCAGGAGATTACTTGCTGATCTTTCAAACAAGACCGGTAGAGGGACTGAGCTCGTCACACTCTATTTGCCTCCAAAGAAACCCGTTCACGAAGCAATTTCAGCTCTGCGTGAAGAAAGCGGAACTGCATCCAACATAAAGTCAGACACCACAAGAGCCCACGTTGAAGACGCCCTAACCAAAACCATGCAGCGCCTCAGATTGTATAGGCAGACGCCGGAAAATGGTCTCGTTATTTTCTGCGGCGCGATCCCCGGCCCGGGCGGACCAGGAAACGAAACGATTGAACTTTATGAAGTCCTGCCTAACAAGCCCGTGACGACTTATCTTTACAGATGCGTTACTCCAGATACGAAGGTTCAGCTTCAAAACGGGCTTATCAAGACAATTGATCAACTCAGATCCTCTTGGGGTGAAGAGGTCCTAAAGTCAACCGAGGGAGAGGGATCAAAGGTTTCTGGTAAGCGAATTACGCAATACTTTGAGACCTTGGCCGGTACGAGAAAGGTCTATCGCATAACAAGCGAAAGTGGCCGAACCCTTTGCGCGACGGAAGACCATCCGATACTGACTCCGAAAGGATGGAAGAATATTAGTGAAATTCGCGAAGGCGATCTTGTGTTGGTCTATCCGTCCGCGGATCTTGACGTAAAACCAGAGACAATAATGTCAAATGATGATCCCATCATAGCGGATGAAAACGCAATCAGAAAACTGAAAGATGCACCTCCTGACATTGAACTTACTGTTAGGAGACTAATTCAGAGGGGACTCCTTCCATTAACGCAGAACAATCCAAAGCTCCCGTTAATTGGAAGAATTCTAGGACACATGTTCACTGATGGATCGTTCACCCATAATATCGAGAATAGAAACAGAAGGCCATACTCTCATTTTACTTTCGATATTTGCCTAGGCGACGAGAATTCAGTGGGCGAAATTGCCGCAGATCTAACTGCCCTCGGGGCAAGGGTAGCCAAAGCTTTTCGCTCAACTCACACCCTGAATGTCGATGGAAGACCGTACACGACAAGTACGATCCACATTAAATTTAGAGATACGGCGTTTTGTGCGCTGCTAAGATCTCTGGGAGCTCCCATCGGAAGCAAGGTGAAGAATGGAACTTCTATCCCCGCTTGGCTCTTCGATTCAACGGCGATGGTGAAAAGAGAGTTCTTAGCGGCAATGATGGGAGGCGACGGTGAGATTCCTCATGTTACGAAATTGAACCCGTCAAGTGCAATTAGGCTAGCGTTTCATCGAGCTTCAGGTATCCATGAAGAGTCGATCAAATTCGCATCTGATCTAAAAACCCTATTTGGGGAGTTTGGTGTCCAGGTAAACGCAATCACTGCAAGGGAGAGTTGCATTCGAAAAGATGGGATTAGAACGATAGAATATGAAATGAGGTTCAAACTCTCCGAGGAAAACGTTCTCAACATATGCCATAAGATAGGTTACAGATATTCCGACACTAAAGCCTCCGCTGCTTCCTTTGTTGGTGAGTACCTTCGTATCAAAGGATTTTGTAGGCAAAAAGCTAGGGCAAAACTCCTTTCTGCTCAACAGCTGAATTCGCAAGGAAAAACGTTATCGCAAATTTCTTCCAGTTTGCAAGTACCTGTTACCACGGTTTCATCTTGGGTAAAAGGAAGAATCTCGAGCCCGATATTAAGGACGACGAATATTCCTGAGTACGAAAAGTGGATTTCCTTCGCGAGGGCTAGAAACGACCAACTGCTTCTTTGGGAAAACATTACGGAAATAGATACTGTTCAGATTCAAGATGTGAGAGATGTTACCCTCGAAAGCGGCGATCACTCATTCCTTGCAAACGGGTTTGTAGTTCACAATTGTGACGACCACTTCCACCTTGACCCTCTCCGAGAGATGTTGAAGGAGGAAAACGTGATCGGAGTCTTGGCAATGGATTCAACCGAAGCAGGACTAGGAATTGTCTCCGGAGACAATTGGGAGGTTATCGATGTTACCAGTTCTGGAGTTTCGGGAAAAACCCGCAAAGGAGGACAATCCGCAAGGCGATATGAACGGCTGCGGGAAATGGAACTCACTGATTATTATAATCGACTTGCCGATCATGCAAAGAAAGGATTCCTAGAATCAAATCACGTAAAAGGTTTGATTGTGAGCGGCCCCGGTCCAACAAAAGACGCTTTCGTGAAAGATGGGTATCTCGACTATAGATTGCAAAACATGGTTGTTGGTGTTCTCGACACCGGCTACTCGGGGCGCGAAGGCGTTCGAGAAACGATAGAGAAGGCAGGTAAGCTTCTTGAAAATGTGCGGGTTGTCGAGGAGAAAAAGCTAGTTCAGAAGTTTCTCTCCGAAGTAAACTCTGACTCCGGTCTAGCAATTTATGGCGTACAAGATATTCTCACCAACTTGAAGAGAGCAGCGGTAGACACCATCCTCGTAAATGACGATACGGACATGATCGTTCTTCGAGTAACTTGCCAAAAATGCGGAAACGCTAGAGAAAAGTTTGTCTACAGATCAAGCATTGTGGCTGAAAAACAAAACTTACTTTCGTCACCGTGTCCGAACTGCTCTAGCCTAGAAATGGAGATCAAAGAATCCGACATCGTAGATTATCTTTCCGAAGCTTCGATCGATTCCGGAGCGAAGGTAGAGGTCATCTCCTCAAAGACCGAAGACGGATCGATGCTCAAAAGCTACGGTGGAATCTCGGCACTCTTGAGATACCGGGCCTCATAACCGCGAGGGTTGCTTTAATTTGGCATCGAAGAAGATAGATTCAACGACTCTTCGAGTTTCCAAAGCCTGGGAAAAATCGATGGAGCCCAAGCTTAGTGAGTTTTGGATTAAAACGGGATTATACAATTTCAACGTAAACTCTACCAAGAAAATTTTTGTTGTAGATACACCGCCGCCCTACCCTTCGGGCTCGTGGCACATAGGAGCAGCTGCCCAGTATTCAGAAATTGACATGATAGCTAGGACGGCGCGTATGTTTGGAAACGAAGTGCTTTTCCCAATAGGAATTGATCGCAATGGACTTCCCGTCGAGCTATACACCGAAAAGAAATTCAAGATTAGCATGCGTGATACTCCAAGAGAGAAATTTCTCGAATTATGCAGGACAGCGCTCGATGATTTGGAGCACGAAATAGTTCAAATTATGCAGCGGATGGGACTCTCGGGAGACTTTGAAGAGAAATACCGTACGGATTCCGAGTCATTCAGAGTCCTTACTCAAGCTACCTTCATCAAACAGTGGAGGGAGGGAAGAATCTACATCGGAAAAAGGCCCTCGAACTATTGCGTCGATTGTGGAACAACAATCGCCGATGCGGAAATTGAATACAGGGAACTACCTACGAAACTAGTTTACTTCAAGTTCGATATTTCTAGCGATCCGAAAACAACGATAATAATCGCATCGACAAGGCCCGAACTCGTATGCACGTGCCAAGCAGTAATCGTGAATCCTGATGACTCTAGATACACGAGTTACATTGGCAAAGAAGCTGTAATTCCATATTATAACAGAAGAGTACCGATAATGGCCCATCCTTCCGCCAATCCGGAGTTTGGAAGTGGAGCGGTGATGGTGTGTTCTTACGGAGATTATTCCGATTCTCTTCTCTTTAGAGAACTAAAATTGCAAGAAATTATTGCAATTGAACTGGATGGAAAGATGAATTCGGTCGCTGGCGAACTTCTAGCCGGAAAGCGAGTAAAAGGCGCAAGGGCGACCATGATTCGATTTCTCGAAGACCAGAAGAGAATTACAAAGATCGAGGAAATCATGCACAGGACTCCTATGTGCGAACGAAGCAAGACGCCCATTGAAATCATCCCCCTTGAAGAGTACTATCTCAAGGTTGTTGATGTCAAAAACAAGCTAAGAGAGGAAGCACGGAAAATTCGCTTTCATCCTGAATCTCATCGCCAATTACTGCTCAATTGGATAGAAGTTGCGTTAGATTGGCCGATTTCCAGGAGGAGATTCTACGGAACAGAAGTGCCTGTTTGGTACTGCCGTAATTGCAAGACTCCTTACGTGCCCGAACCGGGAAAATACTATCAACCTTGGAAAGGACCTCCGCCCGGTTCTCCGGAGTGTGAGAAGTGCGGTTCTCGAGAATTCTCTGGGGACGAGCGAACGTTTGACACGTGGATGGATTCGAGTGTCAGCCCACTTTTCATCAGCAGGTATCTGACTGACAGAAACTACTTCGAAAGAACCTATCCGAATTCAATAAGGCCTCAAGGAAAGGACATTGTACGGACCTGGCTACATTATACGCTGTTACGTTGCTTCGAAATTACCGAAGAGGATCCGTGGCCCGATGTCTGGATTGGCGGGATGGGATTGGACGAGGCAGGTCAAAAGATGAGCAAGAGCAAGGGAAACGTCATAGATCCTACGATGGTCTTGAACCAATACGGGGCCGATACTTTCAGGTTATGGGCCGCTTCAGAAGTTTCTGTCGGTTCCGATTTCAATATCTCGCTTCAGAAGATTGCGGGTACAGGAAAGTTTCTGACGAAACTTTGGAACATTGCCAGATTCATTTCTCTTGTGCCGGAGCCAGATGCTGATGTAGGATTTGAACAATTGACGACGACTGACAAATGGATGATTTCAGAACTTTCAAAGTTAATCAAAGACAGCCTGAACGGATATCAAGACTACAACTTTTTCATTCCATCCAATATAGTAAGAGACTTTACTTGGAACACTTTTGCGGCTCACTACATCGAGATGACGAAAGGTCGTACCTACGGTCAGGGGTTCTCAGAATCCGAGAAACTCTCAGCACAGTACACCTTGCATTTGGCGCTTCGCACTATTTTGTTGTTACTGGCCCCGATCATTCCTTTCGTCACAGAACAGATCTGGCTCTCTTTGTATTCTGAAACAAGCATACACAAGGAAAGGTTTCCTGAACGACAGATGTTTGAACAGGGCTATCTCAATCTCGAAAAAGAGTTGCTGGAATTCAATAGTCTAGTCTGGAACGAAAAAAAGTCAAGGGGATTGTCTCTTAAAGACCCGATACAGATCGAGATTCCAGCTAATCTACAGGTTTTTGCTCGTGATCTTAGAGTTATGCACAACCTGAAATCTTGATTCCCTGCAGTGATGGAAAGAAACTTGCATTCCGAAGTGCTGTTTGAAGAGAGTCCTAAAGCGTCACCATCTAGCTTAAAGATCTACATAGAGGGTCATGGCTGCTCTGCGAGTCTAGCGGACACGGAGATTCTCGCGGGAATTATTCAACGCAGCGAATATGAAATCGTGGACGACTCTCGCGATGCCAACCTCGCAGTTCTTGTGACGTGCAGCGTAAAGACTGTCACTGAGCAGCGAATGCTCGCGAGAATACGAGATCTTGAGAAGGATGGTCGAAAAGTTATAGTCGCTGGGTGTCTAGCGAAAGCCGAACCTGAAAAAGTTCTCGCAATAAATGACCATCTCAGTCTCTTAGGTCCGAACAATCTGGACAAAATTATCCCCGCGATCGACTCGGCGCTATCGGGGACACCATTCAAGTCCATTGAAAACTCCAATCTCGTAAAGCTGGGACTGCCCAGGAGCCGGAAAAATCAAGTCGTCGGAATCGTTGAGATTGCATCAGGTTGCTTGAGCAGTTGCACTTTTTGCCAAGTCAAGTTGGTAAAGGGGACTGTATTCAGTTACCCCGAACGTGAGATATTGAAAGAGGCGGAGCGTCTGATCGAAGGGGGATGTCGAGAAATCTGGCTCACTTCTACCGATAACTCGGCATACGGCAGGGACTCGAAGACCACTCTGGCAAATCTTATCCGGAAAGTGTGCGAAATACCCGGCGACTTTAAAATCAGAGTAGGGATGATGAATCCTCTTCTTACTAGAGGCAAGATTCTCGACGATTTGATTGCAGCCTTCTCACATGATAAAGTCTTCAAGTTCCTTCATCTGCCAGTCCAGTCAGGAAGCGACAGAATTCTCCGGTTAATGCAAAGGGGCTACAGAGTCCAAGATTATTATGAAACGCTAGATGCATTTCGTTCTCGCTTTCCAAATCTTACTGTAAGTACTGATCTCATCGTTGGCTTTCCAGATGAAGAACGGATTGACTTTGAGGACTCCTTGCGGTTGCTTGAGAAATCGAGACCTGACGTGTTGAATCTCTCAAGATTCGGGGCAAGGGATGGCACCAAGGCAGCTGAAATGCCACATCAGACGCCCTCATCGATTTCGAAAGAGAGGTCACAAAAGGCGACGAAGGTCTGGAAAGGGATTGCCCGAGAGAATAATGTCAAGTGGTTGGGGTGGAAGGGAAAAGTGATAGTTGACGAGCGTGTAGATGGAGCGTTTGTTGGTAGAAACGATTTTTACAAGCCATGCGTTTTGAAAGACAGACAAGATTCCAGCCAGGAAATTTTCGGAAAGACCCTGGAAGTACAAGTTGAATCCGCGACTTCCTTTACACTAGGGGCAAGAGTGACTCAGACTCCTACAGACGGTTTCTAGAGTAAATTGTTATAGAGAAAAGTTGACCCTAGATTTACTTCTAGCTAAGCAACGAAATTAAAACCCGATGCAATTCTACGTGGGTCTGAGCCCCACGAATGTCTGACTGCGATCTTAAACTCGATGATTTTCCATACTCGAACCCTGGTTACGGAAGAAAAGTTGCTGTATTCGGAATTGGCAGCGCCGGATGTAGAATAGCTAGCCAATTATCGAAAGGAAACAAATTGTTAGAACATTTTGTTTACTTGACCTGCGATGATCACGACGTAGCAAACATCGCAAGAGGAGAGAAGATTATCGTTGACGTGACATCCAGAAGCAAATCGACTCCTTACGCGGTGCGCGGTTTGGCGGAATCAAAGATTCCTGAAATAAGACAACAGCTCAAGGGAAGCGAGCTCGTTTTCATCATTTCCGGTATGGGCGGATCAGTCGGGTCCGGATTGGCACCGCTAGTCGCTAGAGAAGCGAGAGACAAAAGAACCGTGGTTGTCGCGATCGCAGTCATGCCATTTACTTTCGAACATTCTAAGCACTTTTTTGCCGGAGGAGCGCTGAAACAGCTTCGTAAGTACGCCTCAGGAGTTATTCTCATTGACAATGACGAACTGCTAGAAAACAAACAAATGCCCGCCATCGACTTGTTCTCGATGGTTAACGAAAAGATTGCCTTGGCGCTGCACAAGTTACTCGGATCAACCGAAGAACATGAATTCTCGATAGGCTTGAACAATGTTGTCAGCTTTGTGCGAACGAAATCCTATAGCGTGCTCTGCATCGGTGAGGACGCAGATAGATTCGAGTGTCGCAGCGCGGTTTTGAAGGCAGCGAGCAAGTTCGACAAAATAGTGGATAAATCAGAGGCATCAAAATCTCTCGTCCACGTGAGTGCAGACAAGTCACTTTCCATGAACGAACTGATAAGCTCCGTCGGCGGTCTTTCGGGCATTTTGGGGAATGGAACGATGCAAATCGAGTATGGTTTTTCGGCGAACTCAACTTTGTCTTCCTCCGCGTTCATCGTCGCGACCGGATTTTCCAGCACGAAATTCGATAATTACGATCCCGTTGACAGAGCCCTCGGAAAATCGACAAACATGGAATCGGGCTTCGATTCGACGTTGGGACTGGAATTGCTTCTCCCCGATGTCGAGATTGAATAAAGAACCAATTTGTCAATCCGGGCTTCGACATCTATACTAATCTCAAATTACTCTGCCCTTCGAGAGCATGTCAAATCACGCGCGGGGTCTTTCAAATCCTGCGAATATGAAGAAACTTCGGAATTGGACGGAAAGGAATTGTGTGGAGCCGGATCGCCTAAGTGAAATTGACATCAGTATCGAATTCAGAAGCGATCTTTCATATGGTGAAACCGTCGAACTAGCCATTCATAAGTTTCCCGCGATGTGGAGAGCGGACTGTATGAGAGAATATGAACAAACACCCAAACAGATAATCTTCATTCGCGGCCTAGATGAAAGGATCTTGAATGGCCGCGTGCAGGTCACTTATCGAAAGAGTCCGAAGATAGGAACTTATTACGTGATTAAAAACAGATTCAA
>JASHOD010000010.1 GCA_030041295.1 Nitrososphaerales archaeon
GCCCAATCCCTCCCAGAATAAGTCAACCATTGTGAAGGATCGTAGCCCCTCCACTCCTTGATCTTTAAGGAATTGGCTTTGTTGGATTACTAGTTCTTCATCTGACTTTTCAAGTATAGAACCGGTTCTTGCCCCTTCCAACTTTTGCTGCGCTAGCGAATCCACCTTGCGTATTTTGATATTTGCTTCTGGATCGTTGATAAAGTCGTACATCAGTCCCTTCCCTTGCCAAAATAGTCTGATTATTTCTTGCGTCGATATTTTGGTATCCTTAAACTCCTTCTCTGCAAACTGAAGAATCTCATGTACTAGTTCATCTTCGTTTTTCTTTTTAATTTCTTTCAAAGATCTGCTCGAACTCCTAGGTACGCGTGACTCCCCTTCTTCGCCTATTTCTTCATCATCCTCTTCGTATGGGTTGCTTGTTTGTAGGTAAGAATCAATATCCTCTCCAAACCAATACACTATCCCATCTTTGATCCAAGCTAGCGTCGGCAAGTACTTTCCTTTCTTCTTGTGTTCACCAAACATTATCACTGTTTTTGCCCCCTCCTCCTTTCCGATTTGTATGAAAGACTTCCAATCCTCATTGTTCGGGTCCCACATGATTACTACTCTTGCATCACCAATTATCGGAATGCCTGGGAAAATTCGCAGACCAAGAGACCTAGAGAATTCGGTGATTTGATTTAGATCCATCTTTGCGTCCTGCATTATTTAGCCCTCTATTCTCCAAGAGCAAGATAACCATCTTTCATTTTCAGATCTCCTTTCTTGACCAAGTCGCTTATTCTCTTCTGCAGAGTCTCACGAATCTGATCCGTGGTCCTTATAAATCCAAATAGTCTTGCTGTCTCATCAATCAACGAATCAGGTTCCAAGCTCATTCCCGACTTTGAAATTATTCCCTTCATTGCGAGCTCTACTTCTTCATCTGCGATGTACTCGATCTTTCTCTGGGTCAACTCTTCACCCTCCACTGGGAATCGAACTATCGGGGCTCCCTTGTTCTTAGTGCTCTTGAGAAAGCCTTTCCGTTCTAAGATACTTCCGTTTAGTTTGAGTTGTCCGAGCGAACGTTCAACGGCTCGAGCGATCTTTGTCGAGGGTCGCTCATAGCCTGCTGCTTCTTCAATTCTACGAATAACAATCTCTCTGTGAATCGGCCCCTCATTTTCTATGAGGGTAAGCACCATCGATCCCAGCTGTTTTGAATGGAATGTGCTGCCAAGCAAATCATTCTCGGCCGCGCTACGGAGGTCGGGTCTTGTTCCTAAATTACACACTCTATAGGGCACACCGACTTTCTCCTTAATTGAAGAGAATTTTGTAGGGACAACGTCGAATTCCTTTTCGAATTGTTGTCGTTCATCCTTTTGCTTTTGTTCGCTAAGATCAGTCATGCCGAATTCTGCTTTTTGTATTGAAACTATCAGACGTTCGACCTCCTTCCTCCTATTTTGGATCCAAGCTGTTGACCATACTCTGTGAATGGTCCATCCGTACTCTCTTAACTTATCCTCTCTTATTCGATCTCTATCTCTTGCATTGTAAGAAGAATGATATCTCGCACCATCACATTCAACCCCGAGAAAATAAGGTCCTGGTGTGTCTCGCTTCCTTATTCCCAAGTCGATTTTGAAGTTACTGGTGCCAATTTGGCTATCGACATCGTATCCTTGGGATCTAATCTCATTCGCCACTTCCTCCTCGAAAGGAGAATCATAGTCCGCGGTATCCCCGCCAAACACAGGGAATAGAATCGGAAGGGAGCCAGGCCCGTCTCGCGCATATCTCAGGTACCGTCGAAGCTGCTCTACGCCGTCGGGATCACGGCCTTCGCCTGGCAGTGCAGGAATATCTTCAGCGTGTATCGAACTGACCACAATTACTCGTTCACGGGACCGTGTGATCGCAACATTGAGTCTTCTTTCACCACCCCTCCTGTTCAGAGGACCAAAGCCTCTGCTTACCTTTTTCGTGATATCGTCCTTACCATAACCTACGCTCAGGATGATGATGTCTCTTTCCACACCCTGAACGTTCTCCAAATTTTTGATAAAAAATGTCTCGCGCTTTGAATCCGTTGGCTGGGCATTAACGAAGTTGTTCAATTCAACATTCCTTCTACATTCTTCGTATAGGAGATTATCGATTGCGTCTCTTTGGGCTATACTGAAAGTGACTACCCCGATACTCTTGTCTGGGTTTTGATTATGAATTTGGGCAACGAGCTCTGCAACCTTTTGAGCTTCCTTGATGTTTGTTCGAGTTCCGCCTCTATCGTAAATTCCTTCCTCGACTAACACAAATTGAACTCCTAGGCTCGAACTTTTTGAAGGCGAGGGAAATGTAATTAGCGACCTAAAGTAGAATGCGTGATTTGAAAACGCAATTAGATTCTCGCTCCTGCTCCTATAGTGCCATTGCAACTTCTTTTCGGGAAGCCCTATTCCCTGTAATGCATCAAGAATACTCTCGTAACCACCCTTATCCTTGTCTTCCTCCTTTTCGTCTTCGTCCTCGAAGTCCTCCCAATTTTCGACAGATTGGAAGAAACTAGTTGGAGGTAATTGTTTGTTGTCTCCTGCGACAACCATCGTTTTTCCTCTATAAATAGCGCAGATTGCGTCGGCTGGTAGGATTTGGGAGGCCTCGTCAAAAATGACAAGGTCGAATCTAGCTTCTGGGGGAAGATAGCGGCTGACAGCTAAAGGGCTCATTAACAGACAGGGTTTCAATTGGAGCAAAAGTTCGGGTAATTTCTTGAACAATTTTCGTATAGGAAATATTCCGCGACTTCGCGCCGCTTGGTCTCGCAATAGACTGATTTGTGAGTTTCCATAGTCTAGCTCTGTGTTGGGTCTTTTCTGCATCGCATCCTGAATTATCTTATGTATCCCTAATGAAAGAAGTTCTCCATCAATTCTCCTAAATTGCTCTATTGCCTCTTCGTGCTCTTGCCTCGTGAAGAAGCCCAAGACCGGGATAGTCTTCCACAGAGCGTCGATCCATTCTTCGTAAAAAGAGAAAAGGAAAATGTCAGATAAAAGATCCCTATCTGGGACTAGATCGCAAAGTTTGTCGAAAAATTCGGCGATACCTAATGCGGTAGCTTCTTTCCTGTACTCTCCAAAACTAACCCACAAGCGGATGTCGTCGATTCTATTCTTGAAAATCTGGACATAATCGATTAGTTTGTCTGGTGAAGAGACCAGAAATTCACTCTCGTCAAAATGTGACACAGGGCGATTGTCGAACATCGAATGAAGTTTCGCGAAATTGGTCTTTACTTCAGCAACGATCGATTTGAAATAATCACAATCAAGTACCCTTTCAGTTGACTTTGCAATCTTTGAAGATGTTTCGGGTAACAAAGAGGAAATCGAGGGGTCAAATCTCTTCAGATATTCTTGACAGGAATCGAGAACCTTATCACAGATGCCAAGAGCAGCGATGGTATCCTCCCAATCTGTGTCGAGACCTCTGTACCTCAGTCCAAACTCCCTAGCGAGATCCTGTGAATTCGCTTCAAAATCGGTCTTGATTGCCTGTACTTGTTCGACCTTCTTGAGAAGGGAACAAAAATCTTCGTAGGTTTGTTCGGCGCCAGATACCTTCTTCTTATATTTCTGGACTCCTGAAACTAAATGAACGGCTTTCTGAAGCAGTTCTTCTGTCAGCGTTGCAAACTCTTGGATTGCGTTTATGGATGCATTTTGGAGATCCCTGCCATTAACACGCAGGGTAGCGCCGTAACGAGTAAGTTTTGCAGTAATCTCATTATATTCGGAGGTCCATTCAGAAATTTGAGCGCTGATATACAATGCATCGGACTTGATTGGCTCTGGAGGGTTGTCGTTTAGTAAAATATCGATATAATTTC
>JASHOD010000099.1 GCA_030041295.1 Nitrososphaerales archaeon
TGGAAAATCTTCCATAAAGCGCAGTAGTGTAGGAGTACTCAGAAGTTATAATCAATATAAAAACAGTTGCAATTTCCGAGTACTTCATCTTTCAATAGACAAATCATATGGCACCAGTCTGTTCAAGTCGAAGATTTCCTCTGCAAAACTCCGTTGACATGAATTTATTGCCGCTGAGCATCACGGAATCTATGAAAACTCCGAAGCTGGCTGCATATTGTGCATCGCAAATTCGCAGCAAAGTGATTTAGTTCAGAAAATCGTAATCTATGAAGATGAAGCGTTCATGGCAACTCATCATCTTAATCCAAAAGAGCGTACTTTGCTCGGGCTAGTCATGATCAAGACAAAACGACTTGTGCACGACATAGGGGAAATGAATGAACTCGAGGCACAACTACTGGGTTTCTTGATAAAGAAAATTAGCATAGCACTCAAGGCGCTAACGAAGGTCTCTTGGACCTACTGTTATTGTTTCACGGAGGAAGTGAGACACGTACACACGTTTGTTGCGGAAAGATACGAAGATCTCCCGAAGGAATGCGTCAGACTAAACATAGGTGACTGGCGGGATGCACCTACCGGAGACATCAAGGCAGTTCAAGAATTTTCGTCCAAACTGCGCGAGTTGTTGCAAGTACCTCAACCGCGACGAATAGCATTTTTCCAGAAATCAGCTTCATCTTCTATGTCAAGCAGTGGGTTACGATCATTTCTCTAGTTCGAATTAGAATTGTTCTCTTTCTCTAAGGGCACTAAATGCTTAAAGTCCCTAAACTAGAAGTTTTGTTTTCAGAAGAAGGAAAAGGGACAGTCTACTTCATGAGCAAAGTGAGAATTGCCATTGCTGGCGTAGGAAACTGCGCCTCTGCCCTCATTCAGGGCATCACTTATTACAAATTGCGCGCTTCACCAGAAGAAATCGTTGGCGTTACTCAATACAATCTTGCGGGAATGAGTCCTTCGGATATTGAAGTCGTCGTGGCTTTTGACGTAAACGAAGAGAAGGTCGGAAAGGATCTATCGGAAGCGATTTTTGCCAAGCCTAATAATACTGTGAAGATCACGGAGGTCGACAAGCTCGATGTAAGAGTGCAGAAAGGTCCAGTTCTAGACGGGATTGGCAAGTATCTGAAGCCGGTCGTGAAAATCTCTTCGGAACACGAGGTTCCTTCCGTTGCACAGGCCATTAGAGACTCTGGAGCTGAAATTCTGGTCAACTATTTGCCTGTAGGCAGCACGAATGCAGTTCAACTGTACGCGCACGAGGCGATCAAGGCTGGCGTTGCCTTCGTCAACGCTATGCCAGTTTTCATTGCATCTGAGCCTAATTGGCAGAAGAGGTTTGTCGAAGCTGGACTGCCAACTGCTGGGGACGATATCATGAGTCAGCTCGGTGCTACTGTCCTTCACAAGACAATCGTGAAACTATGCGTTGATCGTGGAGTGAAAGTAGATGAGACGTATCAACTGAACATCGGCGGAGACACTGATTTTCTGAACATGCTCGAGGAATCGAGGCTCGTCGACAAAAGGATCAGCAAAACGAGCGCGGTGAGGGCAATGTCGTCATATGAGATTCCAACGCGGATAGGGCCGAGTGATTACGTTCCGTTCCTTGATAATGACAAGATCTGTTATGTGTGGCTAAAGGGAAGGTACTTCGGTAATATCCCGCTCACGATTGACCTAAAACTGCACGTCGTAGATGCTTACGACAGCGCTGGGGTAATGGTCGACGCGATTCGCGGGACAAAGATTGGATTGGATAGAGGAATAAAAGGTCAGCTTGAGAGTATCTCCGCGTTCTGCTTCAAGCATCCTCCTGTGCAGATGCCATACAATGAAGCAAAACAAGCCTTCATTGATTTCGTCGATGGAAAACGAGAGCGTTAGGGTAGACTGCTTCTGCTCGAAACGGAAACTTCCCTAGTCTGTTCATGCTTATGAAGCGTAGGTTCGATCTTTGGACCCTTGTTCTCTTCGAACGGGGTCGCATCGCTCCATAAAAAGTCAAAGTAGCTCTTTGCAAACGAGGCGAGACCCGCATGATCAGACCAAATTGCGAGAGCACTGCTCTCGGACTCCTCTACTCCTTCTCTTCCTCCTCCTAATAATAGAATGACTTCCCTCGCGTCACTAATTACACCCCCTCCGAACATGTTTTCCTTTAATCTCAATTGCGAAAGATGCGAGATTTTTTGAAGTGATTCGCTGTTGGCTTGGCCGCTAATCAGCATCCTTACGGAGACCCCAGAGTTTTTGATTTCTGTCAGGGCGGGCACTACAAGGTCAATAACGTCGTTCAATGCGCTCGGTACGACCACGAGAATTTCTCTCTTGCAGCGATCTATTGTCTCTTGAACTTTGGCGAGTATATTGTACTCCCCCCGAACTATCCAGATCTCGGGTTTTTCCTGAATCTCCTTTCTCGAATATCGAGGCATGAGCTCCTGCAAAAGATACTCCTCATTTGACTTGAGCTCGCGTTCCATTCGTATACGCACAGCCTGCAACGCGGTGGAAGGACTCTTCGGATAATATTTGGTGGGTCGCGTTGCTTGCTGGGATTCTACCCATCCTTTTTTCTCTAGGTTCGCGAGAACTTCGTAAATTTTGGAGACAGGAACTGCTGCAACTCTTCCTATGTCGCTCGCAGGACTACCCGGATTATCGAGGAGGGCGAGATACGCTTTGATTTCGTAGTCAGTTAATCCAAGGTCTTGCAGTACGCGTCTCGTCTTGTCGCTCCCGCTTGAAAGCGATTCTTCAGACTTATTCGTGCGACGAGACAATACCGAGCAATGACCTGCCGCCTTTTTGAGTAGACCATTTCGTTATTTGAAGATGTTTGCCAGACTCGAGCAGCGCGATTGTGGCGGAACACAGCTTCTTAAGAAGTAGGTTTTCTGACTAGACGTCTTACGTAAAAAACAGTTCCTATCACGATCAACAAACCCACAAAAACCGGGATTGCATATCTAAGGGTCAAATCGTCAGAAATATTCAAAGTCAATGGAGTGGTCATACCCTTTAGCGTCTTGCTCTGATACTGAAAAGTCAGATTGCCGCCAGGAATTGTGTAACTGTAAGGAATTCCCGTCTTGAAAGTGAAAGAGTTCGACATAGACTGATTTGGTCCTAGTGAGTTAATTGTAAAAGTCAAGTTTCCTGCGACGTAATTCAAATACGAAGGAAGTTTGGTCGAGTAATTGACTCCAGAAACGGTAACATTTGACGGATTGTCAACAGTTACCGTGATCGTGATATCATGATCTTCTTCAATTTTCGGGCTAGAGGTCGACAGTGTTGCTGCCAACACTTGATAAATCGTGACTCGGAAAACGTTTGATGGAGCAGTCTGATTCGTACCCGCGAAGATAAAAGACGCGGCGAAGGCGGAGCTGTTGTATGTTCCAGATGCTCCGGTCATGTTGACGTTCAAAGTTGCGTTCAAAGTGCTCCCTGACCCAAGAACAGGGGTGACGCCTGACGTAGAATTGATGTAGGTGAGAAACGTGTCTGTAGAATTCGCGTAGCTCACATCGTAGACTGGCAGGGTACCCGAGTTGGAGATGCTAAGTTTCTCGAACCCGCTCGTGCCCTGAAAACCAGCGCTGGGAGACAGGGATTTAGTAGCACTGACTCCCAACGGGATACCGGCTCCCTGGCTGAAGTGTACTATGGTAACCCCATCCCAATTTACCGAAACGTTCGCTGGCGAAAAGACATAGTTATAATCCGCATTATGAATTGTCACGTTATACTCATAGCTAATACTAGCTCCGGCTGACACATTGGCAACCGCTAAATTTACCACGCCTGATGACGTATTGCCCAAAGTGATTGAAGAGCTCACGTTACCCACGGAATTACCATACTTGATTCCGCTTGGAATCGGATCAAATACTGTCAGATTAGAGAGCGATTGAGTGCCGGAATTAGTCAGTGTGAGCGTGATATTAGCGGAGGCCTTGTTGCTTGAAACCGATATGCTCTTTGAGAGAGTTGTATCCGGAGAGCTAGGGCTTCCGAAGCTATAAACTGCACTGACCGTATTCGTGGACTCGTTGTGCGCTCCACTACCCGTTGTTCCATTATAGTTGTATCCATCGTACCAAGAGACCGCAGTTGTTACTATCGCATTTGTCTGAGTAAGCGTGGAAGGCGGGCCCGTCACCGTAAAATTCTGAGCTGCTCCCGCATCGATGGTGACCGAGGACTGTCCTGCGACAGTAACACTGGTTGCCGGCCCTGGACCCCAATTCTTCACGAAAACATTGAATGTAGGAGGCTGTCCCGCGGAAATCGCAGTAGAGTTCGAGATCTCGTAAGTTTCAACTGCCGCTGCGCTAGTAGATCCAGCTCCGACCAGAAGCGTTTCAGTGTTGAGGTAAATTGTGGTGGAGACCGTCCCGTTCGCTGCCATGAAACTGTAAGTGACAGGTATTGCTGGAACCGTGAACGCCGTGGGGGAACTTACGTTAGGCATTTTCAAAAAGTAGATGGCAGTATCAGATACTCCGGAAGTTAGATTGTAAGTTGCAGAGCTTGTTCCGCTTTCGGTAAGATCGTAAGATTTGTACCAATTGTCGTTAAATGTTACAGTTGCATTTGGCGCTGTCGAAGGGCTCACATCGTCTACGGTTACCGAAACAGTCACATTAGTGTTTGACGCGGGATCTAGCGGACTGATCTGACGGTACGCTACGATCGTGGGGAAGGAAAAGTCCAGTGTAGCATTCAGATCCGGGACAGTCGAGTTACTCAAACTGACGGTGGGCGCGCTAAGTAAAGCTGAAAGGGTCTGTTTGTAGTTTTGAAAGGATGAAGTCGAGTTCGCAACTAGTCCTCCAAGCACGTGGACTGCAACAGACGAGCTCGATGCGACCGAGGAGTAATTGAGCGTCCCGCTTATTCCGAGCTGCGAATACAGAGTGAAAGGCGAAGAACTGGTGAGAGACGAGATGCCTCCGTATGAGATCGAGTACGTTCCGTTATAGTCTACATAGTAGAAGGCAAGACTCTGACTATCGAACGCAGCTTGCGTCGTCATGTTCGCAAAGCCCCCTGCGTTTGCAGGTAGGAGATTCCAGAAGTAGATATGCATCTCAGTTGAAAAATCCATTGGAGAAACGAATGTGTAACTAGAAGAAGTAGTCGAAAATGGCACAAAGTTTAGAGCAAATTTCTGACCCAATGTACTCGCCAACGTGCTAGCGTCACTCTGACTGGTCGTGTAGATAGTGAGCAATGTTGCGTTGGGCATGGGTTCCTCTGGACCAAGATACCCGAATCCATATTTTGTAAAGACCTCATACTGAGAGTTCCACGAATTATAATATGTAAGACTAACATTGAAACTACTAACGCTAGAAGGAATAGTTACGCCAAGGGAAATAATGCCTCCTGTTAGAGTCGCTATCCACATACTTTGTGCGGAGGTCACGTACAAGTTCAGGCTTTCAGAGTAAGCGGGGTCTCCAGAAGATGAAGAAAGAAAGTGAGAGCTGGGGTTGCTGAATACGTTGAGATAGGCTCCCATCGCGAAAATAGACGGAATTACTAGCAAGATGAGAATAGCAAACGCTAGTATGAAAGACCTAATCCGCATTTTACCGTATTCGAAAAAGAGGATCGAAATTACGGTTATAAGGTTTCTACCGAGTCAAGCTAAAAATTTCATCACTAATTCTTCATTCGAGAAGTTTTGATTAAAGAAAGATCAGCTGGTCGTTACCTGCTTTCTCCTTGAGCTTCCTTCTTCAGGAGGATCATCCACTCCCTTTTCATCGAGTATGAAAACCACCTCTCTTTCCGCATGATAAGGACTGTCTACCATTCGGGCGACTCGGTTCTTGCCCGTCTTTCTGATATACACTCGGTACGTGCTCGTGTGAGCGACTACGTGACCACCCGTTGCCCGGGTCGGATCCCCGAAGAAAGTGTCCGGAGTGGACAGAACTTGGTTAGTTGCGACAATTGCGATGTTGTATATCTCTGCTGCTCTAACCAAAGCGTGCATGAACTTGTTCAGTCGCTGCTGCCGTTCAGAAAGGGTCCCGCGACCGAGAAATTCTGCACGATAATGTGCCACCGCACTATCGACGATCACGAGTTTCACCTCATGTTCTCGGACCTGCTTTCCTAGTTCGCTCATGATTAATTCTTGGTGTGAAGAATTGTAGGCTTTGGCCACAATAATTCCGTCGAGAATCACTTGCGGGTCACATCCACGCGCCTCCGCAATGCCTACGATTCTCTCAGGTCTGAACGTGTTCTCGGTGTCGATGTATACTACATTACCACGTAATCCTCCAAGCTCAAGAGGTTGCTGAACCATTACGCATAGAGTGTGACAAATCTGAGTCTTACCCGATCCGAACTCGCCGTAGAATTCTGTCACGGCTTGGGTTTCTATTCCCCCAGCGAACAAGTCGTCTAGATTCCTCGAGCCTGTGCTTATTCGATCGATGGCCTTACGTCTTTTGTAGATCTCGGTGGCCGAAACAAAATTTTCTCCAAGATAATTCATCTCGACAAGTTTCTCCCTTGCCTTCTCGCAGATTTCCGTGGCCCTTTGAATGTCGGATCCTATTGCATCAGCAACTTCAGTAGGTGATTTGGAAGCAAGGTCCGCGACGGTAACGATTCCGGCCGTGTTCAACTTTGCCTTCATGGCCGGACCTATTCCTTCCAGTTCCTCGACCTCGAGATACAACGGGCCACTCTGCTTCTTGGACGAGAAAGACCCTTCATCATCTTGTTCTTTCTCTTCTTTGCTTGTCATTAGGTACTAAGGCCCTATGTCAAGCATTCCGGCATTTTAGCGTTGACTAGAGCTCAAGGCTTCACTCTGGTTATCGTTCTCGGAAACAGGCTAGCTGCCCTGATATGCTTCAGACCGCAGACCCATCGGGTAACCCTTTCCACACCTATGCCGAACCCGGAGTGTTCAGGCATTCCATATTTCCTCAAATCAAGGTACCAGTCAAACGCTTCGGTCGGAAGCTCCTGAGTCTTGATTCGCTCCATCAATTGATTGTAATCATGAATCCTCTGACCGCCTGTTGCAATTTCACCCATTCCTTCGGGAGCTATCAGGTCAGCGGAGCGTGTAACTCTTGGGTTGATGTCCTCGGTCATATGGTAGAAAGACCTTGCCGAGAGAGGATAACCCGTGATGAAAAACGGCACATCAAATTCTTTCGAAATCAATCTTTCAGCTTCTGTCGGAAGATCTTCTCCCCATTCAAAGGAGACGCCCTTCTTCAAAGCTATGTCGCGCGCCCCATCGTACGAGATCCTCGGGAATGGAATGTCCGGAGACGTGAACCTGCGGCCGAGTATCTCTAAATCACTCGAACAGTCTTTGATGACTCGATCAGTCATAGCTTTGACGAGACCTTCTTGTAGTCGCATGTTGTCTTCTTGGTTTGCGAAAGCCTGCTCGGCTTCGATCATCCAGAACTCGGTCAGGTGCTTCGGCGTTTTAGATTTCTCTGCCCTAAAAGCAGGTTGGAAAATGAAAACCTTTCCAAAAGCAGCTATAGCGGCCTCTTCGTACAACTGGGCACTTTGACTCAAGTATGCCTTGCGTCCAAAGTAATCTAACCCGAATAGGGTCGAACCTCCTTCTACCGCGTTTTGCACTATCGTTGGTGCCGATATGAGAGTGAATCCTTCTTTTTCGAAATAATCAAAAGTGGCGTACACGATATGAGCCCTGATACGCAAAGCCGCGGCTGTCTTTCTTCCGCGAATCGCTAGGTGCCGCATATCATAAAGAAAAGAAGAAGATGCCTTCACAGCGCTCTTTGTGATCGGCCATTCTTCGGCAGGAGCTAGAATTGCGAAATCAGTGACGGAGATCTCTTTTCCCCCAGGCGCACGCTTATCCTCTCGCACCGTTCCTGTCACTGCTACAGCCGATTCTCTGGCAGCACTTTCAAAGTCCTGAAAGGCCTGAGGTGAAACTCGATCCCTTTTGCATGCGACTTGAATATAGCCACTGCCATCACGAATAGTCGCGAATTTTATTCCGCCAATGGAGCTCTTGGTCGCAATCCAACCATTCAAATTAACGACTGTTGAGGGAGGCAACGACAATGCTTCCTTGATAGTGTGCGTTCGATGCCCTGGCCTGCTCTGCAGTGACAATCCTATATTACCCACAATCCCACTCTGTCTTTTGTTGAGGGAATTTCATTCTGTTTTCGTGTGATAAAAATAGGTTCTGGGCAAGTTATGATTTCCTACAGATACCCTTTCACGATGCTGGCCGCTTCCTGGATTCCATCGAACCTATCTGAAACCTCCTTGATCCTTCGCATGTTATCCCTGTAATTTTGATTATCAACGCACTCATCAACCCCAGTTTGCAGTTTCCCGGCAGTTAGGTCCTCGGAAGCAATCGTGATTCCTAATCCCAGACGAGAAAATTTTTCCGCGTTCCATATTTGTTCGCTATGATTGAATATCGGGACGAGGACAGTGGGCTTTCCGGTACTTATACACTGGCTAATCGTGGTGTGTCCGGCTCGTGCGACGAGAACGTCGCCCAGGACAAACAGTTCGTCTTTTATCGGGCACCAATCGTAAACCCAGGCTCCGTTCGCCAGCTTGTACGGTATCGGAGACTGAGATGGTAATCCTTTGGAAACAATTACGTTGTATTTACGAGAAAGGAATCCAGTGGACTCGAGCACAGGTTGAATGAACGCATCCTTCGTGGCGTTTGGGCCGCTTATTTGGATAAAAATTACCGGGCGGGAGTCCAGTCCCAAGGCAGATTTGACCTTCGAAAGCTGCTCTTCAGGTATCGAAAGTTTGGGGGTCATGAATCCTGTGTAAGACACTTTGTTAGAAACGTCCACGTTCGAGACGTTTGCCTCACTAATAGTGAAAGGAGGAGGCAAATCTGGGATCAAAACTTCATCGCTCAAGGACCAGTATAAGCCGAGGAAATCTGCTTCCGTTCTCTCAAGGGCATCTGAAAATCGTCCATGTCTAAATCGAGGGGGAAATAGGATTCGTATTTGGTTCAGAATTGTAACCACAGGGCAAAACAGAGATTTTGATGCCAAAACAGCCGAAAGCCTCGAGTCAGAAAGCGTAACTCTCGGGCGGTACTTTGATAGTTGCCTCCTCTCAAACAATACTTGTTCGACAAAGGCAGCAAACACACTCGGGCCGCCCAAGACCGTTCTGCTTCCTGAGACACCCCCAGCAACATTCCATTTGATCGCGACTGAAGGGGCGTAGTTCACGTCTTCATTGTATTTTTTCAAAAAGTCATATGCTTCGTCAAAAGATGAATACCGAAATCTGCATTCTGAAGTACGCTCAAGTATCTTCGCGATAGCATAGACCCGGCTCACGTGTCCTAGCCCTGATCCAAATACCGCTGAGTACACTTTCTGCATGTCGATTACTCTATCCTTCCTTCAAAGACAATTGGCGAAGGGTTCCGATTGGGTTCCTTCGTCGTTCAGACTTAGTTACGTTATCTTTTTGAACAATATCGAGAGATTTCCGTTTATAACAGGTATGTCTAATCAGCTTCAGGCGCAGGACAGATAACTATGTTATCAGGAGGCAAAACTAAGTTATTCTTCCATGATTACTTTGCCTTTCGGCTCGAGTTCTTTGAAGATTTGCGCTTGAAATTTGAGAATCAGAGTCCCTGGGACAAGCCACTGATCTGGCATCGCCCCTGCCTTCATGGAAAGGTTCGAGAGAAACTCTTCTGCATCCCATTTCTCTTCTGTCGCCACTTGAGGAAGAAGCAGACCAGAACCGAACGACCAACGCATGATCAAGCCGTCTTTTCCTACTTTGACCTGCGAAGGCAATTCTTTCTGAGACTTGACATCGATGGGAGTCGGAGTAGTTAGGACACTGACCTCGATTAACAGTGAATCCAGTTCATCAAGAGTAATGGCTTCAAATCTAGGGTCCTGGGTAGCCGAATGAACGGCTGCTTCCGTGAGCGCTTTGGATAATTTGTAAACTGGCTCTGGAAATCCTATACATCCGCGAAGCGAGTTTTCTGCGTCGTTGCGTTTCAACGTAACGAAACAGCCACATTTACTTTCATAACGAGGGACACTTCGAAGGGATTCCGGGAGTACAATCTGGTGCCGTGTAAGATACGTCGTGATTGCTTCTCGGGCTGAGGCGATAAAGACCTCACCGTCTTTCAATCCGAAAACTGGTTCATGCTTTATCATATTCCGAGCTCCACTCAAGTCGTTTTACAACGATTAGAACGTGGATTTCACTGATTAATCTTTGGTCGAAGATGATGAAGCCGTAATGTGTTTATTAGTACGCTTTGAATTTAGTTCTCTGTTTACCTCAGAGAATAGCTCATCGAGCTTCTTCCAGTGGCTCCCTTTCCAGTATAGTTTTGCGCAAGTCTCGCATCTCAATACTTTGCGACCAAACTTATCCTGTTCATACGTTTCAATCAGGTTTGAATTGCAATTTGAGCATCTTGACATGACTGTAAGATCTAGTTTCTTGAAGCCAGCCTGACGGCAAAGTTCTACCAATCTTGCTCTGTCGTTTGTTTTGGTGATTAGAATTACCGATAAGTGCATTCTCTTCGCATTCAGAGATAGTTCTTGATCCGAAGTCACAAGCGTTCGCCCATCCTTTTTGACAATCTGGATTAGGGCTGCATCAACGGAATTCCTGTCGTAAATCGAGTCGAATCCCAATATGCGAAGTTTCGTCGCTAACGAACCAAGCATTCCATCGACTAGGAATTTAAGAGTCGGACTGTCTTTATGGCTGCTTGACACGTGACGCAACAAAACTTTAATTATTTTTGGTGAAGCCCGCTAATTCGCAGATTCTTACGTTCCATTTTCAGCCAGCGGTCTCTGCCTCTTCTGGGTCTTCCTTTCCGGTTCTGCACTCTTCACAAAGAAATCTGCTATCTATTTCAAGAAGAACATCAGACCATTGATTGCATTGGTCACAATAACCTGCGAGAAAACTAGGAGGCCGAACAGTTGTATCTGAGGTCATCATCGCGCGCTTTTCAGATATTATGTCAAAAAGCTCCGGCGTAATCGCGAGAATATCTGAAATTGAAATTATGCCAACAAGACCCTTTCGATAAGTTACGCCCAGTCGCTTGATGTGCTGACTAACCATCACCCTGGCAGCTTCTATGATCTCTTTTTCGCTTTCAATTGTTCGCAAAGGTGAGGTCATAATTTGTTCTGCCTTGACAGTATTCGGAAGAGAGTTCTTGCTGACCACTTTAGAGACAATATCGCCGTCAGTAATTATGCCCAAGGGCGTTTCCTCTTTCATCACTACTACGCTGCCTACCTTCGCAGCGCTCATTCTCGAGGAGATGGATTGAATATCTTCTTCGGGCAAGGCACTCAAAACAGGACTATTCATTACTTCACGAACTAGGACTCGCGTTCTTACAACGGGTTCGAAGGGCACAGTTGGCGTCGCTAAATTTCACCTCTGAATTGTTCTCTGGGCTTACTTTCTAATCTTTGATAATTGAACGAAACAACAATCACTTAACCGTTTTGCCTTTCTGAAACAATTTTGAAAGAACCAGACGGAAAAGTGTGGATTATTTCATCCACAGGAACCTTCTTGGCGAGATCTTTCAGTCCTGCTTGATTTTCCTTAATCTTGTTCACAAGAAGCTGCTTTACGCGCTTCGCAACAGCACTACCTCTTTCCTTACCAGGGGCGATCTTTACACATGTCACACAATATTCCGACAACGACTTTTCGGGCCCACAAACAACCACCAGAGCACTTTTATTTCCTTGACTTGTATCTGCGATTTTCGATCGCGACAAAACATCCAAGGACATCAATCCCACGCAGAGCTCTATCTTCAGGTGCTTTACGAAATTCTTCTTCCCTTCAATAAAGAATGATCCTCGTGGCAAATACTCGCCGGAAGGCGCGCTCTTTTTAACTTGTTGCGGCTCGATCCAGTACGAGTCGGCGGAGCCGAGTTCGTCTTTCCAAGCTCTGCTAAATGAGGCGGTCGCCTGCGCAAGCTGTTGTTCAATCTCAAAAGGAAGTGAGAGTTTGTCGTCGGTCTTGGCATTTTTTAACAAGAAAAAGGGGGACCCGTGGAGGTCGGCATGGAACACGATAGAATCATGATCCATGTATTTGTTGATAATGATGCTATTGGAGGTCATGTCTTTCCCCCCCACGGCAAGCCTTAGATCTGAGGTCAGAAACCATCGGTAGCGCTCAAACCATTGTCTTGGGCGGCGTTCCACAGTGACTCTTTTTTCCGCGCGGTCTTCGAACGTTTTCGTCTGATCCAACAGATCTTGCCGACGTTTGACCAGCTCTTCCCTGATCCGAAAGATTTCCTCGTTATTCTGCTCTAATTTCTTTGCTTCGTCAAAAAGTCGAGAAGCAAGTGCTTTCGGAGTAGCGTAGGATTTCAAAAACGACCTCGGCTCATTCCTGAATCTGAACATATCATAGTGAATTTCGTCTCGTTCCAGAATATTGATTGATTCCAATTTCGACAGCAGCTCCGTTGAGATTTCCATCGTAGTTGCATTCATGAGATTCGATCCAAGATTACGTAATTCGATAGAATTTGAGTGGTTGCTCTGAACTGTGATCTCTTGCTTTCTTATCGCAGATTCGAGCTCAGCTGCTTTGGATCGGACCTCTTTTGACGCTTTTTGCTTTCTCTCAAAGATGAAAGCTTGAACTTGCGCCTCGTCTAGTGCCTCATTATACGAGTTGAATTCGCGTATTCTTCCAAGAGCCCTGTCTGCGATTACCGACCATGAGTGAGGAACAATCGGGCAAGTATCTACGTCCACATCCTCGGCTTCTTCGCTTGGGACAAGCAGGTATCCCTTAGTACTCCTCTCGATTTCTTGGGCAAGTCTCCCACACGAAAGAACTAGCTTTTCAATTTCATTTGTTCCCAGTCCGTCCACTGG
>JASHOD010000100.1 GCA_030041295.1 Nitrososphaerales archaeon
TTTTCTCATTTGGTCTCGAAAACTCGAGCTAGAAGGGTACTAGTCGAGCAATCGATACACTTCGCCTCTCCCTCCAAAAAGGGGGACGTCTGCCTAGGCATCGCATCTTTAGAATATATTCAGAATCGTGAAGGTTTAGAGCGCATCGGTTTCAACTAACGGCGCAGTCGGGGGTCTAGAATATCTCGTATTCCATCGCCGAGTAGATTGAATCCGAGGGCTATGATGAGTATGGTCAGACCGGGAAAGATGATCAGCCAGGGTGCGGTGAAAACATTATTGATCCCGTTGCTTACCAAGTTTCCGAGTTCCGGGAATAGGGGGCTAGGAGAAAAACCGAGGAACATCAAGCTCGAAAAAACCAAAATCACCCCGCCGATGTCCAGCGTGAACTGCACCAGCACCGGGTAAATCGAATTTGGAAGAACATGAAAGAACAGTATCCTAAAATTGCCAGCGCCGACCGAACGCAACGCCTCGACGTATGGCTTTTGCTTTTCAGACAGAACCTGTGACCTGACTAACCTCACGTAAATCGGCCACCATGTTATCAGCACCGAGAACTCTAGGATTTCGAGCGTCCGCCCGATGGTAGCGAGCACCACAATTGCGAGAATCAGCACGGGAATCGCGAAGAAGACGTCGGTGATACGGAGGATTGCTTCGTCTGTTACGCCCCCTGAGTATGCTGCAAAAGAACCCAGCACCACTCCGATCGCAAAGGCCGAGATCACTATCGTGAATGCGATCTCAAGGTCCGTTGGGAGGGCGAGTATGATCATCTGCAAGAGGTTCCTCCCGTAGTTGTCCGTCCCGAGCGGGTATACCGTCTTCCCCGGGCAGGTAAAGATGTTCGAGATGTGCCAGTTTATCAGCGAGTTGTTCCAACAAAGTTTGATGCCATAGTTGACGGTCTTCCAAGCGTGCGGGTTTACAATGATGCCCGAAAATGCTGCAAGTACTACCGATACAACTACTATTATGGCACCCGCCATGATCAGTGGATTGCGCATCGCAAAATGCAAAGTGAATCTTATTTCTGACCAGCGACCGCCAGTGGATGCCGAACTGGAAGAACGGCTGCTCTTTTCTTCCTTATCACTTTCTAGCAAGAAAATGGACTCGCCTCTTCTTAATATCTGATCCTCGGATCAAGGAAGGCATAGAGCACGTCTACTGTGAGATTTGCAAGCACTATGATCGCTGCGACGACAAGAGTGTACAATTCTAGAAAGTTCACGTCGAAGTAAAGCGAGGCCTGGAGGGCGGCCTGCCCCACGCCCGGCCACGAGAAGACATCTTCGACTACAACAACTCCGCCGAGCAACGATGCAAAGAGCAATCCAGCAATTGTGATCGCCGGAAGCATTGCATTTTTCAGAGCATGCCTATAGATCACGGTGCGCTCCGTAATTCCCTTAGACCGGGCCAAAAGAACATAATCTTGCTTTAGGCATTCAAGCATACTTGACCTCACGACCCTTGTAAGAATGCCCAGAGTGCCGTACGCGAGCGTTATGGTCGGAAGAACTAGGGCAATCAAAGAGTCCCAGAAATACCTTAGGTTCCCCGAGAGAAGAGAGTCTAGAAGTGGCATGCCCGAGAATGCCCTGATCGAGCCCGGATTCTGAAAGCATATTCCGCACCCTGTGGCGAGTACACCGTTCGAAGGAAGGAGGCCGAGAGTAAACGCTCCGGCGTGGATCCGGAGGTACAACACGAAAATGATCTGCAAGAGAAACCCGAGCCAAAAGATGGGCATCGAGTATCCAGTTAGGGCTATTATCCTAGAAGCATGGTCTGGTGCTTTGTTGTTGTGCGTCGCCGAAACTATGCCTAGCGGTATTGCGATTATGAAGGTCAGTATCGCACCGGCTATCGCGAGCTCGGCAGTGAGAGGAAAACGCGACAGGAAGACGTTGAGGGTGGTCGAGCCAGACCCGATTCCGGGAATGAGACTGTATCCCCAGTTGCCCTGCAGCACGTTCCTTGCCCAAGCGAAATACTGGAGATACAAGGGCACTACACAGCCCGGAGCCTTGTCGGTGAATGCGGTCCAAGATGGACAGGAAGACGTCGCGACTCCAAGAGCTTGGGCCACTCCTAACTTTACGGCATTGTTCATCTTGGGTGTAATGTATGGTGCGGTCGCCGAAGCCGGCGGAAGGGTGCCCCTCGCTAGGTAGAACACGATAATGCTGACAGCAACCAGGACAAATGCTAGTAGCGCAATCCTGCGAATTACGTATTCGTAAAGTCTCAATTTCGCTCCGCTTCATTCGGATTTATCAATAAAAACTTTCCATCACTTCTTTTTCTGTATGTCAAAAGCTAACGGACAGCAAACCAAGCCTTCTGGCAGAGTGATAAAACTTGCCCTATTTGCATAAGCTACGACCGGACACCCATGTTCTCTATTTCAACGGGTTCAACTTGATCTGCGAGGTCAAAGCCAAAGATCTTTGAGTAAAAATACAACTCCCCGTCGTGGGCCCTCTTTCTGTTCTCGGCCTTCCTAAAGCCGTGTCCTTCACCCTCAAACCCCACGTAGGCAAATGGCACTTTGTTCTTTCTCAATGCCTCGACTATAAGTTCTGCCTGATCTCTTGGAACAACTTTGTCTTCTAGTCCCTGAAAGATGATTATCGGAGTGGAAATCTTGTCGGCCGAGTACAGTGGAGATCTCTCGATGTATAGATCTCGCTTCTCAGGGTAGGGGCCGACCAAACGATCGTTATAGTACCGTTCGAATTTGTGAGTTTCGAGGTTCATGCGCTCTAAATCGGATAACCCGAAATGGCTCGCGGCGGCACTATAGACACCCTTCCTGAACGCGACTGATGCCATCACAGTGTATCCTCCCGCGCTGCCGCCTTTAATTGCAATGCGTCTGGGATCAACTTTTCCCATCTTCGCCAGGTACAGTGCACCGTTCATGCAGTCGTCCACGTCGACCACTCCCCACTGACCGTCGAGCCTGGTCCTGTACTCTCGACCGTATCCGCAACTCCCTCCATAGTTGACGTCAAGGTACGCGAATCCTCTCGATGTCCAGTACTGCTTATCCAAATCAAAGGAGACGGAGCGCTCGCCGGTAGGACCGCCGTGCGCAAACACTAGAAGCGGGGGAAGTTCGCCGGGATTTCCATTGTAGTCCTTGTTCTTAGGCGCATAGTAAATGGCATGAGCTGTTTTACCATTGCTCGTCGGATAGTCGACCACTTCAGGAATAGATAGATAACCTGAATCTATCTCCAGTTTCAACGGGGAATACAATCTTTCAAATCGTTCGCTTGCAAAATCAAAACGAATGATCGAGTCCGGCTCGGTAGTTGTCGCGGCAACAAAGTACGCATACCTATCGTCAGAGCAAATGTAGCTCCCACCTATGTAGGGACAATCGAGAGTCTTCAACTTCCCCGAACTGATATCAAGTAGTCCGAGGCGCCAAATTGTGTTCAGGAAGTAAGCGCAAAGAATCGTTCCTTTAGGTCCGAATGCATAGTTAGATGATCTCATAGCCCAAGGAGGTTCGGCAAATTCGGCTTCTGCGCGGTGGAGAGGCTGTAGTTTGTTGTCTTCCTGCCATCTGTAGAGATTCCACCAGCCGATACGATCCGAAACTAGGTAAAGCGAACCATCTTTTGACCAGCTCGGCTGCGTAACAGATTCGTCAACTCCCCCAGTAACAAGTCTTTCATTCTCCAAAGCCCCACTGGAGGTAAGATCACCAACTCTCAATTCGCAGCCGAAGAAAGGAAGACCGGGATTGTTCCAAGTTATCCACGCCAATTGAGACCCGTCTGGACTCACGCGAGGATAGGTGTAAAAGTCGTTACCAGTTAGCAGCACTTCTGGTTCTCGTCTTCCTTCAATATCTATTGCGACGAGTTCGTTGACAGCTTGTTTCTTGCTAGAGTCCCTGTGGTCCTCGCGAATGCAAATCAGGCGATGTCTTTTCTGGTCGAGATCAAAATCCGCGTATCTGACGTCTCCCATTATAGGAGTTATCGGAGAGGGATTAGACCCAGCTGTTTCTCGATAAACGCACTGATCCGAAAAATTTGAGAAATAAACTACGCCGCCCGTGGCTAGATACGCTGCAGTCCCATATTCGTGCACGAGGGTGCGGGCACCGAAGGGTTGTGGCAGAATATCCTCGATCTCTCCAGATGGGGATAGTCGTCGTATCACCACCCTCCCCTTTTCAGTGGGCCGTATCTCGCTCCAGTAAACAAAAGACCCGTCGACTTGAATTTCGAAGGCGAGCTTCAAAAAAGTACTATGCTTAGATAACAGCGTCGAAGTTATGGGAGATGACCAGGATCCGTACCCTGCTGATTTCGGCATTATCAGTTCCCGCTAAACGAAAGAGAGTTTAATATGAATTGGCTTAGCTAGTTCTCAAAAAACTAAAGCACAAGGCTGGAAGAATGTCCGTTCACGCATTCGTAGAGAACGAAACGGGACACTTTCGCCTTGGGAAGCATGAGCTCCGCATGTGATTCTTTTTTCTACCGTAATTGATCCAAAAATCAAGCCATCAAAATTATCTTTAGGACATCGACGGTCCACAGTGGGCTTTCGCTATCGCTTTTAGGCGGGCGAGAAATCAGCTGGAATACGACCCATTTCTTTGTGAAGTGCTAGCGATTCTGACCAAACCTCATTTTGTTTGCATAGCTGACGCAAAAGTACTTTCGCCTTCTCCGTTTCTCCTCCTCGGATCAAGCTGGTTGCGTACATGAATTGCAGTTCTTCTTTCTCGGGAGCAATCTCGCAAGCGGATCTCAGTGACTCAATTGCTTCCTTCGTTTTTTCTTTTGGAGTGTGAAACAAGACTCTCTTAGCTTGATCATAGGCTCTGCATAATCTTACTTGACGCCCTAGCTCCTTTATTGGGCTCGGATGATCCTCTACTCTAAGGTCCATGGTCGCACCTAACCAAGGCTCAGCTTCAATTTTGGGCCCTACGACAAGGATTGCAGAAGATTGCATTCCTCTACGGTCGCCCCCTACGCATTGCCCAGCTTCAAGGGCTGTTACTAGACGTTCCGCCAAGGGAAGTTTGTGGTTCTGCTCATACGCTTCACCCATCTCCTTCCATACTCGCTCGCTCTTCATTGTGTTACCCTGGCATGAGAATTGCTTTCCCTCATAATGACCCGAAAAAGGAAAGCAGGACTTGCCTGTGTATGCAGCCACTCTACCTTCTGCATCGACCATTCCCACCTGTCTTGAATTGACTTCTGGATCAACTTTGGCAAGAGCCTCGAGAGCTTGTGGTGCACCTTTCCCAGAAGACATCAATTCGAGCCCAAGCGAGCCATAACTTGCCTCAGATTTTGCCTGCGTCGCAACCGCGCCCACACCTGCCCGCGCCCAGCTTACTATGCTACCCACAGAGAACGCATGAGATTGAACAGCGACTCCAAATTCACCAGTCTTACTATCCCGTGCAACAATTGAGAAGGTCATGTTTTGTATCTAGGATGAAAACACATGCATAAAAATTCGAGAGGTCCTTACCACATAGGTATCATTTGCCAGAACAGTGATAATACCTTTGAAGGCAATCTGATGATTTCCTAAAAGTGTTTGAGAAAACAGATCCTGCACTGCTGTTGTATCTTGGAACTAATGAATCGAATTGGTTGTTTACCATCCATCAGATCTAGGCGGAAGTGCGCCGATCTGTTCGAGAAGCCTTAGCAGATGAAACATCTCGTGATACTGGTTTATTTTTCCATTGTTATCGAATCTAAACAATCCGACCGATGCAACATGAACCTTCTTGCCGGATGGTTTAACACCGACAAATACTCCTGTTTGAGTTCCTTCAATAGTGAAGATCACAGCAGCATTTTCCCTGTCGGCTATTATCCTGTGTACTATTACATGCAGATCCGGGAAACCTTGATGGATTTCCATCAATCTCTTCTCCTGAACTTCGTAGCTCGAGGCCGGCGTTCCCGCTAAGTGATAGCTATAGTCAGAGCTGAAGAAGCTCTTCATTCCTTCCCAGTCCCGTTTCTGGAATTTCTCGTAAAAGACCTTTGCAATCTGCCTGTTCTCTTCTATTCGAATGTCTGTGCCCTCTATACTTGTCATATTATAATTTCAAGAGCCTCCTTTCTTCAACGAAGCGTAGTAAGGGCTACTGAATAGATCCTCCCAGCGCCTCTTTGTGACGACAGTGCCTTCAGAAAACCCGCTGAAAATATGCTGGACTGTGTCGTTCGAATACTCTACAAAAACTTGAGGAATGATGTAACCCTCGCTGTTATCCCCAAAGTCCCTTACTAGTGCATCGGCTTGACCCGATTCGCTCGGACTATCGATATCGAGAACTCTGAGTGGAACTTGGAGATAATCCGACATCTTCTTAGCATTCTCTAAAGATAGAGGGTTACAATGAGGGCACCACTTCGCGAGTACGATTGAAATGCGACTGACTTGTGTCATCTTGCTTTCCTCACAGCTCGCACGATGCGTTTCTACAGTTCTCGCAGAGTACTTCTTTGCTGTCTAAATCTTGGGTGAAGAATCTACCGCAGCTTCCGCCCGCGGTGGAACAAAGGAATGTTCCTACTTTCTCATCTTTCTTAGGGCGCTTGCTCCAATAATACTCGAGTATGACTCTTTGCTCGGGATTGATTTGCCTGCTTTCTTCTTCGGCCTTCCCGCCTAGCTCCCAACCATGTCTTGTCGCTAGCCGAATGTCCTTGGTTTTGACAACGTCAGAACCGGTGCGTTCCTTTAATAGCTCTTCAAACCATTGAAGATTTTTTTTCTTCGAGAAATGAACTACTCTTGTGACATAATTCGACGGACAAATATACGCACCAACCACCTTATCCTCCTCTTCGATAAGCGGGATGAACTTGGAATCCTCGGAACAGTGGCCGTAACACTTGGCGTCGTTCGCTATCAGACGGGAATTCACGAATTGAACCAACTGACGGCTATTGGAGGCTTGCTCTTGTTGTTGCATAGCTATAGTAACATTTCACCAAGCGTTGAGGTTATTCTGAACGATGAGAGGATGGAAAGCCCTCTATCGTTAATAATGTTTGGTTTGGAGCTTTACTTGGATTAGACTCGTTTTGTAGAAAATGTCCAGTCGTGAGATCCAAAGTTGTGTCTGTGGACAAAGTATCCTGTTGAAAAATTCTCTAAAGAATTGGGCGTTCCAATTTCTGAAATAGAAATTTTCAATGGAGTGTTGAGGACAGCAAGCTATATGTATTGATCTCTTGACTCAAAAAACGTCAGTGTCATAATGCCGTCAAGATATTCTTCCTCAAATTCTATGATTGGTGTTTACGAAGCCATCGATCGTAACAAAACAAAGACACTTGAAAAGATAAAGGAAATTATTAGGCAGCCAAGCATTGCCGCCACTGGACTAGGGATTAGAGAGTGCGCAACACTTGTGAGTGGGATGATGCAAGTTGCGGGTGCTTCGACAAGAGTGTTGGATCTAGGCGACGGCGCTAGCCCTCTTGTATACGGCGATTTCAGGAGTAAGAGCAATCCTGAGAAGACGGTACTCTTTTTCAATCATTATGATGTTCAGCCGCCAGAGCCTTTGGATCTCTGGGAGACTCCTCCGTTCGAACCGCAGGAGAGAGATGGCAAGTTATTCGGAAGAGGAGCAAATGACGACAAAGCGGACGTGGTTGGGAGGTTGGGTCTCGTGGATGCATTCACGGAAGCCACGAACGATATTCCCTGCAACTTCAAATTTGCGTATGAGGGAGAGGAAGAGATTGGTAGCGCCCACCTGAAAAGCTACATGGAGAAATTTCCCGAGCTGTTCAAGGCAGATGCCGTGATCTGGGAAGGCGGTGCAATAGATCCTAAAGGAAGGCCGGAAATGTTGCTCGGATCTAAAGGCATAATGTACGTCGAGCTTTTGGCCAAAAACGCCAAGACTGATTCGCATTCTTCGATTGCCGCGATCGTCGAGAATCCGGCCTGGAGGCTGGTTCGTGCTCTAAATACATTGAAAAAGGACGAACGTATCACCATTCCCGGCTGGTATGATGACGTGAGGCCTTTTACGAAGAAAGAGCTAGACTTGATCAGGAAACAGCCCTATGACGAGTCTGCCATAAAGAACGATCTAGGAATCAAGCAGCTGATAGGAGGAATGAGGGGCTTCGAGGTCAAAAAGTCTCTCGCGGGCAAACCGACTTGCACGATTTGCGGTTTAGTGTCCGGTTACACTGGACAAGGGGCCAAAGCAGTCCTCCCGAAAGAAGCTAGGGCAAAGATCGATTTTCGGCTGGTCCCAGATCAAGATCCGGAAGATTTGATAGTGAAGCTGAGAATGCACCTGAAGAAGCAAGGATTCCCAGATATTGAGATCCTCTTTTCTGAGGGAGAGAAGGCTGCTAGAACATCCCCCGATTCTGAGATTGCCCGAGCTGCTAACGAAGCCGCAAAGGATGTTTATGGCAAGCCTCCGATCGTAAAGGTCTCGGCAGCAGGCAGTGGACCGATGTACCTGTTCAAATCGCCCGTTGCTGCGATAGGAGGCGCAGGGAGGTTCTCTAGGGCTCATGCCCCCAACGAAAATTTGGACATCCATTGGTTCTTTACGGGTCTCAAGTGGATAGCCAACACGATAAATCTGTACTCGAATTCCTAAAGACAAAATCCTCTTTGCACGCGTTCATGAGCCATTGAGACTACTTCTATGCGAAACCGAGTGCAAAGGCTAATGTCAGGTTTGAGCTGTAATCACATGCATACCGGCGAGAGCACTTGCCCTAGTTATTTCTCTATCCAGCTGGTTGCTAAACGTCTCGTAGAGTTGAATATTCTCTAAGAGCAGATCAATGCGAACACTCGATACTCCTCGTTGCTCCCTTAACATTGAATAAATCGTATCAAGTTTTGTGAGTGACGGCACGTGAAGCTGAAAGAAGAAGTAATCTTTCCCCGCTTTTCCTGTGATTAGGTAGTCGGAAAGAAGTTCGGAAATGATAGCGAACAGCGTGTTCGCGTAATCCACCGCTGAATGAAGGACAAGCACATGAACTATGATCGAGCCTTCGACCAAGCTCCAGTTTACCCTTGGAACGATGGAGATTGCTTTGGATTGCGCGATCTTCTTCATTCTTCGCTTCACAGTCTTCGTCGAAACTCCAAGCTCATGAGCTACGGCAGTATAGGGCTTCATCGGCTGATGCTCGAACGCCTTGAGCATCATCAGATCTCTAAGAGTGAGTTGGCGATTATCAACGCACCTTGGATACTCAATGTCCTTGCGCAAGACGTTTTCCGAATTCGCGATTCTAGAGATTAGTTGAATCTGTTTCTTGAGCTCGAACTCATCGGTATAACATATTACAATTTTCAGATTGTTCCCATAGTAATTACAGATCGATATTATGCCGGGCATCAGTCTGATCTTGCTAATCACTTCCTGCTTTGACGACGGTGGCAATAGGTCTATCCAAAGATGACAGTGATTCATCTGGAGAAAGTTAGGATTTATCTTGAACCACCAGTCCCTGAGCAAACCAACGTCATGGAGCCTTTGGAATCTCTTTCTTACGGTTGCTTCGTCCAAGTTTAATACGGAAGCTATCTTTCCAAAAGAAAATCTTAGACCTCCAGATATGTCAAAATTGACCCCATCGCGCGCTATCTCGCTGCATATTTGAAAGTCGAGGTTATCAAAGCTCAATTAGTTCGAGCTCCTTTGGCAAAAAGATATTCTATGAAAGAAATCAAATGGATTATTTCCGCGACTAGGAAGTCTGTAGGGTTCCTATTATACTATCTGCCGGAAATCGAAGCGGATGATGATTTTTGCCATCTGTCTCTCCGCTATATCTTGAAAGTTTCCTGTGTCTCCGGAGCAAAGATATCCTCTGGTCTTAGCACGTGTTTTGCTATGCCCTGCTCGAACGAGTAACGCAGAAATGTTGCAAGAGTCTTCTCATTATTTTCTAGTCCATAAGGCCAGTAGTCATAACCCATCAATTGTCTCGTTTCCGCGATGTGAGCGCCAAGCCAAGGATCCATGTAAGCTAGGGCAAATGTTTGAGAAAGTTCTTCGTAGGCGATTCTCTGGGCTTCTACGAACCCCTTGTACAGGGATCTAGCGAGCCATTTGTTTCTTTCATAGAGCTCCCTCCTCATGACAATGACGTGCATGATCGGAAAAATTCGAGTCTTCTTGAAATATCGCTTTTCCTCTTCTTCGTAATCTTTGAACAGGCGAACTACTTTGCTCCCGACACGGTGATCAGCAAGATTAGATGGAGCTCTGGGGGAGTACAGCGCATCGATTTCACCAGCCTCCACCATCGAAGAAAGAGTTTGATTTTTTCGAATTCTGTTTATGCGAATATTTCTTGGGAGTCGAAGCTTCAACTTTTCTTTGCGTCCTGCCGCTTCCAATCCTCCTGTGAAGTACGATGGCGAATCTATCGGAACATGATATTCCTCAGACATTATCCCCCTGATCCACACGCAGGCCGTCAGTTGGTATTCAGGAAGGCCGACCTTCTTTCCTACGAGGTCTTCGGGTTTCGAAATCCTTCCTTGTCTATTGATGAAAATGGACGAATGTCGGAACGATCTTGACGGGAAGACTGGTATTGCAATGAAAGGAGGAGGGTTGCTGCCCTCCGAAAGTGTAAGGACATATGTTGACAACGACATCTCGGCAACATCAAACTCCTTGAACCCGGTCATCCGGAAGAAGGTTTCCTCCGCGCTTGTCGGAATGTAATTGATGTCCAACCCTTCGGGCCTAACTCGCCCGTCTAGGAGAGGGCGACAACGATCATAGTTCCAGCAAGCCAAAGAAATGTGCAGTCTGCTCATATCCAAGAAATATCTGGGACAAAGGATTGTATATTATACCTTGCATCCGAAAAAGACAGACACCACAAGAAGACTAAAAATATGACAGTTTCTGTTCAAGTGATGGTCTAAAATTGGGAAAAATTGTACTAGCAATAGGTGTTCCCCATGCTCCTCAACTTGTAAGTGACCCTGAAACATGGCCCGAGATCTACGAACTTGTCTGCTGCGCAAGTAGGATTGGAAGGAAATCGGAGCTAGAGATGGAGACTCTCGCAGACAACAAAGCTCAGCTCCAAGCCGCCAAGACTGCGTTTGGTCTTATGGAGAAGGAGCTTTCAGAAGCAAGACCTGACGCGGTCATTTGCTTAACGGATGACCACTTCGACAACTTCTTTCTAGATGATTACCCTGCCTTTTCGTTGTACCTGGGCGACAGGGTAGACGGCTCTACGATATGGATGCCGGATAAAAGGTTCGAGTTTCCGTGCAATGCGCGGCTCGCAAAATTGATACTTGAAAAAAGCGTCGAAGCTGGTTTTGACCTTTCGTTTTCGGAAGAGATTCATCTGGAATACGGCCACCTAATTCCACTTAACTATCTGTTACCGCGAAGAGATCTTCCTATCCTTCCTATTTACACAAATGCGTATGCGAGTCCCAATCCGACCCCCGCAAGGTGCTACAAACTGGGGAGTTTCCTTAGAGAGGTAATCCAAAAACACACGGATCCTGAGTTTCGCGTAGCCATCATCGCTTCTGGCGGTATGTCCCACTTCCCTGGAGAACACTTGGGAGGAGAAATAAACGTCAAGTTTGACTCGCAAATGATGGAATGGTTCAAATCTGGTTATAGTGATAGGTTTTCAGAGCTAACTTCAAAGGAAATAGATCAAGCTGGAAACGCAGAGATGCGAAACTGGATTGTCCTGCTCGGTGCTATAGGAAGCCACAAGCCCACTTATGCAAGCTATACAGTAAGCTGGAGGGCTATCATCGGTTTGGGTTTCGTTATGTGGAAAGCAAACGAGCCTGAGGGCCTGTGAGAAGAGGGGCGCTAATGGAATGACGAGCTATTCGGTGAACAAGATACTTTTCAGAATAAAGAAAGATCGGAACTTTCGAAAACTCTTTCTTGAGAATTTTCAAGATGCGGTAAAGGATTTCCCGCTTTCTTCCGAGGAGAAGGGCGCGCTAGAATCGCGCGATTATGATAAATTGCTAGAACTAGGCGCTAAAGCAATGTTGTTGCTCCCATTTGCGGGGATAACGAGAAAGAAGCGATCTTTCGCGGCAGGTTGACCGTAGTCTAAATGATCAAGGGCTATCAGCTTGATAAGCTTCTGTATGCCGTCAAAAAAGATGAGAACTTACGAGAGAGATTTCTACGCGACTTCGACGCCGCATGCCTTGACTTCCATCTGTCGGACGAAGAGAAAAGCGCTCTAAAGAGTCGGGATTATGCAGCGCTGTGCGAGTTGGGAGCTAAAGACGAACTGATACTCTTCCTAGCGAGATTATCAAAAAAGTAGTACAATTTCAAGCATGTCCAACGTTATTATTTAGGATCACGTCTTTGGACATTTTTCTGAAACTATTTCCCGACGCAAATTCTAACTGATTATAATACTTATATCACTGCCTCCAAGTGTCACTACGAAGTAAAGAACAGAATGAACCTCTTCAAAAGCAGGCTCGGAATTTCTCGCGTCGGTACTATAGTCATAGTCGTAGTAATCATAGTAATTATCGCCGCTGGCGGAGCGTATGCCGCAATTAGTTTGATGTCGCATACGACAACGAGCACCACATCGACACCAACAACGTCGACTACTAGTACGAACACATCAACAAGCCTCACAAGCTCATCATCTTCTTCTTCTGCAACCACCCCGTCCACGCTAACGTGGGAGACCACAAACACGATAACGTACCTAGACCCTGCAGTGGACTTTGATGTGTATGGGGCGCAAATTATCGAAAATGTGTATGAAAATCTGTTGTGGTATAATGGGTCAAGTTCAACACAGCTTATTCCTTGGCTCGCTTCAAATTATAGTGTCTCGAGTAACGAGGCCAACTGGAATTTCACATTACGCAGCGGTATCACGTTCGCCGACGGCGAACCACTTAACGCGACTGCGGTTTATTTTTCATATTATAGAGCACTCTTAATGGATGGAAGTACCCCTAGCACTCACGGAACCGAAGGTACATCTTCTCTTCAGCAGTTTCTTAACACCAGTCTCAGTAGTGATCTATGCGGCTGTTCGCAGACGTACAACGCCAACTACGTAAAGGAGGTACTAGCACAAAACTTTGTGCATGTAACTGGTCCGATGACATTTACTTTTAATCTGTTAAATCCTACGTCGGAGTTTTCTTACATACTTGCGGGGGCCAATACTGTCCAGATTGTTGCTCCGACGTATGTAATGCAGCACGATCTAGCCTTGTGGAACCAGTCAAGTACCGGCTACACGCTACCGTATCCCAATCTTTATGGCAATCTTTCGACGATGATCCAACAATATTTCTTGGATGAAGTAGCTACATGCAACTCCGGAATTACTCCAAATGGTTGTGGGACGACTTATCTTGATGGATCTTACCAAGGGTCACTTGCGGGTACCGGTCCCTATACTATCCAGAGCGTAGCTTCCGACTCCAGCCTGATTGTACTCAAAGCAAATCCAACCTACTGGGGCGGACCATACCAGTACAGTGGAGGCAGCAAGATCACCCCCACATTCACAACTGTAGATTTGAAGAACGTTCCACAGCTTTCTACCAGAGAGATAGACCTCAAAAGCGCGGCACAATCAGGACAAGCAATGATCGCGGATGTTCCCAATACGAATCTTTACGATGTCGCGAATAGGACCGCTTGGCTAAATAACAATCAACTTGTCTCTTCGATTCCCGGCATTAGTCTGTATGGTCCTTATACATCATTGGCATATCAGGCATACGCATTTGACAGTAATGTCACAAATCCACAGACTGGGACATACTATTCCTTCCAGCCATTTGCGGATGTTAGGATGAGGCTGGCATTTGCTGATTCGGTCAACCTGACTTCTCTGCTTGAGACTGCCGCCAATGGCTTGGATGTAGCTGCCAATGGCCCGATACCGCCTGGCACGGCTCCTGCCGGTTCCTACAATTCTTCCATCACCCCGCTATACAGTTACAACCTGACTGCTGTACAGGATCTGTTACTCTCCGCCATGGAGCACCCAATAACTCACTTCACTTTCGTAAATGGTACCGTTGCTCCGCCAGGTGTATTTGATAACACCTTCGGGTGCACAACGTTAAACAACAACGGAGTGTGTAGTAGCCCAGTACCCCAGACCATAACGTTGGTATATCCAGATGGTGATGACGTCGAAGAAGCCATTTACGATCAAATGGCGGACGCCGTGAATAATGCCAGCGGAACGTATAACATGGGTCTGACGGTTACGGTGGAGCCTCTCCCCATAGGCAGCATCTTTCCTTACGTCGTATCGGACGAACTTTACTTGAACCTGCTCGGATTCAGCCCAACTGACAGTTATGCGCTAGACTATTTGCAAGTGTTGTCTCCAGGGATGGCGATTCCTCCTACAGGATGGAATGTTACAGCTTTTGGAACATTGTATCAGCAGGCAGTAACGGCGGCCGCCAGCGGAAATAACACCGGTCTCGCGAAGGTAACAAATCTCATGGTCGAATTGTCGAATCAGAATGTCTACTACATTTACGCCTACTTTTTCGAATACTTCTTCGCCACAACCTCCAACATTTCAGGTGTAACCTACAACATTCCACTAACTAGCATATACTATTTCGCTGACCTGACCTAGGCTACAACCTAGGTGCGGGGGGGGATAATTTCCAAATTGAAAAAAAGCAAAACGATAGATTTGGTTGTAGAGACGAAGCACTATTCGGACGGCTACGTGAAAGTTCTGGATCATGTCTTGTTTTTCAAGTCATGGGGAGAGCTCGGAGATAAGGGAACGGTTCTTTGCTTACACGGTGGACCTGGGACTTCAAGTGATCCCAGTTCCAACATGGCTAAACTGACGGAACACGGTTACAAGGTCGTTGCTTACGATCAGCTGGGATGCGGCAGGTCAGAACGGCCTCAGGGTAGATCTCTCTACAATGTTGATCGCTTCGCGGAAGAAGTTGAGGGGATTCGGCAAGCCCTAAACCTAGGTAAAATCCATCTCTTCGGTGGTAGTTGGGGCGGAATGTTGAATGTCGCTTACGCGGTCAAGTACTCAAAGAATCTCAAAAGTCTCATCATTTCGAGCGGCTCTAGCAGTACCCCTCTGGATATGGCCGAGTTGAAGAGAATGCGCGCCGCCCTCCCCAAAGGAGTTCGGAAGACTCTCGAGAAATATGAGCAGACCGGTGATACGAAGAATCCTGAGTATCTGAAAGCCAGAAAGTTTTGGATGAAGAAGCACTTCTACAGACTGGAACCATGGCCTATGGAGCTTAATTTGCTATTTGCTCATGGGCCATCCACTAACCCGAACAATATTGCCCGTGATGTGATGTGGGGTGATCATCCTTTCGTTCCAACAGGAAACTTGTTGTACTGGGATGTGACTGACAAACTTGGAAACATAACAGTGCCTACGCTGATAATGTGCGGAGAGTACGACTACGTTTCTCCAGAATGTTCGAAGTTATTACACAAGAACATAAAAGGCTCCAAGCTCGTGATCTTCGAAAACTGCGGGCACGCCTTGCAGCGACAAGAGCCAGAGAAATATATTAGGACGATCGCGGATTTCCTTGATGGCGTGAATCAAAAGAGTTAAGCGCTGAGAAGAGTTCCGAAGCGTCCTTGTTTACACAAGAATATGCTACTATATTCTAATGTTAGTCATAACAAAAGCACTATACACCAAAAAACAGAGGAAGTAAAGACTAGGAAATGAAAGACGGAGACATTTCGGAAGTTGTCAAGATCAGGGGGTACTCGGACGGTTACGTGCAAGTCTTGGGTCACATATTATTCTTCAAGACCTGGGGTGAAGAGGGTAAGAAGGGAACTGTTCTCTGCCTACACGGAGGTCCCGGTGGATCTTGCGACGCCGGTTCCAATATGGCTAAACTCACAGAATACGGATACAAGGTAGTTATGTACGATCAACTCGGCGGCGGGAAGTCAGAGAAGCCGCAGGACAAATCCCTCTACAACGTCGACAAATTCGTCGAAGAGGTCGAAGGGGTAAGGAGGGCCCTAAACCTAGGTAAAATCCATCTCTTCGGTGGTAGTTGGGGCGGAATGTTGAATGTCGCTTACGCGGTCAAGTACTCAAAGAACCTTCATAGCCTTGTAATTTCAAGCGGAGCAAGTAGCACTAAAGTTGTCATTGACGAGATGGAGAAGATGCGCCAAGCACTCCCGAAAAAGATACGCGATACGCTGTCGAAATACGAGAAGGTAGGCGAATACAAGAATCCAGAATATCTGAAAGCCCTCAAGCTCGTGTACAAAAAACATTTTTACAGAAAAGAACCTTGGCCTCCAGAACTCGTCTTATTGATAAAAAGCGGTTCCTCGTTTTCGACTACACCAAGGTTAGTCTACAATCTCATGTGGGGGGAAAATGAAATCACGCCTACGGGAAACCTGAGATATTGGGATGTCACAGATAAACTCGGCAATATCGACGTTCCAACCTTGATAATATGCGGAGAATATGATTACGTTTCTCCTAGGAGCTCGGAACTACTTCATCAAAAAATCAAAGGTTCCAAGCTCGTCATACTGAAGAATTGTGGCCACGCACTGAGTCGTCAGGAGCCCGAAAAATACTTGGGCGCGATACAAAAGTTTCTTGATTCAGTTGCAAGTTAGCATGTGAAGCGAGTCAATTCCTGTGCGATTACATTCTCGAAAGAACGTCTTTTGGGATCATCAATCCGCAAAGAACGTGAGGCATGTCCACGACCTCGAACACTTTGATGTCAGCAGCTACGCTGCACAGCATGTATGCGCTGTCCCACGACAAATTCTTTTCCTCCTGCAAGAACGAAATGGCGTAGACTAGCGCTTTCTTACAACCCTCGTCTATTGTCTTTGAATACGCAGTAATCCCAAAATGAGTTGGCGTTTCGAATCTTGGCTCGGGAAGTCTCTTTTTTCCTTTCTCTACCTGAAATTGTAGCGTAACTTTGGCGCTCGTTTCGATGCCACTTATGCAGACTTCGCCGTCACCCTGAGCCATATGAGCATCTCCGGCGGAGAAAAGCGCGCCGTTGTTGAACACGGGCAAAAAGAGAGTCGACCCCTTGGTCAGATATTTGATGTCCATATTTCCTCCATATTCTCCCGGGGGCAATGTGGAGAACTCGCCGTCCTCTGCGGGAGCCACTCCCATCACTCCGCAAAAGGGTGCGATCACTACCCTGACGCCCGGGAGCGACGGGGACTCGGCGAAAGTATTGTCGTCATTTGCTTCCCAAGTCACCAGGTTTTGATGCTGTGAGAGATCTCCTAGGAACCCTTTGCCTGGCATTGTGGCTGAGAAACCCCACTTTCCATTTTTTACATCTAAAATTCTGACCACGAGGGTATCGCCCGGCATCGCTCCTTCCACACATATGGGACCGGTGAGAGAATGACCCGGAGTCATTCCGGAAAATAGTTCTCTTGTGGTCATATGCGGTTGGAAGAATCCGCCGGTAGTATCTCTCAAGTCAATTTCAACAACGTCATCAGGACTCACAGTCGCTATGGGTTCGAGTGACCTATTCCACTTCGAGTGGACTATGTTACTTGAAACATGTTGAACTTGCAATTAGCAACACTCAAGATAACGAAGATGAAATGATAAGGCTTGCTTGTTTTACGAAAATTGTAAGAAGATTCTTCTCTTTGAGAGCAGAGACGAAGGATCGAGAGAGACGTAAAATTATTTCGTGTTTTTCAGTTCAAAGTGGACTGCCCTTATCTCGGTAGGTCCAAGGTTTTCAACGACATGCCACCCACCAGCAGAAAAGATTGCTTCGCCTTGTTTTATTTCAGCTTCCACACTTTTCCCATCCTTGGTAGTAAACCTCGCTTTACCATTGCACAACGAATAAACAACGTTTGGCGGATGAAAATGCAAATCGGTTCTTCCTCCTACTGCAATCCAAATCTCGATTACTCGGACTAGGCTGTTTTCGAGCAAAACCCTTGATCCTGCAGTAGCATTGGTCTTGCTTGGATTATCTTCTTGCTGAACCATAGTCGCTTCACGTGAACTAAATTATTGGAAAGAGAATCTCAGGCAACTCCAAGAAGCTTCTTCGGATTGTCTATCGTCATTTTCTGAATCTCTTCCTCGCCCATTCCTTCGGCTTGAATGGCTTCTATAAAATCGTAGAAGGCATCCAACGGATGCCCCTTTTGAGTCTGGCCGGAGTCGCTCGATAGAATGCAGTGGGACGCTCCAACGAATCTTATGTTTTCAACGATTAGTCTTGCGTTATAATCTGTCGTAGCACAGTGTTCCAAGTATGACCCCTTGTCCACAAGTCGCATTTGTTGTTCCTTTGAAAAATTCGTCACACGAAACTCTGGATGAGTGATCAGAGTATGGTTCACTCCTACTTTATTCGCGTAGTCGATGAGCTGCTCGATCTCGATATATGACAGGTGACCTGTTCCGAGGATCGCTTCGGATCCCTTCATAGTTTCAACAACTTGTTTTGCCTCTTCTTTGAGGGCACCAGAACTATCCAAGACCGTAATGGGTTTTGCAGGAGGGGATGAGAAAGATTTGTGTGTTTCGAGCGGCTTGAACGTAGGCAGAGTAGCCTGTCCGAATGAGTTTATGTGATTCTGGGCGTCTAAGGTAGGCATCCAAACTTCAGAGGCTCCAAGCTTCAAAGCGACTTCAACAGCGTATGGGTTCAATCCTCCTATAGAGTTGTTTAGGGCTATAGATCCGAAAAAATGCGGCCCATCCTTAGATTGTGGAACTATTAGCTGCCTACCAGCTGTTGTCAGGTGATGACATTTGGATAGCCATCCGAAATACTGGGTTTCTCGAGCCACTTTCTCAAAGATTGTTTCACTACTCGATCGCTGGACAATATCCGGGGCAAGATGAATTTGCATGTCGATTACGCCTGCGAGCTTTTTCTTGTAATCTAAAATATCGCGCTTTAGTTGAACGGCATTGATAGACATGAGAATTAGGGACTGAAATTGCCAATGAAAAACCTTTATTGACTAAAAATTCTTAAGGAAAGAAAATACCCAATTATACGAAACATTCGGTAACCAGCTCGATAGAGAGATCAATAGAGCAAGTTCTCCTCAACATGCATACGTTTGACGAATTCTAATCACGCAAACGCGACCAAAAGATTAGCCCTGAAAGGCCTAGGCAGGAATTTGTGTGTTGCAATCAGCTGGGGTATCCTAGCCAGCGTGGCCTGCGCATTCTCTCCCTTTCGTTCCAAGGCACGGTGCAATCGTAGATCGCCTTCGTTGTTTGTATGTAATCAGCCAACCCCGGCCATGACCTTGCTCCGTCAATGACTACAAGATCCTCGGTTGGTTTGAACCTTGTTGTGAAAGCCCACCATAGGTCCATGGGATCCCAGATGTTTACATCATCATCTACGAGGATCACACTTTTCATTTCGTGCATAGTTGCTAGAGCAATCAATGCAAGATTTCTCGGTTCCGTGTCATCTCTCGCACTACGTTTCTTTATTTGAAGAATGGCGAGTAGCTTTCCACCCCCTGCAGAGGAAAGATAGACATTTGTGAGCAGGTCCTTGTATCCAGTTCTGTAAGCCGCATTCAAAATCTCTCCTTCGCACGGAATGCCCGTGATGAGATTGTGCTCTTCCCCAGGAGTAACCAAAGTTTGGAAGATAGGATTTTTTCGGTGAGTGATTGCTTTCACCTTCAAAACTTGAGCAGATCCAGCAACTCCGACGTATCCTGCCATCTCCGGCATAGACCATCCTTTCTTATCAGAGAGCACGTCTTCCGACAGCGTTTCATTAGGTTGTATCTCGCACTCTAACACGATTTCAGCATTAGCGAGAGCCTCCGCATCTATTGATCGACATTTTACTACCTCTATGGGCGAACCTTTTAGGGCACCAGCCACCGAGAGCTCGTCCAAATCCGCACCTGTCGGTGGAAAGATGCCTGCAGAAATGTTAGTGAAAGGATCGAGACCGATATTAATCGAAACAGGAAAGGACCTGTTCTTCAATTCGGCCTTTCGTTGCATCTCCTTTATGTGGCGTCCTCGAAACATTAAAGCAGTGATCCTGTCTCGTCCTACTACGAAGATCCTGTGAAATGTGACGTCTCCTTGGCCTGTTTCTGGATCAATGCCGCGCAAGAGACCCTCCGTTATTGAGGGGCCCACAGAATCGAGCGACATCGTGGGTATTGGTAATTGTTTGGTCAGATTGATTTCTCTGTCAACTACCACTTCTTGAGATGATCCGTTATTGACTTTTTTAGGAGCTATGGGGTGTTGCAAAGCGTCCAGCATTTTGAAAGGAATTTTCTCTTTTGTGACCCCAAAATATCTTGCGACACGCTCGCGACTTGCCACAACTCCGACGACCACTGGCATATTGTAGGGAATTTTCTTGGCAGCACCGCCACGTACCACGTTTTCAAATAGAACTATTGGACCCACTCTTGTCGGCTGAGGGACTGGACTCCCACCAGCATGCTTCAGATATTCTCCGACTAGTTCGAGGTTCACGTCCATTGGATCTTTTATTCGAATAAGATCGTGATGTTCCTCCGACAGAGAAAGTGCACTTCTCAAATCGGTAACAACCTTCATAGAACTTGATTTAGGCAAGTTGAGAAGTCCGCCCTAGTCAATTGGTTCCCGGAAGCATCTTATCTGTTTAATCACTCGACTCTTCCCCCAGGAAAATGTCCACTTTGGATGTTCAAAAGCAAAGTGGGCATCCAGATTTCAGAAGCGCCAGTTTTTACAGCAACTTCCTCAGTGTAGGCATCGAGTCCTCCCATAGAATTGTTTAGGGCTACTGAACCAAAGAAGCGAGGCACATCTTGGGATGGGGGAACGATTAGTTGTGTGCCGTCAGTAGTCAGATGGTGATACTTGGATGACCATCCGAAGTACTGCGCTTCCCGCGCCCCTTTCTCAAATAGAGTCTCGTTGCTCGATCGTTGCACGATGTCAGGTGCAAGGTGTATCTGCATATCCCTTGAGAGTTTCTTTCTATCGTCTGAGACGCTGCGTTTCAACTCTCCATTGTTCACGAACATGGTGGGTGATATTTTGAATCATATCAGTGAAAAAGCTTTATTGACTGGGATTGATCTTTTTCGGGAGGCTAGACAAGAGGTCTTAGGACCCCGGTAAAATTGAGAGATGAGTGAGAAGATTTCATTTGACACAATTATCTAACGAGACAGAATTTACCCACGAGTATGCCCAAAGCTTGGCGAAGGAGTTCGCCGTGCATACCACTTGCAACATATCTGACGCCATGGACAGGTTCCGAATTAAAGGAGGACTGGAGGGAATCTTACCAATTGTAGACGGCGTAAAGATGTGCGGAACGGCACACACCCTTCGGTTTCTTCCTGCTGAACAGACCGAAAAGAAACCCTGGCCTACATACATTGATCAGGTCAACAAGGGCGACGTGGTGGTCATCGATAACGGCGGCAGAACTTATTGCACGATCTGGGGGGGATTGCTCACCAAAAAGGCCGTCGAGATGGGAATCGCCGGAACGGTGGTGTATGGATGCTGCAGGGATGTTCCGGTCATCAGAGCCTGCAACTATCCCGTCTTTAGCAAATGCAGGTATGTCATGACTGGGAAAGACAGGATTCAGCTTGACACCGTCAACGCGCCCGTGACCATAGCCGATATCTTGGTCTCGCCCAACGATATCATGGTGGGCGATGATAGCGGAGTGGTCTGCGTCCCAATAAGAAAGGCGAAGGAAATCCTCGCAGCTGTAAATGATATAGCTTCAAAGGAAGAAGGCATCGAGGGAGCAATCAAGGCTGGAGTGAAGCTGACCGAGGCTCGAAAGACCTATGGTTACGGAGAGCTTCAAAGGCCTAGAGATTAAAATCTCGATCCACTGGGATTTCTTCCTGCCAAAAATTGTCAGCGAGCATCGTCGTCGAGACTATCTACCTCTTTGACCTGTTTTGCCTTTAGGATCTTTTCAAACTCGTACATTTTCATAGATGTCATACCGCTAAGAAATAGATCCCTGTCCTTTTTCTCCTTCTCCATCCGGCTGATTGATCTTGCGTGGACCTCGGCCGCGAGTTTCTTCGGAACAACGACGACCCCATCATCATCTCCCACAATCAAGTCCCCCGGATTCACTAGGACGCCACCGCACTGGATCGGGATGTTGATCGAACCCGGCGTTCCTTTTGCTGATCCTAGAGGACTAACGATCTTCGTAAAGCATGGGAACCTCATCTGTTTAATTTCGCTAGAATCTCGAACCGCTCCATCGACCACGATTCCAGCAACCTTGCTTTGAATTGATTGAAACGCCATCTGGGCGCCGAACATCACTCCTGGCATTCCGTGCCCGTTTACCACTAACACATCGCCGGGCTTCGCTAGAGTCATAGCCACATGTACGGTAAGGTTATCGGCAGGGAAACTTTCCACGGTAAGGGCTGACCCCACCACTTTCATTCCTTCGGCTATCGGCTTGATGGTATAATCCATGACATTACTCGTATCCTTTCCGATGGACTCGTGGATCGTTGCGGCGCTTAAATCCTTGAACGAGTTTATCAGTTCTGGATTTAGGCGATCGATACTTTTGACAATGACTGCCAATTCAGGTTCCCACTAATCGTAACACAGATCTATGAGTGTAATAAGATATATCACGATAGCTATTCAAAGACCTTGTTCATTTCAAGGCCGGCATGACTTTCTCGGCGAACAATTCAAAGGGCTTCAACTCAATAGCATCAGGAAAGTAAAGGAGAAATTTCGCCGCTCCGATATCCTTGAACTTTCGAAGCTCCTCTATGCATTGCTCTGGGGTTCCCACGATTCGGGGGCGCTTTTGTGATGCTAAGGACGATTGCCAGGGATTGATTTGATCCAATTCGTATTTTTTGAACTTCTTTTTGACCTCCTCACTTGTCTTTCCCAATACAACCTCTCTAAGACAGGTGTGAACTATATCAGAGGGCTTTCGACCATACTCGGCGCAATACGAAGCTTCTATCTCAAATTTTTGTTTGTATTGTTCGAGGGTATAGTTTACCCCCATATTGTCCATGTCGGCTAGCTGGGCAACTACCTTCAGAGTGAACTTTTCGCCTCCGCCAGCAATCAGTATTGGAACTTTCTCTTGGACGGGCTTTGGAAAATTATGCGCCGCTTCAATAGAGTAATACTTTCCGGAAAAACTCGGCGATTCTTCTTTCGGAGCAAGCATGAGTTTGATCAACCGCACGGCTTCGCGCAACCTCGAGATCCGCTCGCTTGGAGTAAGAAAAGGTATTCCGTACTGTTTGTATTCTACTTCGTGATACCCTGCCCCTATCCCGAGGTACAATCTTCCATTCGAAATACAATCCAAAGTCGCAGCCATCTTCGCGAGGAGAGAAGGATACCTGTATGAATTGCCAAGGCAGATGTGACCCAGTCTGATTTTACTAGTTACTGCTGCGACTGCTGTTGCTATTGTCCATCCTTCGAAGGTTGACTCGCCAATCTTCTCGGGAAACCTGACCATATGGTCATAGAACCACGCCGATTCGAAATCGAACCTCTCAGCTTCTATCGCAACGTTCTTGATAAGTTTCCACTGCTCGGCTCCGTTCAAACCCTTGGGAAGGTCGTACTTCCATCCGTGAGGAATTAGAGCACCTACTGTGACCGTCAATTCGATTCAAATTGTGTATTGTGCCAACTAATTAATCATCGGTTCAGTGGAATTTTTTCGTAGGTCTGACAATGCATAAATCAGATGAACGTCGAGATTACCGTCGTTTCATCATGATGAAACAATCAATAAAACCCGAGGACTTTGCAAATTACAGATTTCTTTCTCATCCCGACTTCTCTCCGGATGCGAAACGCGTCGTTTTCTCTGTTCACCAGGCAAATCAGACTCAGAACGATTACGACTCGGACATGGTGCTTGTCGAAACCGATGGGAGTGGAACTACACGACTCACCTACGGAGGAAAAGACAGTTCTCCCGCATTCTCCCCTGATGGTAGTTCTCTCCTTTTCCTCTCTAAAAGAGGAATGACAAAGGACGACAAGGGGAACGCGCTTTATGTTATGAGGCTCTTGGACGGAGAGCCGCGACGGGTACTTAGGAGGGAGGAGGGAATTGAAGCTCCGATCTTTTCTTCCGATGGAAAACTTGTTTACTTTCTTAGCCGTATTGTCGCAAACGAAGACAAGGACGCTCCCAAGGTGGTAAAGAGGGTACCGTTTTGGTCCAACGGACTGGGTTTTGTTTACAACTCGAGAAAGCACCTATTTTCCATGAACTTCGAAACAGGCGACCTAACTCAAGTTACGATGGGAGATTTTGATGTAAGTACGTTTCGTCTAGCCCACAGCGGAAGCAGAATTGGTTACCTCGCGGGTTTGGACGAGACGCATTCGTATATTCGGGACCTTTTCGTTCTTGACGGCCCCGGAAGCGAGGGGCGAAAGCTGACAAATTCGGACATGTCCATCACCGATTTTGACTGGAGTCCAGACGATTCCTCGATTGTAATCAATGGAAGGGATGTGTCGCACGGTTTGTCCTCGAATTCGCGAATTTTGATTGTGCAACCGACTACGGGCGTGGGAACCCCTAAACTGACAAAAATCGAGGATACGGACTTGAACAAAGGCAACTCCCTCAACAGCGATGCGCGATTTAGCGAGGGCGCCGGTCGCGTCGTTTGGGATCAAGATTACATATACTATATGCAAGAGGAAGGAGCCTCTGTTTGTCTATACAGGGTCAGGCCCGAGAGAATGCCCGAGCCCCTTGTCATTGGGAACAGAAGCGTCGATGACTATGATGTGAAGAACGGAAAAGTCGTGTTCATCTCTATGGACTCGACCCACCTGCAAGAACTCTCTGTGATCGAAGACAGCGGAGACGACAACGGCAACAAAGAGAGAAGACTCACGTCTTTCAATCAGAAAGTGGAACAGGATTTCGACATTATCTCGCAAGAACCATTCTTCTTTAGGGCAAGCGACGGCGCTGTGGTTGACGGATGGGTCCTCGCGAAGACGAAGGACAAGAAGCTTCCGACCATAGTCTATGTCCACGGAGGACCAAAGACCGCATTTGGAAATTCGTACATGCATGAGTTCCAAGTTTTCGCAGCTAAAGGCTATGCGGTGCTCTATGGCAATATCAGGGGAAGCGCTGGATATGCGGCGGGTTTCGCCGACATCCGTAAGCATTTCGGGGAGAGGGACTATCAAGATCTCTTGGAGATGATTAATTTTGCAACATCGAAGTTTTCATTCCTGGACAAGGATAGACTCGCAATAGCAGGTGGTTCGTATGGTGGTTTCATGACGAATTGGGCTATTGGGCATACGGACATCTTCAAGGCTGCGGTTACTGATAGAAGCATCTCAAGTTGGAGAAGTATCTTTTGGGTGCAGGATAGTCCTGACATTGCGAGGGAACTAATTGGTGACCCCTTCTTGGAACAGGATAGCTTGGATACCATGTCTCCGCTGACCTACGTTAGAAATATCAAGACTCCACTTCTCATAATTCATTCGATGGAAGACTATCGGTGCCCCATGTCTGAGGCAGTTCAACTTCTTACCGCCTTGAAGTACCTTGGGAAAACCGTGGAACTAGTCCTATTTCCTGGTGAAAATCATGATTTGTCGCGCAGCGGGAAACCGAAGCACAGAGTAGCAAGAATAGAGCATTATCTTAGATGGTTTGACACGTACCTTAAGGACGGGGAGAAAGCGACACCGACGCAGTCATTATCCTGAGCAAAGGTAGAGCTCATTTTCATTTAGGCAGTATCGAAAGCTCATCCCCGTCGAGCCATCGTTTACCCTGCGTGTACAATTGCTCTATTTCTGGACCCTTTAGCCCGGGGCGGACGCCGCGGACGTTGTAACCTATGACCGTTTGAAGATAAGCTAAGTGTCTGTACCCTTCGGGAAAACTGTTCAAGAGCGCTCCGTCCAGTTTGACCACTTTGGATGAATCGACCGGATCAATGCGATCCTTCTCGTATATCGGCTGGCGAAAGACCATCCCCCATCGACGTTTGCGTCTTTCGAAGAAATCATAGAACCGACCAGTGCAAACGACATCGCACAATACGTCTTGCATCGAGGCGCGTTGAGAAATTTGCATCTTTGTTTGTGAGATGGCTCTATTCTTTACTACGTCAATTGAACTTCCACCGAGTGAATGTATTATGTTCACTCCGCGTTCCCAGCCTTCACGTCTCTTTCTTATGAATTCCTTGGCGGGTCCTTCAAACCAGGTCGCGGACATGTAGCCGTCATCGTGCCACACGGTTTCGAAGCGTTCCCAGTCCCCGGCATCGCTCCAGATCACCCAGTTCTCTATCAATTCCCTGATGGCAAGCTTGTCTTGAATTATCTTGATACTATCTGTCAACTAGATCACGTTCGCAGACAACTTTTCTATGATCGAAGAGCTTTTGGCTTTTTAGGATTCTTCCTAGCAACTGGAACAAGAAGGAAAAAAGGTGAAAAAGAGAGTGTCGGAAGCAAGAGCAGACGCAAAAGCGAGCGACCCAAAACCGAAGAGTGACCAGTCGGCTCTCCTCGAGGAGGCTGAAGAGTCAGAAGATGCTGGAATACCAGCACTTAAACAAGAACCGGGGGAAGATTCGAGGAACCAACGCGTAATGGCGTTCAAAGAATTCCAAGAGAAAAGAGAAGAACAAGAGGCACAGCGTGACAAATCAAAGGAAGTCAGGAAAGGCCAGACTGAGTTTCCGTAATCCCATTGGCGGATTCGCCTTAAGTTTCCTCTCTTTTTTCACTTGCATTATCCTCATTACCCAAGGGCCGTCTGTAGGCGCAAAAGCGCCCGGATCCTTTTCTCTTACTTACTAGTTCCCGTCGCTCTAATGAAACCAGCTTCTTCCAGAATATCGCCATGACCGCGCGTAAAATCATCTACGCTTAGTTCGGACTCGGGTTTGAAACCCAGGTCCCTGAACCATTCCGGTTGTTTGAGATTCTTTGCTTCGCTATCTGGCACATCGGTAGTATATACAAAGCAAATGTCCCAGTGAGGTGGTCCCGAAGGGTCAGACGGAGCAGGCCGCAAATGCGATTGCACATCGGCAAGCTTGAACTTTTCCTTTGGCACTGAGAGCAAGGTCTGTTCGTCCAAGATGCGCACCGCGGCGTCCAAGGGTGACTCGTACCACATGATGTGCGACGCAGGAAGGAGAAACTTGCCGCTTGCGAGATAAGACGGGCCGCCCTTCTCACTCATGAAAAATCGTGCCAGCCATATGTCTAGCTTGTCCATTCTGCCTGCGAGAATTCCTTTGCCATTCCTTGCAACAACAAAGGTTGACAGGCAAACAGATCCAGGCGGAACATCTGCCGGCGAAAACTGTGCTTTCTTCTTAACTACGCTGTAAGACATCGATTACCCACGCACCCTTCTTTCTCTTTTCTATTTTGAGACACTAGTATTCAAAATTATCCAGTAACCTCAGCCAGAACCCTCAAGAAATTTCCATGCGCAATCTTTGCAATATCTTCTTCCTTGTAGCCTCTTCTTCGAAGACCCTTGATTGCGTTCTGCGATTCGCTTGCATTCTTTAGTCCTAGGCAGTCGGTGATGTCAGGATACTTTTTTTGAATCATTCGAAATCTCTCCTCGGACCCCGGAAAGTAATCGAAACCTATGCCCACGTGATCAATACCTGCCACTTTCACCGCGTATTCTACGTAATCGAGGAACGAGTCCACGTCGGGGATTGAATTTTTCACGTTCAAAGCAAATATTCCCGCCACACCCCCGATCTTGGCTATCGATTTCAGGTGCTCGTCGCTAATGGGCCTTGACGAATCCGGGTGAGCGCTCGTCGATCCGTGAGATACAATTACAGGTTTCTTGGAACGCTCCAGTATGTCGGAGAGGCCGTTAGGATTGATGTGAGCCCCGTCGATCAACATTCCCAGACGATTACACTCATCGATTACTTTGTATCCGAATTCGCTAAGACCGCTTCCTCCGTTCCTGGTGTTAATCTGCGAGTAACCTTCGCCGATCATATTTCGCTCGTCCCATACGAGCCCGAAGGACCTCATCCCCAGTCGGTAGAAGTTTCTCAAAATCGAAAGATCCGTTTCGATAAATTCGCCACCCTCCGAACCGAGGATAAATCCAATCTTTTCTCCGTTCTCGATGACCCTACGAAAATCAGTCCCGGATTTGACGAATGCAAAACTCTTGGTTTCATTCAGATCCTCGAACAAAGAATCCACGACTTTCATTGCTCTGTTGAGGGCTCTGAAAGGCTTGTAGTCCGGCTCGACAAAGGCTATCCCGTTAAACCCTCCGATTCCGCCCTGCACCAGTTTCTGAAGATGGCAGTTGTCCAGAACGTTACGTTCGTTGTTAATTCTGCGTTGGGCTATATCCACTGGCAGGTCACTATGCATGTCGATTATTGGAACATAATCAGAAGACTGCAATTCAAATTCCACCGAAGCATAACATAATGAACTATGGATAAACTAAAGGAGTTTCGAGGTTCTCGATCTTTACTTCTTCTACCGGTTCAAGAAGCTCTAGTTTCAGCATCTTCGAGTAAAAGTACAACTCTGCGTCAAGAGCTTTCTTTTTGTTTACTGATTTTCTAAAACCGTGCTTCTCATCCTCAAATCCCACGAAAGCAAACGGAACTTTGTTCTTCCTCAAGGCTTGAACCATGAATTCTGCCTGGTCCCTACGAACGATCATATCCTGCAGACCCTGAAAGATGATAATCGGCGTGGAAATCTTATCGGATGAATACAGCGGCGATCTTTCAATGTACAAATCGCGCTTTTCTGGGTAAGAGCCGACAAATCGGTCAGTGCCATATTCGTGAGTCTCTACTTTCATTCGTTCCAAGTCTGATAGACCAAAGTGCGCAGCAGCAGCTTTGTACACTCTCTTTCGAAACGCGACTGTTGCCATTGTTGTGTAGCCCCCAGCGCTGGCACCTCTTATCAATAGTCGATCCCGATCTACTCTCCCAATCTTTGCCATGTGCAAAGCTCCATTTATGCAATCATCAACGTCCACTACCCCCCATTGACCGTCTAACCTCATCCTGTATTCTCTCCCGTATCCGCAGCTACCACCATAATTTACATCCAAGTATGCAAATCCTCTCGAGGTCCAGTATTGTTTGTCGAGATCAAATGAGACTGATCTTTCTCCGGTGGGACCACCATGTGCGTTGACAATCAATGGTGGAAGTTCCCCGGGGTTTCCTGTATAGTCCTTATTCTTTGGTGGATAGAATATTGCGTGAGCCATTTTGTTGTAATTCGTTGGAAAATCGACCGCTTCGCCGGGGCTGTAATAACCAGGATCTATGTCTATTTTTATTGGAGAATAAATCGCCTCGAGACATCCTGATCTAAAATCATAGCGGACAATTGCGTCAGGTTTTGTTCGAGTTGAACCCACAAAGTATGCATATTTCTCATCGACTGCAAGATATGCTCCTCCGTTGTATTCACATTCTATTTTCGCGAGCATACGAGTAGTCCTATCGATTAGGGCAAGATGCCAGATAGTGTTTTGGAGGTAAGTACAAAAGATCCTATTGTCAGGAAGAAAGACGTATGTGGATGACTTTAGGACAGCGGGAGGTTCTGTAAACTCCGCTTTCATTTCGAGTACTCGTTCGACTTGACCATTCTTCCAACAGTAAATATTCCACCATCCTGAAATATCTGAAATGAAATGCAGTACACCGTCAGGAGACCACCTCGGTTGAGTGACGGATTCCTCCAGACCTCCTGCTATTCTCCTACCTCCGTAAATAGAACCGTCAGCTGCTACGTTTCCGAGCCATAGTTCACATCCAAAAGCTTCTAGCCATGGGTTGTTCCAAGTGATCCAAGCAAGCTGCGACCCGTCAGGACTGATTCTAGGAGAAGTGAAGTAATCATTCCCCGAAACTAGACTCGTCGGCTCTTTACGACCGTCAATATCGATTCCAACAAGATCGCATTTGGCTTGAGCCTCAGGAATTCTATGGTCTTCACGAAGACATATTATTCTATATCTTTTGACATCAATGTCAGCATCAGTGTAACGCACATCGCCCAATTCGGGTGTTACGGGTTCTGAAGGGTCACCAACGACTTGCTTGTAAACTCTCTGATCAGAGAAATTAGAGAAGTACACGACATTTTCTGAGACTAAGTACGCAGCCATCCCCGGGTCGTGAGCCATAGTTCTCGCGCTTTGATTAGCTGGGGTTACGTCCTCTATCCTGCCATCTTCGCTACGGCGTACCACCACGCTCCTACCTTTTTCGGTAGGGCGAATTTCTGTCCAGAAGAGACTAGACCCATCGGTTTGGAGTTCGAACGCTGCTCGCAGAAATGAAGAGGAATAACTAGAAGCTAACGTTGAACTGATAGGTGACTTCCAAGACCCATACTTCGCCGAGGTTGCCAAGCAGTTTGACTCCTATTGCGTGCACTGAGACACCGTCTTAGGACATCACAGCAAAGTAGTAGATGTTATCTTGGAAGTTACTGTACTGTACACCTCCAACAATCGACGTCGTCGCATAGAAGTTCTGGAGGTAGTACGCGTAGATCGTCGTGACTTCCTGTTCTACTATGTTTACCATGAGGTTGGTTACTTTGACTAGGCCGGTGACATTCCCATCGCTAGCGTCAACCACAGACTGGCTGTACAGCGGAGACAGAGCAGAAAGATACCAACCAGAGGCACTGGATGACAGTCCGCCGGGCTGGAATTCTGCGCCGAGGATTGCCGTGATGTAATTGTAGCCGGGTGACCCGCCGCCGATATCATTCATGAAGTCTTCGTCGGATACAATGTAGGTGAAAAGTAATGACAGCGGCAGAGGTTCGACGTTAACGGTAAGTCCCATGTTATAAGTTGCACTCACATTATTAATGGCAGTAGCAATCGCATTGAATGCGTCTCCGTCCACCGGGAATGTATTGGCATATTGTAGTGTGATTGTCTGGGATACTGGGTTGCTGCATACGCCGTTATTGTTTAGAGTCGTGCATCCGAATGTATTATTGAATACTCCCGCAGGAGCCACAGTGCCGTTGTAGAATGTAAAGTGAGTCACGGGGTGCTCCATCGCGGAGAGCAATAGATCCTGTACTGCGGTCAGATTGTAACTGTATAACGGAGTGATGGAAGCATTGTAAGAACCGGCAGGAGCGATTCCCGGAGTTATCGGACTAGTTGCAGTAACAGCGAGTCCGTTATTGTCTTGTTGATTAATCTCAGTCATATTGACTGCGTCGGCAAATGCGAGCCTGATTCTGTGATCCGCGAATGGCTGGAATGTGTAGTAAGTGCCTGTCTGTGGATTAGTAACATTCGAGTAAAACGCGTAGCCCTGAAGTAGGGTGGTGTTATACGGCCCGTATAGCGAGACACCCGGGTCGCTCGAGACAAGCTGATTATCGTTAGTCCAAGCAGTTCTGTTTGCAACGTCATACAGATTGGTTGGAGGAATATCCACTATCATTGCTTGTCCGGACGCAGCCGCGTTCTTAAGGTCTATCTCTCTGGTCGAAAGCTGTGGAACGTTCTTCAAATCTACAGTTGTGAATGTGGGGGTGATCTTGCTGCCTCCACTGTACTGGTATGGTCCGCCCCAGTAGGTTGGATTTGCTTTGAGTACAATCAGGCTGGAGTCGGAAGCTACGCTCTGGATAGTATAGGGACCGGTACCCGCTAGGGATCCCTGATATGCTCCATCGAGATATGTGGTACCGCAACCGTTGGGCGAGGTTCCACTGTTGCATGTCGCTACTTCATCCAAGAAGTACTCGTGGATCATGTTTGTTAGATTGCCAGAGAGGTTTGGATACGGTAGCGTGTAGCCGGTACTTGACTGGTTCCACAAGGCTAGATCGTGCTGCATTACATACGTCGGAGCGACAATGCTATCAAACTGTCCGCCCGACATAACAAACTCGAAGCTCGACCCCGGTTCCATCAAATGGAGAGTGAGCGTCATAGGCCCTGTAACCTGTACGAAGTTCTGCCCTAAAACTGCTTGAACATACGCTGCGTTGTAAGTCTGTGCACAACAAAGGTCGCTGCTTAGACTGGTGTTTAGGAATTGTTGAACCTCATAATCAAACTCCTGTCCGTGACTCAACGGGGTACTTCCGTCTTGCAAAAGAGTTCGATAAAGCGAGAAATAGACTGCTGTAGAATTCAACGGTTCTCCGTCGGCGAACGTGATACCGCTGCGTAATGTGAAATTCCAATTGGCCTGGTTACTCGAGACAGTATAATTTGAAGCAAGCCATGGAATGACTTGGGTTGAACTTGTGCCGTTGTAATTCAATAATCCTTCGTACACGTTCTGATTAATCTCAGGCCCGTAGATATCATCAGCCACTGCGGGGTCCAGGTACGTTATCGTATTTGTAGTCTCCCACGTGAGCGTGGTCGGCGTAGCTGCAGAGGAGGAAGAAGAAGTCGATGATTCGGTTACGCTGCTGATGCTCGACGTATTCGTACTAGTCACAGTTGATGTGGTGCTCGTTGTCGTATGCGACATCAAACTAATTGCGGCATACGCTCCGCCAGCGGCGATAATTACTATGATTACTACGACTATGACTATAGTACCGACGCGAGAAATTCCGAGCCTGCTTTTGAAGAGGTTCATTCTGTTCTTTCAAGCTGCATTCGAAGACACTCATATAAGCATTGCATAACTTTGCAAATTGATGTTTACCCAATTTTTAGATCGACTGTCCTATTTTCTGATCATCAAAGGCAACTTTGGACATGCCTATTTTTGAAATACGAAATGAGTACTCGCAATTTGGCAAGGTCGCAAAAGACGTTATATTATTGTTTAGACGCAAAGCCCAACGGAAATCTCACAAAAGGTGCGAGTATACGGCAAGCGTATCTAACAATTGCAAAGTGCACGCTATTGCATTCGCTAGTTTTGGCTGCCTTTGGAACAAATGATGAGAGTTTGCGGAAAACAAGAGAATAAAATTCGGAGGTTTTGAAAGATGCAAAATCTGGATCAGGTAGTGGCAAGAAAAGATCCAGCCCTCGAAATTAAGAACCTCAAAGTCATCTTTCACACTTATGCTGGAACAGTGAAAGCTATCGGTGGTATAGACCTGACTGTCTATAAACACGAATTATTAGGGCTTGTCGGCGAAAGCGGTTGCGGTAAGTCCGTAACTGCTCTAGCCATCGCGGGGCTATTGCCCGAAAACGTGGAGATACAGAGCGGCGAAATCGTCCTCCAGGGTCAGGACCTCCTCAAGAAGGGAAAGAAAGAGCTGCGGCTAGCGAGACTTTCAGACATTGCTATAGTCTTCCAGGATCCTATGACCTATCTTAATCCTGTTATTTCCATTGGGACCCAACTCACGGAGATGTTCACCGGAAATCCTAAATTCTACAAAGCCGAACTGATTAATTTTAGATTGGGCCAAATAGAGCAGGAGATTTCTCTTGCGAGGGGGAACATCGGAGAGCTTGAAGCGGAGAGAAATCATCTGAATGACCTAAAGAGTAGGCCCGACGCAAAGATATCAAAACGCGAAGTCAAAAGGCTCTCTAGACTAAGAGCTATTGACTATCTCAACCTTGTTAGACTCCCGGAAGCTGAGAGAATTATGAAGATGTATCCATTTGAGTTATCGGGCGGAATGCGACAACGAGCAATGATTGCAATCGCCTTAGTTAGGCGACCAAAGGTCCTGCTCGCGGACGAAATTACAACAGCACTCGATGTTACAGTTCAGGCACAAGTCCTCGAATTACTCAAGGATCTGAGGGACAAGATCGACGCATCCATCATTATTATAACCCACGATCTTGGAGTCGTCGCGCAAACGTGCGATCGTGTTGCCATTATGTACGCGGGGAATATAGTCGAAGTAGCAGCTGTTGAAGAGATATTCAAGAATCCACTGCACCCATATACGAAGGGTCTTTTCGCGGCGATTCCGAGGCTAGATACCGCGAAGGGAGACTTGGATTCGATCAAGGGCTCCGTGCCCGACCTGATATATCCGCCAACAGGCTGCAGATTCCACCCCCGCTGTCCATACGCTTTCGAGAAATGCCCCGAGGTAAAGCCGCAGCTTATCGAGGTGAGCCCAGGCCATACCGTAGCTTGCCTTCTTTATCAATAATAGATGTAATTGTATGACGACTCAGTATATTTTGGACGAGAGCGCAGGCAAGAAGGACGATACCAGCCTGATCGAAGTCAGGGAAGTATACAAGTGGTTCCCGATTAAGGGCGGAATCTTCAGTCGTACAATAGCGAATGTTAGAGCCGTGGACGGTGTAAGCTTTGCTGTGAAGAGAGGTGAGACAATGGGTCTCGTCGGTGAATCTGGGTCAGGCAAGACTACTTTAGGGCGAACTATTCTGAGATTGACGGATGTCACCAAAGGTCATGTTTTCTTTGATAAAGCCGAAATTACAGCTCTCAAGGGAAGGAGCCTGAAGAAGTTTCGTAGACAAATGCAAATGGTCTTCCAAGACCCGTATGCGTCCCTCGATCCGAGGCAAACAGTCAAGTCCACATTGACGGAGCCGATGAGAATTCACCATGTCGTCAAAGACAGGTCGGAGGCATACCAGTTAGCAGAGAAGCTCATCTCGGTGGTTGGTTTGAGCACCACTCATCTTTCGAGATTTCCTCACGAGTTTAGCGGCGGACAAAGACAGAGAATAGCTATCGCGAGAGCTCTTGCAGTGAATCCCAAATTCGTCTTGTTGGATGAGCCGACATCATCGCTGGATGTCTCTGTCCAGGCTCAGATCTTAAACCTTCTAAAAAATCTTCAGAACGAATTCAATCTGACGTATCTTTTCATATCGCACAACTTGTCCGTCATTAAGCACATGTGCGATCGTGTGGCTGTCATGTATCTAGGCAGAATCGTCGAAATTGCCGGCGCGGGTCAGTTGTTTATTAATCCAAAGCATCCTTACACATTTGCGCTTCTCTCAGCAATCCCCAGTCCTGACCCCTCAACCAGATCGAAAGAGCACGCGATATTGCGCGGCGATGTCCCCAGTCCAATTGATATACCTAGTGGCTGTCGATTTAGGACGAGGTGCCCTTACGCCACCCAGAAGTGCTCTGAAGAGTTCCCTCAGCTGGTCGAGGTCGAGCCAAATCATTGGATAGAATGCCACTACGACATTGATTTCAAGGTAGCAAAGAAATAGCGCGGTTTCAGCTATGAGACAAAACTACAGCCAGAATAAACAAAATCACAATGAAAATTACAACGGGTAGGAGAATCGTTTCAAGGGAAGCTATAGTAATGGCAATATAATCACGCCATTGTAACTTCACATCCTCATCCTTTTTGTCCTCAGTGTGTAGCGGCTGCCTGCCTGTGTTAGAAGAGGCTCCCGCTTGTGAGCCATTTTGATCACTGTCAAGCCAGACCCAGTTGCCATAGATGTCTCTGACTAGTTTCTTCTTCATCTTGCTGTTGTCGTCGTGATCACTTGACAATGGAATATCATGTCCGTAGACTGTGCGACTGTTCCTTTTCCAAACCGTGCCTATTATTTCTTTGGCGTTTCCAAGCCTAATGACAATCTATAGATCCATACCATTTCGCTGAAATGTCCTCTTTCCTGACGATTTTTTAAAACTATGACTCCTTTCGCGATCCCCTGGAACATTCCTTCCAATTCTTTTCTTCTCTCCTAGAAGCTAGAGCACCAAGACCTGTCCAAGGTTTCGTATGTAACGAATCAGCAAGTAAACTGACAAAACTTCGCGCTTGTTTAGTTGCGACCAACAGCTCGTCCTCGCTCGAATCCAGACCGAAACGGATGTCCAAGGTGCTGCCCTTCGGAGCAGTTATCGTCGGGATCAGAAGATTTTGTGATTTTGGCATTCTGCTGGGCTCGATAACTATTCGAAAGTATGCAGGAGAATCTATTTCAAACTCTGTCACGGTCTCATGTCCGTTTCTCGTGAAGCTCAACCCAAGGGCGCGAAGCGACTCGTCGGCGGCCTTTACGAGCGTCTTGTAATCCGTCGAAGCTCTTAGGAAAGTAAAGCCAGACAATCTTCAAATCAAGAAGTAATCGACCTGAAAATAATCTTTCCTACGGTCTCGTTCAGTATTTTACATGTGGGTTTGCCTGCATTACAGAGTCAGGCTTCGCAAACAATGAAGAAATACGAAGAGCTGGAGCCATTCGGAAATTCTAACATCGTCAACAAGTGCATCAATAACAGCTATGTCTTTCTTTGGAGGAATGCATACGAATTCAGCAATGAAATATGCCAAAAGAATCAGGGAATGGACGAAAATAGACAAACCAAATCAGGAAGCTTTACACCGGAGAATTCAGAGGAAAGATATTTAGTTCAAATCATAGAATGAGAGTAATTGTCTTCAAACATATCAAGAAGAATGGAAAAATCGAGTTCTGGCATCTTCTGGCAAATCTTCCTGACATTCTCTATCCATTGCAGGTGAAGATTGACCTCTACCATGAAGGGCAGGAAAGAGAAGCTTACTTCAAGAGCGACAAATCTCATCGGAATCAAGGCACTCATCCTCCTAGCTTGCATAACTCACAACACGATTGTACATGCGCCTATCGATTTGATACAAATCAGGATACGGTTTTGGAATTTCACTTGTTTGACTATTTGAAGGCTGGTATGATATCCCTTCCAATTGTCTTAAGAGCTGTGGAAACGCTCGGTCCGAGTGGTCCTCCTAGCGACACCTGCGTCACACCAGCCTTTTCCAGCTTCGCGATTCTCTCAACACAATCTGAGATAGTCCCAGTAATTCCCAGTTGCAACATTTCATCGGTCACAAGCTCGACTGCTCTCTCGGACCTTCCTCGGAAGTTTTCCCTTTTTATCTTAACAAAATCGCTCAACGAGAGTCCGACTGTGTTGAGATCCCGTTCACTTAGATAGGGTCCAAAATACGCAATAACTGGTTTCAGCAGCTCCGCCGCCTTCTTCGGGTCCTCTTTGGAAATCGAAATCCACGCAAAGCCCACGATATCGATATCCTCCTTTTTTCGACTGGAGTGAGCGAGACCCTCCATGATAGAACTCACGGCGAGCGACGCAGATTCAGGGGGAGTGACCATCGGGTAGGTTCCGTCGCCGATCTCTCCGCTCAAGATCAAATAGTCTCTTCCGTGAGGGGAGATGTAAATTGGAATGCTCTCTCTAGGAGGCTTGAAACGCAAATACGCCTCTGTTCCCCAATGATACAGTTTTCCATTGAACTCTTCGAATGACTTCGTCCTAGATGAGCGCAAACACCTTCTAACAACCTCGACTGCTTCTCTCGTCCTTGCCAGTTCATCTCCGGCCTCGGTTCCCACCCACTTAAGCATCTCGTCGGTGTGGCCTCCTATGCAAAGTACAGCCCTCTCCCCAGAAATCTCATCCAAGGTCGCAACTAGTGTTGCGGCTTCATCAGGAGAAACCCCGTACGGGCTCGTGAAGATAGGAAGCTTGACGCGATTTGTCCGGCTGGCAACTATCGAGATGATAGGCCACGTGCTGCGCATAAACGTGTCGTGTGCAAACCAGCAAAAATCGAATCCACATTCTTCAGAGAGTATTCCACATTTAATCTGTTCGTTTGCAGGGTACCAACCCAAAAAACGCGAACCGAACTTCAGCAACCCATACTCTAACCCACCCGAAGACTACTTTGCTTTAGTACTACCGCCTATTTGTTTTACGACAACAAGTAGTAATAGAAGCCAGGCAATAGCTGAATAAATGGATTCCACGAGAATCCTTTGATGTTGGCAGTCATCACACCGAAGAAGGCTGGCTGGAAAGTCCAGAGATACATGACTTCGTTGTTGGCGATGACATTCATAGCTTGTGAATCCTGCAAGACGGCGGTGTTGTTCCCTTCAGAACTCGCTAGATTTGCGGCAGTGGCCAACTGACCCAGCGCGGTTATATTCCATCCATCAGATCCGGCATATGGTCCTCCGGGCGCCAAAACACCGTTCAGATAATCGGTCGCGTAGGGGTAATCAGCGCCCCAACTCGACGCATACATGTAAAGCTCGTCAGACTCGGACTCGGTGGACAGAGCACCTGAGGGGAGCGGAACTACCGATACAGTCAGTCCCATGTTGTACGTAGCGCTTATGTTGTTGATGACGGAAGCAATTTGGGAGAAGATGGCCTCGTCGACTGCGTCTCCTGCTGGATAAGTAAGCGGTATGCTCTGGGCAACGGGGCTAGAACACACTCCGTTTGTGAGAGACACACAACCAAACGTGTTGTTGAACTCGCCGGTCGGCGCTATCGTATCGTTCACTTGAGTGAAATGAGTAATTGGGTTTTCCATTGCTTGCAGCAAGAGCTGAGCCGCGGTGTCAGGATTATAGGAGTAGGCCGGCAAAAGCGAAGAATTGTACGACCCGTCAGGCGAAAGCCCAGGATCCATGAGGTTAGGCGCTACAACGCCGAGTCGGTTGTTTACGTCGATATTAATCTCCGTTAGGTTCACAGAATCAGCAAATGCAAGCCGAATTCGCCTATCGGCAAAAGGTTGGAACATGTACTTCAACCCGGTGGTCGGGTTTGTAACGTTTGTAGAGAACGCTTCAAACGCAGTCTCTGCAGTAAGGTAAGGTCCCACAACTTGGACGCCAGGCACCACTGAAACAAAAGTATCATTATTGATCCATTCATTCATCGACGCAAAGTCGTAGAGGTTTGCCGCAGACAAGTCTATGGCCATCAGTTTTCCAGCGGCCGCAGCATTCCTAAGATCAATCTCTCTGGTGGACACCGACGGAACCACATTGATATAGACCGTCTGTATTTTAGGCAAAATCTTTTGGCCACCCATGTACTGATATGCACCGCCCCAATAGTTTGGGTTTGCCTGCAGAACAACATTTCCAGCCGAAGTCGCGCTCACAATAGTATAGGGGCCGGTGCCTGCCATCGAACCACTACTTGATGTGTCAAGATATGTTTCACCGCAACCCTGAGGGGTTGACCCGGAGTTGCAGGTGTTCGCGAAATCGACAAAGTATTGATAGATTTGATTTATCTCGGTACCAGAAAGTGTGGGATGTGTCAACGAGTATCCGGTACTCGACTGATTCCACAAAGCTAGGTCGTGTTGCATTACGTACTCGGGTGCCATAATGTTCCCGAACACATATTCTGAAATTATGAACAGAAAAGCACTGTTGGGGACAAGAAGATGAATAGTAAATGTCAGCGGGCCTGTTATTTGCACGAAATTTTCGGCGAGCACCTCCTGCACATATTCGGCATTGTATGTTTGAGTGCATCCGCAGAGGGTAGTGCTGAGGCTAGTATTTTCTTCCTGTTGAAGCAGCCACGAGGCCTGAGTTCCATGGCTCACTGGTGTGCTTCCGTCAAACACGAGCATCCTGTTTAGGGAGAAGTATACGGCTGTAGAGTTGAGAGGCTCTCCATCTTGGAATGATATTCCACTTCGAAGTGTAAAGTAATAATCGCTTTGGTTGCTAGATACGGTGTAGCTCTGAGCCAGCCAGGGAATCAACTGCGACCCACTTCCATTGAACTGGAGAAGTGGCTCGTAGACATTTTCAGTTATTCCTCCATCGTAACCATCATACACCACGGTGGGATCTAGGTACTGGGTGGTGTGATCAGTTTCGTAGGTAAACGTAGTTGGTACAGAACTAGACGTGGAAGATGTTGTTGATGATATGGAAGATGTTGTTGATGATGAAGTGATTGGTGTAGTCGTTGTAGTTTTTGCCTGATATGTAGTAGCGGCTATGCCTGCTACTGCAACAATAATAACTACAACGACGGCAATTAGAATTGTTCTGGTTCGACTAATAGCTCCACATAATCGCCTTCTGCCCAAAGAATACATTAGGAGAGAGGATCCTTACGGGATATATTTACGGATAATGTTTCTGAGAATCGCTTTTTCGGCATGAACGAGCCAGCCGAGCGACGGATTGAAGTAGGAACCTTGGACCACCGAAGTTATCGGTTGGAACTATGCAACTGACAAGTTGAGAGAGCCGAGAATTGGAAAGCCAAGTGTTCTATGTTCGGGCATAGAAAGAGCCTATTTTGACAACAGATATTTCTCTAGCGCATTCCTAGGTTCCACTTAAGCACTCATTCACTCGATCCACAAATCTCTCTCGAGAGGCTTCCACAATTCATTTTTCAGTCCTGCATGCACAAAGACATTCATGTAATACGGATCAACTTTCTTGTATTCCTTGTACGGCCCTTCATAGTTTTCTCTACGGACCTTGTATTGTTCAAAAGCTTGAAGGCTATCGTATTCCCAAACAATGAAATGCCTTGAGGACTCTTCTCCAGCTATATATTTTACAAAGTACCGGAGGCTTTTCCACTCGGGAAAAAGTTCTCTATGTTGATTTACCCACTTTAGCCAATCTCTCATAGCAAGAGCGTGCTCTTCCGACTTGCCTTCTGCTACATGCCAGCTTTCAACTTCAAAAATGGCCATCTGAATTTCGCTCGCTCGCCCGCTACCTATAATGCAAGATCGTGAAATGCTAAAAGCGCTGATTAGAATATTTCGGTCAATCTGTCTTTTGGCTAACATTCATTAAAAATATTGACTTCGAGGGCCTTGAATTTTATTGACTGGGGAAATTGCTCGATAAAAATGTGCTTTTGCTCGAGGTCCCGAACTCATTCATGTTCAAATCCCATCAGGCCCGCCAATCTGAACGCGGGCGCTATCGACCTAAAAATAATCTTTTTTCCTCATAGCGTCATCCAAAAAATTCCTCTGCACGAGGGCCGCCAAAAATCCGAAGCGTCAAAATATGGGTAGCTGTTCTGAAAAAGTGATTACGTCCAAAACAGCCGGTCCACGCGCCGAGAGGATATCTTCGAGAGAGGAATTCAATTCCGCCGGATCCTCAACTCGTCTTCCGTAAGCGCCACAAGCTTCCGCGAACTTGGCGAAGTTGAAATCATTGCTAAATTGCGTTGCGAACTCTTCTAGCCCTTGGGCAAGCTGTTCGAACTTGATGGCCGCCTGACCGCGATTGTTGAAGACTATGACTTTAATCGGAAGCGAATTTTCCATCGCCGTCATAAGCTCCGCGAGACAAGTCATAAAGCCTAGGCCACCCTCGACCGCGACTGTCTGTCTATTGGGATAGACTAACTGCGCAGATATCGCAGCTGGAATGCCGAATCCCAAAGACGCATACCTGCCGTGAACTACGAATTTGTGATTTGTGAATTTGAAACCACTGCTAAAGTAAAGCTCGACCGCGCCCGCATCAGTCGTGATGATTGCATCATCGTCGATAGTTGATTCAATCGCGCTTACAAGCCTGTAGGGATTTATGGGAGTTGAATTGTCCATTCTCTTCTTTGCGAGCGCGTCGAACATTTCGGCCATGTAATCTCTAGCAAAATCGAGATAATCCGCTCTTCTTCCCTTTGCATCAACTAGATTGACGAGTTTTGTCAGAGCTTCATCCATCGATGAAAGCAGGGGTACGTCTACGGCGATTCTCTTCCCAAGGTTGCGGGAATCAGAGTCTATCTGGATCACGCGCGAATCAGGAGATAAAACTTCGTGCATGTATGGGTAATCAGTGCCAAGGAACAAAATAACGTCTGCTTTTTGGATAACATCTGCCGATCTTGGGGGAGAAAATCCAAGCGACTCCCATATTGTTTGGATGATCAGATCTCAAGGCGTCTCGTCCCGGAAATGTAGTAAATACAGGAGCGTGTAATTTCTCGGATAGCGGGCCAATTAAGCTGCCACAGCCAGAAGCTCCGCGACCGGCAACTATCACGACTTTTGAGGCGCCGATCAAAGTTCTTGCCGCTTCGCTCAAGCGGTCTGGATCGGGCACCTGTTTATGCGTAGCAGCTAGCCTAGGTTTCTTCATCATCTTCCGTTGATCCTTGGCTGAGACCTCCATTTCTTGAATATCTTCGGGCACACACAAGTGGGCTACTCCTCTTAGCTCAAGAGCATGTTTGCATGCTGTTGATACGAGTAGCCCGCAATTCTCCGGGGAAAGAAGGAGCTGATTGTAAACAGAGACCGGATTAAACAGGCTTGAAAGATCTATCTCTTGAGTATATTCAAGGCCCATGTGCGAAGTCTTTACTTGACCGCTGATAGCAATAACAGGAGTACCATCGAGTTTCGCATTGTATAGACCATTTATCAGCTTGACAGCGCCGGGAGCTCCCATTCCTAAACAGGCGCCCAGTTTTTCTGTCAATCGTGATACTATTGTCGCCATTACGGCAGCAGCTCCCTCGTCCCTCACAAGGATGAACCGAGGCACACTTTCCTCCTGATCTTTCGATGAACCTCTCCTGAGAGCGTCCACGATTGGGTTCACCTGCGTGCCCGGAATTCCGAACACATATCTTACTCCAAAGGATTTCAGAGTCTCTACAATAATGTCCGCAACCCTCGGTGACCTCGATGCGGATTGATTGGCCGTATTGGTGATTTGTGTTTGCTCCATACTGGAGTCTTCCTTCTCCTCTCTTAAAATGTGCACTTGAAATCAAAATGGCGGCTTATGCAACATAAAATTCTTCCGATCTTCCTGTGAAGTTGTCAGGTTTACTCGAAAGAGCGAATCGCTATCGCAAAATATCCATCTAAAATACTTGTGGGTAAAGGGGAAACTTGGAAATCGACAGTCTGTGTAGCCCAGGGTAGCTTTATTCAGCATCGTCATAGTTGCTCTAATAAATTGAACGAAGAAAAACACTGACTAGCTGACGTTCCCGCTTTGAACAGACTGAAGCGAAGCGAAGATTTGAACCCTCGAACATGCCAAAAAAGTGATCCAAGGAAGGAAAATCCAGAGCCCGATGGTGATTTTATTTTCTGACGCGCAATGCTCAAATCCTCAGGGCAAACAAGGAAGAGAAGGAGACGAGACGCATTCTATATGCCCAAGACACGTGACATTGATTTACTCGTGGTGAGCGCCCACGCGGCCGATTTCGTGTGGAGAGCGGGTGGACTAATCGCCAAGTACTCCAAACTAGGACGCTTAGTAGAAGTGATCGCACTTACTTTCGGAGAACGAGGGGAGTCTGACGATCTCTGGAAACATGGAAAGAATCTAAATGAAGTGAAACGAGTCAGGCGTAGAGAAGCTCTAGCTGCCGCGAAGGTTCTAGGCGTTCCAATAAGATTCTTGGACTGGGGCGATTATCCAATTGTTCTTTCAAAAGAAAGAGAAATCGAGCTCGCGAGACTATTTCGCCAATTGAATCCTGAAGTAATAGTTACACATTCGAAGGATGATCTTTTCAATTTTGATCATGAAACTGCGGCGAGGGTGGTCAGCAACGCCTCAATCCTTAGCACTCATGGACGGGGCGTGCCGCCTAATATACCGCTTACGCGCCAGCCAAAGATTTTCGGATTCGAGCCGCACCAGCCAGAGCTCGCCCACTTTTATCCCGACGTAATTGTGGACATCTCCGAAGTGTATGAGACGAAGAAGCAGGCTATGAATTGCTTTGAAACCCAAAAGGATCTCATCGAATATTATGACACCAGGTCGAAAATTAGGGCAAATCATGCGCGCAGAATTAGCAGTACTTCAAATTCTAAACACGCAGAGGCTTTCACGAGGCGCTATCCAGAGGTTACGGATCGACCTCTCTAAATCTCGATTTCACATTATTCGTCGTAGCTCCTTCCTCCGGCATCTCGATTTTTTCAAGTATGATTGATAGGTTCGGGTATGGCACCTTTACAATCTGGGTAGGTTCAAGGTGTACGGGTATCTTAGAGCCGATCGGTTTTCGAGATAGAAAAAAGTTGCACTATAGTAGCTTGAAATCTATACTACAAGACGGTCGAATTTACATAATACTTCTTTTCTCAAGAATAACGCATAGGAGTAAATGAAAGACGAAGGGATACTCGAGTCGGTTCTTCAAAGTCTGCTTCGGGATTTTAATCGAATCGAAAACCGCCTTATCTTAAACGAGGACAACGACGAGAAGCTGGCGAAATACGTGAACGCAAAGCAAAGAACTTCGAAATCGATTCTTTATTGCATATCTCCAGCCCTGAAAAACTGCATCGTGCGTAAAACCCGCACCATGATCAAATTCTCAAATCGAAGTGTAATACACGCCCTTCCCTGCGGACCAAACGGAGATACGATACGCAGCAAGACGGCTAATCTCTTGATTGTGGACGAAGCAAACTACGTTCCGGAGAGTGTTATTACCGAAGTTGCTCTTCCGATGCTTGCGACTACCAATCGAATGTTGATTCTTATCTCTAGTCCCACAAACAAGAATCACTACTTTTATCGAGCGTTGAATTCGCCGACATGGTCGAAGTATCATTTCAAAACGGAAGACAATCCCACTATCACGAAAGAGTATCTCGCTCAAGCCGAAGAGATCGAAAGCGAAACCGCATTCCGTCGCGAATTTCTGGACGAGTTTGTCGACGAAGAGAACACATACTTTGCAATGCCTTTACTCTAGTCAATCGTCCATGTTTGTGATAAAGAAGGATCATCTTGCGAATATTGTAAAATCATTAGAGGCGAAAAAACTCCTGACGGCGAATTATACGGCGGCGGTAATGATCCTGGAGGGTTGAGCGACCCCGCAGCATTCATAATTGTCGAAAGAAAGATCAGGATAAGTGATAGCAAGGTTGTCTTTCGCGTCGTATATTGCAAAGCGTTTAGAATTTCAAAAGAAGAAAAATGGAGGAGAAAAAGACCGGAACTCTCGTCCAAGTCTACACCAGATTTACCCTCAAAGTCGCAGACGTTTATAAGAAGTTGCGTTTTAGAAAGCTACTGGTCGATTCTACTGCCCTTGGAAATTCCATCGTTTCGTATCTTTTGGAGCTCAAACTTCCAGCCGAGGGATTGATTTTGACGGTGAGGACAAAAGAGGAACTCTTCTCAAATCTCAAGATCTTGATGGAGCAAAAACTGCTAGAAATTCCAAATGACTGCGAACTCCTCGCCCACCTTAACTGCATCGTGTTTGAACGAAACAGGACAGGAAGCTACCTTTTTTTCGACCATCTCAAAGGGACTCATGACGATCTTGCATACGCTCTTTCTCTCGCGGTATTAGCGGCAGGACATAGAAAGCAGCCTATAATAGTGATCAATACGAACTAGACGGATAGCAAGTCTTTTTTTGCTCAAAGCAAAGAGTTAGGAATTAGGGCAATCGGGAAAACCCCTTATTCCATAATGGACAGGTTTTGTAGTAGAAGAATAAATAGAAGTTATTGGACTCTTACAATTGCTTTGAGTTCAAGTTCAATAAGGAAGCTATCATTGCTTCTTATATTCTACTAGTCTATTTTTGAAACCAAAATTAATTGTAAAAAGAAAGGAAATTTGCTTCTTCCTATTTTCAGGCCTCTCTTTGTCTTTCTCTATTTGAGTACTGAATACTCAACCGGAACCATAACCCAAAAAAGAGCAATCACTGTTCGATACAAACGGCACACATAATGAAAACGATGATTTCCGACAACGAATTCAAATCAAGAATCAGGAAAACTCAAAGAAAAATGGAAGAACGAGAGTTAGATTTCCTCATAGCCTTCTCTTCGTATCCCGAGAGGGAAGGACACATTGAGTATTTCACGAATTATCACGGGGCTTTTCCGCCCAGTCAACACGACGACACCTACAGAGGCCTGGGCTATGGTGCCCTAATACTCGAGAGATCCGGCGGACCAACTCTGTTTCCGGGAGTTTTGTTCGCGTCAGGAAGACTCGTCGGCATCGAGAAAGTGATCAGCAACGAGGATGTCGGATTAGCAGTTTCTGATTATATTTTGGAAGCAATTAGAACTTCTGGGAAAACCAATTCTAACATCGGTGTGGTCGGGTCTGACGTTTTTCCGGATTTGTATATGGAACAACTGAAGAAGAGGACTATCAAAATGGCTTCCAAAAAAGCGAATTTTCTCGAAGCCGATAATTTAGTGATAGAACAGAGGATGATCAAAAGCGAAGAGGAACAACGAGTCCTCAAGGAAGGCGCTAGGATTGCTGACGTCGGAATCAGAGCGGCGTTCGAAATTACTCGAGTAGGAGCAAAAGAGTCAGATCTAGGCATTGCAGCTGCGAAGGCCTGCTACGAGGAAGGAGCTGATTATGTCGCGCGGACTAGAATCTACGGAAGCGAAATCTCTGGGGTGCGATGGCCGATTATGACTAACAGAAAATTAGAGCGGGGGGAGATCACCGGAATCGATCTCGTCGGATTCTCTGGTTCGTACGGATTTGATGTGTTACGAATGTGGACTGTGGGGAACCCATCATCAAAGCAAAAAGAAGTATTGGGCGATGCAGCTCAATTGACCGGAGAAACCACAAGACGACTGCACATAGGAATGACGGGAGACGAAATATCAAAAATGACAATCGACATTTCAAAGGAGCTAGACCTCAAAGGGACCCCCTCGCCGTTTGGTCACGCGATAGGTCTTGAGATAGTGGAAAACCCAATTCTCCTTCCGAAATCGAACGTCAAGACCACTCCTAGCTCCTTTCTTTGCATCGAGCCCGGGCTCGAATCTAGCGAGGGACAAACTATTCACTTTGAGGACGAAGTGCTCCTAAGTGAAAAGGGAAGATCAGAGACCGTATCGAAATGTACAAAGGATTTTTCGTGATAGTGTTCTTATCAAGGAAAATAACGAAAGGAAAAATACAAAACTATCCGTTCAAATTGAATTAGCTACCTAATAACAGGGAAATGTCATCATGGCAAGGAAGATTACTTTTGGCATAGTTTTACCTACGCGCGGGGTTCTGTTCTCGGGATCAGACCCAAGGAAAGACGTGATCGAACTTTCGAAGCTGACCGAGGAATACGGTTACGACGGAGTTTGGGCAGGAGATAGCATCCTGGCGAAACCGAGGCTGGATTCTATTGCAGTGCTTTCTGCAGTTGCCGGCGCCACATCAAGATTGAAGCTAGGGACTTCTTGTTTTGCAAGTTTTCCGCTACGGCACCCCATCCTGCTGGGGTACCAATGGGCTACATTGGACCAACTTTCAGGTGGAAGGACCATACTCGTAATTTGCCAGGGAACACCGACTCAACATGGTCCTATCTATCGAAACGAGTACGACGCTTTCGGAATTTCGCCAAAAGAGAAAGTTGAAAGAATCGAAGAGGGAATCGAAATTATAAGGAAGATCTGGTCCGAAGATGGTGTATCCTACGATGGGAAGATTTTCAAATTCAGTCACGTGACCGTGCAGCCAAAGCCGAAACAAAAGGATTGTCCGATCTGGATTGCCTCAAATCCCCGTTCCACAGGAGAGCTTGAGGGTCCGCCGGGAAAAATTGAAGTAAACTTCGACCGCGTGGGCAAATACGCCGACGGCTGGATGACTACGATGGTTACTCCTGAGGAGTATGCGGAGGACCTTGAAAAGGTACTTTCATATGTTGTAAAGTATGGAAAGGACAAATCGAAATTCAAGGCTTCGTTGTATTATAACGTCAACATGGACGAGGACAAAAAGAAAGCCTCAGATGAATCTGCGGATTTCTTGCTGAAATACTACAGGGAGGATCCTTCAGGAATACTAGACAAGTGGGTCGCCTTTGGCAATCAAAACGATGTCACAAAGAAACTTGAAGCTTTTGTCCAAGCGGGTGTGCAGGACTTTAACATCAGGTTTGTGGCATGGGATCAGATTGCCCAGCTCAAGAAATTTAGCAATGAAGTCTTGCCTTCGTTTACTTGAAAGTTCGGATCACGCCTTAAAATGCGAGCTTCGAGGGACTTTTCACTCCCTCCTATTTTTTTCCTTGTGGTTTGCTACTCTGGCGGAATCTCTTTCTGTAGCAATCCGAGATTAATCCCTTGGCTTCTTCGAATCACCCATATGATAGCGTAGAGAACTGCGCCAATGATGAACGTCGGAACTATGCCTTCGAGAGCCACGCTCCAAAATGAAGTGTGACCGATTTGAGGCAAAATAATCGCGTAGATCGTCACCAAGCATACTCCCAAGCTCAATATTCCGAAGATTGTGATAAGTGGGATCCCTCCAATCTTACGTCTGATTATCGATTCTGAAGAAGATGAGAACAAGTCCTTCCTTCTATACGGATAAACTATCGCCGCAATGGAAACTATGGTAAAGACAATGAATTCACCTGCAGTCCCGTAACTGAAAAGATCGGCCAGAAAGCTTGACCGGTATGTGGCTATGTATGTATAGATGACTCCCACAACCATCATCAATGATGCCGCGTATATAGGGGTCCGCGTTCTGGAATTAACTGTCGCGAATGCAGTAGGCACTACTCTATCAAATGACCATGCAAAGAGATTTCTTGCGAAAGTAAAGAAAATAGATACATCCATTACAAATGCTGTTAGGCCAAAACTTAGGGTAAAGAGAGCTACAAGCCCAGCATTTTGTGTCCAAAACATAGATAGTCCCGAGGCAAGTGGCGGAGTCCCTGCTAGGTACGGATAATTCCCATAACCATTATACCATAGAGCCGCCATCGCGTTAACGAATTTAGGACCTTCGCCAAAGTACTCCACCGCAATTAATAATGTAACGAAAGCTGCGTACAGCATAGTGCCTCCAAATTGTGCAATAACCTGATTCCTTCTATTTTGCCTAACTTCTCCAGCAAAATACGCAGAAGAATTAAACCCTAGGTATCCCAGTAATCCGAGAGCGCCTGCATAAAGAGTCGCGTAAGAAAATACAGTTGGGACTCCGTTATAGGTTCCATACTGAGACTGACCAGTTGCAATGACCTGATTATATGTCATATTGGAGCCAGATAAAGAATTGAAATTAGAAGCGAAGGTTGAGGATCCTGCAGAAAGAACTACAGCTACGAATATTATCCCAATCGCGATAGAAAGAAAAGCCCAATATTTCACGACTCTAGCGGCCAGTCTCGAGCTTGCAATAACTACTACTCCTGCAATTACGACGAATATCACCGCAATTTCGAAAGTTGGCGCTGTTCCTTGAAGATAGCTTGACAATGAAAGGTAGCTAGAGTTGTGTTGAAGAATTCCAAGGTCATAGAACATCTGCGCAATGGACCAATCCCCGATCCAAGGTGCTACGGAAGCGACAACTGATACTACAATCAGAGTCAGTGCGAAGTTTGTGGTAAATCCAATTCCAGGACTGAAAACTCTGCTTGTCCAAACATAGTCTCCGCCGCTTCTAGGCATTGCTATTGAGAATAAAATATACATTCCAGCTATAGGCAGAACTAACAATACACCTACCAATGGAACGGCTAGTGGATTTGCCGTCGGATAAAACGCAGGAGTAAACGCAACGACGTTGAAGACGTACAGTAGGCCCATTTGGGTCACTACCATACCAAGCGCGTCGAGCCCCGAAATTTGTTTCACTAAACCAGTGGCGTCTCTCGCGAAAATGGACCCTGTCGCTTTTGAAGCAGCCATATAGCGTGCAACACAAAGACTCGAATTATATTAGCATTGTCTTAGACGCTATATTTTCGACGCACCGGCAGTAAATGTTGTAAAGAAAAATCACTAATTAAGGCAATTGTTATTCATGGTGATAGAGAGAGGGGGTAAAGAGACTATGATGAAATCCTCGTCGCAATCAACAGATCTACACGATGATGAAGAAAGATATGATGTCAAGCTTGATTTCAGTGTCAAGCAAGAAATGCGAGATGGCATCAGGCTCTCTTCAGATATCTTTAGGCCCGATGCGAGCGGCAAATTTCCAACAATCGTCACAAGATCTCCTTACATGACTGTCGAGGGTTTCCAAAAGAGATTCTCCGACGAGGGCAAATTCTTTGCTAGTCGAGGATACGCCTACGTCGTACAGGACTGTCGGGGCAAGAACGATTCGGATGGAGTCTACCAACCTTTCTTCGACGATCCAACGGACGGGTTTGACACGCTTGCCTGGTGTTCAAAACAGGACTGGTGCAACGGCACGATCGGCACGATCGGCGCATCATATCAAGCCTGGAATCAAATGAGTACGGCCGTTCTCTCTCCCCCAAATCTCAAAGCGATGATTTGTACCGTCGCACTTCCTGATCCGGTATTGAACGTACCCTTCCAAAACGGAACCTTGGAGCTTTGGATGGTGGAATGGATGGCAACAATAGATCGAAGGAAAAACACAGATCCATCGATCTTTGATTCCGCAAGGAATTACTATCATCTTCCGCTGCGAACGATGGACGAAAAATTTGGCCGCAAAAATTCACCCATCTGGCAGAAGTGGATCGACCATCCCTCAGCCGACGATTTCTGGAAAAAGTCGTTCTACCAAGACAAGTTAGCTAATGTCCTAGTCCCGGTATTACATGTTTCGGGTTGGTACGATGATGACCTAATTGGAACTCACCTGAATTACACAAGAATTCAAGAGTCAAGCAAGAGCGAGCTCGCGAGAAGAAATCAAAAACTCATAATCGGTCCATGGCCTCATCACGTAAATCAAACGAGAAAACTAGGCGAGATCGATTTCGGCGGTTCAGCCCTAATCGATTTGAGCCAAATCGAGCTCGAGTGGTTTGATCACTGGCTCAAAGGAATCGAGAACGGAATCATGGAAGAGCCAAAAGTGGATCTCTTCGCCATGGGGCGGAATACCTGGCGCAAGATCGACTCTTGGCCTCTTGCATCCACAACATACCTGCAATACTTCATACACAGTGAGGGGAAGGCAAACACGTCATTCGGCGACGGGGTTCTTTCTACGGATAAGCTAGAGCATGGTGACGATCATTTGGACAGCTATAGGTACGACCCAAGCGACCCGTGCCCGAACATTTTTGACCCATCAACGACTCCAGCAGAGGGACCGAACGACCAGCGCTCAATAGAGAGAAGAGATGACGTCCTCGTCTACACGAGCTCGACTATTTCATCGGATCTTGATGTCACCGGGCCTGTCCGGGTCAAATTATTCGCATCCACGTCGGCGCGAGATACCGATTTCTGGGCGCAGCTTACCGACGTGTTTCCAAACGGATACTCTATGCATTTGACCGAAGGGATAATCCGCGGAAGGTATCGCGAATCGCTCGAAATGCCGAAACTACTTTCTCCGGGCGTCGTTTATGAATTTGATATTGATCTATGGGTGACAAGCAATGTATTCCTCAAAGGGCACCGCGTGAGACTAGATATATCGAGCAGTTCCTTTCCAAAGTACGACCGCAATCCCAATACAGGAAACAAGTTTGGAGAAGATTCGGAGATGATACTTGCCGAGCAGAAAGTGTATCATAATGAGCACTATCCCTCGCGCGTGATACTTCCTGTCATCCCTCAATCAGAAAAATAATTCAAAAAGTGGGGCGAGTTGGAGGAAAAATGGAAGGAAGGAATGTCTTACGAAAACAAAGAAGGCCAATTTTTGTTCTCGCTGAGATCATTCCAATTTAGAGATTTCCTTTCGTTAGAGTTGGATCGTCTAGAATGCTACGAGACCAGCTGCGCTTGATGGTATTCCACTGACTGTTGTGATTTGCGAAATGGCGCCATTTGCATAGACATGGAAGCCAGTGATCATTCCGCCATTGCTGACGTAGAGGAAGTGACTGTTTTGTGCGAAAGCCATGTCGAGTGAAGGAATTGCAGTGTGTGCAGCGACCGAACTCTGCAATACAAGGACTCCGCTCTTCGTAATGTGGAACGTCGAGATAGTCCCGCCATGTGCATTTGTCGTATAGGCGAATCGGTTGTTCCCGCTTATCACTAACCAACAGGGCGCATTTCCAAACGTCGGAATCGCTCCGCTGATCGTAACTAGCTTGCCGTTGTTCGATACGTAGTAGGATGACACTGTGTCTGTCGCAGCTTCTGTTACAACAAGTATTCCTTTGCTCGTGAACGCAAAGCCGTAGGGGCCAGAACCTGCAGACGCCTGACTAAAGGGCGCGCTTGCGACACCAGCTGAATTGACGGAGTATGTGTCAATGAGGTTTGTTCCTTTCTCTGTTACGACAAGAATATTGCCCTGAGGATTGAAACCGATTTGCTCTGGAGAAGGACTAGATTGTCCGCTTAGGGGCTGGTTTGAACCTGGAATGAAAGTGAGGGCACCAGTGTTACTCAGGTAGAATCCTGCGATGTTGTTTGAACCTGCGTTCAAGACGTAGACGAGGTTGTTCGAGACGGTGAGGCTAATCGGATCGGTTCCCTGCGAACCCGTTATGCTTGCCCACGCAAGAGATGCACCCAGCACCTTAAAGACGGTAATTTGATTGCTCCCCGCATCAACGGCGAGTAACCAATGGCCGGTCGAAGTCAAGGCAAGCGCACCTTGACTGGCTAGGGCTGAGCCCGTACCCGTTCCTCCTGTTGGGTACGAGACCCCGGTGGAACTGAGAACCCCATTTGCTCCCCTCGCATAGGCTGTGACGTTATTTCCCGAAGCGGCGTTGTCGAGAATGAATACGGCTCCTGTTACAGATGAGGCGCTGACTGCACCGCTAGAAATTGTGAACGCGCCGAAGACGGCTATGATTGCAGCGATTGTTATTATTGAGACAGTGATACTAGATAGTGCTAACGTTTTTCTTTTCTTGATTGAAGAAAGATTGATCATGGTTAGATCAGTTAGAGCAGAAAAAGAGAGCTCTATTTAGTCAAATTTCATCTTCTCTTCCAAATCTCTTCAATTCTATGCAAAATCTGTTACAAATGAGCGTGTCCCAAGAGGATTCCAGGGTTAGAAATCTTAATTTTACAGAACAGATCGCTTCCTTTTATAGAAAGTTCTTAACTAATTGAAAGAAAGGACCAAAGAGGGAGAATGGCGCATTCAACCGGTGATGCCAACGAGAATGATCTATCCAACATTGCCGAGATCATTGACCGATTGGTCACTGTTCCGGTATTTTCAGGTTCATCTCTTGCAAAGAAACCGGTAGTCTTAGATCTGTACGCTGCCGCTAGATCAAAAATCGGAAAGCCACTTGTTTACCACGCATTCGAAAATCTAACAAGAGGGATCGAAAGATCAGATTCAAAGTCAGTTCTGATCCTTACCGGGTTTGTTGTGCCTCCTTGGTTAGAACCCGAGACTGACGGTCCGGTTGGAGCTGCGAGCCTTGCCAGATCAATCAATCTTGCGTGGGACCTCACTCCAGTGATCGTAACAGAGCCCGCTTATGTTACGAGGATGGGTAAATTGCTAGAGTATGCAGGATTGGGACTGAGGCAAGAATACTCCACCAAGAAAAGCGAAGGCTATCGAAAAGCAGCTGTCGATGGATTTACTCTGGACATAGAGGAAGCGAAGAATCAAGCAGCTAGTCTGATCGAAAGAGTATCTCCAGCCGCCTTAATTTCAATCGAAAAAGCATCCCCTAATTCAAAGGGAGTGTACCACAGTGGAGTTGGAGTCGATTTATCACCATTGTCCGCCAAAGTGGATGCTCTAATCGAGGCAGCCAAGAGTGCAGGCATACCAACTATTGGAATAGGGGATGCAGGAAATGAAATAGGCATGGGGTGCATAGAAAAGGAGGTGCGTGAGATTTTACCAACCGGGAATGATTGCGGATGCCCCTGTCATGGAGGGGTGGCTTCGTCAGTCTCCACAGATTCATTGATTGTTGTCGGAACGTCGAATTGGGGTGCATCGGCACTTGAAGCTATGATTTCTTTTCATTTCGAGTCCCCCGAGTTATTGCATGATGGAAAGATGGAGGAATATCTCATTGGAAAATCTGCAGAACTAGGTTACATCAATCCCGCATCTGGTCTTGCGGAGCCAGGAGTTGACGCTATACCCGCCGATATCCATGGCTCAATCGTGAATATACTGAATTTCATAGTGAGATCGCGCTACTCGCCGTCGTATCATGTAAAGAAATACGTAGAATTTACGAAGGACAAGGAAAAGCTTGCTCGCCTTATCAGGGAATCTAAAGGTTCAAGCTAAGAAATCTGTCGCAGAAGCGTTCCGCATCTCATAATCTTCGCATTCTTGTATTTCATCACGCGGAGAGTTTTCCAGAGAGTTGCGGTGTTGCTACTGATAACAGGTTTCTTCAACTTTCTCTCCAACTGTTCAATAACGGTCACAGTTTTTAGGTCAGTACAACTTAGGAATATTCCCTCTGAATCTTCGTTGTCCACCGACAGGGCGAGCTCCAGCGTCTTCTTAGGATCATACTTGTGAAGGTCCTCTCCTCGCACACATCCTAGTCCTTTGATCTTCACAACTTTGATTCCGTTAGATTCGATAAACTCCTTTTCTATTCTATTCAATTCTTTTGTGTAAGGTGTGCCGACAGATATGGCACGCAATTTCATTTCCTTGAGTGAGTCTACCACGGCCCGTGCTGTAGTGGTAACTTCAGCATTAGTTCTCGCCTTCATTCTTTTTACAAGATCGGATTCCCAGTCTAACCCTTTGACGAGACTCCCAGTGGTACATGCATATACAACGACATCTACATTCGCTGAAGCCAAGAGCTCGCAAGCCTCCTCTGTTTTCTTCGCCATTTTCTCTAGACTTTCGATATCTCCCCTTTCAAGCTTCAATCGAGTTGCGTGAATTGAGATATCAGGAGGTACGATGATATTGAACTCGGGTTCAATGGTCACGTTTAGAGAAGGTACGATCAATCCCATTCTGTATTTGTTGCTGTATCTCGGTGTAACATGGCCTTGGTAACGTAGATTGTGCATTCCTAGATGATTACTAACCGCATCCAGCTCGTCCGTTTTATCTGTTTTTCATCGCTTTCAATTTTTCAAACTACAGTAATATACTGGATTTCTTGTTCATAGAAATCAGATTCCGATGACAACACGCGACCTGAGGTCTTACCTCGATATTTTAGATTTGGCTGATTTGTTACTCCATGTTGAAAAAGAAGTCGATCCGAAATTCGAGCTCTCAGCTGTCGTAAAAGCTGCCGAAAAACATGATAAAGCAATCATCTTTCACAACGTAAGGGGAAGCAAGTTCGAAGTCGTAGCAAACGTCGTAGTGTCGAGAAAGATGTTCTCTCTACTTCTCAATACTTCGGAAGCAGAAACTGTTCCAGAGTATGTAAAGCGCGCAGAAC
>JASHOD010000101.1 GCA_030041295.1 Nitrososphaerales archaeon
AAATGGGCAGGTAATCGAAAAGGAATATCTCCTTGAGGTACTAGCTTCCAACAAGCCAATCGAGCTCGAAGAGATAGCAAAGGAATACGGCAAGATTAGTGATGTAGACTATAGTGCGATAGTACTCGCGGTCCCTAACCTTACCGAGAGGGCCCGAAATTATCCTACGATCTATAGGATTACCGTTTACGAAGGAAAAGATATCGAAGAAGCATTGGTGAATGCAGACAGGATTGTAGTTCCAAACGAAATGAGCGGGGTTCAAAGCTCCAGGGCCACTTTTGTTCGCTAAAATCTCAGTCTCCCATGGAGAATTGCTCCACTTCCAATTGGCAATATGACTCACGAAAAAGCTAGCCGATTGGAAATTGTAAATATTTTGCCTTGAAAGTATCTTCCATCTTTTTCGCCATTGTATCTCTTTCGATTCTCGCGCTCGTTATCTTTGATATTCGGACGCTCGATCTTTATGTGGCGACGGCATTCGCTTTCGCCGGAGTTCTCTACGTGTTTTACATAGCAGACAAGGCGTCCAAGGATTTGGATAGGGAAAGAATGCGAGACAATTCCAAATCGAGAAGCATTCTTCCCGGCATCATATTCATTGTCGCAATCGCGCCCCTCGCCCCTTCGCTCGTACTCGCGCACTACGGATTCTTGGGCTCGCCCGTTCAGGCGCTATTCAGGTCGGTAATAATTGTGGGTTTCAGCATCACATTCTTCTTCATTTCGTTTTCGATCCCCCTTGCTTTGAAGCAGAAAATAAAGGAGAGTAAGGTAGCCTATAATCCTCATTACAAGCCTCTCGTGTCTGTTCTGGTCCCTGCGTATAACGAGGGTCGGAGGTCTGCCGCCGATAAAGGTTACGCAAAGAAACTAAAATAATCTGTTGTCAGTTTGGTTGTATCAGATCCACTACTTGTGTTCAAAATAGTCGCGAATTACGTACAGCCCCAATGTCCCGCAATGTGGGCACAAGTGTAGAGTCCCGCTTTCCTTTTGATCCAAGCGCAGTTTGGCAAAGTCGTCGACAGTGAACGTACTATCAAATTCCCTCCCGCAAGCTCTGCATTTAACGAGCATGGCCGGACTACCCACCTTGATACCGGGTGATGAACTGCAGCTACTCAGATCAAAATGAACTCCATGTGCTGCTACCGCGTAGGGTTTTATCTTTTCAGTGTTCTGAGTTGATGATTCGTTGCTCATAGTCTTCGTAGCCCTTTTGGATTGTTTGCAATTGCTCTAAGAATTCGACAACAAGGACCTAACTAGCGAGGTTGGTAGCTAAATGATTGGAGATGGCGAATAGATATCGCTAATTGCTTTTCTTGGTTTCATGATCGGAAAATCAAAACCTAACTAGTTCATTATATTTCACAAGTTGATTGCAACTTGTAAAGATAATCTCAGTTCTACGAAGAAATGGAGTTGGAACTTCGCTTGAGAAAGAAGTATCACGATTCTGTAATTAAGTGCATTCAATTCTATTGCATAGTTTACTGATTTTGACAGCGACCCTTTTGGTATCTCCGAATTCTATGGCAATAGTCTAAGACTTGAGCATGGATCCTACCAAGATGACGAAGCTCCTCGATTACGCAAAGGTTCTTGCGAAGCAAGGAGAGAGCTTGGAAAAAGAGGGCGATAATGAAGAAGCGATTCCGAGATATATCAAGGTCGTAGACATACTTCTTCTTCTTGCGGAATCTGCTCCAACGTATCCCGAATGGATGAACTACGTGTCGAAGGCGGAATATTATCAGAAACGAACTAAAATCGCGCTAGCTAAAATCGCAATGTATAGGAAAGAAGAGAATGAAGTCCCAAAGCAGATTACTAAATCAGAAGCCACAAGTACCGCCATTGCGCCCTCTACTTCCATATCCTAGATGCGCTGTTAAATTATTGCTAATCATTGTTCATTGCAGTTCTTTGAGTGCTTCGCTGGAGGATCTTCCCGTCTCCTGAACAATTGGCAAGCACGAAATACGTAAATGGAGTGGTCTAAAAGAACTTGGGAGTTTATCAAATCGATACAGGGACTGCTATGAATAGGTAAATTACATGGGCAGCTCGGTTCCCATGTTTGAGCGAAAGTGAAACAATCAGTTATCAAAAGGTCCATGGTATCTTCTCATCGACTAAAGGGAGCAGAAGTTAGGTCACGGCAGCTTTCTCAATTCTCCAAATTGCGCTTGACATAGTTTATTCCTGGAGCAGGATGCTTATTGCTCTCGTGTTGAGTATAGGCTTTAGCCTTGCCGTAGGGATACTTGCTGCTAGAGACAAGAAAGCAGAATCAATCATAATACCGCTGCTCGATATATTCCAATCAGTTCCGATCCTGGGCTTCTTTCCCATCGTCATTTTGGGCATTGTCGCGCTGATCCCTTCCGCGGTTGGGGTAAACATTGGAATCATTTTCTTGATTTTCACGAGCATGTCTTGGAACATAACCTTCGCCGTTTACGAGTCCGTCAAATCTGTCCCACAAGACTACATCGACTTGTCTTCGATAGCCGGCTCTTCCGTTTGGCAGAGGATTACTTCGATCTACATCCCCGCCTCGCTCAGCAGGATAGCTTACAACAGTCAGATATCTTGGAGCGTCGGCTTGTTCTATCTCGTATCAAGCGAGGTTCTCACCCTTGGAAGCCGCAATCTGACCCAACAGTATCACATTCAGGGCATAAGTATCGCGATGTTCACTTACATAAATTCGGGCAATACCGCCGGATACCTGTACGCCTTCGTTGCGTTTATTCTAGCCGTGATAGTTTGGCAGTTTGTGTTTCTAAGAGAATTTGCTTTGTGGGCGGAGAAGTACAAATTCGTAGAAGAGCCTAGACCCGTTAGACGTGATCCGCTGATGAAGTTCTATTCCTGGGTAAATCATAGGAGTATCTCAAAGCTGTTTTTACTTAGTCACGGAACTGGAGTAAACCGTCTCAGTTCCTCGCTCTCCAGATTTAAGCGAGGGATAAAATATTCTGTCTTGATTGCCCTCGGGGTATTTGTCGCCTTCGAGATTGGAGCTTACCTCATTTCAGGGCATGGGGCCGCGATTCACATGCCTTCATCCGCAGTCCTTTTTGCGGATGAATTAAATGTGGTAAAGGGTCTGGCTTTCTCATTCGTTAGGATTTGGTACGTCTACTTTCTTTGTGTATTAGTTTCCGTCCCAGCAGGTATCATAATTGCCCTGAATTCGAGACTATATGACGCGGCATCGCCCGTTCTTCAAATTGTAGCTTCCGTCCCTGCTCCCATGATTTTACCATTGCTTGTTATCTATGTTACAAGAAACGGCGAAGCGATTGCCGCGATTGTTATCTTTCTTGGAATGATCTGGTATGTCATTTTCAACGTAATCGCAGGAATTCGTAGCGTACCGGCGGAACTTTGGGAACTAAGAAAGGAATTTCGAGTATCTACTCTGCAAGCGTGGAGGAATGTGTATCTGCCTGCTATAGCAGGAGCATTTGTTACTGGGTCCATCACCGCTATCGGAGCAGCGTGGAATACGCTCATCGTCGCGGAGTATTTCGGGACTACAACGATATCTGGTAAATTTTTCTTATACACTCAAGTGGTCAACGGCATCGGAAAAGTGATTGTTCTCGCAGCAGACAAGCAGCCGAATGCGGACCTTCTTACACTCACACTAGCTGTGCTTTCGATGACAGCACTCATTATTGCGTTCAATCTATTGGTTTGGCGTCGTGTCTACCATTACGTGACAAAACGGTATGCTTACAACAGATAACGAAAGGAGTTGCCTACTCTTTATGAAAATGAATAAAACCAATTCGGTTAGACAAGGTGACGAGGAATGAATTCGCGCTCAACCGAACCCGGTAGTACCTTCTGGAGAAGTCGTGGCAGCTTTATCTCAGCTACTCAGATCGGTAACAGTATGCCCACGGGTACGGTGTCAGTTGGCAATGTGGCTGCGACATCATCCTCAATACCAATAATTTCTGTAGAACACGTGAATTTAGATTTCCGAAAGGAAAAGGAACAACTCCCGGTTCTCGTCGACGTCTCAATGCAAGCCTTCAAGGACGAGTTCATCGCGATAACTGGTCCGTCGGGCTGTGGAAAATCCTCCTTGATAAGGATCATAGCAGGCTTGAATCATGCAACATCCGGGGTCGTGAAGTTTCGGGATCAGCCAATCACGCAACCCAGAAGCGAAGTGTCCATGATTTTCCAAAATTTCGTTCTTCTTCCGTGGAAGACCGCTCTCGAGAATGTAGTATTTGGTCTGTCGAGTAACCATCAACTAAATGATAAACAAAAGCAAGATAAGGCTCTAAAGGCTCTCGAAGACACGGGGTTAAAGGGCTTCGAGAACGTCTACCCTGGTGAATTAAGCGGAGGGATGAAACAAAGAGTTGGAATTGCCCGTGCGCTTGCTCTTGAGCCTCAGGTTCTGCTGATGGATGAACCTTTCAGTGCTCTCGACGATCTTACAGCCGAGCACCTGAGAAAGGAGATTTATTCAACACTAATTAATCCTACTTCTTCGATTCAGACTGTAATTATGGTAAGTCATAACGTCGAGGAGATCGTCGAACTCGCTGATAAGGCGGTCGTCCTTTCTCCAAGACCAGGCCACGTAGTGGAATCTGTGAAGATAGATATGCCCAGACCCCGCAATAAAAAGTCGGAAGAATTCTTCAGCTGGGTCGATAGGCTGTATTCTCTCCTAGCATAGTCAATCATTGTTTTGTGGATAGAATGGGAATAAGAGAAATGAAAGCAGTACCAGTTGGATCTACGAGCGGCGACCAAAAGCCCAAGAGTTCGCATGTTGCTGGTTTTGGGGAGACTGCATCCGAGAACCACGTACCAGCTTTGAATCCAGAAAGGCCCCCGATGATGCCTGGAAATGTTAGGGCGGGACAGGTAATAGGACTTGTCGAAATAACAGGAGGACTTGGTTCCGTCATTGACGCTTCGAGATTAGCGGACGAATTCGGAGCCGATCTCACAACACTCCTTCCCATTCTAGACGCTGCAGAGATTCTTGGCCTCGTGAAAGCAGACAAGGGCGACGTTTCGCTCACGGATTTCGGACTCAAATTTCAAAAAGCTTCGAAATACAAGGTGAAACTATTGAAGGACGCGCTTTCCAAGATCGAGCCCTTCAAAACGGCTCTCGAACTAGCTTCGAATAAGAAGAACATCTCCGTTCAAAAAGTAGCGGAAGACCTGAAGCGCAGGGGCATTACATGGCATCACAAGGACGAAATAAACGAATTCATGATTCAAACGCTCCTGATACATTGGGCGATTTATGCCGAACTTCTAACTTACAATGGCAAGACAGGCAAGTTCCAGAAAATCTAGACAAATATGTGGAGCGCGAGTCCAATGACGTATAGAATTGCGGAAGCTACGCCTCCAATCGCGAGCATCTGAGCAGCACTTTTGAATCTGTCTCGTCGTAGAATCTGACCCTTCCAAAGGCCCGCGAAGAATAGGAAAGCGAGAGAAAGAGTAATCGATGCTATAAGGGCGGTCTGCCTTACGTCCGTAAGCAAGTATGGGAAAAGAGGAACAAACGCACCAGCGAGAAAAGCTAATCCGGTGATTAGCGCGACTTTGAATGGATTCTCGAGCTCGCTTTCGTGAATATGCAGTTCCTCGGATAGGAGCTCCTTGAGCCATTTTCGTTTATCGGACGTAACCCTGCGAACCACAATGTCCGCTTCTTGTTTTGTCAATCCTTTCTCGAGGTATAGAGAACGAAGCTCTTCCTTCTCCTCTTCTGGCTCGCTTTCTATTTCGTGGAGTTCTCTCGCGGCGTCAGCCTTGAAAAGATCGCGTTGAGACTGCCCGGCGAGCAATCCTCCGAAAAACATCGAAATCGATCCGGCCAGCATTGCCGCAAAGCCAGCGATTCTAATAAATGAGATTTCGGATACAGCGCCACCGAATCCAGTAAGAAAGGCAATATTCGTAACTAGTCCGTCAGAAAGACCTAGGGCAACATTGCTGATATAGCCGCGCCCTTTGATGTGGGCATGTATCTCTTTGTGAGTTTTTTTGCTCCCATCATTCCGCATTGCTTGTTCGTTCCTCTTCGACTGCTTACTATTTCCCCTAGCTCCCGTGGTAACGTTTTCTGAAATCTGTTCAGGATTCGACAGTAAAATCGGACCTGCGCTATTGTCAGATGAATAGCCTAGAAGCTATACCGAAAGCGCCTTTAGGCTTTGTGATTCGCGAAGTAACAGATCTCAGAATACAGATGGATAATTTAGATTGTAAGAAGGACTAAAGAAATCAAAAAATCCGTCGGGGAGTAAATGACCGAATTTGTTGAATTACTTTGACGATTACGCAAATACGGTACCGGTTGTTCTCAATGCCTCTTGCTGGCGCGCCAAGGCTTCTCTCTCTTTCTTTCGATTGAGAGACCTGTGCCTCACACGGTAAGCATGAGTGCGCTCCTCTTCTTGCCAATAGGAACGCATGCAGTCCTTGTTTTGGAAGAGATGATCGAGATAGTCTTTATGCCGATACTCCCTGTGACAAACTGGACAATACTCTAGACCTGACGAGTCATTTACAGGCTTTCCCTGTCCACGGGAATTCCTCTCGCCAGCATCCAGGTGCTCCTGCACCACTTGCTGTGTCTGGCTCATTTTGCTCACTACTTATTACAAAGGATAGTATAGATACCTACTAGTATCTAAATGTTTTCTCCGGCTATTGCAATTTCCTCAGAAATCTTGCCGAAGAAATACAGTCTATCGCACTAGAAAGATGGGAATGTTGAGGCAGATTAAGTTTTGCATGACTTTCTGAATTTGAACGATCCTGCGTATCGAAATTTGGTGCATCCGCCATTTTAAAGGAGATGCGAGGGCCGGTGGCTTTCCTTTGACTTTTTAACTTCGGATCCAAACGTTAGAGGCAGCCTAGACAAAAAGTGTGAATAATAAGCCAAAAAGTACAGAGGCTGTTAGATACGGATGAGCCAAGATGGAGATACCGAGATAATACTTGCCCAGGAACAGGGAGTATTATGCAAGCGCAGTGCTATCGGTTTGTCTAGTGATGTACAGGGTACGCTCATTTTGACAAATCAGAGATTGGTTTTTGCTTCGGACGGTAGAACTACGCAGGTCTCAACGAGGGATGAGTTTGGTGCATTCGCCCCTCTGTCATACACGGAAGTCGAAGACCTAGGTAAGATACAGACGAATGAAAGAAACGTCTTCGTCCCCTTGTCATCGATTACTGATGTCTCTGGCCACAAAGGCATTGTAGGGAGGCCAAATCTAAAGGTAACTTGGAAGGAGAGCAACGAATCAACAAATAGTACCGAGTTCACGCAAACGCTTACGGGAAGAGAAAGAAAGAAGAACTTGAATGACTGGGCCAGCGTCATACAAAGATTAAAGTCAGGAGCTTTGATTCCTCGCCCTAACGCAAACCTACCGGACAAGAATTCTTTGGAAGGGAGAATCCTGTACGTCTTGGGAGACATGCAAACGAAGGGCCTGCTTCAAATTGAAGAAGAAACCGAAAAGCAATTCGAAACCGAACTCGAATCCGATGATGTCGAAAGAGCAAGCGAGCAACTCGTTTCTCTGGGACTTGTCGACAAAGTACCAGATCCCAGCGGCGAGGAATTCTACAAGAAAAAGTCGCCGCTCGGAGAGGATGATCTCTCCAGCTAGAACTCGAAGGGCAACAATATTATCTTCTTCTGAATTGGAACTCTCCACTCAAGCAAGTTTGTTCCAGACAATCAGCAAGCTATAGTTTTTCTTTAAAACTACTTTGTAATAGGGTTCGACACCTAAAAGCGAATGAAATTCTACGGTATCTACAGGACACCCAATACTATCTAGAGCCGCCGGTTATTCTGCGCCAGGTTCTCCGAAAGGCGAGAAATGAAATCAAACTTACATCGAATAGCCCGGAGAAGAAGTGGGAGCTTGAGCATGCAAAATTTTCTGTGGTCGAAATAGGTCCATTTGTTGCAGGTGTAAATCCTTCAAATATTTGCAACCTCAAGGCACAGATAACGCTCGGAAATCTGATTTCGTCCGAAGACCTACCCTAGTTCCTTTGCTTGCACGTCAACGAGATTAGTTCTCAAGGAGTGAGATATAGTCCTCTTGGCGTGAGATTGGGGTCAGCTCGGCTTAGAACTCCTTTTTCCCGTACTCCCTTGAGAGAACATAATATCTGAAATACATTGCGTTAAAATAGAACTTTCTTTTAGCAAGTCTTAGACAACATCTGTCAACCATCTAATACGCTGTCAGGTAAAAAATCAACCCCGGCTCGGTTTAGAATCCAGAATGAATGAAACCAAATATCTGACTCAGAATTCACCTAATGAAAGTTGTTCTACATTCAGGCCTAAATCGCAGTTTGACAGGCGTTCCAAGGTTGAAGTTTATTGCGACGTTCTTTACGCGGTCGGAAGCGGCATTGAAAAGCCTACCCACATAATGTACAAGTCAAATCTCTCTTACAACGTGTTAGGCGAGTACATCGAAAAGCTGGCTAAGAAAGGCCTGATAGTTTCGGAAGAATCTAAAGGAAAAAAGAGATATCATCTCTCCGACAAAGGCTTCGGGGTCTTGAAGCAATTTCTTATTCTGAGAGAGGAGTTAGATCTCGGGTCCGACTATGACGCCGATGACGAGGATATTAAACAACCAAGTCATGAGTGATGCAGCGAAGATGTCCGAATCCTATTTTGACGCAGTAAGCCGGCGCCGTTCTAAATTAGAAGTTAAAATTTCGATTCTTCAAGCAATATCGGACGGCGCGACTCGCCAAACTCATATCATGTATCACTCTAATCTATCGTGGTCGTTCGCGCATATGTTCATCAGAACGATGGAGAAACAGGGTTTAATCTCTATCATGATGGTCAAAGGAAGAAAGAATTTCATTCTCACCGAAAGAGGCAAGAGGGCGCTATCGGCTTACACGGCGGTGACAAGAGAGCTTGAAATGGAGTCCCCCGTTTCGGAAACGAAAGAAGTCCGAGAAACTGCTAGAGTGGTGAAACCACTTCTTGCTATTAAAATACAGTAAAAGACTTCCGTCTTCAAGAAGAACTTGCAGTTCGTTTTTCTCTTTTGGAAATTCTGATTTTTAGGAAATTGCTCGATTTATCGATCTGGGAAGGTCCGAGATTTTGTCTATAAGATTGATCGGTCAGCAGTATCCCGTATGCCTCAAGTTTATTAGATCCCAGCAAACCTATTCACATCACGCCTCAAGGCATTTTGGCGGCGTTTCAAAGGAGAGACCGCCTAGTGCTTATACTCCTGCAATGTCGATAGGGAAAGCGATGAAACTCGCAGCTAAATTGCATGGCGGACATCCCACTAGCGCTCTTGGACATAAAGAGGTCGCTTCTTCTCTTTTACTGAAACGGCGGTTCAAAGAAAAAAAGAAAAGAGCCTCTTTGGTTCAAAGACCGTAATACTCCTGACTTCAGGTTTAAAATTTTGAGTTTGAATGCTGACCAGGGATAAAAAGCGATTTCTTCGCTTGACCATGACAGCATTTGGTACGCCGTCGAAGCTCTCAGCATTATTTTGTTTCTAGGTTCTACCTGCTAACTTGTTTCTATGTTGTAGGTTCAACGATCACCACGTTTTTGCTACCTTGTAACGCACCTACGACCATCCAGACGGCAATCGCGGTCATTGCATAATTCACGAGATATAGGCTGAGGCAAGTAGGGCATATCAGGTGAATTACATTGAGCTCTAAGAACCATAGGTAGACTGTGAATATATTTCCGATCATAAGAAAAGGAATCAAGATTATTTCTACGTAGTGCCTGAAAGCTATGATCCCGACGATCAGTGTTAATGAAAACCAAACCAGGCCTGTGATCCAGAAGGGAATCACAAGCTGACCGAACGAAATGGAGGTATCTCCGCTTTGGGCCACGCCTCCGCAAGAAAATATCGTATTCTTTATCGAATAGCTATTGAAATTCTGGGACAGATACTCAGACGCGTCGTAGATGCCGTCGCATATTCCTGCAAAGGAAAGCGAAAGGTAGAGCCAGTGTTGTTTTGTGAGCATAGGATTATACCTTCAAGACCATATGATAATTAGAAAGGAGATGATTAACAGAGCGAACTATCTTTGTCTGGAATATTGCCAATGTCGAAGAAGATAATTTAGTAGGAGAAATAACAGTGATGATTAGCATAGCTGAAACGATCTCAAAATATATCATAAAGTTGAAAGAGCTGCGGAGAATATTGAACTAGAATTACCAACATTCTTGACAAATGATTGGTCACATATTACGGCAGGATTGTTTCCGTCAATCGCACAGATATTCGCAATTATGGAGTTTGCTGAACCATCGATGTTTATGGCTTAATTATTACTGGCGTTGTCAAGCTGCACCGCAACATGGTTCCATCCCGCTCCGCTCAGTATACTTGGAGTGTACTGAGACGTTGCAAGGACAAAGTGGTTAGATATGTCCATGAAAGGTATGCTTCCGGTCTTATCGTAATAATTGAATAGTGCTTGCTCGCTCGAAGTCATGCTCTGGAGTGGATTCCCGTTCCTATCATAGATCTCTACCGTGACAAGCGAAACGTAGGGGCTGGAATAGCTTGCATTTTGGAAGGTGAAGGTTGGGGTATTGGGGTAGATGTCTGTCGAAGAAGACATCTTGTATCAAGATTCGAGTGAATCATCACATATACGCCTCCTGCTACGAAACAATTGATTCCGATCAGAATAAGGAGAGCAGTGCCTAAGGCAGTTATCGCTGTTTTGCTCCGTGGTCTTCTAAAAAGGTGAAATTAGCCAGTCTTAATCTCTAAGAGAGATTTGTACTAACAATTTTGCCTGCAAGGTCTGTCATGCTGTCGCCATACCTAATGTACCAAGGAAGGTAGGATTGGAAGAGTTTCTTATGAGCCTTGACTTCGCGCAAGCTACTTTAGTCTAGCATCTGAGAAAAGCAGAGGACTTGATGGCAGAGAACGTAACACTTACCGGCAAATTCCAATCTAACGAAGATTCCATCAGCGCGATGTAAGATTTCTTCAATAATTTTTCTGTTAAAAATATGCGGGGGGTGGGATTTGAACCCACGAACCCCTAAGGGACGAGGTTTCTTATTTCTAGACTCTTCGAGAAGAGTCATTATCCAAAACCTGAGCTTCGCAATCCACTTGTGTTTCTAGGACAAGAATGGATCTCGCGCCTTTGACCAGGCTGGGCGACCCCCGCACTGAGAGAAAAATTTCCTCTTTCGACTTTACAAAGGATAAATAAGATTTGGATTCTTTATAATTGTCGTTTTGAATTCACATAAACCGTAAGATCTTGTATACCGGCTAGTTCGAACGCCTTCTTTCTGTTGTTGCAGGATTCACAATCACCACATTGTTTTTCTCCATTTAGATAGCAGCTCCAAGTTTTGTATACTTCATCTCCCAGAATTCCATATGAGATTTTGAGCATCGCGTCTTTCGACAGACCCTCAATCGCGGGGCTCCAGATCCTTACCTCTGGATGAGCTCCTCCCTTTATTGCATCGATATCGCCTAGATTCAAGGCAGCAGACAATTCCTTTGCAAACTGCGGGCGGCAATCAGGATATGGCTGATCAGTTAAGTGAGCACCATAAGCAACGACTTTCGCTCCAAGACTGAATGCATAGGCCGTCGCGATCGTTAGAAACACGGCATTCCTTATCGGCACGATGATGTTACTCTGGAAAGTTTTTGGCATTTGTTTTGATTCGTCCGTAAGCACGTTTGACCCTCCGTAGATTTCCTTCATGAAGGTAATGTCAATGACCTTGTGCGAGCTGGCATCGAGCTTCTTTCCGATCTCCAATGCCCTGTTGATTTCTTGCGATGCTCTTTGCCCATAATCAAATGTTAGCAAATATAGTTCGTAACCCTCGCGCATCCAATAGGCAGCGACTCCGGAGCTATCGAGACCACCGCTGACAATAACTACAGCTTTTTGATTCATTACATTCTGTCTCCTACTTTCCTCGGACGTTTCCATAGGTCGCAATGTGCAACCTCGAACTGAAGGAGTACCCCCTTGCCTCGCAATAGTTAGCCAATGTGCTGCCTCTCTTTTCAAGTACTGACACTTCCGTTGCTTCGGGCATCAGCAGTACTCTTTCTTTTGGCAGCTCGAATTTCTTTACAAATTTTTCAGTGTCGTCTATGTCTCGTTCATCTTGAATTACAAATTTGAAATAAGAGTTGAGAAATTTGAAAGAGTCAATACACTTTGACTTTTCGCTAGCATATCGACTGTTCCCTGATGACTCTAGTTTCGGGGAGACATTCCACTGTGTTACGAGTTTCTTCATCATATCACTTGGAGTTATAGTCCCGTTTGTTTCGATCTCGACAAAGAATTTCGGAGAAGAAGCTCGCATGTGATCCAAGAGTGGGGCCAGGGCTGCTTGTTGTATCAGGGGCTCTCCGCCGGTGATCACAATATGGTCGCATTTGTAAGATGAAAGTATCTTTTCCGCTTCGGTAATTGACAGGTGAAAGATTTCATCCTTCGGATCATAGATCTTTAGATCGGGTTTGACCTCTGAAATACTCAGCTTTCGCGTTTCGGTTTGTACGGTCTCGAGAAGCTTCTCGTTGTACAGCCAAGTGTATTTCGTGTCGCAATACCAACAGTGCAGATTGCACACTGCGAGCCTTAGAAAGACCGAGGGGACGCCTATGTTCTTGCCTTCGCCTTGAAAGGAATGAAAAATTTCCGAAACGAGTAGTGTACTTTCGGAAACCTTCGATTGTGAATAGCTCATTTCTTTTGTTAACAACTCCGGGGTTTGTATAGCGCATCGGGGCTTCGAGACCACGCGCTTTAGCAGCACAACAGATAGACCGCTAGTGCCTCTGTATAACTAAAATTAGTGGAATGGCATGCGCTTTAAAATCATGCGGCCAGGAGAAATGCGTAGTTTTTCAATAATCTCTCTTTCTTCTCAATGGGCTCTTTGAACACCGATACTCCAAGTCTTGACCTTTTTGCCCAAGAGGCCGTACTTGATTGCACATTTGTTCCAGATCATCGTGTCGACCATGGATAGTACGAAAGTTACGATTGTGCCGCGCAAGATGGTTTTCAGTCTTCTAGTTCGGAAGGCTTGGAATGCAGTTATTCCAAACTGTAGGAAGAAATTGAGAGCAATCAGAATCTTGCCGGTCAGAAGGTCTCCGTGATAAAGAGTATAGATCAGGTAGCCAAAGAAGAAGGGGGTCCAGAGTCCCTGCAAGATTCCAAAGGTTATGGAAAATGAAAGCGCCCTTGATTTGAAAATCTTCGATTTGTGAGCATGCAAGCACTCGAAGAAACCTCCATACCAGCGATCAAGCTGACTTCTATAGCTACAAAAAATTCTCGGGTTCGTCGGTGAAGGCGAATGCGTTCGTGGTGCAGATTGTCTTGTATCCCTTTTCGATGAGGTGCCAGGTCGAATCCATATCCTCGACGATTGTTTCGCGGGACATTCCACCCATTTCTAGGAGGACTTCTCGCTTGTACGCGGCGGCGCAACCGGCTAGAACGATCAGCCCGTTGATTGATTCCTGTGCTCTCTTTTCTATCTCGTGGCCGTAGATGTATGCGTATGCGCGATGGATCATGAACGGAGACGGGTTCCCGCGCTCAGTGTAGGGAATAACATAACCTCTCGCAACAGCTCCGTAAAAACGCAATGCCCTAATTATGTTCTCCACGGATTGTGCGTGGAGGAAAGTGTCTGCGTCAATTGCTAGCACAATGTCCTCGACGAGGTGGCGCAAGACGTAGTTAATTCCTCCGGCCTTTCCCATCTTTTTGCGATTTCTGACAAGGATCACGTTCGGGTATATAGCAGAGAGACTTCTCACGACCTCGGCTGTTCTGTCGGTGCTTATGTCGTCGACTACGAATATTCTCCTAAGGAGTCTGGTTTGCCGTAAGCATGACCGGATCGTCTCTCCGATCATCTTTTCTTCATTGAACGCCAGTATGATCACAGCGACAGTGTAGTTGATGTAGTTGTTGAAAAGGCGAAACCCGCGGCAAATTCGCTCAAAGACGCGCCACGAACCAACTCTCTCACTTACATCATAGCGTTGACCCTAATAGTATTGATTGTCGTAATTTCACTCTATCCCTCAGGTTATTCGGTATTGACGACAACTCGACCGCAAGAAGCCGACCTTAACACCGGGCTCATAGCGGCGGCCAATTGGATGCACATTGATGTACCGACGAGCGACAATATAGAATCCAATTGGTACACGCTGATGTGGTGGTACACGCCGAGCTATCATATCACACCCGCACCTTTGGACTATCATCTTTCTAGCCAGTCTGCCTATTCGTACTGGCAGGGTGCTCTTGCTTTAGATCATATAGTCTATGTTATATATGTTGATCCTACCTCGGCTATCCAGAGTAATATGCCGATGCTACATCGCGCGTTCAGTTACAGTTCCTCTCAGTCGAGCGTCGTGGTGTAATCTGTCAGTTGACATTGTCAACACTCATGCTAGGGAGAGACTAGAATCGAACTTGCAATGTCCATAGTTTCATGATTTCCAGATGTATCAAATTTCAACAGTTGACCGTTCGCGACAACCTGCCAATCTGAAGGGAAGAATTTCTCTTGACAGATTACTACCGAATCCCGTGATTCGGTGTAATACATTCCATAATAAGATGGATTCTTTGAGCAGTCTCTATAGACATATGTTTCTTTTCCGTTGGATAAATTGAATGTGATGCTCGTGTAATGGTAGCTTGCGTGGACTGTTCTTACCTGCTCCTCGATTGCCCTAATCATATCTCCGTTATTGGCCTCAAACTCTTTCAGCAGACAATGAAAGAACCATTCACTGTCGGTTGATTTTTTCAAGTTCAGTTTTCTAATAGTTCCGTTATGAGCGAACGCCCAGTTACCACTGACAAAAGGATGGGTGTTGGCCACTATCTTTAGACCGACTGAAGCTTTCCTCAAATGAACCAAAAGAGGGGCGCCGTGGTCAAATGAAGAAATAGTCTCGCAAGCTCTTTCGTATTTCTCGTCCGTCATGGCGTCTTTCGGTTCTCTTCCCAGATAGGTCGGAACGCCGTCAATCCAAGTAACTATGCCCCAACCGTCTGAGTGTCCGGGTTTCGATCCGGGTGGAATCATTCCACATGAGGCCAGTTCCCTGAATGCCATGACCAACTGAGGGTCGATCCTTGAATTTGACTTGGGGATGACTGCCAGCATTCTACACATTATCTTACGCTCTTGAATGACTCACGGGAATCTATTTGTGTTTGTGTTTTGATACGCTCTTCCCGCAAAAAACGTGAAAACGCGAACAGAGGGTTTCGATGGCTTTCGAGATTCGAGGTCGACACAAACGTTATATGCCAATATCGGATATTCGATATCGATTATCATGTTTCCATTCAGACAATTTAGATTCGGAAAGCGAGGCTTTCTTAGGCCCTGGGTACTGTCGGTGATCGGTAGATCTCCTAAGAATGGGGCAGAAATTATCGACGAGGTCGAAAAAATGAGTTTCGGCGGATGGAGGCCTTCGCCTGGATCCGTATATCCTCTGCTCGATGAAATGACTCAGGAAGGCCTGATTCAGAAGCGAACCGACGGGAGGTACGAGCTGACGGAGAAAGGGAAAGAGGAAGTTGATTGGCCTTTCGGAGCTCCGATGCAACGAGGTCAAAATTCGGTCGAGGGGGTCCTTGTTGAAATGCGCGATAACGTATCATACCTTGAGGATCTGGCAAAGTCTAGTCCTAATAAAATTCAAGCTACAAAAGACCGCATAAGAGAAATCGCTGATCGGTTATCGCAGATAGCTAATTCATAGAACTGGACTAAATGCAGAGGAGAAGAGGTTTTTTTCTCTTTTCCACTTCACTCTTTTTGGCACGCTGAAAATGATTAAGAGGCGATTCTATTGAGACTCTATCGGAGAACGGAAAGACTTGAACTTTGGAAAACGTCGCCAGGCGATTTCGAAGCAAATCTCTGTTAAAAAGCTGGATCTTGTCGCAATAATGACAGAGTCGAACCTCCGGTACTTTTTCAACTACGCCGGTCATTCGTTTGAAAGATTCTGCTGCGGACTCGTAAGTCAAGACGGTTTGAGATCTGCTCTGGTTATTCCAAAGCTCGATGTTGGGAAATCGGAGAAAAGTAGCGTCGACAACGTCTTTCCGTGGACTGACAATGAAGGATACAGAAATGCCCTAATACAAGCCGTTAACAGTGTCAATGGAAATCACTCTCGCAAAATTGCATGCGAAGAAGCCCTTAGGCTGGGACAAATGGAACAATTCAGAGAGGCATTGCGTGTTCAAGATTTTGTGCCTATAACTTCGGAGATAGCTTCCCTTCGTTTGATCAAGAACGATGACGAGATTAGTTCGATCAAGGATTGCGCAAAGAAACTCGCAAAGGCGTACAAGGCCATTCCAGAAATTGTGAAAGAGGGGATGAGCGAGTCCGAAGTCGCCTTTGAGATTATGAAGATCCTGTCCGAACAGCACTTGGAGAATTCAGAGCCACCACTAATTCAATCAGGAACGAACTCTGCAATTCCTCACTCAACTCCCAGCGCTAAGAAGATCCACAAAGGAGAGATTCTGATTGTAGACGCTTCTTGCCCAAACGAGGATGGGTACTTTGCCGATTTTACGCGGACTTATTCGATTGGAAAGGCCTCCCAAAAGCAAAGAGAAATTTACGTTATTATTAGGAATGCTCAAGAGACAGGCGCCAAAACAGCGAAGAAAGGGACACCCGCAGAGGAGGTCGATCGGGCAACGAGGTCGGTTATCGAGAAGGCTGGATTCGGCAAATACTTTTTCCACCGGACGGGGCACGGGTTGGGCCTTGAGGTTCACGAGGAGCCCTACATTAGAGAGGGGAACGACTCGAAGCTAGAATCAGGAATGGTGTTTACTGTAGAGCCAGGAATTTACATTGCGGGCGAGTTTGGGGTCAGAATAGAGGATAATATAATCGTCGGACGTTCAAAGTCAGAAAACATAACCGCTTTGGATCACGAATTGATTGAGATTTAAATTAGGACGATCTCGATTCGCTTGTTGTCTTTTCCCTTGTTTTCTGTCTTTGAGATCTTGATCTTTCCTATCTCCCCTGTATGAGAAACATGGGTTCCGCCGTCCAGCTGGGCATCGAAACCCACGATGTCGACTAGGCGCAATTTCTCAACCCCCTTTGGGAGCATATCCCCGGTTAGGCGGTACAATTCTGATCGCTTCAAGGCCTCCTCTCTATCGAGCCACACCGTCTTGACCTCGTGATCTTCGTTTACAATCTTGTTCATCTCTTCTTCAATGATCGACTGTCTTTCCTTGCTGAGATCAGAAAGTGCAAGGTCGAGCCTCGCCCTTTCGGGATAAATCTGTCCGCCAGTAATTCGCGCATTGAATTTCAAAAATACGACACCTGACAAGATGTGCAATGCAGTGTGGTGGCGCATGTGTTTGTAGCGAAGGTCCCAGTCGATCGTTCCGTGAACTTTGTTCCCTGGCAATGTTTGTCTTTTTGTTTCATCCAGCGCCGTAGAGAGTTTGTGAATCACCTTGCCTTCGTCTTTTATCGCCTCTACGATTTTTATCGTAAATCCATCGTTGCTGCTTACAAGCTTGGCTTTGTCGGATGGCTGGCCCCCACCGCGCGGATAGACGGCGGTTCGATCAAGGACGACTGAATTTGGGTCGGGAGTCTCGATAATTGAGGCGTCGAACTCCTTTAGATAGTGATCGAAGAGATAGAGTAGCTCAGTCAAATTCTCGTAGTCAAGTCTTCGATTGAAACTATATACTTTATCGGGCTCTCAAGCCTAGAAACGCACTTATACGAAAAATCTCTTTTTTCTGTTTCGGCGCTACACGAATGAGTCTGGGTCTTGGAGTCGAGCCGAACAAGTACAAGATGATATCTTACAATCAATTGACTCCTGACGAAGTCCAGAAAGTGAACTACCCGATAGAGAAGCTCGTTTTCTGGGACGTTACCGCCAGCCTGCCTGGGAAATCCGCCTCTGAAGCACCACATATCTCGGTCTACTGGTACGGTCCGAAGGTTTCCTCTGACAAGGGATTCGTAATCAGGATGAAGAGCGTGAAACTTGAACCGAAATATGTAGATCCGATAGGTCTGATTGTGGCGTCCAAAGTCGGAGGCACTGCTTCGACGAAGGAAGGCGCTACTGAATACCGAAACTTTACCATGAAAATATCTTATTCGACCATAGCGGATCTCGCGCGTCTCATCGAGAAAAGCGGAAAACTTGCGACAGAAGTAACACTTGAATTCGGAATGGTTACAAAGGAAGAGAAAGCTGCCTCAACAATTTCGAAGACTAAGATTTTAGGGGAAAAACCTCTACAGGAATAGATCATTATTCGGTATCTTCAAGTGCAACCGGTCGGGAGCATTGAAGCAACTAACAACTTGTGAGTTCTTGTAATGAGTCAGGGACGTGAGCCAGGAATATAATGGAATCAACTTCTCTGTCTGTCTTGATGAACAAAAAATGCAAAAAACATCATCATCAGATAGACTGAGAGACGAACTAGAGAATGTGGATGTGCGAAAATTGCGAATTCAAGTCGAGCTCCGCCAAGCACTATATGTTTGCTATGCAAGGCGTTGATTCAAAGGACAAGATATCACTCTTCGGGAATGTTCCAGTAAAGAGATAGCAGTTAAGAAAGGAGTCAGGAAATGGGTTTGAAAATTACTCGTGGAAGCAGCGTTGATCTTTCTATCATAAACGAAGATCTGGAGATTGAAGATGACGCGACGATCAGGTGCACGGGAGAGGGCGCAAACCTCATTGTCGACGGCGACATTGAATGCCGAGGCAGGGTCAGTTTCACCGGTAACGTGCAGTGCGATGATTTTGAGGGAAGAGACGATTCAATTTCGATTGACGGATCTCTTCATTGCGAAGAATTAACAATTGAACACAATGCGGGTCTTTCGGTAGGAAAGGATATTCACGCTCACGGTGTCGAAGTGGACAACAGCCTCAGAGTTGGAGGAAGGATCCAAGCCCGTGAAATCGAAGTTGGTGGAAAATTTGAAACCAAAGACGTCAAAGCCGACTCTGTATCCGTGGGAGGGGTCTTTGACGCTCACGGTGACGTTGACGTAGAAGAAATAGAAGTCGGAGGAAAGCTAGAGATTGAAGGAAAGATTGCTTCCCGGGAACTTTCCGTCGGAGGAAAAGCAACCCTTCATGGTGGTGGAATCGTATCTCACGAGATCGAAGTTGGCGGAATCTTGACGGTCGATGCCCCCATTGAATACGGAAGTATAGATGTCGGCGGGACTGCCAAACTCAAAGGGAATGCCATAGGTAAGGAAATTGACGTCGGAGGCACTTTCGAGGTGGAGGGAGATCTAGACTTTACCGATATGGATGTTGGAGGATTTGCTAGGATCAAAGGCAACGCTAGTGGTGTAAGTATTGACCTTGGGGGAAAATTGTCGATAGCGAATGCTCTACGGTTGCGCGGTGAGTTAGACATAGGAGGAACGATAGAAGTAGGCGGAGACGCAGAGGCAGGGGATGTCGATATCGGAGGAGATTTTAGAGCAGCGAGTTTGAAGGCCAGAAATCTGGAAATCGGTGGAGGCGCTCGCGCGGACAACGGAATTTTTGCAAAGGAGGATGTTAGGCTGGGTCACAGGAGTCGAGTCGAGGGCTGGGTTAGGGCCGGAAGACAGGTGCAAATTGATTCTAGAGGCGAAGTGGAGTCGGTCTCGGCACCAAGAGTAATAATAGACGACCGGTCACGTGCACGAAATATATATTGTGAGAGCGCCGAAATCGGAGATAGAGTAGAAGTCTCTGGGGAAGTCCTGTATACGGGATCCATCGAAACCGGCGACGATGTAAGATTCGCAAAGCAACCGGAAAAGGTTAGTCAAATTCCTGCTGAGAAAAGCTGGGTTCAATCTTCTTCTAATTCTTCCACGCAAGCCTAGAAGAGTGTTCGAAAGTTACGGTAGTAGATACTTCGTTTATTGCATGAGAGAGGCGCCATTTCAGATTTGAAGTCTGGAGTTCCTCAGGCGTTTTCATCTTCTTCTCAACTAGGATCCGATTCGTCTTCAACAAGACGCAACACAGTTGATATTTACGCAGACATTCTCGAGGTCGTTAAAAGTCACGGCGGAAGAGGGAGGATTACTAGGCTCTCCTACGGTTGCGGGATGCCAGTAGATCGCCTAAAGAAATTCTTGGATAAATTGGAGAAATACGGACTGGTCCGAGGGAACCCTATCGAGACGGAGGACGGAGCGGTAGCGACCGCGTTCATAATTACACCGAGAGGGCAGGAGTTTCTCGACATCTACTGGAGAATGAAGGGCTTTTTGGAGATTTTCGCTGAAGGCGGAAATTGAGCTCTCGAAGACGTTCCCAAACCAATAAATTGATTCGATCCGAATCCATTTCTCTTCCAGAGGAAAGAGAAAGGAGATTTGATCGCTCGTATTGGAATTGGTTCCTGCCAGCGAATATTGGAATCTTATTGCTAATTCGCTGGAATCTCCACTTTTGGGTCTTGTCTTCAGGTTACCTCCGAGACTCCATAGACAGGTTTCTCTCGTTCAGAATGAACTGAAACTAGTCGATGACAGACAGCTGTACGCGAAACCATCTACGCTCCATATCACCGTCAAAGGCTTTGGCTTGGTCGGAAAAAGGATCGATCAAGAGAAGGAAAGACTAATTCTTTTGAAAAGCAAGGAAATCGTATCAGAGTTTTCAGCATTCCAAATCAGATTGAAGGGATTGTCTTACTTTCCAACTTCAATTTACATCAAAGTGGAAGATCCTCTCGACCAATTCAGGATGTTAAATAAGCGCTTGATTGCGGAGCTGGGTGGTCTTATTGAAAAGAGCCAATACGACGGAGATTCATTTATCCCGCATGTCACCATAGCTACATTCAACACGACAGATTGCGATGCCTTAATCTCCAATGTAAAATCAGAAGAAATGCAAGAGAAGGACTTGGGGCCAGTCGAGGTTCTGGAACTTGAGGCAATCGAGGCGAGAATGTTCCTTTTGCTCGGTCCCGACGAAACGCAGGATGACGGTCTAGTACATCTAAGATCCTTCCCTCTTTCGAATAGGAAGAATCGTTCAACTGGTTAAATCGGATTCAAATTGCTAGAAGATAAGTCCTTCAACTACAACGTGAACAAGGTACTTGAAAGAAGATTCTTCTCCCGAAGATCGACTGTAGTAGCGAAGGATCTCATTGGAAAGATCCTCGTTAGAAGATTGAGCGGCGAAGTATATCTTCGTGGAATTATTGTCGAGACTGAAGCTTATGGCGGACTAAAAGATCCTGCTAGTCACGCTTATGGAGGCATGACGAAAAGGAACGAGGCGATGTTTGGAGAAGCAGGTTTCTCTTACGTGTATTTCACGTATGGCTTTCATCATTGCCTAAATGTAGTGACAGGCAAGATTGGAGATGCTCAAGCAGTTCTGCTGAGAGCGCTGGAACCTATCCAAGGCTTGGATATTATGCGAAAATTTCGAAGGGACAAGTGCTCCGATCTTAACTTGACCAACGGCCCTGGAAAGATATGCGAAGCGTTGAACATTGATCGCAGTCTGAACAAAGTTGACGTAGCAAAATCCGCTTCCTCCATATTTCTTGAACAAGCATCCAATGATGAGGTTGGTAGAATTGATGAAAGAAGAAAGATAGTCTCATCTACTAGAATAGGAATAACAGTAGGGCTAGAGAAGCGTTGGAGGTTTTATGACCCTTCGAGCATTTACGTATCGCATCGGAGCAAGCTTAATTTACCCAGAAAGCGCATTAGGTGAACAGCCGGCCATAGCGTGCGGGATCGACCTGGTCTCATTCCGAACACAGAAGTCAAACCGCATGTCGCCGTCATATTAGTGAGGTGCGTGAGCCCTCGTGAGGTGACGGTGCTGGCACCTACACTTTCTGTGATGCTGGTATTCCTTGGCTGAAGTCACTTTGTGTATGTGCAAACTGTGTATGCATACCCACCAAATGCGTAGTACCAGTTCGGTGGAATAGGAGCTTCGCCGGTAATACCAGAGCTTACTGCCAGGGTCGTCACGTACCCCTTTGGTTTGCTAACATTGATAGAACCAGTGTAAGCGCTTTCACTTGTGAACGTACTCGATGAGTTAGTGCCCTCATAGTGAGTGACTCCAATCATTGTACATTCAAGGATATTGCTTGCCCCTGCTGGTTGCTGAGTTGGAGCAGTGTAGTGTCCTGTAGCGTAAAGACCCAATGTGATTATCGCGACCACTCTGACCACTAGAATCACGACTAGGACAAGAGTTGATAGGGCTCTACCCAATGGACATAAGTGCCTTGATGCTTTGAACTTTAAACATGTTCTTACCAGTGTTTTCAGCAGTATTTCTGATTGCTCTCGCTTGAAAGAAACTGACGGTTTTCAGATCGAGAGACAAGAAGGTAGACCTGCGTCATTCTGTATAACTTCTTGATGTTCACTAGTTCGTGGAAAAAGCAGCAGCACAATTCCAGCTGCAATTATCACAAGATCAATGTAATGCCCGATAGGAGTCATAGGTGAATCTTAACAAGACTAATTGGCTAAATGTTTCTCTCACCTCAAAATGCAAGCGCGCCAGAGACACGCTTCGAGTGATTCGATGTAATATTAGCTTGGATATGCAAGGCAGCCAATTAAAAGAGAAATAAAGAAGGAACTTTTAATATTAAATTAGGGCAGTCAATCGAAAGGCACTCAAAATGCGATTTGGCTCAGGCCATTATTGCAATTTGCGCTCTAGATCGACAAATGGATGTGTGGGTATGAGAACTTGAGCTGCGCTATGCCTTGGTGTCTCTCTTGCAGATGGTGTCTAGGGAGACCCTAGAACGTTCCGAAGCTGAGAAGAATCCACAAACTCTTAAACTTCTGTCCTGTGAAACAAAGCGAGGGAGAGACGATGAAAGCAGTTAGGCGATTTGCTATCAGTTTTGAACCTTTAAGACTGATTCCTTGGCTTTCTAGGACATGGCTTGGCGCATCTAAAATTGCTCCAATTTTGAACCTTACAATTGGAGTTAATTTCGTCGAGGTATTCTACAGTGCAACCAAATGAGTGAATTCACTGCAGAAACTCTTAGGTTTCGTGAAACAAGCGATTCAGAGCAAAAAAGTCGCGCTGCCCGAGAAGGCGTTAAGTGATGTTGGTCGGATATCCTTGAAAACAGAAAAGTCGGTTACTAAATGAGACAATTCTTGGGATAGTTACAAAGTTCCTTCTTTTCTTAACGGTTCTGAAAAGGAGGTTGTGAGGGCCTTGCTGAGGAAACCAAAGAATGTAGATAGTCACTCCCGCGCCACACAAAGTCTATATGGGCACAATAGCGCAATTACCGTGCTTCGGAAGTATCTATTCACTAATGTCAATAATCGGGTTAGGGTCAACGTCGTTTTTCCAACTGGGCGGATTGTTTGGAACGGGTGGGAGCGACCTTGATCTCGTCGTTTACATCCTGTTAACAGTAGTCAGTTTTGCTGTCGTTTTCATGTATGGTCAAAGGATCCAAGCCTATTCCGCCCTGCGCGATGTCAGAATTAACCTCGAGAAACTCCAGAGCCTCAAAGACAAGAGTCGCAAAGAGGCTGTCGATTACATCAATTCCAATATGAAGGCTCCGAAGGACGCGCAGCAGAGGATTGACCAGGTCCTTGAATATTTCACAATCATGCCTGTCGACATGGACCCGAGCGGTATCGTCGGTAAGATAGAACACGTAACAACTCAGCAGGATGATAGGATTCGAGCGGAACTCAAAGGGATTGCCCCGCAGGCCGATCCTGTGCAGCTTAGCGTTGCCCAAAACATCCTAGAAGTCGCGACGAGCCTCAATCTTCTCTTTAAGATTGTAAGGCACTTTTACATCCAGGGCCAAAAGACGAAGAGTATCTACATCATCGTCCAACTTCAAATGATACTCCCGATGGTGATTCAGGAAGCGGACGCTCTGACAAGCGCGATTGAAGCGTTCAAACTCGCGCAACCGATCGGAGACGGCCTGGGCCCGATGATCGCGGGCAAGCTCATGGTCGGAAAGGAAAAGACCACGATTGAGCGAGAAACAGTATACGCAAAGACCGAATACAAGGGCAGGAATATTATTGCTCTAAAAGCCGAGGGGCCAATGGGGACGGTTGGAAGGCCTCACATCGGCGTCGAAAAGCTCGTGAAGGACGAAACAAACAAAGTTTCTACTATCATCATGGTTGACGCAGCCTTGAAGCTAGAGGGAGAGAATACCGGAGAGGTCGCTGAAGGAATAGGTGCGGCAATCGGTGGAATAGGTACCGAGAAATTCAGAATAGAGGCTGCTGCGACTCAGAAGGATATTCCAATGTACGCGATTGTTGTAAAACAATCTCTCATAGATGCGATCTCGGTTATGAGAAAGGAAATCGCGGAGGCGACCGATAAGGTCATGGAGCGAATATACCGGCTGATAGAAGAAAAAACAAAGGAAGGAGATACCATATTGATCGTTGGAGTGGGCAACACACTCGGAGTGGCTCAGTAGCGATTCTTGGAGAAAAGTGAAATCGAAAAATGGCTCAAATGTTTCCGTCAATCGGCGAAAAAAGGCCGAAAATGCCAGTCTTCACGATCGAGGACTGTCAGAGCTGCAACACAAAAACCAAACGCGCATTCAAGTTCGGCGACTACGTGTACAAAGAAGGTGGCGAATGCGCAAAGTGCCACTCAAAGACCTTGATCACGCAGGTATACGCCGAGTTGATTCAGGTAAAGCAGTAGCGCATGGGGGAAATGATTCCAGTTCTGAACTTCATGATACAAAACTAGAATCAAATTGATTCGGCAGGCTCCGGCCATTCATAATACGGGAGCAGATCACTTAGTTTGGCACTCTTGTTTGTGCCCAAGATTACTTCTGAGTCCAGATTGCTTTCATCGATCTGGCGAAAAAATTCTCGACACCTTCCACATGGTGGCATAACGTAAAATCTTCCGGTGGAATCCTTCCACATTGCCACTAAATTCTGGATTTCGTTAATAGAACCTGCGGCTCAAACTCAGAAGCCTAGGAAGAAATGACTACGCACAAATCTTCGTCCTTAATTTTTAATTCAAAATCTCTTGACTCTCATGATTTTCCAATTGTTCATTGTCAGTATGAACCTGCCGCTTTGAAACCAGTCCGTCAACGAGACTTCAGAAATTCTTATTCTTGATGATCAAGTAAGGATCATTGGGCCTTTGGGCGTTACTCGTATCGTGTGTTCAGCTTGAGCTATCGGAGTATTCTTTGATTCTATCAATTCAGGATAGGCATGAACAAGTCTCATCTTCAACAAT
>JASHOD010000102.1 GCA_030041295.1 Nitrososphaerales archaeon
CCATCTGTTGCTCACAGTGTTGTTTTTCTTCGCGTCCTGCGTTTCGTAGCGAGCGACAAGTATTGGAAGTGTAAAGTAGAAAGATTGCTCGCCTTGATGTTTCGTTTCAAGGGCTTTAGGAAGTAAAACGCCCAGTTGATCTAATTCTTGAAGCGCGGCTAGTTTTTTCTCGTGCATCTTCGCTAGGTTGTGATCGACTTTTCCGTGGAGATTGGAGATTTGGGATCTCGCTCCTTCTAAACTTCTAATCACAGAGTCGCGTGCGTTCTCGAGGCTCCTTATCCTGTTTAGCTGGTCTCTTATGAGGCGGTTGTAGTGGTTCTCGATGTCTTCTAGCGCCTCGTCTCTATCCTTCCTTGCCCTCCGAAGCTCAATTCTTGCGTTGTGGGCTGCGCGCTTTGTCCTTGAAGAAATCACGCCTTCGTTGTCTTCGCTTTCCCTCCTTTCGTTGTACTCTAGCCTCGCTAGCTTCTCCTCTAACGCTGAGATCTGCGGTGAAAAGCGATCTTCGATCCTTGAAAGCTCGCGGTTCATCGCGGATTGTAGAGTTGAGACTTGCCTTTCCACGTCGGGCCTGATTTCCTCGATCCTTTGCATGTAGTGGATTCTTGTCTCGGACTCGCGTTGGAGTAGCCCCTTGTCCCATTGGGACGAGGTGTCGAAGAGGATGGATCTGATTTCTGAGAGCTGGTTTGCATCGAATTCGTTTTGCTTTTTTAAATTCTCTAGCGATGACAGAATTGATTTTGTCTGATCTAAACTTAGTTTGGCGGGTATCTTGTGAGTTTTCAGCTCGCTAGATTCTCCTCCTTGGATGTTCGCGTACTCTAAGAGATCTTTCAAAGCTTCTTCGTCCGGGATGAGGCTCTCGATGTTGTTAGAAATGCGCTCGGCAAAGTCGTTGAGGGCTCGCTCGTAGTTACTCAACAGAGATATGTACGATGTGGAGTCGCTGTTTGCTCTAATTGAAGATCGAAGCTCTGTCGGTACTCCTTCTATTGATGGAGGTTTGTGATAATCTATCTTCTTTGAAAATAGTGCTAGAGCGTCCAAGAGGACATACCTGTTTAGATCCTTCTTCGCAAAGATGAATGGCCATCCGAGCACCGCGATGAATTCTAATCTGTCCTCACTTTTCTTCTTTCTTAGAAGGAAGGAAACCGTGCCCGTGGCTTTTTTCGACTCAATAAGTGTGAATATGCACCCCAGCTGAAACTCGCTGGAGCAGGGAACATCAGATCCGAATTCGTTCTGCTCTGTTACGAGAGGGCTATCTTCGGAAGTGTCGAGGATGGTTTCCGTAGGGAGAATTCAGCCTTGTGATATTTGTAAGAGGACAGTTAGAAAAACCTTGTAATTGAAAAGTCGCGCGTTGTTCCTCTGGAATATTCCTTTTTCAGGTTGGAAAATGATTCGAACAGTAGTATTACCTTGTGTTCATTAACTACTGCGACTAGTGTTGAATTTGAGGAATTCTAAACCTTTGTCAGTTGAAGGAATCCGGTGAAACTGGATCTTCGTAATTGTTGTTATGAAAGTCCTTGCCTGGTGAATTTTCTCTTTTCCCGTGAGCGTTGGGATTAGCTTCTTATCATGTATCGTTCCTTGTTTTCGTTTAAGAATTATTGGATCTTCGACTGGGAATGGGTAGCTTATTGCGGCAAGTTTCCTTTGATAAGCTCTTAACGACTGCTCGCGCTTGTCATAGATATCTTCAGGACACAGCAGAATGACCTGAGGAGTGAATTTTGCCCCTTCGAAAGTATGTTCAATCCCGTAGCTTAGCACCTTCTCAATCTCGAACTTTAGTGTGTCCTTGGTCTCGGGAAGCGACCCCTTTTCTTCAATGAACGAATAGTCGTCCCCGATAGTAAAAATGTCAGGCCTGTGTTGGTCGCCTTTGGTAGATTCTACTACACGCTCCACGAATGTTTTGACGTTCTTGCTTTCTAAATGGAATTTGAGCGAGGAGAAAATGATAATCTTCGATTCGTATGCTTTGATGGCTCGCTCTAGCCTAGAGACTTGTTGATCTAGGTCCAAAGGCTCTGAGGACGTATTTTACACCGATTATGCTATTTGCAGGGCACTCGTCGGAAGAACTTCTTCGAGAACAGAGTACAGTCTTGTAAGCGACTCTTTTGAGACCCGTATCACAGGGGTTATTATGATCTCATCGTGATACGCCTGTAGATCTATTGCAGAGCCGTCTGACTTGTCAAGGAGACTCAATAGAAGCCAGGGGTTTCCGCCGTAGAGAACAGCGACCATATAATGATCCGACAGCGACTCTTTGAGTTGCTTCATATCCTCGTATGTGAGATCTATTTCGGGCTTGATTCTCAGCGGTTCGACTTTGACTACGCCTCTTTGTAAGAGCCGCTCTCTGTCCCGCATCGCCAAAAGATTGGAATTGCTCAATGAGATCACCTTTGAGATGACCAAGCGCTGTAGCTCTGAGTAGGAACCACCGTAGAGAGTGATCATACCGCGACGATTCAGTTTTATCTTCAGGCGGAAATTCGGCGAGGAAAAGTCGATCCGTACCGCGTCGACCAGCGCAGCATCATTCCTAGCATGCGAAAGAATTTTCTCCTTTGAGAAATCCCCACCCCAATGTTTCGTCGTTTCCCCCTTTTTTGGGGATCTATTCACATTATCGAGAAGCTGAATCTCGGATTTCTCCACAATTCTTAGGCCCTCGATAACATCGAGCATTTGCGTGGAGTGGAGATATGCTGGTGTAACTAGTGGAAACATGTCGTCCACCCAACGTGAAGCAACCTCTGAGATGGGAATGTCTTTATTCTCCGAAATGAAGAAGGCACACCAGTATTGGCCGTAATTCACAAGATATCCTCTTGCGAATCGTTTCTTCAAACCTATTTTGAGGCGAAAGATATTCTCAGTTAACAAGTCTATTTTTGCTGAAATCTCTCTACTTGAAGCGATGCCCGGAAGCTCTTCGGGAGGGCAGTTGAGAAAGATAGGTGCTACGATAAGGGGGACTTCTAGTTCCTTGGATAGAAGAGAGTCCAAGAAGTAGTTGAACTCTGGGATGGATTCGAAACGAACGCTTTGACTCAATTTCCATCTGATCCTATGAAGAAGATGTAATGTTGGTCAAGGAACAAATTAAGGATACCTGTGTTTTTCATGATGATAATAGCGGCAAAAGCCTATCTTTCTGGTGCTTTCAGAGATGTTAAAGATTTTTCCATAAACTGGAAAGGAACGACGTGGGTATGTATCCCACGGCTTGAATCGCGGGAGGCCCCAAGAATTGCGCCGAGAACAATTGGAATCAAGCAAAATCTCTAGTGATATCAAAACTGACGCATAAAGGAAGCGAGCTGCGATCGACGAGAAATGGCACCTAATAACTTCCTACTCCCAAGGAAAGAAAGGATACGAGCTGCCGAATCTTTCGAGAAACTTCTTTAATTATGATAGATTGAAGGTCACTTCCTGATGAGCGTCGAAGCGGCTAAAGAGATAATTTCGAAATTAGACGCACACATGACGGAAAGCGGATCTGGTTCGCCTTACTTCGCGGATCCTGGTATTACAGCGTTTCCAATTGCCAAGGAAGCATTCCGTCAAATTGATCATGTGCCCAGCGACAGGCGCATAGCTTTTGTGGATGGTGGTAATTTGGAGATTTTAGGAGCGCCTAACTTTTCGGTTCAGTTCAATAGAGTCTTCGCATGTGTTTGGAAGAACAACGAGAGACAAAAGTTGAGCATTCCTCTAGTAGAATTTTTCTCGGCCATATATTCGACATTAATCGACGGTGGTATATCATATGAAACGATCATCGTGCCGAGCAAGTCGGAGCATTCAAACCTTCTTCCAGATTCTCTTGATTTGAGTTTCAGCTCAACGGATCGTTCCGTCATGGTCGGAACACAAATGGCAGACACGAGCAGAATTGCTTCGATAGCTAGGAATTTTGCTGAATGGAAGTTTGGTGCAATTGTATGCGAGTATCTCGATAAGGATGATATAATCATGATGGATGGTAGTCTTCAAACGCAGTTCACGAACGAATGGAAATATTTCACGAAATTAGAAAATACTGCTAAGGAAAAAAGTGTAATACTAACAAGCCTTGCAAAGACGAGCAGCCTTTTCACCACTACAGGCCTTTCACTGCTTGGAGCAGTAAATCAATTTGCGGAGCAAGAAAAAATCAGAGGGGAATGGTGTATCCCAATTTTCGAATCTCCAAAACACCACATTTATGGTATGGTCGTAAAGCTCAAAGATTTCTCCGACTGGGTGTTCAGACTAGATCTTCAAAGAGATCAATACAAAGAGCTTGCTGAAGAAGATGTTAATGAAATACTGAGTGTTCTTTGTTCTAATGCATCCGATCCGGTATTTCCTGGCTTTCCTTTTGGATCAATTGTTGCGGATCAGTACTCTCGCGTGTCTGAGAACGAGATTGATTACTACCGTCCGATCCTTTACTCGCAAATATCTGGATTGAACA
>JASHOD010000103.1 GCA_030041295.1 Nitrososphaerales archaeon
CAACTAGCCCTCCGAAGGGGATTTCCGAATCTAGAGTTGCTGGTGCGATGAAGGGCTCCCCAATCGATCTAGTCAAGTGCGAAACTGTCGACTTGGAAGTTCCAGCATCGAGCGAAATTGTAATCGAAGGTGAGGTTCCGATTAACGAAACCAAGCTTGAGGGTCCGATGGGTGAATTCACTGGATATACAAGTGGGGGAAAACGGATGCTGCCCTATCTAAATGTCAAATGCATATCCTACAGGGATTATCCCATCCTAACATTCGCTAATATGGGAAAGCCCTGGGATGATTTCGCAGTTGTATCTTCCATTACGTACTCGGCAAACATCAAAAGAATCTTGAGACAAGCCCGCCTGCCTGTGAAGAATGTTTACATGTGGCCAGCCGATGCTGTAGTCATTTCTGTGGAACATTCCGAGCCTGAACTAGCTTCAAGAATACTGCGAACTCTCAGGGAAAGCAAGTGCAGGACAGGGCTTGTGTATACGTTCATAGTTGGTCCTGATATCGAAGTGACAAATTTAGAAGACGTGTTTTGGGGGTTCGTAACTCGTCTACATCCAAAGAATGGGATCCATGTGGAATCGAAGAAGGGCGGAAGTCCGCTTATTCCACATCTGACTCCTGAAGAGAGATCCGGTCATTACAGCTCAATTGCTTATTTTGATTGCACGTGGCCCGCGAGCTGGACCGGGGAATATCTAGATGAACACTGCCATGTTATCGATTTTGAACACGGTTGGTCAAAAGAAATTCGAGAGCAAGTCTTAAGCAAGTGGCCATCCTATGGCCTCAATCGAAAAAATTGACCCAAGATCCTCCTCTTTGTTTAAAAATCGCTTTTCACAGCCTTCGTTTTCGATATTTCGTAATCCAAAGCATTGCCTGGACGACTTTCACTGCTTCAAATGGATTGCAGTATGTAGGCATCCTTCTCTCTAAGAGGGCACCCCGAGCATCCTCGTTTACTCCACGTGGAGAAAGCCAGCAAGTAATAAGTGGTTTCTTTTTCAACAAGATCGAGCTACATAGATCCGCATATGCCTTCGCAAAGCCCAGTCCCCCGATCAAGACGACAAGAAGTATGTCTGCTTCATCGGAAAGTATATCCAAAGTATCTCTGATCACAGTCGGGCTGCCCATAGTTTGAGCGGGGAAATCGACCGGATTCACGCCGCTGCCTAATTCTGGCATAATATTTCCAAGCTTGCGCCGCGCTTCTTGGCTAAATTCCACTAGATTGATAGAATTTTTATCGCACCAATCTGCGATGATAGTGTTGACGCCTCCTGAAGCAGAAGCAACTGCAAGGCGTTCGCCACTCGGGAGAGGTTGAAATGTTAGAGCTGTAAGAATGTCGCCTATCTCTCCAAGCGTATCGGTTTCTACTATCCCGAACTGATTTACCAGTGCTCTAAATACATCATATGATCCCGCTAGTGCACCCGTATGTAGACCCGCTGCTTTAGCCCCTTTATTAGATTTCCCGGCCTTGTAGGCAATCAATGGTTTGTCAGCGAGTTTTAGAGCTTTCAACGCTTGTACGAATTTTCCTCCATCTCTAATTCCCTCAATGAATGCGCCAACCACGTCTGTCTTGAGATCTTGTGCAAAAAAGTTCAATATGTCTGAAATATCAAGATCTGCTTCGTTTCCAACAGATATTACATGGCTGAACGAAGCTCCCGATTCGACCAAAGATAAAGCTAAGTTCGTCATTATTCCTCCGCTTTGACTTACAATGGCGACGGTCCCTGTCTGCAGTGATTGTAGATAGTCAAACCTGTGACTGAAACTCGCGAATGTCTTGTAAACAGAAGAGACTACTCCTTCGCTGTTTGGTCCCAGTAGTCTCATGCCGTATTGCCTTGCCTTATCTCGAATCATTTGCTGTAAGGTAGCATTTCCGGACTCTGAAAATCCCGCAGAAAAAATTAAAGCTGATTTTGCTCCTTTTGCTCCCAGTTGCTCAATAATCGCCGTTACGGCGGAAGCTTGAGTGCAGATACACGCGAGATCTATCTTCGCGGGTACTGCATCGATGCTTTTGTAGCAGGGGAGATCAGAGATAAGGACTTGGGATGGATTAACAGGGAATATTTTTTCTTTCTCATAGCCAAATTTGAGTAAGCGTGGGATGACCATTCCTCCGATCTTATTCGGATCGTTTGAAGCCCCAATGACTGCAATATTTCTTGGCTGAACGTAGCTTTGTATTTGATCTGCTTTGGCTAAACCCTCGTTTTTTAAGTTGGGAACAGATTTGTCCGCAATCATAATCTTCGAATCCAATGCAACAATCTTGCCGAAGGAACTTTGGACTACTGGGTTGAGATCAATTTCCATCATTTCCTTGTTGTCTTGGATCAACTTTCCAAGATTCTTCGCCATATTGAACAACGCATTCATATCTACGACCTTGGAACCTCGAAACCCCTCAAGGAGTTTGTGCCCCTTTATCTTCGCAAACAACTCTCGCAAGTCTTCGTCGCTCCAAGGCTCAACGCACATTGCAATGTCTGGGTTCAGCTCTGCCAAGACTCCGCCAATCCCAAACAATATGACACAGCCAAAGGTCTCGTCTCGCTTCGCCCCGAATATCAATTCGACAGGGGGAGATGCTGTGATCATTTGTTGAACAAGTACTTGACCAGATCCGCCTAGACCGTATGCGATGTTACCAAGTTCTTTGTAGGAATCACGTACCTCAGTCTCTTTGTTCAGATTGAGCTTAACTCCTCCTAGGTCAGTTTTATGAGCAACTGATTCGCTGATGATTTTCATTGCGACAGGATAACCGATATCGTTTGCCGCTTTGACAACATCGTTCTCTGAGCTGGCGATCACCTGTTTAGGCAGGCTCAAGCCGTAATCGGACAAAATTGCATGGGTCCGCTCGGCCTCCTGCATTCGATTGTGTTTTGTCAATTTGTCTTTCTCGCAAAACTTGTGCTTTATAACAGCTAGTACTCAGAATTCTTACCGAGGAAAAAAGAGAGAAATCTTTGAAACCTCAGAAAACTATAGTCCAGGATTTACTTTCCTAATCTGCATCGTATTTGGTAAAAGTCTAGATCCTTTTCTCCTCTGCCGTTCGAACTGAAGGAGGGTAGCTTACATCTCGGGTTACTTGGCAATCTAGGGATGATACAAGCAATCCGAGGGCAAGCCTAACTTTAGAGTCCGAGGGATAAAGCTCTCCGGTTATCATGGTTGGACCTATAGCTCTGTTGACAAAATAATGGAAACTATAGCTCAAAAATTGATGAGAAGAATATATGTCGCTGAACATGGAGACATAGTAGCATGATTTGAAATAAAGCAGGGCACTATCGCCTTAAACTCTGGCTCAATCGTAACTTTGAGAGAAGGGCAGATTAAGCCCATTCTGAATTCGCTGCTGTATCGCGGGTTACAATAATTCTCGGTTTCTGCAATTTTTGTTTAACTTGAATTGATTCACGTTTTAAAAGTAAGCGAAGCTGGATCATAAACTATATTTTCACGCCAGAATACTTGGCGCACTAGAGCATTCGCACTGAGTTCGAATTGATTTTTGTGTAGATATCTACTAAAAGGGCTGTTTCTCAGACCTATCTAGAACTTTAGGCTAAGTCGGTCTCCTTCTTCACGTAGAAGTCCGTTTTGTAGGAGAGCCAGATCCTTCCAGTCCATTTGGAGCAAAAAGGGCTAGGCGAACATGGTTGCATTCCAACTGCAGCTGCAAACGCAATAGGTGTCAGGTTGTTTGAGCTCCCCCTTACGCCCGACAAGGCGGCGAGCGCAATCAGAACCAAATACAACGAAAGTATGGCCACGGTTTGACTTCGAATCGGATCATTACTTTTTCCTTTCATCAACTACTCTCTGTGCCTTACCAACTTCAACTCTTGGCAAGGAGTTAGGCTCGACCAGTATTACCTCTGGCGAGAATAGAAGGACGTCTTGAAGGGACTTTGAAAGTCTCTTTGAAAGCAAATCCCTTTTCGAATCATCAGATATCTTCTCCTTTGACTCAACCTCTATTATCATCCTATCAACAGAGTTGACTCTTGAGACTTTGATCCTGTACTCGGGACCTACCTCGTATTCCTTGAGCAACAGAGTCTCAAGCTGAGACGGCCAAAAGTTCACTCCTGACACTTTGAGCATATCATCGGCCCGCGCCTTGATTTCTTCGTATCTTCTATGAGTTCTTCCACAGTCGCAAGAAGGAGAATCGAGAAGAGAGGAGATGTCGCGTGTCCGATATCTTATAAGAGGCATGGCTTGTTTATCCAAAGTCGTAATAACAAGTTCTCCCTCTTCTTCGGGGCCTAGCTCCTCTCCAGTTTCTGGATTAACGACCTCGACAATGAAATGATCTTCCCATATGTGAAGACCATTGTGCATTCTACAATCGTTTCCCATGCCCGGGCCGTATACCTCTGTGAATCCGTAAATATCGTATGGTTCCATGTCCCAAGCATTTGCTAATCTTTCTTTCATTTCCCTAGTCCAGATTTCGCTTCCAAAGATTCCCTTTCTGACCTTTGTTTGTTTTTTTAGGTCAACCCCCATCTCCTTAGATACTTCGGCTAGGCGAAAGGCGTACGAAACAATCGCGGAGAACATCGTTGTCCCGAAGTCCATCATGAATTGTATCTGGCGTTTCGAAAAACCAGCACTTGCAGGTACTACCGTAGCTCCAATTTTTCTTGCCCCATGATAGAATCCAAAACCTCCAGAGAACATTCCAAAACTCGGAGTTATCTGGAATACGTCGTTCTTTGCAAGTCCGGACATTACAAGGCTCCTAGCAGATATTTCTCCCCAATTATCAAGGTCGCTTTCTGTGTGCAAAGCAAGCGCAGGGGTCCCGGTGGTTCCTGATGTAGCGTGCATCTCTGCAACTTGATTGAGTGGGACAGCGAGCATTCCAAAAGGATAGTTTTGTCTCAGATCTTCTTTTGTGGTGAAGAAACCTTTTGCTCGAATATCCTTAATGCTTCTGGTATCCTCTGGTTTGATTCCCAGCTCCTTGAAGCGATTTCTGTAAAATTGAGAATTCTCGTATGCGTAATTGATCGTCTGTCTGAAGAGTTTTGACTTGATGCCCTCGATTTGATCTCTCGGCAGCGTCTCCATCTTTAAATTGAAGTACGCTTCGCGGGAATGCATGACAAGGCGTTGTTCGGTCGAAGTTATTTAAGTTAGCTTCAGAATCTGGCAATCAAGGATCACTCTTATCTTTATAGTAGATTATGCCTAAATTTTATCTTGTTGAGAAATATGGTGCGAATATCGCAGATAGACTTGTCTTCAAACTTATTATTGACGTATGAAAAATGTACATTTTGTGATCTCTCCTCTCTTCGTTCAGCATTCTGATTGTTGGCCATCGGTACGTATTTTGCCAAAAAGGGATATCCTGCCATTGAAAATCTCATAACCATCGGATTTCTACATCGTTTCATTCTTCCGTAGAGTTGATTAACCCAATAAGGATGAACAAACTGTAGCATCCTCTCAGCAGAACTGATGTATCTACAAATGTCCAAAAATCAAAGCACAATGCAGATTCAAGAACAAGTAAGAAAACAAATCATAGGTTTATCACTCAAGACGAAAGAAGATTATCGCCTTATCCGAGGGAACGGAGTATATGTTGACGACGTTCGCCTTCCTAACATGGCTTATGCTGCGATTCTTCGGAGTCCTTATGCGCATGCTAAAATCAAGAGCATAGATTCTTCCGAGGCAAGAAGAATTCCTGGTGTCCTAGACATACTGACATCCGAAGACGTAGTCAAGATGTCTGACCCTCTTCCGCAAATGACCGTTCCTCCGGCGTCAAATATCAAAGACTATCCCATTGCAAACGGCAAAGTTAGGTTCGTCGGAGAACCTGTTGCAGTTCTAATCGCCAATTCAAAATACATCGCTGAAGATGCTACCGAAGCAATTAAAGTCGAATATGAAGAGCTAAGGCCTCTCATTGACGCGGAAGAGGCTCTCTCATCGAAGGATACTCTCATTCACGAAGAAATCGGAACCAACGTGATGGCTCACATCCTCTATGATTATGGAAATATCGATCGAGCGATGAGTCAGGCCGATCAAATCCTCCACGAGAATTTTCACTTCCATAGATTCAGCTCGACCCCTATGGAGACGAATGCCGCAATAGCTGATTTCAATTCAAAGGATGGTTTTCTTACTGTCTGGTGCAACAATCAAGAACCTTCCTTCATGCTTCCCCAATTTAACAGCGCTCTGAGACTGCCATACGACAAGATGCGTTTCATCACAACAGACATTGGTGGTGGGTTCGGGACCAAGATAACAAACTATGCTTACATCATACTAGTCTGTCTAGCTTCGATAAAGACGGGGCGTCCTGTAAGCTGGGTTGAAAGTAGATCGGAGCATCTTTTTGCTTCGAGCCATGGTGCAGAACGTATTTTCGAAGTTCATGTTCCTATCAAGAACGATGGGACAATACTTGGTCTCAAGATTAAGAGTATTGATGACGACGGAGCTTTTGCAAGGCACGAACCTGCTGGTCTCACAGTTTGGGCTCAAGTAGTGCCTGGTGCGTACAAAATTAAGAACGTCCAAAGCGACATGTACGCCGTTTTCACAAACAAATGTCCTGCTGGTCCTAACAGAGGGTTTGCCAGAGCTCCTCATCTCTTTATGATTGAAAGGGTCATTGACCTAGTTGCTCGAAAGCTAGATTTAGATCCGTCAGAAGTTCGGATGCGTAACTACATCACTCGCTCTGATCAGCCCTACACAACTCCCAATGGTTGCGTGTACGACGATGGTGATTACCCGAAGAGCCTCCAGATGGTTCTGGATGCTCTTGATTACAAGAGCTGGAGGAAGAAGCAGAAGGAGCTCGCCGAAATGGAAGAAGAAGAGCGCGCTATCGGTATCGGTCTTGCGACAACTCTCGATTCGGGTGCGCCTAACTTTGGCCAAGTAAAAATGCTCAATCCTAGACTTCCTCTTATCGGGAATACCGAGGCTTGTCTGCTCCAACTTACACCTGACGGCAGGTTTGTTGCAAGACTCGGCACCGTTCCACAGGGACAGAGCCACGAAACTTTCGCTAGCCAAATCATAGCTGACGTGTTTGATATTTCTCCAGATATAGTGCATGTCGCAACCGGATTCGATTCCAGCTCTCATCCGTACACCATGCATTCCGGGACTTATGGAAGTAGATCTGCTGTGATGGGTGGAGGCGCGGTTTATGGTGCTTGCCAAAAACTGAAGCAGAAGATTATGTTAATCGGGGCTCACCTTCTTAGTGAAGATGTCTCAAATGTTGAATTACTAGGAGGAAATGTGCAAGTAAGGAACGACCCTTCAAAGAGCATTTCGCTCAAACGACTGGCTAGGATAGCTTACGGAATGCCAGCGATGATACCACCCTGCATGGAGCAGGGTCTGTGGACTATCCATGTCTATTACAATGGGCTAGTGGCTCCAGATGATCGAAAGATTGCAAACCTGGCTCTAACCTATTCATATCAAACACACGGACTAGTTGGAGAACTTGACAAGGAGACTGGCAAATTCAAGATTCTAAAGTACGTAATTGTTGACGATGCGGGCCGAGTGATCAATCCGATGGTCGTGGATGGGCAAATTCACGGTGCCACTAACCACGGTATCGCGGCCGCCATGTTTGAGGAGTTCAAGTACACCGAAGAGGGGCAGCTCGAGACATCGACTTTCATCGATTACCTGGCGCCTACCGCGCTGGACGTGCCTTCTATGGAGATAGAGCACCTTGAGATTCCTTCACCTTTCGCACCACTCGGAATAAAGGGTGTGGGCGAAGGAGGCGGAACGGCCCACGTGGCCGTGATCAATGCTATTGACGACGCACTCAAGAGTTATGGAGTAGTCTTAAGAAAATCAATTGCCCCACCAGAGGTCTTGTACAATCTGATTACGAAGAAGAAAAAGTAAAGAGAATCTGGAAACGTGACTTCCCTTCAGACCGAAATCGCACATTGTCCACCGTGACGAAAGCGAAATCTCAAGCTCCTTGACAAAATTCGGAAACGGGCAAGGATAATTGCCGGCGGCGCTGGCAACTACGAAATCGCGCAGAGGATTTTTGCCTATAATTGACAACTTATGCCCATAAAGAAAAATCAAACGCCGCTTTCCGAACCAAAAAAGTAATCAATAGAGTTCGCCTTAGTGATAAGAGCTAGGCACTATAAATCATTCAAATCAACGCGGTGCTAAAGAGAGCGGTCTGAACTACGTCCCCATTCCGCCGAATCTGATTTCTGAACGATACGATCTAAGTTGAAAGTGCTAGCAGTTAGAATCGTTTTGGTTCCCTGAAAACCAGCCGAGATTGGGCACGATAGACAGCGGCATTGACGAGCCGCCGCCCTAGTCCTAGTTCCGACATAATTTCTCTTTGCGACCTACGGTGATCGTCCTCCAACAGGTCGACAATTAACTTACGAGTTTTGAGGTACCGAGGACGTCCGGATGGAGGATCTTGTGAGTTCAAAGATCGCCCCGAGCTCCCTATTTGCCGCGTCCGAATCGTGAGCATAAATCACGATTGTGTACATTTTCGACACACAGATAACTACTTCTCAAATATCGCTTCTCTAACCGAATAGGGCACGATTTGGGCACAATTAGAGCAAAGTGAGGAGCGCCTCGGGTGAGATTTGAACTCACGATCGGCAAAGCCGAAACGGCTCTCTGCGCTTTTTCCCTAAGGAAACGGATAGCAAGCCGTCGCCCTACCAGGCTAGGCGACCGAGGCAAACCAAAACTGAATGACTAGAAGTTCTATTTTATCCCTTTTAAGAGTCACTCATTGTTTCGATATGGAAAGTCACTCAATGTGATAGTTCGTCCAATTTTCTAGATAATTGAGATTTCATCAATAGTTGCAAGTATGCTATTCAGAAAATCTCAGATGATATAATGAAGTTTCGTGTGCATTGAAAGCTCCAATTCGCTTCCTAGATATTTTCCACAGTTATGGACTATAGCGTTTGAGACGAGGTACGTGCCATCGGAAGTTTCTAGATTATTCACGTTTCCATGGTAGTTCATCTTTCGAACTTGGCGAATAGGGCACAATACTCTTCCTTCGACGAATCTGGTTTGCCGACATTTCCTGTTCGGAATGAGAGCATACGATATTGAATATCGTGCATGGAAAGAGCATCTCTTACCTTGGATAAACCCTTCAGTTGCTATCCTTGTTCTAAAGATGCTGGCCCACAATCCCATTCTAGCGTAAGCAAGTTGCAATTGTTGGGCTAGAGTTTGTGAAGTCGTTACCGAGGTCCTGTAGATTTTACCAACGTATTTGTTCAAGTTATCGTAACTATCCCCCTGTTCATATCCTTCCAGAAAGGCTGCCAATATTCCTTCATCTCTGTGAAATAAAATAAAATCCGGTATCTTCTTATTGGGTGCTTTGCGACCGCACCAAGAATCAAAGGCCCTTGCGAGAACACGTGAAGAGATAGTTACAAGAGCAGCTCTGCTAGTTTCCATTCTTTGGGTATATGCTGAGTAACCAAGGCGTCTGGCGATCGAAATGATTCTCCCTCTAATCTCTACCTCCTTTTGACTTAATGAGAAACGAAGTTCCTTGGCGATAGAACCTTCGGCCACATACAGACCGATTAGCCAAGCTACATCCTCATCCAAAGGCAAGTAACTTCTCCACCTTCCATGATTACTCTTAGTATATTGCAAGAGATCAAGCTTATCCAGATTTGAATTTCCTCGGATGATAGGTACCACAACGTAATCTCCATCGCTGTTACTATTCTTGGGCTGAACATCCTTTGCCTGAAGCCAATGTTCTTCAGAAAAGAGAATTTTCTTTTGAGACTTGTTTCTTCCCCATATCTTAGTTGAGTTACTCGATGCGACCAAGATAGGATGTTCCGGAGTCATTATAATTGGAAGCATGCCACACGCTTTGATATTGACAATTTTTCCATCATATTGACGCCCGAAAGTTCTGATTACTTCTCCGACGCCTGTACTACCTATCACCGAATCTCCTTTTTTGTATTCATAAATTGGCTTACTGTCTCCTAAGATGATTGTCTCGGGTAAAACGCAATGTGGGCAAACGAATACTCCTTCAGGTGGCTGTCTCAGATCAGAATTGGCTCGCTCCAGCCACTTTGGCAAAGCCGAGGGGTTTACGAGTTTCAGCCGATACCTTTGCCGATTCTTTCTCTCAAGCCTAAACGCGTGCTCAAGCTCAAAATTCTCCATAATCACGTTGATACCCCGCTCGACTTCTCCGGGATTGATTGCTGATTTGATAACTCGTCCCGTATCGCTACCATCAATTGGAGTGTCGTCATCGTCCATTAGGATAATTTCGTGCATCTTTACGAAGGTAGCAACATTCCATCTTTTCTGGATAGCGAGTGCAATCTCGGCGAGATGCTGTTCCGATAAATGATCAGCTTTTATTACGATCAAAGTTTAGTAGATGCAACCCTCGAAAATAGAATGCGTAAGCTATAGTCGATTAGTTAGCAAAACTTAGTGACTCGTCCAATTAAATTTTCAGGTGAGTTTTCTAGTGTGGACTACGTGAACATTACTGTTCTCGTGAAAGTACGATATAAATACTAAATTGACCATCAATCTTGACAGACTAATTCGTTTGAACGTGATCCCTCTCCTTGGCGAAACCAAAGAGAAAATTCTTGAAGAGCTAAGAAGAGAAAGAAAAACAGCAAAAGAGCTCGCCGAAGTACTCAACATTCAAGTCAGCGCCGCAAGAAGGCATCTCGAAAGTCTCTCTCGACTAGATATAGTACAGGAAGAGTTTGTGCAGGAAGGAATCGGAAGACCAAAAAAATACTATGCCCTCACAGAGGAAGGGCGGGAGCTGTATCCGAGGCAATATGAAAAATTTCTTTGCGGCCTTCTTGGAAAGATAGGCAATTCTTACGGGCAGATTGGCGAGTCTGTCGTAAAGCAGATTGCTCAAGACATGGCAATGGAGATGAAGTCGAATGGCCACTCGCCTGAGGGCGAAAAGGCAGTCGGCGAACTGGATAGAGTCTTAAGAGCTCTCAATGATTTTGGTTTCGATAGTAGTATAGAAAACGATGGTTCTAAAATTGCCATTACGAGCCGTAATTGTCCGTTTTACAAAGCTGCAATGCATCATCAAAGAATTGTGTGCCACGGGTTGCATGATGAAATTCTGAAAGCTGCATTTGAATCAAAGGAGATAAAATTAGAGCAATCCGTGACTCGCGGAGATCGAGCTTGTAAGCATGTGATTGAAATGAAAGGAATCGGAACTGTTGCAGCTGCCGCACCTCAGCGAGACTAGCTTTTATGCTTCCTTCATTGCTATGTAAACTCAAAATACTATTCTGTGAAATCTTTTAAGAAGCCTAGACGATCCCACGTAGCTTAACACAGTGGTACAGGTTATCAGATTCGACTCCATACAGTTTTTATTAACCTAATTTGCTTGCTTTGAGCAAGACGTCAAGACAACACCTTACTGAAAGACACTAGAACGAAAGTACCTATCTGATGGCAGCAAACACATGCTTATTTCGAAATGGCTAGAACGCCCACTAAAACAACTGCTGATCTTCGAAGGCTCTTCTTGCCTTCCATTAGATCACTATCGATTTGGTGGCAAACATCCTCACATTCGATTTGAAGCCGTTTCTGGGAAGCACAATTTGGCGACCGGAGACACTTTCAATTCTTCAAAGGAAAAGCTCCTGAAAAAGAAAATAATGATAGTCGACGACGAATCGCAAATCGCGAAACTCTATTCTTTGATACTCTCGAACGCAGGATTCACGGTTTCTCATTTGGAATTCGACGGGACGTACGCTCTCAGCAGATTGCAAAACGGAGCTGACATCGATCTCGTCATCATGGATCAAATGATGCCCAGCATGGATGGTACGACCGCGACCAAATCAATCAAGCCGATTAAACCAGATCTGACAGTGGTCATGGTCTCTGTCTATGAAATTCCTGACAACGAGAAAAAGATGTTCGACGCTGTTCTCACAAAGCCTGTTTCTTCGAAGACTTTCGTTGATACTGTCGACGCAGTGCTTGGAGCTTACCCCGCGCCTTCTAATTAAGAGGAACCTAGCTCGTAACTAAACCTAGAAATAGCAAAAATAGGAAGTCTTGAACAATATGAATGCTCAAGAGGTCATCAGGGATCTTCGTAAGCAAGACATTGAAATCTTGACCGAAGAGCGTCTGATTCAAGTCATAGAAAAGATCCCTAGACCAAGAACTTACATCGGACACGAACCTAGCGGAGCTCTTTCAATAGGCAACCTCGTAGGCTCACTTCCTGTCTTGACTTTGGCTAAACATGGTTTCCACGCGATTATCCTACTGGCCGATCTCCACGCCCTAGCAAACGACAAGGGCGAACTGAGCGAAATCCAAGAATTTGCCCGAAGAGACAAAGAAATGATAGAGAAAGTCGCAAAGAAAATGGAGATCGGAGGTAAGATAGAGTACAAATTCGGCACCGAGTTCGAAGACCAAAAATACTTTGTCCAAATGCTGAGACTCGCAAAGCTCGTAAATTTCGCTGAAGCAGAAAAGAGCATGGATGAAATAAGTAGGAAGAGCGTCGCGCGAATGACTTCTTCAGCGATTTATCCGCTAATGCAGGTGCTGGACATCGGTGTTCTTGGAGTCAACGTCGCCGTCGGGTCAATTGACCAGAGAAAAGTGCACGTTCTAGCCATCGAGAACCTGAAGAAATTGGGGTACAGCACGCCTGTGGCTATTCACAACCGGATCATAATCCAGGGAACTGACGGCAATCGCAAAATGAGCAAATCGTTCGGAAACACGATAGATCTTGATGAAACACAAGAATCTTTGGAAAAGAAGGTGAAAAAGACCTTCTGCGCCCCGGGCGATGTGGAGACGAATCCAATTCTGGGATGGTACAGGGCGCTAATCTTTCCTCTCTCCAGCGGCCCTCTATCGTTCGGGAACGGCAACATAGTAATAGAGGGCTATCCTCAGTTGGAACGCATTTGGGCTAGCAAGCAGCTGACTCCGCAGGAACTAAAAGCTGCTGTGATACGTGATTTGGGCAATATCGTACTTTAAACAAAAAGACGAATCGTTTCTAGCGCTTGCGAATTTTTTGTCCCTGAGGAGTGTCCTGAACGTCGTATCCTAACTCGAGAAGCTTTGATCGAATCGAATCGGACTGCTTCCAGTTCTTTGACGCACGTGCTTCCGATCTTTCCTCGAGGAGTTCCTTTATTTCTTCAGGGATTAAATCGTCTCCCTTTTCTATTAGGGCAAATACCGAATCAAAATCCCTTAGCATAAAGTCGAGCATCATCCTGGCATCAGCCTTATTTGAAAGTCCTTTATCAAGTAGCTTATTTCCTTCAGTTATGAATTCGAAAATCATCGCTAGAGCAGTTGGGGTATCAAGGTCGTTGTCTAGCGCCTCGACGTATTTTTCCCTTGTTTTCTCTACGAGCTTAGAGACGTCCTCGGAAAATCCTTGCCCTTTCTCGCTTGACTTGACAATGTCTCGTAATCTTGAAACAAATTCATTGATCCTCTTTACAGAGGCTTCACCCTGTTCAAGTGATTGTTCGGTGAAATTTAGCTGGGTCCTATACTGCCCCGACAAAAGAAAGAACCGGAGGGCGGTGCCACTGATTCCTTTTTCTCTTAGTTCCCGTACTGTTATGAAGTTCCCAATCCTCTTTGCCATCTTTTGACCGTTGACAAGGAGGTGCTCCGCTTCAAGCCAGTAATTCACGAATTTCTTTCCAGTGTATGCTTCGGACTGGGCAATCTCATTCTCGTGATGCGGAAACATGTTATCGACACCCCCAGTATGAATGTCGAAATGCTCTCCCAGATACTTCATTGACATGGCAGAGCACTCAATGTGCCACCCCGGTCGTCCGCGCCCCAGGCCACTCTCCCAGAATATCTTTCCGTCGTTTTCGTCCCAAGCCTTCCATAGAGCGAAATCTTGAGCCGAGTCCTTGTCGTAGTCGTCTTGGCGAACCCTTGCGCCTGCCTTTAGTTCATCGAGCTTCAGGCCAGACAATTTTCCGTAATTTGGAAATTTTCTTATTTTGAAATAGATAGACCCGTCGTCACTCTTGTAGGCATAACCTCTATCCAAAAGACCCTGGACTATTGTAACCATCTCGTTGATATGGCCTGTCGCACGAGGGTACAGGTTGGCCCTCTCAACCCTGAGATAGTCGAGGTCTTCGAAGAAGGCAGTGGCGTAAGGTTCGGTGAACTGTCTAAGATCAAGATTTCCTTCACGGCACATCTTGATTATCCTGTCGTCTACGTCTGTCAGATTCATTATCTGCGTGACTTTGAATCCTCTGTATTGTAGGTAGCGCCTGAGTAAATCTTCAAAGAGGAACGTCCTATAATTTCCAATGTGGGGATAGTTCCAAATCGTCGGACCACACGTGTACATTTTAACCTCCTGATCTTTGATCGGTTTGAACTCTTCCATCGTACGACCATATGCGTTGAAAAATCGGATCAATTGAATTATTCTCCTTGTAAAGAAATACTACGCGTTCTATTCAGAAGAGCATCGAACTATGAGAATCATGGCCACTCTGAAAACTTGTTTTTTGGTCATTCCGAGAAGATCTTTTTCCGCTTGCTCTAAACTTAAGAGCAATGTAATTTACTTGTAACTGAATTGGTAGAAAGATTCAGATTGATTTGTAGAGAACAAATATAATTTCGACAAATACCGTGCCTCGTGATCATAGACAGAAAAACATATTCGAGTCAGACTATTTTGAAATCTGATTTCGACTAGTCATGGATCGGTACTCTTCTTGAGTTAGGACCTGCATCACGGGTTGAGAGACTTGAATTATATAGACGGGGTTCCCTGTCGGATCGACTTGGCTTGTCTTCAAGACCTTAGTCACGACTGTTCTTATCCCCATCACGAATCCATCGTCAATTGAATAATAGTTCCATTCTTCCACCAAGGGTTTGAATCCGATTGCTTTGCCGCTGGGCATTTGTGGTTGCAACTTGGAAGCACTTCATCCTCTCTTTTGCTAGCAAAAGTTTCCTGAGCCTATCCCTTAATGCTTTCTCTCTTGGGAATATCGTGAAATTACGAACTAGAAGATGCAGGGCCGAAGACAAATGCTCTCGGAACATTCTTTAGGAACCTTCCGAATAAAGGGAGAAAGTCTCCGAATCGCAAATTAAAAAAAAGGAAGTCTCTATTTCCTTGGAGAGCTAAAAGGGTAGAGACTGAAAGCTAAGCCATCTTTCCGATCTTGAACATTTTTGTACCGCAGACAGCGCAAGTTCCAGTCACTGCTGGACGTCCATTTTTCAACTTTGTTTGTTTTGCGCCTTTGATCTCCCGTGTCTTCTTACATTTAACGCAGTATCCTTGCACCATTTTGTGCTCAAGATTGAGCACGATTCGTTCGTATTTAAATTAAGCGTGAGCATGTGCGTGGATCGGATTGGCCTTTAAATATTAAGGCAGTTTTAATTGTGATTTAGAGCGGGTTTCAAAATTTTGGTACGACGTTTGAATGCACCTTATTTTGGGAAGAGATACATCGGTAGCTCCGAAACAAAGACTCTACACGACATGGATAAGGAAACACCAAAATGTCGGATCGACGCGATTGCAAGAAAAGATATCCAAATGTTCGAATGGTTGTCCATTCCTTTGGAAATGGGTTACAAAGGTTGCGCAAACTGTATGCCAGATTATGAAAAAGTAGGTCATCAACGAAAGTAGAAGACAGCCACCGTTAACATCCCTTCGGTTTTTTTCATACACACATAATTATCGACTAGTGAATCTAGTTCCGGCTGAGTCAATAATTACTTAAGTAGTTAACCTTTTATCCTTTAAGTTTCAATAAGAGTGAAGTTTTTGCGTATGGAATACAAGTGGACGGCACTCTCTAACACGACCATCGGCGTGTTAATGGCTTCTTTGGACGGGACGATCGTGTTAATCTCGTTGCCTGCTATATTCAAGGGCATCAATATCGATCCCCTCAATTCGTTTCAATACTTGCTTTGGCTACTCTTTGGCTATAGCATTGTGACGTCTACGTTGTTAGTCACTTTTGGTCGTATCTCGGATATGTTTGGCAGAGTGCGCCTGTACAATCTGGGCTTTGCGATTTTCACGGTTGGTTCTACACTGTGCGCATTTACTCCGAACACCGGGGATACTGGAGCGGCTGAGCTTGTATTCTTCAGAATTATCCAAGGTGCGGGCGCCGCTTTCCTTTTTTCAAATAGTGCCGCGATTATCACTGACGCATTTCCCGAAAATGAGAGAGGACAAGCTCTTGGAATAAACATGGTGGCCGTGTTAGCTGGTTCTCTGATTGGCTTGGTGGGCGGAGGAATCTTGGCATCAATAGATTGGAGATTGATTTTCCTTGTCAGCGTACCGATAGGAATATTCGGAACGGTGTGGTCATACTGGAAGCTTAAAGAGGTCGGCACCATCAGAAGAAACCAAAAGCTCGACATTTGGGGCAACGTAACTTTTGGAGTTGGTTTGACTCTCTTGCTCGTCGGAGTTACTTACGGACTGCTGCCCTATCAGTCCGGGCAAATGGGTTGGGGCAATCCGTGGGTAATCGCATCACTTGCTTCCGGAGGGGGATTATTGATCGCATTTCCGTTTATTGAGCTCAAAGTTCAGGATCCCATGTTTCGTCTCGAGCTTTTCAAGAGCCGGGCGTTCAGCATGGGTAATTTCGCTGGCCTACTTGCTTCTATGGGGCGTGGCGGCGTCCAAATTATGCTCATAATCTTGCTTCAAGGAATATGGCTCCCTCTACATGGCTACACAATTTCTTCAACGCCTTTTTGGTCTGGGATATATCTCACGCCCATGTTGGCCGGCTTTGTAATAATGGGTCCAATTAGCGGCCGCATCAGCGATAGACATGGCGCACGATTGCTTGCCACAGCAGGGATGGTCATTACTGCAGGAGCCTTCCTCGCGCTCTCCTTCCTGCCATACAATTTCTCCCTAATTCCATTTGCAATCATCTTGCTGGTTATGGGCCTTGGCGGCGGGATGTTTGCGTCACCTAACGTTGCAGCGATCATGAACGCCGTCCCCAAAGAACATAGAGGCGCGGCATCCGGCATGCGAGCCACTCTTCAAAATGTCGGACAGACCATGAGTCTCGCCATCTTTTTCACCATCATCATCTCTGCGCTTTACACGAGCCTTCCGGGAGCTATCTCGCACTCTCTAGTCCAAAATGGCGTCTCGACGTCGGTCGCGAGTCAATTTGGAAGTCAAATTTCTCCGACGGGTGCTCTGTTCGCTGCTTTCCTAGGAATCAACCCGATAACTGCTGGGCTTAGCTTAGGTTTGAAGAGCTTAATTTCTCCCCAAGCTCTAAGTGCGATTTCGTCGCCTAAATTTTTCTCTTTGGCAATCGCCCCCGCTTTTATGTCCGCCTTGCAAATTGCATTCTACATAGGGACGGCGATGTCAATCGTGGCTGCGATTGCTTCAGCGCTGAGAGGGCGGCACGCAGGCTCCATTAAAGTACCCAATCAGGATCAGCTGCTCAAGGAGCAAAAGTTGGCGCCGAACGTCATTAGAAGTTCTGATGTGGATCAAGCTGACAAAGCTGAAAGAGATGCAGGAATAGGAAAATCTTGAGGCGATAATAACGGAGTGAATTTTGAAGTGCCAAGAACCGTTGGTGAATTAGAAACTGAAACTTCGCAGCCCGAAGATAGGATTGAACTGTGGACTAGAGTTTCGGATGCCTGGAAGAGGCTCACGCATCGCGCCGAAGAAAATCTTTCTCGGATAGATCTTAGCATTCCTGATTTTCGGATTTTGAAGACTCTTGTAAAGTCCGGGCCATCTCCTATGGCACGCCTTGCGCATGAAACTATGCTTACTCAAGCGGCAATAACGGTTATTGTGGACGAGCTGGAAGAAAGGAAACTCGTCGAACGGATAAGAAGCGAACAAGACAGACGTGTTATCAATATAGAAATAACATCAAAGGGCAGGTCTCTATTGAGGGAGGCGCTTCGAATCCACAGGCGACTTGTGGAGGAGATTTTGAGCGCATTGACGCCAGATGAACTGGTCACTCTTGAGGCAATGATGAACAAACTCGCACCGAAAACAGAGTAAACTTACAATCTTTCGTAGACTTACTGGTAGTTCCTCGATTTCTCCCTAATTTCGCTCAGAAAATCCTCAACGCTGACGCCATACTTTACGTTCCCGTCTCTGCTTCTGACTGAGATGTTCGCAGCAGTTTGTTCTTTTTCGCCGAGCACGAGCATATAGGGAATCTTTTGTATCTGAGCAACTTTAATTTTAGATCCCATGGTCCCGGCTTCAAAGTCTCCGTCGATCCTCAATCCCTGAGCTTTTAGCGTCGAAAGAATCTTTCGACCATACTCAACATTTGCATCTGATACTGGTATCACTCGCGCCTGGACTGGCGAGAGCCAAACCGGAAGCTTTCCATTATAATGCTCTAAGATGACACCGATAAATCGTTCCAACGACCCCACTATTGTTCTATGAATCACGACCGGAGTGTGTTCTTTGCCGTCCTCACCGATGTAAGTCAGCTTGAATTTTTTCGGCATCTGCAGATCCACCTGTATTGTGCAGCACTGCCATTCCCTGCCTATAGAATCTCTGATGTCCACGTCGATTTTTGGAGCATAAAAGTTGCCTTCTTTCTCTTTTATCTCGTATTTCAAATTCTTGCGCTCCAAGACTTGCCTCAACATATCAGTCGCTTCTTCCCACTCCTCGTCGGAGCCCATGGTTTCGTCCGGCCTCGTCGACAGTTTCATCTTGAACGGTAGTCCAAACGCGGCGTAGACGCGCTCCATCAGACCGATTATCTCTTCAATTGCCTCTGGCGCTTTCTCTTTCGTTGTTATGACATGCGCGTCATCCTGAGTTAGAATTTTAACTCGAAACAGACCGCTCGCAACGCCACTGAGCTCATTTCGAAACAGAGGATCAAAGATCGAATACTTTACGGGGAGTTCCCTGTAGCTCCACTTTCTGCTCTTGTAAATCAAGAAAGTGGACGGGCAGTTCATCGGTTTAAGGCCAAACTCTTCGTTGCCCAGTTTTGTGAGAAACATGTTGTCCTTGTAATGAGCATTATGACCGCTAACTTCCCATAGGACAGTGTTCGCGAGGGACGGAGTGCTTATCTCTTGATAGCCCAGTTTCTCAAGTTCGCTTCGGAGGAAATTCTTGAGTGTTTCATATAGGATTAACCCGTTGCGATGCCAGTAGACCATTCCTGGCGATGGCTCTTGGAAAGTGAACAGATCGAGCTTTTGTCCGATGATTCTGTGGTCAGTATCTGGTAAACCAGAGAAATCGCTGCGTTGGATCCTTGCGAGCAGTTCATGTTCTGAGAGCTGCTTTTGCGGCCCTTGTTCAAGTACCTGTTCCGATCGAGCAACAGACCTACCAGAGATTCCGTAGCTTCTTGACATTTCAGCGAGAGGATGCCCCTTTACTTTTACCTCAAGGGCCTTGTTCCATCCAAATGGCGCCCTAAAGGTATCTAAGCCCTTTGACTTTGCTTCCTCTTCCATTTTCTTCAAAACAGGAAGGGCATCCGAAGGTCTCGCGAGATTTTGGCTGATATGGGCGAACGGATAGATCATCATTCTTTTTACTTTCAAATTGTCCGCAAATTTCTTTGCATCTTCGATCGCGGTCTTTGCAATAGAATCATCGTCTCCTTGTTCAACAGCAGTGAAGAGCACTAACAGATCTTCTTCTCGAACCGGTTTCGGTTCGGTGATATCTTCTGCACTGGGTAACTCTTTCTCGATCGGCTTGTACTCTATGTGATCGACGTGAAACTGTAGTATCTTCATTGCCCCTTTTTCGCCGGTTATCCTTTGTCTTCTCTCGTCAGAGTGGATAGTTACGAAAGTACAGTTTCTAAAACTTACCGCTTTCTTATTTGATAGCTCTCAAGGCATTGACAATTTCTTCATTCGAAATTGGAGAGAAGCACAGCTCGGTCGCGGAGCTTCCTTGAGCCAACGCGTCATTTAATGCATTGAATATGCACGGATAGGCCGCGATAGTACCGCTTTCTCCTACCCCTTTTGCTCCATTTAGCGTAAGCGGGGACGGGGTCTCCACATGGATGATTTCGATATTCTCTGGAATGTCAACCGATTCGGGGATTGTATAGTCAAGGAAGTTAGAAGTAGTCAGTTGACCGTCGTCATCGTACACCATTTCCTCTAGCAAAGCACCGCCCAAACCGTGGACAATCCCACCATGAAGTTGCCCATCTACTATCATCGGATTTATGACAATGCCGCAGTCATCTACCGCGACATAATTTTCAATTCGCACTTTGCCAGTATCTTTGTCGATAGTTACACTGCACGCATGGGCACCGCTCGCATATGGAATGCCTTTGAGCGCGAACTCCGAATACATCTCGATCGGTCCAGATTTTTGAACAAGCAGTCTCAGCCCCATTAGAACTGTCTTGAGACTCTGACCAGAGTCTCTAGCAACGTTGACGATTTGACCGTTGTCTATCTGCAACGATTCAGGGTCAAGTCCTTCGATCTTTGCAGCGCGTGCAATGATTTCGCTTTTGACTTTTCTGGCAACCTCGACAACAGCGCTGCCTCCGATCGACATCGATCTGCTACCAAAGGTGCCAATGCCGAAAGGAAGCAGGTTCGTATCCCCGTATTCTACTCGAATATCCCCCAAGGGTACGTTCAATTCTTGGGCGCACAGCTGCGCAAAAGAAGTTTCGATTCCCTGACCATGAGGTGAAGATCCGGTCGCGACGACAACAATTCCATCTTCTTTGATTGAGATCTTAGCAGTTTCTTTGAACTGGGCGCCGGTGTCTTCTATTTCCATACAAGTGCCGACTCCAGCAACCAGGTTGCTGTTTTCATCGTTTATCTTGTCTCGCCAGTGTCGCATTTTCTGAACCTCCGGCCTCAATTTCTCCAAAAGTTGAAGAAAGTTCCCGCTGTCATACTTCCCTTCAGCACCGTTGTCGTAAGGAAATTCGTCTGTTTTCAGCAGGTTCCTCCTACGAAGTTCAAGAGGATCCATCGAGAGCTTTCTTGCTAGAATGTCGATAGCTCTTTCAGTGAAGAAAGCGGCTTCAGGGCGACCCGCGCCCCTGACCGGACCGAGGGGGGCTTTATCTGTAACATAGCAGAAAGATTCTATTTCGACATTCGGAATCTTGTAAACTTCGGGAAGCAATGTTTGAGTTCGATTCACCGAGATGCTTAATGTGCCTGAGACTCCGACGTCCGCTTCAAGCTTTGCCCTAAGTCCAGTAATCTTGGCATCCTCGTCGCAGCCGATTTCGATCTCGCAGTACTGATCTCTTCCAGCGGCGTCTTCGAGCTGGTCCTCGCTTCTTGTTAGAGTTGACTTGACAGCATGGCCCGTTTTCTTCGAGAGTATACAAGCCAAGATCGGTTCAGGGTATGATTGAGCCCCCTTCGTTCCAAACCCTCCGCCGACGTCCTTTACCACGACATGAACTTTTTCAGGGGGAACTCTGAGTTCAGCGCAGATGTAGTTCTTTATCCCGAACGGCCGCTGCGCCGACGCTTCGATGTCGAACGTGTCTTTGGTTTTATCGTAAATTGCTAGATAGGATCGGGGCTCAATCGGGGCTCCCGACTGTCTTTTGATCCCGATTTTTGCATTTACCTTGGTCTTCGACGACGAGATGGCGTTCGAGACGTCGCCTCTTTTCGCTCCCATTCGAACGGTCAGATTGTCCGGCCAATCTTCATACAACTTTACTTTCGCTTTCTTCGATTCTTCAATCGATGTAACGACAGGGAGCCGTTCGTATTCCACCTCGACTGACTCGATGATATCCTCAATAGAATATCTAGTCTTGGAGACAAACGCGGCCACTGGCTCACCAACGTATCTGACTTTTCCAATGGCTAGCTGCCTACGTTTGGTCTCCTTCGCGCCAGGAACCACGGTAATCGGCGCAGTACTACCCTTGATGTCATCTCCGGTGATTCCGTCGATGAAGTCGGGATTTTCCCTAGCTTTCGAAAAATCGATTCTTACTATCCTTGCATGAGCGTATGTACTTCGAACAAGACCCATGTATGCGAGGTTTGGTACTTTCGCATCATCGACAAATTCTCCTTTCCCTTTCAAGAAGCGAATGTCCTCGACGCGTCTTACTTCTCCGTGACTGCTCTCTTTGACCAAGAATAGCTACACCTTGAACCGCGAGTGACAAAAGACGCTCTTTGGTTAAAAGAATTACAACTAAAGTTAGGAGACTTTTCTATAATCCGGAAAAAAGAGGACTGGGGTAGCGGGCGTACTCTCAAATCGGTTGTTGCTGCGTCACGCAGTGTATTGACCCAAAACCGAGTATCAGCGAGGAACATTCAATTCCAATTATCTTCCTAGTAGGAAAGAACTGACCTATCGACTCGAGAGCTACGTCATCGTTTGAATCATCATAAGTCGGAACCAGTACGGCAGAGTTACCAATGTAGAAGTTTGCGTAACTTGCCGGTAACCTCTCTCCTTCGAATTTCACTTTTTTCTTCGGCATGGGGATTGCGACGATGTTTAGCTTCTTACCCGATTGATCGCGTGCTCCTTTTAGCAATTCGTAGTCTTTTCTTAGGGCACGATAATCTAGATCGTAAGAATCATCTTCAATCATGCAGATTACCATGTCAGGAGAAACGAACCTTGCAATGTCATCAATGTGACCGTCCGTGTCATCACCCTTGATACCTTCTTCTAACCAGATTAGATTCGTAGCGCCAAGATACTTCCTTAGATAGGTCGCAATTTCATCTTGATCGAGAGATGGGTTTCGATTCTTGTTTAACAAGCATTGCTTGGTTGTGATGAGTGTCCCCTCTCCGTTTACGTCGATCGACCCACCCTCGAGCACGATTGTTGGTTCAAAAATCTCGAAACCAGAGAGTTTTGCTATTTCAATGCCAGTGATATTGTCTGATAAAAGATCCTCATACTTGTTCCCCCAGGCATTGAATTGCCACTTTGTCGCGGCGATTTTTCCATTCCCTCCGCTCTTCACGAAGATCGGACCATAATCTCTTACCCACACATCGACACTCTTAATCTTCGGAAAGACGACATTTCGCGTTGAGCGAATCATGGAAGAAATTTTTTCTTCCGTTCGCTCGTCGTTTACAATGACGTTTACTTTTTCGTCCTCAGCTAGAGCTTCGATCATTTTAGCATAGATCGTTTCGACATTTGAGATAGTTTCTGGAGGAAATGTCGTTGGATCTTTCGGCCATGAGAGCCACGTCGCTTCATGCGTTTGCCACTCCGCAGGCATTCGATAGCCTAAATCAAATGGAGTTTGTTGTTCTAAGGACGATCCCTTCCATCATTTCGTTAATTGACCATAGACTGAGGGCTTTCTGTTCTTCAAAAAGCGCCACCCCTCCTCAACGTTTTTGCCTAGCGATAAATCACATTCTGCTATGAGGACGCCTTCTTTGTCATTTCCGCGGACGAGGATTTTGCCGAACTGGTCGCAGACAAAGGATCCGCCCCAAAATGTCATATTCTCCTCCGTCCCGACGCGATTCACGGCGGCAACTATCACGCTGTTCGAAATAGCATGTCCAACCTGTACCTTCTCCCATGCTTCGTGCCAGTCTCCCTCGACAGGCTCGACTCCCTTCACCCAGCCTATTGCCGTCGGGTAGAAGATTATATCCGCACCTTTCAATCTCTCAATCCTCGCGGCTTCGGGGTACCATTGATCAAAGCAAATCAAAGAACCTATTCTTGCGTGTTTGGTCTTGAAGACCCCGAATCGATTTCCATGAGAAAAAAAGTCCTGCTCGAAAAAACTTGGATCTTGCGGCACATGGACCTTCCGATATTTGCCTATCAGTTTCCCTTCTTCGTCAAATATGACACAAGTATTGTAAGCTTTGTTCCCTGCTTTTTCGTAAATTGAACCACCCACGAGTATTAACTCATTTTCCCGTGCCACGTCAGAAAGAGCACGCGTAACTACGTTTGGAATTGATAGTGGCTTTTCTTCGGACGAATCATGCTGAGGAAAATACCTCGAATAGAAGAGCTCTGGTAAGCAGACGATGTTAGCGCCTTTCTTGGCCGCCTCTCCAACCATCCTAACTGCCTTTGACAGGTTCTTATCATGATCGGCAACCATCGCCATCTGGATTAAACCGATGGCAATTTGATTGCTTCGACTGTCCAGCATCGCGTGCTTCTAATGAGATATTTCTAGAATTTCGATACTTAACCGTGGCGCTCAACGTAGTTTTGACTTTAGGAAAGGGATCCAGTGGGAATGTTCGGCGAATAAGAGCAGAATTTCCGGTGCTAACTTGAAAAAAGCCAAACATAAATCCTACGAGACTTGACAGATAAGATCATGTCCCAAAGTAGCAAGGGAAGTGTTCCTATCAATATTCCGCCAGATATCTGGAAGCCCCTGATGGAGATCAGACTGCAGCTCGATGCTTTGTCACCTGGAAACCCGACGCCTATTGAAGAAGCTCTGCGCGAGGTAGTTATTCACTACAAGCACTGTCCCAGGACGCAGGACGAGATTTCAGCCTTCAGGGAGAGAGCGAAGGCGTGGAAGGGCCAGCAGCAACAGAAATCAAAGTAATATATGAATGCTCTAATTTGCAGTGTCTTCAGCAATAAACTTCCCAGGATTCAATATGTTGTTCGGGTCCCAGAGTTGTTTTATGGCCCTCATTAAATCGAGCGCTTTTTCTCCGTTGTTTCGCCGCAGTTGGTAATTTCCGAATTTGATTTTTTGAGATCCGATGCCGTGCTCGCCACTTACCGAGCCTCCCAAGCGTACTGCCTCATAGATAATGTCTGCGAAAGCGTGGTCAGCTTTCCTACGAGAGTCCTCGGATTCCGCATCGAAAACTATCGTCGGATGTACATTTCCATCTCCCGCATGCCCTGCGGTCGGAATCTTGAGATCGTACTTTAACCCGACAGATCGGACGTAGTCGAGAAACTTCCCTAAGCAGTCGAGCGGGACAACGATATCCTCGTTGTAGACTCCGCTTCCAAGCGTCTTTATCCCGAGCAGTAGAAGGGCTCTTGCGCTGTAGAGCCTTTCTTCATCTTTCTCGTCTTTTCCGATATAGCTATCCACCGAGTGCTGTGTCTTGCATGTTTCAATTATCTCGGGCAATAGATCGATTGGCGATTCGAAGAATAAGATTGCATCATACTCAGGAATCTTAGTGTCAAAGGCATTGTTAACAGCGTTCATCGCCTCTTTGCTCAAAAATTCAAGCAAATTAGGCTGGACACCTTTGGCGCGTATTGCGGTTATAGAATTCACCGCATCCTCCCAGTTTGAGAAAAATACCATGAATTTCTTGACGATATGGGTCCCATGCGCTCCCGGTAGAGGAGCAATTTTTAGCCAGGCGTCGGTGATCAAGGCGAGCGTTCCCTCGCTTCCACACACTAAATGGACTAGGTCGTATCCCACTCTGTTTTTCGGTAGTGGCTCCCCAAGCTTCAATTTCGTCCCGTCAGCCAATACTACATTTAGGGCGAGAACCCAATTCTTTACGGTCCCGTAGCGGAATGTCCGCATACCCCCAGAGTTTTCAGAGATCACACCACCCACAGTACACCAGGGCGTGCTGGCCGGATCGGGCGGGAAGAAAAAGCCGTACTTTGAAAGTTCTTCGTTCAAATCATCGATAACCAGCCCTGCTTCGCAGTGAACGTACCAGTTTGTGGTGTCGATCTTCAAAATTTTGTTCATGTGTTTTGAAAAATCGATTATCACGCCACCCATGGATGAGGTGGCACCAGTCAAACTTGTGCCCGCACCTCTCCCGACGACGGGAATTTTCCTTTCGTTTAGAATACGCAGTATAATAGAGACTTGATCCGTATTCGTTGGTTGAATTACCGCTCTCGGATTTGATTCAAAATCTCCCATGTCCTTTTGAAAGTCCTGGAACCCCTTCGAGATTTGCGTAAGAATGTTCTCGGAGCCAACAACATCTAAAAGGCGTGAGAGCAGATCTGGTTCTATGAGAATATTCGTCAAGTCTTGTTCAATTCAAGCGGAACTAAATGTAATAGGATTTCGCTTGCCACTCGGTGGGAACGGCTCCCGAATATCCCATAATTCCTCCTACCTGCAAAGTCTCTGATGCGAGAATAAGTGCGGTGCCTCTGAGAAATTCTTGGAGGCTGTTACAAGAAGAGTAGGAGATTGAAATACACACTATGTTTTCAATGAGCTTGCCAGGTCGATGGATATTTCTCTCTGATCATTCGGTAGATCAACTGCGGATTCTGGTGAGAATCAGTCACAGTAATTCCAAAAGGAACTAGAGCGTCATCGACAGCATTCGAAACTGCTCCAAGAGGAGAACCACCACCTTCTCCGACGCCTCGAATTCCAAGGGGTGCGAAGAGCGACGGGGTTTCAATGGGGGAAGTTAGGACATTCGGAACATCGATAGCTGAGGGCACAAGGTAATCCACGAATGTGCTGCTTAGGAGCTGTCCATCATTATCGTATTCAAAGTTCTCAAACATTGCCGCCCCGATTCCGTGAGCAGCCGCGCCGTGAATTTGTCCCTCGACAATCATTGGGTTGATCTGTCGGCCACAATCGTCTACTATCGCATAGCGAACCAGTTTGAATTTCGCTGTCTCTGGATCGAGCTCCACGACCGCGGCGTGTGTTTGGTATGAGTAAGTTAGAGTTTGATTTAATCTCCACTTCTCGTCGGGAGTCGTAAAATCTGGTCTCCAAAAAGACAGCGCGACAAGGCCGGGTTCCATACCCTTAGGAAGCAGAGTGTTATTCACCCAAGCGGCGTTTGCAACTTGCCACAGCGGCATTTCCTTTTCTGTAGTCTTATCTACAACATTTCCATTTTGAAATTCGATGTTCTCCTTTCGAGTTTTGAGCAAATGGGCAGCTATCTCAGACACCTTGTCCTTGAGCTTCTTTGTAGCTTCGAGCAAGGCTCCTGTCCCCATGACAGCAGACCTGCTCGCGTACGACCCTGATTGGTGCGAGAATGGGTTTATGGCAGAGTCAAACCCCGCAAGTACGGTTACCTTGTCGGGAGTAACCCCAAACTGATCCGCAACAATTTGCGAAGCAAAGGTCTCATGGCCCTGACCCTGCGGGACTGTTCCAAGGCCGACTTGAATCTGCCCGAGACCGTCTATCATTACGCGGGCGGCTTCCGAGTTTCCTGAGAATGGATTGTCATCGGTTAGAATCTTTACCTGTCCAAAATTGTTCGTCCCCGAATCGATGACAGTCGAAAATCCGATTCCAATCAACTTCCCCTTCTTTCTACCTTCTCTTTGTTCTTCTCGAAGGCCATCGTAGTCAATAATTTTCATGACTCGATGTAGTGACTCCGCGTAGTTTCCGCCATCGTAGATGCCTCCGCTAGGAGTGACGTATGGCATCTCGTCGCTCCTAATGTAATTTCTCAAGCGTACCTCTGTTGGATCTAGATTCAACTCCTTTGCGATGATGTCAACCATCCTCTCGATCATCCACAGATGTTGCATCCTTGAGTACCCTCGATTAGGGCCGACCGGGCACTTGTTTGTCACTACCTGGTAAAAGTCCATTTTGAAGTTCTGAAATCTGTAGCATCCAGGCGTGACTTGAGCCCAAATCGTCGCGCCGGCGGGCTCGTATCTCGTGTAGGCCCCGCAGTCGTCGTATGCTGAAACTTTCAATCCGAGAATTGTTCCATCGTTCTTCACCGGAGCCTCGACCTCGAACGTTCGCTCGTTTCCGTGGTTTGCGCCGATTAGATGTTCTTTCCGATCTTCTGTCCACTTTACGGGACGCTTTGTCTTAATCGCCATGAGGCAGGTCAGAGCCATGTAGGGGTAGCTAATAATTTTCGTCCCAAAGCCGCCTCCGATGTCACCTGTGATGAATCTCATTTTATTTGAGGGAAAGCGAAGGCCAAAGGATAACCAGGGGACGCAAAACATCGGCATCTGATTGTTACAGTAAATCGTGAGGAAGCCCGTGAAGCGGTCCATGTGCGCGATCACGCCGTTTGTCTCGATGGGCGTCGAACTGAATCTGTGGAAATGGAGTTTAGCTTTTACTACCTTGTCGGCATTCTGAATGGCTTCGTCAATTTCACCATAGTCCCATGTGCCGTGGAATACGAGGTTAGATCCAACCTCATCGTGAATAATGGGCGCGTCGTGCCCTAATGCCTTAACCGCATCGAGCACATGTTCCAGCTGCTCATATTCTACTTCAATTAACTCTAGCGCATCCTCCGCGACAGCCCTGCTTTCGGCTGCGACGGCAGCGACAGGTTCCCCAACGAAATGAACTTTGCCAACAGCCAAGCAGTAATCTTTGAGGTTGCTCGCGGGCTTTGGAGAAATCTGAAGAAAAGGGTCGGTAAGTTTTGCGACTTCGGCCCCCGTCAGAATTGCGACTACTCCTGGAAGCTTTTCTGCCTTTGTAGTGTCTAGACTCTTTATTTTAGCATGAGCGTATGGAGACCTAAGTATCGCCATGTAGAGCATCCCTGTCAGCTTCACGTCATCGACATACCTGCCGAGACCTGAGATTAAACGCGGATCCTCCTTTCGCTTCATCGGCTGACCCATCCAAAGCTTTGCTTCAGGCTTTACGAGCTCGGTTACGGTTGCCATTTAGTGATACACTCACTTGCCCCGAAGAAAAAACGGACTCTTCGTCGCAAATAATTCTTTCGGATTATTGCTGAAAAAATGACCCCTTCCTTCGAGCTATTAGCGATGTCTGAATATGGTTATCAGGTTCTGCTCGAAGAAATCATCCAAGAGGCTCAAGTGGAATAAGACGAGATTGAACCCGAAGGGATACCAGAGAATAGTAGTTCAAAATTTGATACGGATTCGTCGCTTAGTCCTTATCCTTCCTGAGGCGAAGGATGAAAGAACCCTAATTTGGTCTAATCGTCCTTGCTCTTTTGGGTCCCGAGGTGCCAGCTGTTTTTACCGTATTTCAATTTCCACTCGGGTTTCTCGTTATGGGCCAGAATCTTGGTGTTCAGGTGAAAGCTAAATCCTGATGCTGTCACACTGTGTGGTCCATCCCAAACCTTTGCGCCGCAATAGGGGCACTGGCGCCAAATTCCTTTCTCATCCCTTTGAACGATATATTCCTCAAACTCGATCTTCGATGAGGCCGTTGTCGCTGCTGAATCAGATGCGGATGTCATTTCTTTCTCTACCTGCTTCCCCGGATCATATTGTCGAATGTTTTTTGGATATAAGTCGCTTGCATATTCGAATTCGAACTGGGAATCCAGATTCGCGAAGTCATCTTTGATGTCAGGCTTCCGGGAGCAAATGAATATAACGAGTTGTCTGTGCTACGAATGTCAAGTGAGAAAAGTTCAACTTGTCTGTTGGAGGCGCAAGAAAGAAAATCTCTCCGGATAACCTTCATCTATCGTCTTTTGTTGTCGCGAAGAAAAAAGGAAACAGTGACAAAGATTATTTTATCCTGCTTCTAAAGGCCGGCGAGAAACATCCGCTTAGTTTCAGAAGGGGGAGACTTGTCCTTCCTTCAACAATCTTGGATTATGGAGAAAAACCTCGCGAGGCTGCGAAAAGGGCCATTGAGTTTGAGATATCAAATCCTGATTCGTTACAGGATCTCCAATTTCTGAACATCCAAACCTATTATGGGGCACACTGGGATATTGTATTCTTGTACGAGACTTGGCTACGGGACGCGAATAGGCTGGTCCAGGCGAGGGAACCGTTCGTAAGCGCTTCGTTTTATCCTGCGAATAACTTGCCCCGTAAGGACATGTCCGAGGATCATCTTGACGTGCTGGAGGAAATGCTTCATCCTTCTGGCTCCACACAATAAATACGATTGGAATTTTCCGAGAGGTACCAAATTCTCGCTGGAGAGGGCTAGCCGTCTTGCTGATTTCTCTCTTCGGACATTTCCTTATCTCGTGGATTCCAATCCTGAACGGCCTTCTCTTTCAAATCTTCGGTCGTCTCGACTGACACTATGGGTTTGCTTCGTCCCGAAGCTACGACGAAAGCGAGCGCAACCACCAAGAGCGCCGCCGAGATTTCAAATGCGAAACTCTGTCCGGCGAGGTACGAGTTGGCCAGCCCGAGTGATTCAAGGCTCTTCGACAATTTTCCCACGAACAATGCGTACACGTCCGAAGCCGGAATAACCGAAGTTGCAGCAGTCAACGACAACGCAAAACTCAGAACCATCCCAGTGTTTCTGAACGTGTTCATGGTTCCGGACCCCACTCCGTATTTCGCGGGAGGGGTCGAGGACATTATCGCAGCGGTATTTGACGGCCAAAAGAATGCAAGCCCTACGCCGGAAACTGTCTCGATTAACGCGATTTCAAGTAGAGTATTGCTTACGGTCAACCTGCTGAACAGGACCAAAGCTACTATTGTCAAGGTGAGTCCTATGATCGAGAGCTTTTTGAATCCGAACCTGTCAGAGAGTATTCCTCCTACAGGGCCCAGTATTGCTGACGCCAGGGCAAATGGAATGATGAGGTACGAAGATTCTAGGGCCGATAGACCAGTTACCCCCTCGAGATAGAATATCAGCAAGAAATTGACACTGAATACCGCGAGGAATTGAAGAAGGGCCGCTATAATCGAGAAGGAAAAGGTTCTGTCCCGGAAGAAGTCAAAATCCAAGATTGGATCCTTGCTGAATTTTGCCTCCCAAGCTACAAATCCCGCAAAGATTACAGGAGAGACAGCCAGAGATGCTATCGTTGTTGCATTATCCCAAGTATACAGAAGACCCCAAGTTATGCCGAGAAGCAAGGACAGCAACCCTCCAGTGAACAAGACCGCTGCCGGAATGTCGAAAGACCCTCGCCTTCCCTGCGGTTTTATCGACCGTAGCGTCCTGTAAGCCCATATTGTGGCGAAGATCCCGATTGGAACATTGATCAGAAAGATCCAGTTCCAAATAGTGTAAGTAATTATAATGCCACCCAAAATTATGCCGAGTACGCTGCCCAGGCCCCAAACGATTGACAGCAAGCCGAAAGCTTTACCATTTTCATTTCGGGGAAATGCTTCAGACAAAATTGCGAAGGCATTGGATGTTAGAAGAGCGGCGCCTGTGCCCTGTATGACCCGAAACGTCACGAGCGACAATCCGTTCGGGGCAAAACCGCAGAGCGCGGAGCCAATCGTAAAGATGACGAAACCGATGTTGTAGAGCTGTTTTCGTCCGTACATGTCAGCTAGGCGCCCAAGGCTGAGAACGAGAGCTGTATTCACGACGAGATAAGCCACGATTACCCAGATCATCGTGACGAAGTTAGAGTGAAGAGCCGCTGCTATTGGGAATAGAGCGAGAAGCACAACAGTGCTGTCGACCGCTGACATTAGCGCGCCAATAGAAGTTACCGAAAGCGCCTTCCACTTGTATTCCAATTTAGATTTCACTTCTTGGTGAAAACGAAGATTTCAACTTTGTTCATCCAGATTGCGATAGAATGAATACTACAGACGAAATAGATCTTCGAAGAGCTCTTTAATGGAAGTTCGAAGAAATAATTCTCTCGGGACCGAAAGTTTACCGGTGGGATCACTCGAAACGAGAAGAATTTTGAAATTTTCCTTACTACGCAGAAGTATTGACCATCTGCATCGTTGACTCTAGAGCTTTTTCGGCATTCAATTCCCACGAGTGCTTTTCTGCATTGTAGAGCATGTAGGGTATTGTGTAGGTGGATGCGCAGGACCAATCCTTCATGAAGAACCTGGGTTGCAAATGCGCTTTCCTCAGTTGCTTTGAGAGAAATTGAATGTCTTCAAGGAATTGCGAAATGGGAATCATTGCTTCTGACAGGTAAGTACCGTCTTCCATTCGCAAATGCGACCAGGTGAAGGGGTTCGAAGTAAGTACAGAAATTGCATGTCGCGTGTCTTCATCCGAAATTTCATCGAAGACGAACGTAACTCCAAGAATAGAATGTTTCAGCCAGGCATCTTTTCTTCCGTTCCAGCGCAATCTGAAGGTCTTGATTAGTCTTCCTCCGAAGACATGCTTGTTTAAGTGATAGATAGCATCTCCGACCTCGAGTTTCATTTTCCTTGCCAACTCGACAGTCTTCAACCAAGAATCCAGCTCCAAGTTCTTGATCAAGATTAGGTCGTTATAGTCAAACCGTGACGGCTCGCTCATGATCGGTATATTGAAGGAAGGGTCGCCGGTAATTCGAGTAAAGTCAACGTCCCACTCTCCTTTCGAATAGTCGAAGGATTCTGTCTTTAGCATAAGAATCTCCTTCCAAAGTAGATGACGCATCCGAAACTTTTGTACAAGTCTCAGTTCTTCGAGTTTCGAAAACAGATTATCCAGTTCGGAAGAGCTGCCCTTCGGTATCGCAAACTCGCAGTCGATTTCCTGGTCAATGAGAGACCGCGCATAGGACCTTAACCCGGCGTTTTTGTGTAAAGCCGAAAAGATGGGTTTTAGCTCGCTTTCTGCACATATGAAATAGAATGACGCCCTAATTCTTTCCAGTCCAAGCTTTTCAAGGTCGGGAACAGCTAGTACGGATATTCCCCGCTCTTTCAGATTCATCATTCTAGTTCGAAGAGTAGTATAGGGAATTGATAGGTGTCTTGATACTTCGGTAAGGTTCCTAGCCCCGTCATTTTCAACGAATGGAAGTAGTTTTGTCAAGAAATCTGAAGCGTTCTCGCTAATATGTCTCAAACCTCAGACGAAAACCTTCCTTGGATTTTTTTCCCGTTTTTGATATGCAAACTAGAGACATTTAGATAGACTTTAAAAAATCGCCCATTATCATAACACTATATCATTTCCTGCCGTTTCTTGAGTTACCTGTGAATAGCAAAGGAATTGTTATTTTGCTCACTAGCCTGATGCCAAATAATTCTCCAGCATTTCTCTACTTTCGCGCTTTGAATATTCTTCCTGATACAAGAAATGGCTTTACAGTGCCAGAACTAAAGCTGAAATTAGGAATGGGTGCGTCGAAAAATTGCTGATGTATCTCGAAGATTTCAAAGAGGGGGCGACATTCGCGTCAGAGACCAAAGAAGTAAAGGAAGAAGACATTCAGGAGTTTGCGAGGTTGACCGGCGATTATAACCGGCTACACATTGATCCTGACTATGCCAAAGGCATCGGTTTCGGAAGGGGTATCGTCGCCCATGGCCTGCTTACCCTGTCCCTAGGATTGGGACTGTGGCATTCGCAGAATCTAACAAATGGCACAATACTAGCCTTCCTTGGATTGGAGAAGGTCTCGTTCCTGGCTCCCGTATACCCAGGCGACAAACTTCAGTTGTTTACAGAAGTAAGTTCAGTCAGAGAATCAAAGTCCCGCGAAGATGCTGGCCTGGTTAGTCTAAAGATCACCATCAAAAGTGACGTTGAAAACAAGAGTGTGCTTGAAGGAACCTTGGTATTAATGATGAAAAGAAGGAAATGATATTTGCTAAAATTAGGAATGAAAGGATTGTTTATGAGTTCTAGATCTGTTGGTGCCAGTCCGAAATGGGATGAGAGAAAAAGTCATGCTTGAAACACTACTCAAGAAAAGACAAGACTTGGATGATACAGTCGCAGTCATAGATTCTGACAGCGGAGAACAGAGGAAGTATTCGGAGCTTGAGGAAGCTAGTTCAACTATTGCGTCCCATCTCTATGTCGATTTTGGAATCGAAAGAGGCGATAGAGTCGCGACTTTAATCGATAATCCTATCCTCCACATAGAACTGTTCTTCGCTTTAAGAAAACTTGGGGCAAGTCTTGTGCCGCTAAACTTTGCCCTAAGGAAAGAGAACTTAGAGACCATGACTTCGAAGACCAATCCAAAATTGATAGTCGATGATTTCAATGGCCTCGGAATAAAATCGAACAAGATTCAAACATCGGCCTTGTCATCATCTTCAAAGACAAATCCAGTTCTTGTTACTAATTCGATGGACGATGAGGCGCTCGTTTTGTTCACCGGGGGAAGCACGGGTGTGCCAAAGGGTGCGATCATTCATGAAAGATCCGCTGTATGGAATTGCATAAACTCTGTCTTGAGTTGGGGCCTTTCAAAGGATGACATCGCTTACCAACCAGTTCCCCTGTATCACATAGGAGGGTGGGGAATTTTCCTTCTTCCAATATTCTTTGCCGGAGGAAAGGTAGTACTTTCGGCAAGGTTTGACGCTGAAAGGACGATCGACGCACTTCACAATTACATGATCACGAGATTTGTGGGGGTACCAGCGATGCTTTACAGAATCGTTACTTGTCAGAAGTTTGATACTACAGATTTGAGCCACGTACTGTTTGGATCCGGTGGTGGAGTTTTGAGCAAGGAGATTGTTGATAGGTTCATTTCAAAGAATTATAGAATCTTCCAGGGATACGGCGCCACAGAAACTGGCCCAAACAATTTCTACATTTCACCGGAGCGCTTCAAATCAAAGATTGGCTCTTTAGGAAAGCCCATGCTGTTTGTCCAGGCTAAACTCTCAAGCGAAGGCGAGCTTTTGATAAAAGGGCCTCACACTTTCAAGGGCTATATTCCAAGGAGTTCCGACGAGGGTTCTCCCTTCGACGAGGAAGGGTTCTTTCATACCGGAGATATTTTCTCAACTGACGTAGAAGGTGACTATTCTTTTGTCGGTAGGAAGAAAGACATGATCAAGACTGGAGGTGAGAACGTGTATTCGCTCGAAGTAGAACAAGCAATCAATTCTCTATCCTATATTTCAGAGTCGGCAGCATTAGGCGTACCGGATCTCAAGTGGGGCGAGATGGTCGTGTCTTACGTCGTAATGAAGGGCTCAATCCAAGTCGATGAAGATGAAATAAAAGCTGAACTAGGAGAAAAACTTGCATCATTCAAAATTCCAAAGAAGATAATTGCGATTAAAGAACTGCCTAAATCCGAGCTTGGTAAGGTTCAAAAGTTTCAGTTGAAAGAGATTTATGAAAAGAGTCTACATTAAGGACTATAACCTTCATGTCCCGGCTCAAAAAATGAGCTTCGAAGAGATCGCAAAGCTCACAGACCTGCCAGCGTCAGTCGTAAGGGAGAAGCAAGGAATCGTCTCAAAGCCGATCGAAACAAAACTTTCGACCTCGGAAATGTGCATCGATTGCCTGAAGAGCTTGGCGCTAAGGAATAGGGCAGAGTCGAAGAATGCGGGGTTTCTGATTTATGCGGGGTCGGACTTCAAGGACCACTATGTTTGGACGATAGCCACGAAGATTTGCTCGGAAGCACTACATCAGAACATCCTTGCTTTCGATATCACTTCTCAATGCGTCGGTAGCCTTGTCGCTATCGATTTTGCCAAGTCCAAACTACTAACTTCAAAACGACGAGATGCATCGGGGTTTGTGACTCTTGCGACAAAACAGAGCAAGCTCGTTGATCTGAAAAACCCGGCCATGTCATTCCTCGACGATTTTTCCGACGGGGCGGTTTCGATCCTCCTGAGCAGCAGAGCGGGACGTTACGAGGTACTGGAAAGCAGTTTCATAAGCGACGGTCGTTTCAGCGAAATAATTTATGCTCCGTTCGGGGACCGCCATTCCGAGAGCAGGGAAAAATGGGATTTCAGGGCAATCCTCGATGACAGCAAGGCTAACTGGCGCGAGGAGATGGAGAACGTATCGGACAAGAACTTCATACATGTTATCCGAGATTCTGTCGCGAAAAGCGGTTACTCACTAAAAGACGTCTCTTACGTTGCCTTACTTCATATGAAGAGGTCTTTCCATTTCAAAATATTAGACGAGCTCGGCATAGATCAAGAAAAGAGTATCTACCTCGAAAATTATGGTCACATGCAGGGAGTGGATCCGTTGCTCTCCCTTAAACTAGGGGAGCAAGCAGGCAAGATCCAGAAAGGAGGACTTGTTGTGATGGTAGCCGCAGGCACAGGATGGACTTGGGGTGCCACGACACTCCTGACCAAGCAAAATATTCGGAAATGAACTACAACATAGCAAGAGGAGATATTTATTCATCATGATTGCGAAAAACAAGGATGTGGAGATATATTACGAAGTTCTTGGCGACAAGGCACCTGCCCTAATTTTAATCGAAGGGATCGGATACTCTAGCTGGTCTTGGTTCAAGCAGAAAGAGGAATTGCCCGGATCAGTCAAACTCGTGATTTTTGATAATAGGGGTGTTGGAAAATCCTCTTCGCCTGCCGGAGCTTACTCGATGAAAGATTTTGTAGAGGACATGCAATCCGTAATCGAAGACTCCGGAATCAAGGAGAAACTCTATGTTTTAGGCGTGTCGATGGGCGGAATGATTGCGCAAGAGTACTACTTTGCCCACAAAGACAAAGTCAAGGGACTGATTTTGTCAAACACCAGCTTTGGAAAGGGGTCTGTACTTCCTAGTCCAGAAGTCATGAAGATACTTTCCTCGGGTGCAAGTGGGCAATTCACTTACGAGGGTCTCTACCAGAGAATGAGCGGCACTTTCTCTGAGAGCTTTTCGAAAGATAATCCAAAGGCATACGATGACGTCGTGAGGCGGCGTCTATCCAATGGCGATGACGCAAAGGGCTACACGGGTCAGCTCTACGCCGTCGCAGGCTTTGATTCGCACGACCGACTGAAGGAGATTGAAGTTTCGACGCTTGTGATCACAGGGGACAAAGATATCGTTGTGCCGCAAGAGAACGCATCCGTACTACACAAGGAGATAGCGCAAAGCAAGCTCGTTGTGTTCAAGAATGCGGGTCACGCTCTTTGCATAGAAAGATACTCAGATTTTGACCGCACGGTTTTGAATTTCATCAAAGTCGTAGAGTCTGGAAGATTCGAACGAGTGGAAGCTCCAGAGTCAGTTTAAAATTCGATCTTCATGACGACCTTCGGCTGCGACAAGTTGGAATACTTGGCCGCTCGCTTTGGAACGCCTTGCTACTTTACTGACTTCTCTCTAATCGAAGAAAATTTCCAGCAAATGAAAAGTTCTTTCGATTCGCTTCGTAACTCTGGAAGGGATTACAAAATCCTCTACAGCATGAAGGCGAACTCGAATCCCTTCATTCTAAAGTTCCTTCATTATCTCGGAGCTGGGTTTGATATTCTCTCAAGCGGGGAATTAGAACTCGCTCTCAAAGCGGGAATGCCTGGGGAGGACCTGGTCCTAGGGGGTACGATGATTCTCAATTCGCTTTTCCATGAAGCTGCAAAACACAAAATCAGAATCAATCTGGATTCGATAGAATCTATTTCGAGAGCTTCTTCAAGTGGAATCAAGAACGCCGGGATCAGGGTTAACCCGCTAGTCGAAGCTGGCCACCATGAAAAGGTCAAGACAGCAACAAAGACAACAAAGTTTGGAGTCGCTCTAAATGAATACGAAGCTGCCAAGAACGAGTTCAAGCGAAACAACGTGTCCTTGGACGGGATACACTATCACATTGGTTCCGGCATTTCGGATTCAGGGCCCTTCGTAGAAGCATTGGATCAAGTTGTGAATGCAGTGCCCGATCTAGATACGCTGCAATACTTGGACATAGGAGGAGGCTATGCTATGAAGGACGATGGGGGTCAGTTTGATTTTGTTCCTCTGATAAACGCGCTTCAAATTAACAGCAGAATGATTCCGCCTCTTGTTTTCGTGGAATGTGGGCGCTACCTTGTTGCCAATAGTACAGTTCTCTTGACGCGCGTCGTCGAAGTCAAGGAGACCGCTGGCAGAACTTTTGTGGGAGTCGACGCGGGATTCAATGATATGATGCGGACTGTCCTTTATGGCGCTCAGCATCCAATCACAAGCTGCTCGAAGGACGGGAGAGGAATTGTTGGAGATTTAGTAGGGCCTATCTGTGAAAGCGGCGACGTGTTTCGCACTGACGCGAGTATGACTGCTAAGGAAGGCAGTTTAGTTGCGATAGCGAATGTGGGGGCATACGGCTATTCGCTTTCTTCAAACTACTTAGTGCGCCCCCGGGCTCCTGAGATAGGAACTTACGATGACGAGATTTTTACAATGCGCGCTAGAGAAGAGTTTGACGACCTCTCACGACAAATCAACTGGCAAGAATACAAGCATTTTCTCTCATAAAGCGAAATGAAATTGTGAAGATATAACTATTCAAAAATTGGATGAGCTTCCAAGAATATGACTAGGATTCTGACATGCGAGATATGCGGAAACTCATTCGAATGCGAGGGCCCTTTATCCTTGGGATGCTGGTGCGCTCAGATCATGACTAGAAGGGAAAAGAGAAAGGAGCTTTCCGAAAGAGCGATCGACTGCGTATGTCCCTCGTGTCTTTCGAGTTAGGCTAATTGAATATCGGCAAAATAGAACCCGTCTCTCTCTAGCACTTCCCCCACTTCAACCTCAATTTTGTCTCTGAATATGGGTCCATCATAGACAAACGTGTGAAATTCCCCGTTTTCTCCACACGGATCAACTTCATCTGGAATTTCCGAAAGAAAATTCGAGTCGAATTCCTTCCCACAGAATTTTGGATCCAGCTTCTTCGGATCAACCGTGCAAATGATAGCTCTAAAACCAGATTTGATAAAGAACTGTGCGAGCTTTTTAGTGTCCCTCTGCCATATGGGGAATATACATACGAGTCCGATGCTTCCAAGGAGCTTCTCTCTAAAAGCCCTAATATCTTCCAAAAACAAATCGCCAAAGGCTACTGCTGATATATTGTCTACTTTCTTTTTCCTAGAAAGAGATCTTGACATCTCGCTCTGATACACCTCGTTCGAGGCCTTGCTTGGAATCCAAACTTCTTCGAGTGGAATTTGAGTCGACTCTGACTGGGCGAGAAGCAGATCCCTTCTTACCCCGTGCATGCTGATTCGATTGTAGTCTTTTGTAAGCGTAGTTAGGAGCGCCTTGATTTCTATTTGCTCGAAGGCTTTGTTTGTTCGAAGCTCGTAAAGAGAGAGGGAGCTGTCCTTTCCTCCACTCCATGAAAGAAGCGCCGCAGGTTTGGACTCTGTGCCGTTCAAATTGCTCCCACGATCCTAGACGTTTCTTTGCATACTGCCAGTTTTGATTTCATAAGGTTTTGAGAAGGAATTACACCGGCCGCTCGAAATCAGCTTTTTATTTATCTCCAATATTCAGTTAGGTAATATGCCTCGCAAGAAAACACAAAGGGGAGGACGAAAGTCTCCTTGGGTAGCAAGCGTGCCAATAGTAGTTTCGGATAGAGAAGTGTCCAAAAAGTGGTATACGGAAAAGCTGGGACTAGCCTTGACGGCTGACGATGATCATTGGGTTACTGTCGGAGGTTCGAGAGGAAAGGGAAGCCAGCTTCACTTGTGTCAGGCATCAGAGAATCGACCAACACCAATCGAGCTAGAACCAGGACCCTCTGGAATCGTTATCGTGCTGGCCGGAGATTTTCGCATCGCCTGCAAGCGGCTAGAGCAAGCCGGCGTCGAGTTCTCGCATCAGCCGGAAAAGGCTCCTTGGGGATGGTATGCGACAATCCGCGACCCTGACGGAAACGAGCATTATCTTGCTCCGGAATGAAGAGCGCCCTTCAAACAGGTCGCATTTTCTTGCTTGAGAGTTTCTCGCGAAGAGTCTTGACACTCAATTCTAATCGCATCATTTGTCATCTTCCGATACTAACGAAGAAGGAGAATAGCTTTGTTTGATTGACTTTCTTGCTAGAGATGGCGATGACGTCAAGAAGTGTAGATATCCATTTTTCTTGTTGTCGTAGCTTCTAGTTTTAGTTACAGTAAGGATACAGTAACTATTATTAAAATGTGCTCCTTACAATTGGCGGGAAAATCACTATTAGCTCATTTTTGTAATCAACCGAAGACTACACAGAGCCCGATATCGTAAAGAGTCATGATTTTGCCCAGTGAGCAAACCGAGCAACGCATCCTGCAAAGCAGGGCATTCGTTCCATGCGGCTCGCACTTGACCATAACCCATTTGTGACTTTCGATAATCCGATTTGCGGCCGCGGAATCATGCATTTCATGGAGAAAGGGTATGATAGAGGTGAGGGATGATTCTTCTAAAGAGCGGCCACCGTCATTAGTCAGAGATTCCTTTGGTGAAAAGGTCATATGCTCCCACTTTGCTGACTTTTTTCTAAATCATCTAAAGCGTAATAGCAAACTAGATCAGAATTGTATTCGGTGCAGTGCTCACTCTAACATTCTCTCGCGCCGACACTTGTTCTTGTAGGGCGTTTAGCTTGTTCGATATTTTGAACTACTCTAACGACTCTTCTACACCTTGCCTTCCATTTTTCGGCTGTATAGGCAACTGACATGGCAATTGTATGAAGTATTGAGATTGATTAAAATTTTTGCTCAACGCAAAATGAATACCTTCAACGAGATTCATACAAAGTTTCATCGATCCTGAGGATGGATTGAAGAAGGAAAATTCTGATTCAGAGCCAAGAATCTTATTAGCATTCCAAGGAAAAATGTCATACTCGAGGGTAGATTGAGAATGAGCGATTGGAACGCGTCAGTAATTGACGAATTTCGCAAGAATCATGGAAAGGTAGGAGGCAATTTCGAGGGCGCTCCATTATTGCTTATCCACCACGTAGGGGCTCGAAGCGGCGAGCCTAGAGTCAATCCAGTAATGTACCTCAAGGATGGAGGACGATTCTTGGTGTTTGCTTCCAAGGGTGGCGCGCCAACCAATCTTGATTGGTATCATAATTTGAAAGCTCAGCCGGACAAAGTGGAAATTGAAGTGGGAGACGAGAAACTAGATGTGCGTGCTGATGAGATCAAGGGGCCAGAGCGAGACAAATTATACAAGAAACAATCAACACTCTTTCCCAATTTTGATCAGTACCAGCGGCAGACAAAGAGGATAATACCCGTCGTTGCGCTGACGCCTAAGAAATCTGGGTCGACAAGATGAAAAGCTGCTTGACTTTTTGCGGTGATGCCGATCATGTGTAGGTACTCCCATGTTCCCGTGAGAACAGGAAAACACGGGTTCATTTTAGACAACAAAACAGGAAAGCGATATCCTGAATCGAAATACACTGTCGCTCACATGAGTGATCATGTAGGATGTGTGATACGTCGGATTCCGGGCTCTGATAAGCGAGATTACTCGAGTAAGAAATCTCGAAAGTAGTCAGTGTCGCATTTTTTGGCGAATTCTGAGAAAAGGGAAATTCTTCAAACAACTCGCCTTTTTAGCTCAACGTAGTGTGCTATCTAATGGCTCGAGAACCGAAAGCTAGCATCGGCTCTTTTCCTTTTCTTTCTTCTTTATTAGAGCGCTTTCCCACCCGACTCGCGCGAGTGTCTCGTCTGGATCCGAAACAGAAAACTCGTACTGAGACCATTGCTTGTGCTCTGTTTTCACTCATAATTCATTTGCCAACTCCTCCACGTTCTCCGCATTGAGGTGCACTCCAAAGGGATTTCTTCCAGGGGTAAGCCAGCCATCGACAGCCTTGACGAGATGGATCTGTGGCCCTCTTCCATCGAATAGGATTCTATATCATCATCGTAACCATGACGTTTGAACCCTAATTTGCCTTAGAAGCCTTCACTAACGTCCAAATTGTTGCATGGAATAATTGCTATAACGCAATTCGTTTCAGACATGAGTCTGATAGTCGAGTTCGAAAATCAGTAAGACTATCTAACGATGGTTGAATAGATGAAGGGATGCCCAAAAATCTATTGCGGCCCAATAGTTAGGTAATGATCATGGACAATGAACTAAAGGAATTCCTTCAGAGTCTGTACGAGATTGGGAGTGATTTCGATTCCAAGAATAAAAATCACAGCGGACAAATGCTAAACATCACTCCAGATACAGGATTGTTTCTATCTATCCTAATCCAAGCAACGAAGGCCAAAAGTGTCTTGGAGATTGGAACGTCTAATGGTTATTCTACAATTTGGATAGCGAATGCACTTAGCAAATCGGGAGGACGGGTTACGACGCTCGAAGTATCTGAGAAGAAATTCATTATGGCAAATGATAATTTCAAAAAGAGTGGCCTTTCGAAAAACATCGATTCACGCCTTGTCGACGTTCGAAGTTATCTGAAAGACGTTGAAAAGGGTTCAATCGATCTGATCTTTCTTGATGCTGAAAGGCCGCAATATGTCAGTTACTGGAACGACCTAGATGGCGTGCTTAGAGTTAATGGATTGCTTTTGGTCGACAACGCACTCGCTCCAAAGCCAGACGAACTCGTGGATTTCTTCAAAGTCGTCGAGGACTCTCAAAGGTACATTTCGCAAACACTCCAGATAGGAAAGGGCGAGATGATCGCTCTTAAAATAGAATGAGATAGGCAGTTGTTAAGGAAAAGATTTGCCTGAAGATTCAATTAAAATTGAAGGTTTGTCCATCAGATACTGGACTAATGTGGGCGGCTTGAGCGGTGATAACGCAAACGACAAAGAACGTAAGACCGTCGTCCTCTTTCACGGCAATGCATTTTCTCTAGATTCTTGGAAGAAAACAAAGACGCTCGACGAGCTCTCTTCCAAAGGATACAGAGTATTTGCTATAGATCTTCCTGCGGGAAAAGGCTCTATGTCCGACAAACTTAGCCCGAAGGTTCTCAAAAGCGATCCAGATAGAATCTTGACAGTGTTCGACAATCTGTTCGGCGCACTAAAAGTCGGCGACTTGCCCTTTGCGATCGTGGGTCCTTCGATGGGAGGGGGATTTGCTCTTGGATACGCGCTGTCACGACCGAAGAGGGTCAGCGCACTCGTCCTCATAAGCCCATCAATTTATAGGATTGCGGAGCAGGACCAAAGCAAATTATCGGACCTGGATGTACCAGTTCTGCTCGTCTGGGGTGAGCGGGACAGGGTCTTCCCCCTAGTAGAGTACGGAAAGCCTCTGAAAGAAAAGCTTCCTCGCTCGAAACTGATAATTGTAAAGCAGGCGGCTCACGGGGTATACCTAGACAAGCCAGACAAGTTCAACGAGCTTCTACTTGATTACTTTTCTGAAGTTATGTGATCGTCCTAATATCCCGGCGTTTGCGGTAGACCAAGCCGAATTGACTAGTCCTCTCTGCACTTTCAATTCCTGCTCTCTACAGTCTACTTTAAACTTGCTTTACAGAGATCAGCCGTTGAATTGGTAAAAATCTTCTAGTTCAGTCTAACGAGTTGGTATTCAGACTCCATATCGGTTTAATACGAAAAAAGAGGAAGAAACGAGTTGGGAAAGTCCATTGAGGATCCCATCTACAAGCTCTCTATCCATCCAATGCAAAGATATGCAACATCATAGAATTACTGGTTCTTTTGGCTTCAAGGATTTCGATGGTACAGCCGAGGAGTCCACTTATTGGAACAAGGCTACTGAAGAGGAAAAGCAAGAGCTCAAAAAGAAGCATGTAGCTACCGGCGTCTGTCTGCTTTGCATGATTGATGAACTCTTACCAAAATCCCCTGAACGTCGAAGAGCCGTCCCCGCTGAAACTGATCAAAAAAGAAACCGGGAAGAGATAATCCCTACTGCCGCTCCAAGGAAAAAGATCGTGGGTGGGATAATTAATCGCGCTTTTGAGAGGGCCGAAGCCTCGTCGCCAAATCTGAAGGTCTCCTGGACTTGGTACAATGAGGATGCAGAAATCATTTCTTGGACTTTACAAAATATAAGTGCGCAACAGGCTACAGGAATTTTGTTTCGAAATTCCTACTACTTTGGAAACGCCTACTGGCCGATTTACAAAAACAATCCTGGATTCGGTGTGACTTTCGAGTCTAATCTTGAACCGCTCAGTGACAAGTCCATTCGAAATAACTCTGCCCCCTTGGGAGTCGTTTCGTGGAAACAAGCAGATGGCTCCTACAAGAGTATTGTCGCTTTTGTATTTACGCTCTCTCCGGGTCAAACTTGGCAAATGCTTGAGGCGGGTTTCTCCCACTTAAGACCGCCCCAAAACATCGGCATATTTGAAGTGAGTCAGGTCTCTAAAGCTGACTCTTTCACTTTAGCTTATGATCAAGAACAAGTCGACGCATGGGACGCGCAAACCGGGAATTCAGACAAGGGGTATTCTCCAAATCCGAATGTTATCAGCACAGTCCAAGTTCTTGCTCCTCCTGAGGCGCCGTTCGAACAGTTGTTCAAAGGAGACTCGATACATCAGGGAAGTGTTCAGATCCCTGCTGCTAAAGAAGATGAGTTAGCTAGAAAAGAACAAGTAGTAACGGACAACGAAGTGAAAGAAGAAGAAGAAAAACAACTACATCAGCAGCAACAGGAAGAAGAACAAGCTCCTATAGAGCTGGAAGCTTCAGCGAGCTCAACAACGAGTAGCGGAACCAAATCACTTTGGTCCCTTTTAGGTAAACAGACGTCATCTGGAAAAAACTGAATCTTAACTTCTTCTCCAGCAAAGGAACTCTTTTTTAGGCACTGCTATTTGGAAGGTGTCTTGGGGAAAGAAGTGAATGAATTGAACTGTCCTCATTGTAAGAAAGACACGTTCTTTCCCTATAGGGTAGATTTGGGAAGAATGATCGTCTATCTTTGTGTCTCCTGCGGGCACGAGAGCACCTTGGACATATTTGCTGAAGAAGAAGAGAAGGCAAAGAGTCGCTTGTCCAAGGAAAGATAGCGATATCCGATTCTTGGCATGAGGACATGGATTCTTTACGATTTTGTTTCTTTTGGAACTAGTTCGAGTTCAGTTCTGCTGGCGATTCTACAAAATCCAATTGTTTCGTAGATCTGTTTCGCCAAGCGGTTGTTACTTTATCAACGTATAGTCCCGCGTTCCGCATCAGGTTCCGTGGGACCATTGCCCAATCTTACCGCACTCAAGTTAATCGTTCGCCTGATTTCTGATCTTCTAGCAGTTCTTGCGCTTTCCAAGATATTTGTCAAAGCGAAATCATAATTCAAATTACAATTGGAACAAATAAGTTTGGATAGGAATCCATCCTCTCCATAGGACTCATTTTTGAGGACGCGCCACTTGTGACTGTTCAAAAATTCAAGGAAGGTTTCTGCGTTGCCTAAAATTTCCAAGTTAGGCGTTATGCAGACAAATCTGTTTCCTTTAGTGCTCGCTCTCTTTTCCTCAATCCCTAGTCTGCTTGCGGATTGCAAATCACAATTTCAGACTTCTACCAGATCAAGTGAGTAGCATTACTATGAGATAAACACTTTGCCACCGGAATCTTTGGGCATAGGATTAGGACAGTCGTGAGTCACGACCATATTTCGTGCCATCCTTATGTTAGATTATTTCCGGATCTTGGAATTTTCGATAGAAACAAGCGAGGACTCCGATTCTTAGAAAGTAATCAATACACAAATTCCCAATTTCATTATATTATTCCAGAAAAGAGTTTGGGGAATCCTTTGTGAACATGCTTCTGTCTAAGAAGACAAAAATTTGCACAATAAAAACAAGTTCCAAAAGAACAATTCCTTACCTCTAGCAGTCTCAAACTAAAATGAACCTGTGGAGGTCAGGCACTGGGGAAAAAGTCAACTGTGAAGTTGAACAAGGAGCCTCTAAAAAGCTAGACTTGAAATACTTTTCACAAGCGCCCGGCAAGCATCAAGCCCCTTCTCTGTGATCTCGACCATCTGTCTCGGAGCACCTCTCGCTCCGATGGATTTTACATTGCTTATCGTGACATAACCGAAACATTCTAGTCTGTTCAGATGATTCTCCAAGCTCCCCTTTCCGAGTTCTGTGAGCGTTCTAAGTTCTACTGTGCTCATCCTTCGAGCCATTGCCAGTAACACGAGAATCAGGATTCGACTGGACGATTTGAAGGTCGAGTCACTGAGCTGCTCATTTAACGATTTGATGGTCTCATCAATAACGAGCTTCTTCTTGTCAACAGTGAGAGCGCAAGGAAGAGTATGCCCCAAGCTCGGCGGAGTAAGTATTCATTCAGGAGAATAGCTCGCTTGACCGCGCCTCTCACATCGCGTGAGGCATCGTCTGCACCAGTATTCTCTATCATAGCCGAGCATCCCTATTCTGGTTTTTGTCGTTACAAAAAATCTGATGAATCGTACAAAAATTGTACTTTTCAGATTCCATTTTAAGAAGCGAAATCTAAGCTAGAGTGTAAAGGGTTGTCTGATGAATACTAGGACGGTCTTGATAGGAGTAATTATTCTTGTAGTGGGTATTGCTCTGGTTGCGGTAGGTGCACTCGGTGTTCTCGGTTCTACTACCATTGTCACGACTTTCCACCAATTACATTCCGGCGAATACGTATCTGGTGAGTTAGTACTCAACTCGTCATCCGCGGTCGTGGTGTCATCCCCAGCAACAATCGGCGGTTTGATTCCGGGGCAGGATCTCAATCTAGTAAACTCTACAACCATAAGACAATATGCGCTTTCAGCCAATTCGAGCGGACCCAGTACGCAGACTTACAGGGACCTTACCGGAAGTTATTACTACGTAGCTTTCTCTTCGTCAGCACCGAACACAAAACTGGTTGCTACGAGCGTCAAGTCTTCTGTGATAAGCTATGGACTGCTAGTTTTAGCTGGGGTTGCTTGCTTCATCGTGGGAATTGTTGTCGCAATTATAGGCGTATTTAGGAAAAGCACGAAGCCAAAGAAAGATGATACGTATCATCACAAAGACGAACTTCTCTCGTCAGGGAATCCGAACGATCCAAAGTCCACAGTACGGTAGATTACGACCAAGTACTTGACTTATCGAAATAGTCTCTTCACCGCAGAAGGCTCCAAGATGATTTCAAAATTGTCGGAGATGCGGTGTTCTAACTTACGGATAGATTTAGAGCAAAACCAGCGAGAATTTCAATATCTTGACTTAAAATCTATTAGGTCATTTCGAATTACAAGTGAGTCTTCAAGAAGTCGTATTAGAATAACATCTTTTACCTCTGATGATGGGGAGGTGAAATAGAGAGAATTATGCAAGCTCAAAAGCAGATTGAGAAAGGAACACTTCTTTGTGAGGTTCACGCCAAGCTTACAACAGAGACCATTAAAGAAATCACACCTTTTGGCATAAGAGTTGAATTTAACTTCGCGGGAGAGGCCGCAGGCGCATCGTATTCTGGTCGCCATGCCGAGACCGCGTTAATGTTTCTAAAGACTGATGGTACATATGATGGAGAGGCAAAAATATTACAATCAACGAATGATGGAGATGTAATTGTGGGCACGTTTCACGGAGTTGGAAGGGTGACCGGCCAGACCACGAGCAAGGGTGAAGGCGAGGTCATTTTCGTGACTCAGTCTCCAAAACTTTCGTGGCTGAACAATAAGAAGTGCAGAGTTGAGTGGACAACCAACTCCACCGAACTTGACAAGAAGTTCTTCGCACTCTAAGACAAAGGGATCCCGATCCCCTCCTTTTTTTAATTCTCTTCGATAATGGTGCTGAACTTAGTTCTGCATGAAATCGATTATGTTCAGAAGATGAATCACTGCAAAGTACGCGACAGTAAACAAAGAATCGAGGTTCAGGAAACCAACGTCTTGACAAAAACCAGGCTTGGGTTTAGTGAAAATTTCCCTCTGTAAGTGAAAAGACCCTGTGCTAGGAGCTCGGATTGAGTTTCTTTTCTGCTAAAATGCTCGAAAATGGCTCAGCCGCCCCCGATTATTTCAGCTTTGCTTTTACTTTAGGGAAAATCATAGCGAGATAAGGAGGGGGTGGGATTCGAACCCACATATCTGCGACCAAAAGTGCTTTTTCGTTTATTCACACTTTTTGAATCCGCTGTTTGCTCTTTTCGAGAGAATAACTGCAGGCGGACGCGTAGCCTCTCCGCCACCCCTCCACATTCAATTCATCTCTAGATGAAGCAGAACGTGCTAATACGTTTTCAAAACTGGTTCTTTGCAGAGCCCACTCTTGTGTCTTTTAGAGGAAAGATACCGCTAGACAAAGAGAGCGAGAAGTACCATCGCTGAGATGAATACAATAGAAATCGTGTTCAGCACTTTGATGAGCGAGTTGATCGCAGGCCCCGCCGTATCCTTGAACGGATCTCCCACCGTATCACCCATTACGGCAGCCTTGTGCGGCTCGCTCTTCTTTCCTCCCAAATTTCCTAGTTCAATGTATTTCTTCGCGTTGTCCCATGCCGCTCCTCCATTAGTCATCATGAAAGCTAGGTATACGCCAGAGACTACGGCCCCGATTAGCAAGCCACCTAACGAGACAGGACCTAAAATGAAACCAACCGCAAGCGGAGTAGCAACAGCGAGTAATGCCGGTTTTGCGAGTTCTCTTATTGCGGCAGTCGTGCTGATACCTACGCATCTCGCGTAATCAGGTTTTGCCGTTCCTTCCATAATTCCTGGAATTTCTCTGAACTGTCTTCTTACTTCGTCAACCATCTTTCCTGCAGCGCGCTGAACTGCTTGTATCAGGAAACTAGAAAAGTAAAATGGTAACAAGCTACCGATGAAAAGACCAATTATCACACGCGGGTCGCTAAGGGCAAAAGTCAGCGTCTGACCGGTCGCTAATCCGTACTTTGACATCAGGCTCGCAGAAGCTGTTATTTGATTATTCACTGCCTGCTGGTACGCGAAGAAGATTGCTACGGCAGCTAGGGCAGCGGACATGACCGCGAAAGCTTTAGTCGTAGCCTTTGTTGTATTTCCGACCGCATCTAGTTCGTCCGTGACGTCCCTGACTCCCTGCTCAAGACCCGCCATTTCTACGATTCCGTTGGCATTATCTGTAATCGGTCCAAAGGAATCTATCGACATTATGACTCCGGTGAGCGAGAGCTCGGCCATCGCCGCGACCGCAGTAGTGTATACGCCAATTAACGTGTTGTGACCCGAAGCATAGTATCCTATAAAATAGGATACTAAAATCGCAAGTACCAGGACGACTGCCGAGGGTGCGGTACTCTTGAGACCTGTTGAAAAACCAGCGAGAAAGTTGAGCGCAGGACCTTGCTGGCTAGCTTCCGCGACCGACTTCACTGGTCTATAATTGTAGGAAGTGTAATAATCCGCGACTCTCTCAATGACCACGACTACTACAATACCGACTATTGCGCTCGAGAAAAATGCGTAGCCAAGTGTCTTTCCACTGAACAGATAAACGCTAACAACAGCGTCAATTATTGCCGCAATTACTGCCGCAATAATGAGAGCAATATTGAGAGAGCCCATCGGATCCTTCTTTATACTCTTTCTAATGTAGAATCCTCCGAGGATCGAACCAATAATTCCGCCAGCACCTAACAAAAGAGGATAAACCAATAGTTGATGTTTTGAGACTAGGGACTCCAACGTAGTGCCAAGCGTTGCTGGTGGTATTGCTGTAATTAGAGCGGCAAGTATCAAGGCTGCAATAGAGGTAACGACGAAAGACTCGTAAACATCCGCACCCATACCGGCGCAGTCACCAACGTTGTCACCAACATTGTCTGCGATTACGGCGGGATTTCGGGGATCATCTTCAGGAATACCGGCTTCAGTCTTGCCTACGAGATCTGCGCCAACGTCTGCTGCCTTTGTATAGATGCCGCCAGAAACTCTCATGAACATAGCAATGAGAGACGCCCCAAAACCTAATCCTGCAATTATGGCAGGATGCATTACTATCGCGTTTTGGTAAGCGAGATAAAACCCTGAAACGCCTAACAACCCAAATCCCACGACAGCCATTCCCATTACTCCTCCGCCTTTGAATGCGAGAGTCAGCGCGCTACCTAGTCCATGCCGCGCCGCTTGAGCTGCTCTCGAGCTTGTCCTCACAGTTGTGGCCATTCCTATATATCCAGCAAGCGCAGATAGAGCAGCTCCTATCAAGAAACCGACAGCTGTCGCGCCCCCAGTTTTTAGAGGAAGGTCAATTCCAACGAAAATCAATATGGCAATTATGACCGCAATCGGCGCAATAACTTTGTACTCTCTGTTGAGGAAGGCATCCGCTCCCTGCCTCACAGCAGTCGCGATCTCCTGCATTCTTGGGTTGCCCGGATCTTGCCTCCTGATGTATGTGAAGAGGTAAAGCGCGTACAGAAGTGCAATTACTGCTCCGCCAAGGGCAAAATATGCATAATCTATCATGGAAATTTCAAACACTACTCTCTTGATAATTCAATTCCTTCGGAAAAACGACCCGTCGAATTTACGAATAAGCGAATTTGCTTGCCGGAGCGGTTATAGGCTTTACGCCAAGAATGAGCGAAATAATGGAGTAAGGAAAGAAACTACGATACGTTGACCCTTCTGGGCAATGCTCAGGAATGTAGACTGTTTTCAAAATCGATGAGTCGAGAGACTCAACGCTAGTACCCCATCGCCCGATGCGCGGACAAAGTAGGCCTATGAACCCGCTAGCGACGCTACGCCTAATACATTCGCTTCGTATGGATGAGCCGCAAGACATCTACGGCACGGCCCTACGTACGGATGAGAGACAGGAACAGATTGGCCAGAGCCGGCAGAAGGGGCCGAGGACAACTTATCGGGCGCTTGGACGTGGTTCACAGGAGCCCCATGAGCCGAATGCGAGATTCCTACGAAGATTGCAATCGTAGATACGGCGACGATGAAACTTAATGCAACGGTTCTCTTCCGGTTGTTACTCCACTAGTCCGAGGAATATATCTGTGTAATAATTATGCATTGGCAAAAAACCAGCCTAGATTTCTAAAATTTCATCCTGATAAGAACAAGTGCAATGAGTGTTGAGCGCTAGATCTTGAATCTCTATACCAACTGTGGAAATGCACTTCCGAGTTCTGCTTTTCAAGTCCCCGGTTTCTGCCTTACGCGGGGGGGACGCCATCCAATTTGATTTTAGCTCCATTATTCGATTCTTTGGATCAAACCACTGAGGATGAAGGGAAGAAGCGTGGTTACCTCTCCGAAAATTGTCACTTGGCGAGCCTTTGTCGAGACCTTGCCCCAAGAGATCGCTTCTCTTACTTGAGCTCCTGATAAACTGCCATCTAGTTCTGTTGCGCTTGTAATATATACGGCAAAGTCCAATCCATCTCTGAACTGATTCCACCATAAAGTGTGGTGTTTTGAAATTCCTCCTCCCATCATCAAAGCTCCGCTTTTTTTGGCTGAATACACAATGTCCGAAAGGGATTGCTCATCTTTCAGAAGGTCAATCTTGAAATCTCGATGCATCTGATAAAACAGCCAAGCTTGACTCCCAACGGCTCCATCTGTTATACCAGGTACGAATATTGGGATCTTACTCTTTGAAGCCCAGTGAAGGATCGAATTTTCATTAATTATCGACTCGCCCAGTCGTCTACATAGGAGTTCAGTGCTGGGATCTTTTTCTCCGGCCTCGTACATCTTCTTTAGGACGGCCTGAACCTTTGCCTCGATTAAGGGACCATAATTTTCACGTGGAACGAGAACATTTCCCAATCTATGGGTGCCTCGTTTTTCAAGTTCAATGTCATCCATCGTGAACTCGCCTCCGGAGAGATATGGTTCGTAAGATCGGGCAATGTCATGATCAAGCGTCCCGCACGTTGTGATTATCGCATCACAGTATTTTCGCTTTACAAACTCTTTGATGATTCCCCGATTTCCGGTAGCGATTATCGCCGCCGGGAATGAAAGAAATTTGAAGCATTCTTCATCTCGGCACATTTGCTCCAGAATATCGAGCGCCGTCCCAAGATTCCTCGCTTGGAATCCTCCAGACTGACTCATTTGATCAAATATTTCGCTGACTGTAGTTCGCTTGCTAACTTCAATGTCTTTGACTCGGGGAAACACCGCGCTTTCTTTGATATACCTAGAAGAAGGTGAGACCCTTCTTGCTTTCCTTGACCTTGATGACAATTGTACTCTGCTACTCTTTGCTTGACCTACAAGCAATGCTCCAGCATCTTTTATACTTGATTTCAGAGAAGTTTACCTGCGCCTTCAGGCACATCAGTAGGCATCTCGGTTTTGGCAGCAGAATATGAAGAGACTTCTGAAGACCTTTTGAGGAAAGTCATTCAGCCTAGACGCTTGGACTCCCATAAGGGGGATAATGGAGTAGTATCTGTAGTGGGCGGTTCGAGAATATTTCACGGTGCGCCATTCTTTGCATCAATGTCCTCCTTACGAGCGGGAGCCGACATGGTCTATCTAGCTGTCCCGAAGCTCATAGCACCATCGATCAGGGCTTTGAGTCCCGACCTCATTATATTCCCTCTCGCGGATGCAAAATTGACGAGGGGAGCTGCGGAAGGATTTCTGAAATGGCTCCCTGAAATTGATGCCTTGGTCTTGGGACCGGGAATCGGAAGGCAGAACCTAGACGGAGCTCGCAAGATAATTTCCGATGTCGCTTTGGAACGTAAAGTGAGAGTTTCAATTGACGCCGAAGCTCAAACCAAGGAGATGTACGCCCTGCTCAAAGGGAAGGATTGTGTTACGACTCCTCATCCCGGGGAGTATATGCGTGTCTTTGGAGAATCTCCCGGAGACAATCTTGATGACAGGATTAGATCTGTAAAGTCAAAGGCGAAAGAATTTGGAATTACGATCGTCCTCAAAGCTCATGAATCCGTAATCTCTGACGGAGAATTACTCTATGTCAACAAGACAGGAGGAGCTGCAATGACCTGCGGCGGAATCGGAGATACACTATCAGGAGTTATCGGGGCCTTCCTCGCGCAAGCTGTAGGCACAAGTCTAAACGCATGTGAGATTGCGGCCGCAGCCTCTTTTGTCGTGGGAAGTGCTGGGCAAAAGGCGGAAGAAATCAAGGGATTTCACATCGTCGCGACGGACATTATTGAGCAAATCCCCACTGTCCTAAAACCATTCGACAGGTTGGCTTCTGCTTAATTTCCTTGCGAGTCCATTTGCGAGTTATCGCTCTGTTCTTTTGATGATTTGATATCTTGTCAGATTCCGAGCAGTTCGGCCTAAAAGAAGATTGGGATTCTATTGAACAAATCCTATTGGAGATAATCCCGGTGTACGACAAGACAAACCGATACATTTCATTTGGAACAGATCTCAAGATTAGAAAGACGGGCCTAGAGTGGGTAAAGAAGAATCTAGCTCAGAAAGACGAACCCTTAATCGCTGACCTAGGCTCGGGGACGGGAAAGATGACACAATTAATTGGGTCGCAAGCTATCATGATGGACGCGCTAATCCCAATGATGCGGGTCTCAAGAAAGCGAAATCCCACGTCCGAAGGAGTAATTTCGGTGTTCGAGAACCTTCCGCTAGCTTCAGGGACGGCGGACGCTGCCATAGCAGGCTTTGCAATAAGAGACGCGAGAAATCTTTCTAGCGCGCTGGAAGAGATCAACAGAATCCTGAAACAGGGAGGTTTCTTTCTCGTGGTGGATTTATCGAAGCCCGATTCTTCTTTAAACAGGGGGTTAGTTGCCCTTTACTGGAAAATCGTTGCTCCGGCGATAGCTTTTGCCGTCGCTGGAAGAATTGGTCTGAAGTTCGTTGCCCTTTCTACTACTTATAGAAGGTTGCCGACGAATAAAGAATACATCGAACTTGCCAGTTCAAAGGGTTTCGACGTAATAAAGAGCAAGTATTTTTTGCTTGGCGGGGCGAGCGTTCTCCTGTTTCGCAAGACTGCCTCAAAATCTTAGGCGAAGATCGCCTAATTCGTAATTTGGTCGGACAGGATCTTTCTCCTCTGGCAGTACGGCAACATATGTCTTCTTCATGGAATCGAAACGAAATGCCCTTTGCAACATTTCCGTATTTCTCGCCGCTCCAAATCGTCCTAATTTGTCGACCGCAATTACTCCCGCTATTCCCACTCCTCTTCGATCAGTTAGAATATTAATCGCGGCCTCGCAAGCTGATTGAGCGTCTGCTCCATTTCTCATAAAATCGCATACAGTCTTACAGAGACATACCCTGATTATTTCTTCTCCGGCACCAGTCGCGCTTGCCGCACCTGAAAGATTGTCTGCGTAAATTCCTGAACCCACTATCGCAGAGTCGCCGACGCGGCCTGGCAGTTTGAGCCACCTTCCTCCGGTCGATACACCTGCACAAACGTTCGAGCTTGAATCAACTGCAACCGCCCCAACTGTGTCCGAGTTTTCAGGCGAATCAAATTTCTTACTACTCTGGTAAGATCGCAATAGTTTGTAGTTGCGGGGCCATGCCTTTATCTTTCCATCTTTCATCTGCGCGAGGTTCTCTTTGTACTGCTTTAACCTCTGCTCGGATGGGACAAGACGCGTGGAAGTGACACCTATTGCACGAGAGAATTTCAAAAGCTCATCACTTCCAACTAGGAACACATGGTCAGAATTCTCCATAACCAGTCTCGCGAGGGAAATGGGATTTCTATGAATGCTGACGTTTCCGATAGCGCCGCATCCAAGATTGTTTCCATTCATAATTGCCGCATCCGTACTGACCTTCCCTTCAATGGAAAGAGAAGATCCCGAGCCGGCATTGAACACCTTGCTATCTTCAAGCACCTTGATGGCTTCTTCTACTGCATCAAGCGATGAGCCTCCTCTTTTCTTGAGTTCCAAATAGCCCGCATCAGCACTCGTTTCGAGAACCTTTCTCCGGTTCGGAACATCTGGCCCGGGCGTAAAGGAACCCGCTCCGCCGTGAACTATAATTCCGAAATCAAGCAATTTCTTCTTCTGTGAAACCAATTTTTCATATCTACCTTGAAGGAGAACCACTAAGAAACAGCGACTTGTTCGAGATTGATGTTATTGCTACTCTTTTTAAGTATCTATCGAATGCACAATGCCTATGTCCAAGGGGAGTGGAAGTGATGTCTTTGCCCCGAAGGGGTTGCTTAAAATCTTGATACTAAAGATAGCGACTCAAAGAGCAACCACGGGCGTCGAGATAATGGACGAAGTTCCGAGGATCACCGAGAATGTGTGGTCGCCGAGTCCTGGCTCTGTCTACTATCTGCTCGGTGAAATGGAAGAATCGGGACTTCTCATTCACGTCCCCACCGGTGAGGCAGGTATCAAGAGATACGTTTCTTCGGAGAAGGGAAAACTTACTCTCGAAAACTTCAAGCTCGACGCGCAAAAAAATCTCTACAAACAAATGGCTATGTTGAAGGTTCTTTCTGATCTTGCAGAAAACAAGTTAGTTTCAGACGCGATTTCTACTTTGACAGAGAAGATACAAGTTCCAAGCTAGTTTAATTGAAATCTTGCAGCTTGTCTCGTTTTGACAAGGCTTAAAAGACGCTCACGCAGAAATCTCCTAGTTGCAAGAAGCCGGTACCGTACTACACCTCGCAAGAAGCGGAAGATTGATTATCAAAGCTTCGAGCCAAGTGCCCGATGGAACTTTACTTGTGGACGGAGACGGTCGTCGGACCGGAAGGGTGATGGAGACAATAGGTCCTGTCATGTCACCGTATCTCTCGGTACAACCTATGACGGATCGCATCGAAAGATTGGTAGGTTCAAAACTATTCATTTCCGAAAACCCTGAAAGAAATATGCGTGCGCCCTCCCGCCCAAGGTATAAGAGCAACAAAGATCAGGGTAGTCGATCCGGCGGTAGAAGGCAGCACGAAGAGCGGAGAGGCAACCGACGCATTCATAGCAAAATGCAAGATTGAGCAAAAGGCAACTTCAAAAATTGAAATTGATTTCCTTTTGATAGGAGTTTGAAATTTTAGAATATGTATCCGATGAAACGCGAAGGCGGACCATTTGGGTTAGTCGAATGCCCGAACTGCAGGGAGAAGCTCATTGGAGATTTCGAAAGAGGAGAGATCTTCTGTCCAAAATGCGGCTTTGTTACGCGCGATCAAGCGGTAGATCAGAACCCAGAGTGGAAGTCGATGGACTACGAAGAGCGCCAAAAACGAATGCGAGTCGGACTTCCAAGCACGAATACGCTCCACGACTACGGCCTCTCGACGGATATCTCCTCAGATTTTAGGGACTCGCACGGCAAGTATCTCGACCCGTTCAACCGCCAGACAGCCCAACGGATGCAAAAATGGCAACGACGAATAAGGACTTCCTCTTCCGGCGAAAGGAGTTTGTCGATTGCACTCGGCAAGATTACAGAAGCTGCGGACGTCCTAGCTCTTCCAATGCCCGTTGTAGAAGAAGCATCTCACATTTTCAGAAAGTCCGCTAAAGCCGCTGTGTCGAAGAGCAAATCGATCTCCGGAATGGCTGCCGCATCTATTTATCTCGCCTGCAGGCGGAGCAACGTAAACAGATCGCTTAAGGAAATTTCCAAGGCCGCAGGCATTCAGAATAGAGCAGCGGCAAAATACTACCGTCTTCTGATCAATCAAGTCGAACACAACTACGTTCCTCCACCCAGCGTTCAGAAGTACATTTCAAAACTTGTCAATAAGGAGAAAATAAATCCTAGAGTCGAGCGCCTAGCTTTGGAGCTCGCGGATAGGGCAAACGAAAGCGAGATTTCGAGCGGCAAGACTCCTGCTGGGCTTGCCGCAGCATACGTGTACATTGCTTCTGTTTTGGCGGGGGAACACATCCCTCAAAGAGAGATCGCAGAATTTGCGGAAGTGACCGAAGTCACAGTGAGAAATAGATGCAGGGAAATTTTGGAGAATTTTACAATTCGCCAAAAGCTCAAGGTAGCTCCTGAACAGTCATTCTAGGCGCTATTTCATAGCCTTCGAAAGGCCCTCGCGATCGGATTCCAAGTAATGGATTCTAAGAGTCATATACTCCGCATGCTTAGGCTCAAGGAACATGAACGATACTCACTCTCCAACTGTTTAATGCTCCTTGAAAATATCGAGTCGAGGATTGAAGTTCCATTTATCGGATGGTTTCTGCATCATTGCGAAGATTTTGAATGGTACAATCTTCCATGCGCCAATTTTGCCTAGGAGTCTTGCAAGCTCACTCTGAATCGTAGAAATTGTGGAATTCTCTAGTTCCTAATAGGAATCGTATTTCTTCCACAATCCACAGCAGCAGTCTCGATCATCTTCGTCCATTTTCTCGAGGTTCTCTATTCGACTTCGAGGCATTTAGCGGTGGCAGATTTGATGAGTCACGGCTTGTGCTTAAACCTTGTTAGGCCCTAATGGGTAGAAGTTCGGCCCTTATCCCAAAGAAAAAAGTAAGAAAAGTAGAAACAGCAGCAATTAAAGCAATTGTCCTAAAATACAGGGCGAGGAATTTGACATTTAATTCAAAGATCTTATCGAATTTCGATACCCTGCACAAAAAAGCAATAGAGCAACGTTCTAAATGCATTAGCTAGATAAGAAAGTTTAATTCTAACCTTCCCTTAATTTATTCTTGTTCTAGAAGTATTATAGTCGGTGAACGTGGTGGCTGTACAAGAGCAAGTTTCGAAGGAAGACGCGATTCTGTTTGATCTAACATCTAAAGTATACAAACTGGTGGTCGAGCACGGCTCGGAAGGCGTGTTGCAAAGTGAACTGTGGAAGGAACTCATCCTGACGAGCCGCGACGGATCGAGGCTCGCCATTCGTCTAGAGCGGCGGGGGATGATTCGCAGGGACAAGCTTCTCGAAGGTGGTCGATGGACCTACAAACTGACTGCTTTACGAATGCCCGTGCATATAGAGTCTATCGAGCAGGCTCCATGCATAACCTGCCCATATGAGGGCAAGTGCTCCCTGACCGGTGTGGTTAGCCCGCTTTCATGTCCTTGGCTCGTCGAATGGGTCACGAAGGAATATAGAGAAACTCAGAAACTTCTCATCCCTCAAACAATCAAAAAGCCCATGGCCGCGAAGATTGTAAAGACCGCCGTCGCAGCGTCGCGCATAAAGTAGCTTCTTTTCTTTTTCCCCAAGAGCTACTGCTCCCCTCTTTTTCTTTATGTTGATTTAGTGTGTACTCTATTCTGGCTTTCGAATCAAAAATTTCAGCCCGTACTTACAAAGAAGAAATATTGCGCCCTACGGAACAAAGATCAGCATAAGAGCAACTACAAAGTCAATCTTTCTCCATCAGGGATTTTTGTTCGTATTTGAAGGCCCTCTCTACTTTTTCGCGCGAGCGCGGAATTCAATATCAATCCCTGCTTCGTTTCCTAGATAGTAATATCGGAAGAAGAGATAACTCATCATTTTGATTCATTCCTTTTTATATTCCGAATAGAGCAAATTTTTTCACCGGCGCGAGCGTCCTTAGATAACTACTTTCAAGCTTTGGCTTTACTCTTAGGGCATACCTAAAAAACAAGAAATCGTTAAAGGAGTTTTGATTTCCTAACCGATTTGAGCAGTTCTCCGTAAATCTCTCTTCATATACCCTCTACTCGTGGCCCTACTTCATCGGCGCGCAGGTCATTATAAAGGAAGTATCGTTATCTCTTACTCTTAATCAAATAGACAGGAAAGCGTTGACGGTGCGCCAGTTCCGTGTCGTCGCAAAGACGCCTAATTTTCTTTCGAAGAAAGTATTGTTCAGCTTCGTCCGACCGTAACCGTTCTGACAAAAAAGGTAGACTTCGCTTCCGAGAACAGCTAAATCTTCCGCTCCGGTTACGGATTGTCTCATTTCGTCTTCGGAATAGCGCTTTGGTTTCTCTTGCAGGAAAGTGACGTGGAGATAGTTCTCGTCCTTGTTCTTGAACGGATTTTTCTTTATGATTGATCGAATTTGGTCGAGGTTCCCAAGTATAAGCTTGACTTCGAAACCAAACGCTTTCTTAATTTTCGGAGCTCTCAAATGTCTTGTTTAGATCCTCTGAAGATTCTAGTCCCTCGACAAAGTTCAAGAGGACCAAATCGATTTTCCTCTCTTCATCTTTTAGCTCTTGAACGGATTTCACTTTGCCTCTCAATCTTGTATTAGAGACATCCTGCGATTTCAAGCCGTAATTTGAGAAAAACCAGTACCTATAGGCATCGAGAATGTGCGCGAGTATGTCAAGAAATGCAGGAAATGATGCGCCTCTGTCGCGACCAAGTTCTTCCGAAGGTAGTTTCTCGAGAGCTGCAAGGTACTTCTTTCTTACGTAAGAGTCGTATCGATACCACTCCTTTAATGAACTCACTTCGTCATTCTGTGCCGACAATGTAGAGAACCCAGATCTTCTGGCTCCTAACTATCCCTATAAGCTCGATACCTTCATCCGTGTCTATACTCACTTAATCAATTGTATTAGTGACCTACTCATATCTTGTGAAAATTTCAACGACATCGTCATAGCTCTTGTCACCGCGAAAACCTTTTCCTTGAGGCAGTTTCTCAGGAGTTGAACCCCGAGTGGAGCCGTCCCAGAATTAGGAGCAAAGCCTTATCACCGTTGCAAAAGCCCCTGCTCAAACAAGCGTGAAAAATTTCTCAAACAAGCGAATTGTTGTAGCGCTTGCGATTTCAATTTCGTTAATTGTCATACTAGGTTCGCTTGTTCCTTTTGCTAGGTCTGAAACTCTTGGCTCTTGGACAGCGACGACAAGTTACCCAACGAATATCTTGGGAAATTCGTGCGTTACATCCTCGGGTTACGTTTTTTGCATTGGAGGCAACAATGGTACGGCCCCTGTCTCCGACTTTACCTACTACGCTTCACTATCTTCAAGTGGTGTAGGGTCGTGGACAAAAAGCGCTTCTTATCCACTTGACGTTTATTTAACTTCTTGCGCGACTGCAGCAGGCTATGTTTATTGCGTGGGCGGAACGATTGGTGGAGGAACCTTAACTAGCGCAGTTTATTCCGCAACAGTCTCTTCTTCAGGGATAGGATCATGGACACTAGCTAGCACTTTTCCAACGGATTTGGAGGCGAGTTCATGCAATATCTCTAATGGTTACATTTACTGTGTTGGCGGTCTCACATACGTAGCAAGTTCTCCTTTTGCTAACACAAACGCGACATATTATGCATCAGTTTCGACAGGTATCGTTGGCACTTGGAGCACAAGTGCGGAATATCCATTGAGCATAAACTCGAATACTTGCACAACAACCAGTGGATACATCTACTGTGTTGGAGGTCAGTACAATCCTAACGTGAGTGGTGACCTTACTAACTCTACTTATTACGCTTCCATCTCTTCTGCTGGTATTGGCACTTGGAATGCTGGCACTCAATATCCGAGGATTATTGATTCGACTTCGTGCGTTAACTCAGGAGGCTACATTTATTGTGTCGCCGGTTTTGAGACAGATCTCTCATACTATGCCCCAATCTCCTCTTCTAGCATAGGCCTGTGGACCTCCACTTCTACTTATCCTACTTATGTAGAAGCTGAGCCTTGCGTGATCTCTGGAAGCTATTTGTATTGCATCGGAGGATATACGAGTATTAGTGAGGTTTACTATTCTCAAATTGAATCGGCAACTACATCAACAACTACAACCATGTCTTCAACTACCAGCATAACCACTAGCTCCTCGACGGCGTCTTCAACTACTATGACTTCTACGTCTAGCTCTACGGTCACGTCCACGTCCACGATAAGCTCTACGTCCAGCAGTTCCTCATCTTCGTCTAGTACTTCTTCAACAGCAAGTCCCATCAGCACTAGTTCATCTTCGTCTAGCTCTACCTCATCCAGTCAAACCTCGACGACCAGTTCATTAGCGAGCACTCAGACGACTTCGACGACTACCTCAAGCACAAAGTCGGGAGGAGTCGGCATCTCAACCTTTACTTACGAACTCATCATAGCCGTAGTCATAATTGTAATCATAGTCGCCGCCTCATATCTCGTTTTTAGACGCCGCCGTTAAAAGAAATAGACGACCGCGGGTTCTGGTCAGTTAAGGTAGATGACAGATGAGAGATATTTGTGAATTAGAAGTGATGTTCTAGATCAGTATTTCAAGGTTCCAAATGGCAAAAAGATTTTCAAAAAAAGATATTCAAGAATCCTTTTTACGCCAAAGGCAGTTTTCCCAAAGTGATGATGATAAGCTAGTTTAAATGGGAGCTTTCTAACGTGGGAAGCCTGCACCCATTTTAGTAATGAATTTCAGAGAGCTGGAGCTTTGATTCGAGGGTCTAAAATTTGAGTCTTGACTCTAGAGTTGTCGGCAGACATCACCGTCAAAAGAAGAAGATATTGATTGCAATCGCGATAATATTTCTTCTGACCCCTGCCGTGCTCCAGCAAGAAGAACCAGCTCTACTCGGTAATTTAAGCAGTCTCTTCTCGCTTTTTCCAAGATCTGATGCCACCAGCTCACCTATAGCAACATTGCTGGGAACTGATGTCTTGGAAAATAGTACTTTCGTAAGTGGTAGCTCAAACGGCACATCGGACGCGATTACCCCCTACGCTGTCGCCTTCGATCCTGTCAACAATGAGCTCTACGTTACAGATTTTGAAAACGAGGCAGATCAAGGAGGCGCGACGATCGGTTCTTTGTATGTGTCAGTATTGCAGGAGCCAACTGATCAATTGATCGGTTCCATCAACGTCACACTTCCTGCCTCCTTATCAGTGGCGAGGCCGTACAGTCCTGAATCCGTGACTGTAGATCCCACTAACGGGCTGGTATACGTTGCATATTCCAATGCTAGCTACGTCACTGCGATCAATGGAAGCACGAACCGGATCGTGAAATACATCAGTACTGGTGACACGGGTTATGGTTTCGTTTCTTACGATTCTAAGAATGGTAATCTCTACGAGTACGCTTCAAACGGATTCCTTTCGATAATTGACACGGCGACAAACTCGTTGGTTCAAACAATCAACGTGGAACAATACCAATTCGAAACATCTCCGTTGCCAGAGGGTCCCATTGACAACGCTGTACCCTTCCCAATAACGACCAGTTCCACTTCGGGCAACGTGTACTTGCTCGGTTACAATTCTACAATAGGCAATTACAGAGTCTCTGTGGTGAATGGAACAACAAACCAAGTTGTAAAAGACTTTTCTCCAACCGGGTGGCCTTTGCCCTCTAGTAATCCGACTTATGAAGAGCTAGGCATTGCGGTAAACCCATCTAGTGGGAATATTTACGTTTCCGGAAGTTACCCCTACATTGAATCGACAGCCGAAAACGGATTGCTACTTGTTATTAACGGGACAACAAATTCTACTATAGCAAATGTACCTGTCCCAACAAGTCCTGATGCAGTGCTAGTAAACCCCACTGGCACAGAACTTTATCTCTCGCTATTGGGGTGCGAATTCGGCACGACGGCTACTAATTGTCGGCCGATTCTCGAGACCTACAATGCAACGAATAATGCTCTTGGTCAGAGTATCATCTATCCAACTAATGGTTCGGGAGGAGCCTTTTCAGGAGCAGGATACCCCGGTATGAGGGGACTAGCGCTCGACCCAATAAACGGTGGTCTCTATATGGCAGCTCCCGGACTTGAGGAGGTAGTTGAAGCGAACACCACCACAAACTTGGTTACCGGCGAGACAGCGATTCAGATGGCGCCTTTTTCAGCGACTTTCGACGCTTACAACGGTTATGTGTACGTCGTAGACGACTTTTCTGATTCTCTTTCCGTAATTAATGGCAGCACTAACCTGCCAGTTACTACTGTTCTTCTAGGCTACAATTTCGCGACCGAAATCAACTTTGATCCAAAGGCCATCACTGTCGACCCATTCAATGGCAATGTGTACGTCGCCGCAGAGCAAACAAATTCATTTGTTTTAGGTCATGCGAACTGCACAGTGGTCGTTGTAAGCGGGCAGACGGAAAAGATTATCGCAAACGTAACCCTTGGTACGGTCACAGACAATACGTTCAACACGTGTACTTCAGATGGAATCGCTTTCGACACGGTAAACAAGGATGTTTACGTCGCGAATCCAGCTTTCAATTCGATAGCAGTGATTAACTCGACAACAAATCAAGTGATAACGAACGTAAACAGCACAAACAATTCGAACCCACAATTTTACGAAGTCAATCAGATCGCGGCCGACCCCGACAACGGGTACGTCTACGTGACTAACAGCGGATATACGTTCGACCAAGCGACTGGAGAGAATTCTGCCTACGTTTCGCTGATCGATGGAGCCACCAATACTCTTACTGGCAATGTTTCATTAGAGAACGAGGTGGATACAATCACCGGCTGCACTTCTTGCAATGCGACGAGTTTCGGTGTCGTCTTTGATCAGAGCCTCAATGAGATGCTTGTTTCCAGCGTGGCAGAACCCAATACGATCGCGTACGGATTGGGTAATAACGGCCTGAATAATGGACCCAACAAGACTATAACCGCCATAAATGCGACAACCAACACTTTCATTGCATCTCATCTGATCTGCCTAGCCGCGTGCGATGTAGGACTGGGAATCGCAGTAAATCCAGCGAACGGATTGATTTACTCCGACCAGCTAAACATTGTCAATTCTCTCCATACGGCAGCGCTAACCGCAGCAAATCCGACAACTTTCTCCTTTGCAGGACAGGTGAACTTTGCTTTCGCCGGCTTCGACACTCAGGGCATCACAGGAACCGGCGGAAATGGACCGAGTGACGTCGGAAGAATCGCAATCGACCCCTCCAACGGGGAAATATTTGCTCCTGTGATTGATTCAGACACGGTGTCAATTTTCGCTTCTTCTTCCGCACCTCCGACCAGCGAATTTGCAGCTCTCGTTAGAGATCCGTCAGGGAATCCTCTCTCTGGGATAACAGTCTCGTTCTTCAACCAGCTCAATGATCCGATCGGGATTGGACTAACTAATTCGAGCGGGCTTACGTCCCCGATCCAAGGACTTTCAGCCGGAACCGTTGTTTACGCCGAACCTTACATAACCTCCTCCCAACCGTATCTGCTCCCTAGTGGAGAGGTTTCATTCACTCTAATTCCTGGAAATAATATTGGAGACCTACAACTCGAACCAATCCAGACCGGTTCAATCTCTGGTAGTGTTACTTTTCTAAATGGAACTGTAGCTGGCGGTGCGCTTGTAACTGCTGACGTGTCAGTTGCCGGAAAAGGATATTTCACGTATAGCGCGACTGCGAATTCAAGTGGGGACTACATAATTTCGAATGTTAATGTAGGAACTGGAAGCATTTCGGCATCGCTACCAAATAGCACCGCGAGCTTCCGATCAGAGTTGGAGAGTCTAGCTGTTTCTACTTTGGGAGCATCAGCGAACTTGACGCTGTCTCCGTTGATCCCAGGTACTCTTTCAATGGTGGTTTACACTCAATACGTCGGCGGTGAGCCGCAACCTCTACTCGTGTCAGGGTACGGAAGCCTATCGTATTACGGCTATGAATTCACTGATGCCTTTGGAAATGCTCCCCTCGATGACCCATATATTCAAGGATATCCAGGAGAGCAGCTCAAGGTTTGTTTCAATTTAAATCATCGGTTGAACCTTCCTGTTGGCTGTTCTACTACGACGGTTCAAAGCAACGGAAATGCTACCGCTACCATTTATCTTGTACAGACAGGAGCGGTCGTGGGTAACATCACTGATGCAGTTACGGGTCAGCTAGTTCCTAATTGGAATGGATACCTTTACTCGGTTAACTCGAGCGGGTACAAGACCTTGGTTGAAACTTTGCCTATACAAGATTGCAGAGACATCGCTTGCACCATAACTGGCAGTCCCAATTCCACACTATCTGTCGGAGTGGGCTTGCCGGGTCAATACGAACTTTTGTTATTCGGTAGCGATAGTACGAACGTTCCCCTTTTCGGCTCGTTAAATTTTGACCTTTTGAATGGAACCCTGCTTCAAGCTGGGAATATCTCCCTTTATCCTGAGAGCCTATTCACTGGCGGTTACAATGAATTAATAGCTAGCCCCGTGGTTTCGACGCCTGGCGGGACACTGAATCTCAGGGTTACATTCCAGAATCCCCCGACTTCGTTTTCTATCGCAGATGATGCAAAATTATTGCTTGACATTCCAGCTGGAACTTCTTTGGTTCCCGGAAGTATTTCACTCAACGGAAGTTCAGTCACTAACGCAGTGTCCATAGGCTCTGAATATGCTCTTCCTTTGGGTGACTTGGCCCCCGGAAGCTCTGGGGAGGTATTGTTTTCAATCCAGATCTCATCTAGTTTCAATGCGACGAGACTTGACCCAATTGCCTTAATGAACTACACGTTATCAGGTGTAGCGCATCAGGATGTTGTTGGCAGTTCGATAGTTTCAGTTCCAGGACTGAATCTTAACGCTCTTTTAGAAACTTCGACGCTTTCGACAGCTATTGCGGGTCAAGCTCCGCCCCAAAGTACTGTAACAGTTTTCGACAACAATACACTACTTGGACTGGCGCTTTCAGGAAGCGGGGGATACTGGCAGATGAACGTCACGCTTCCGAATGTGGGGAATCAGAGCGTTAACAACCTCGAGGCCCAAGCAAAGACCGCCACAGGTTTGTTGTTAAACTCGACTAGTTTCATGATGATATACGCAAATTTCTTTCCCACACTTGTGAATGTTTGCATGCAACAAGTCCGAGGCGGAAGCAATGTTTGTTTCAATCCCTCAGGCGGAGAAGCTCTAAGCACTACCCCATTTCACATCGAGGGCAACGGTCCGATTGATTTCGAATTGCAGTTCTCCGACCCGTCTGCTGTCACCAACGTCACAATAACAATTGTCAACCTAGGAACGACGAACGCCACACTTAGTTCCAACGGACTGTATACTGCTTCCATCGAACCGGGTGTTATGCAAAATGTTTCCACCGTAATTCCCCCATTCTATCCGGCTCTCGGGCCCATCTTCTTCAATTATTCTCCCAGCTTCTTCCCTCAAGGAAACGGTTCGCTCCCAACCTCTCCAAAGTCACCGTCGCAGATACTGGCCGGCCTCCTTCCGCCTTTCACCCACGGAACTTACACTCTTGACAGTAGCAATTCTACTGGGGTTACAGCACATGCGAGTCTTCCAGACGGAGAGGCGTTCCAGTTGAGCGCTAACATCATTCCAAATGTGGTCTATTCTCCCACGGCACAGGATTTGGCAAGAGCGCAGGCTGCAGGTTTTCCGATCTACAATTTCCAACTCACTACTTCCGGGTCGCCGGGCTCGGAAGAAGACACGATGTCCTTCTTCATACCGTATAGTGCGCTTCCTCAGAGTGTCGTGTCTTATTTTGACTCTGGAGTGGGAGGCGCCGCTGCTCATTCAGGCCTTGAGGTTTTTGCCCACAGTTACCACACCGGGTTTGATGCTGCCGAAACCATTCAAGTTGTGCAATGGAGTTTCCAACTCGCTAACTCGCTTGACCAAACTGTAGGCTGTTCCGGGGAGCTATCGGATGAAGTTTCGTCCATCCAGACGAGCGCTCTTCTTGCTATCGGTTCCGAAGGCGTCGGAATTGTGGGCAGTATAGCCGTCGGAGCTTTAGGAGGTCCGGTAGGACTTGCTTTTGGCATTGCATTTTTTGTGGCAAATCAAGCTGTGGAGCACTTTGTTAAGGATCCATTGCTGGAGCAGGCCACAGAACTCAACACACAGATGTGCGGCAAAAAACCGAACGGCGGGGGTGGCGGCGGTGGAGGCAATGGCGGGGGTGCGAACCCGGACTGGTGCTACGACCCGAGCGGCTTCGTTTACGAGGCCGTAACGAGCAACCGCTTGTCGAATGTTACCGTGTCGATATTCTACCGCCCTAATGCCACTGTTGCGTGGACACTCTGGGACGCAACGGGTTACGGTGAGCAAAATCAGGAGCTCACAGATTCCCAGGGAGTGTACGGCTGGAATGTTCCCGTCGGTCAATGGATGGTCGTGTACCAGAAGGCAGGCTACGAGACTGTGGAGAGTCAAGTACTTAATGTTCCACCTCCTGTCACCGGCCTCGATATCGGGATGGTATCGACCTCGCCTCCCACCGTTTCGGGTATTTCGGCGGTCGCTGGTGCATCTTCTTCCATCTCCGTCTTATTCGACAAGTACGTCATAGCAGATGATCTCTCTAATACAACCATATCCGTCACAGGGCCGTCGGGCTCCGTTTCAGGAACTATAGTACGCGTGAATCCGCGGGAAAGTCCTAGCGGTACCTCACTCACACTGGAAGCAGAATTCATCCCAACATCTGGGCTGTCTGCCGGCTCCTCTTACACAGTGACCGTCAATGATGCAATAGAAAGTTATGCAAACGTTTCCATGTCTTCGAACTATGTTGCGAGCGTGACCGCGCTATCTAGATTGAGCTACGACCTATCGGACAACCTTGCCGTCAATGGGAATATCACGATTGGTCAATCTCTCAACGCGACTGCATCAACCAACAATGTGGTAGCGTCCTTTGTCGACTTCGCGTGGTACTCGCCCGATGGAACTTTGATGAGCAATTCAGAAATAGCTACATCTTCTGGCATGGCAGCTTCTTCGTTTACACTGGAAGAGCTCGGAACGTGGACGCTCATCGCCAATTATACTGACGGACAAACCGTTTACGAGACTGAATCACTGACGTTCTCCGTAGTTCCCGTGGCGCTACTCCCGCCAGCAGGTGACTTAAATGTAATCGCAGGCAGCATTTCCTACATCACAACATCGGCAAACAGCACGGGCAGGTTCTACGTCAATTCAACTGATGTCAATGGAATACAAATTACGGTTTTTGATGACACTTATCCGGCGGGGACAAGTACGTACGTTAACTCTTTTATTTACTCTAGCCTCCCGTCGGTAATTGCAAATTTCACAACCCAAACTGGCACCGAGGCTCTGTTCTATATTGACGTAAGGATCACGAATGCAAATGGCACGGCGACCGTTTGCGACACAAATTCTCTGATAAATGGCGCAAACTCGATGCATTATATCCCACCCAATGATACGGTTTGGTCTCAGGCTTCTGACATTCAATACTTTTCACCGAATACGTTGTGTGGAAATATTCCCGTCTTATTGCTTCACGGAACACCGATTGCGATTAACTCTGTTCCGTCGACGACAACCTCAACGACATTTTCAACTATGACGACAAGCTCCACAACCACGTCCACAATAAGCTCTTCGTCGACCAGTTCGTCTTATTCATCTAGTACTTCTTCTACAGCAAGTTCCACAACTAGTTCATCAATGCCTAGCTCTACCTCTTCGACTACTTCAAGCACAAAGTCAGGAGGAATTCCTGTATTTTCCCTTGAATTGGGAATAGCCGTGATTTTAATTGTACTCGCTGTATCATCCTATCTACTCATACGACGGCGTAGATGACGATTTTTGAAAGAGACCTAAGAAGATTCTATTCCTTCACCAACGCAGCATCTCCGAAGAATAGAATTAGATTTAGGGCCTCTGCAGCTCTGATAACTTAAAAAAATCCGCGAATTAGCGATGTGTAATCTTAGGTTCTCTCTCGTTATTTGATCGTTCGGCAATGGTAGAAGGACGCCTTCTTCCCTTTCTAAAGTAGTATTAGGGCCCTAGCAATCAGCACGTTCACTTTGGCCCTAAACCTTAACCTACTGCTCTTAATCGTGGAGCTCGTGTTCCTAGTGCCAACTCTGCTCCTACTCATGCTCGGGAGGAGAGAAGAGAAGGGTCGGAGAGAGCTATTGACACACATCACAAGCACGGCAAGGTTGGTCTCGAGGCAGGATTACTTCAACTCTGTACGGATGGCGATGGAAGGGTCAAAGGATTCCATCACGGGTCAATTACCGGATCTGCTCCGAAGACCCAGGAGCAGGAAGATCAGGTTAACAGAATTATTGAGGAAATCGGAAGAGCGACAAGAAGAGATGTTTCTGTCCGCTATACAGTGCCAAAGTTACACGACCGCCTAACTCTTGCAACCCGCTATAAAGAGGCGGGAGCCGAAGTCAGGTTCCATCCAGGGCTTGTCGTTAGCGATCTAAAGGTATATTGTAATCGATAACAAAGAGTCTGTTCTCGGCCTCCCATCTACTTCGAGCGAGAACGCGCCCACTAGAGAAGGCTACCTGATTCCTTCCGAGGGACTGGCCCGTTTGTTTTCATCTCAGTTTGAAGAAAAGTGGTCGAATAGTCTGACCTATGACGAATATGTAAGAGACATAATCGAGGAGGCCAAGTCACACGATCCCAACGTGTCGGAGGTGCTTCTTTCTTCGCAGTTAGTAGTAGTTGTATTGTGTTTTGCTGCGACGAAGATTCATTCTGATAGGTGCCCTTGATAGATCCCAGTTTGCATAGTCCTTGCCCAGGGCTCTGACAACCTGAGGATAGCCGTAGTAGTTGAATGAATCAGAGACCGTGCTCTCGTCGGCTCCCAAGGTGAGCAGAGTCGACATGCTTGCTTTGTCTCGAACAGGAACATGACCGTCGTCGATGATCTTTCAAATCTCATCAGGTTTTACAAATGACTGCTCCGTGACTGTCTTTGTAAGCATCTCGCGGTCATACGTTATTTTCTCGCTGGGAAGCTCGGCGCGGTTCTTTCGATAGAATCCTCGAATTATGGTCTGGACAGAGTCCATTGTCTCGATGTCCCCCTTCCAGGAATTGACGTATTCTTGCATGATGTCGAGATGTTTGTACTTGCCGTCTTCATTTTTTGCGTTCTTGTAATCGTAAAGGAGTGCTTTGACGACCGGACAGATTTTCTTAGTAGCAAGCCACTTCTGATACTTGAAGAGCTTTCTTCCCCAAGCAGCGCGAGTTTTCTTGCTGCCAAGCTTCAAAAGCATCTTCTTCACGCATGAAATCTGCAGGAATTCCTCGAAGCCAGGAGTGCGAATAAAGCCACTTCTCTCGACATCGAGCGCATTGCAGTACTCTCGGAGGTTCCAGAGGAAGGGCGTAACTTGGGAAACAGGTCTACCCAATTTTAGAGCAATCTGACCGCCGGTCAGACCAGGGTTCTCCTTGACGAGCTTCGCTAGATCGTAGTTGATCTGGGGCTTGTGGAAGCGGTGGCCCGTGTTGTCAAATTCAGAGAGGATTGGGTCGCACTTGTAGAACCAGCGGGCTACAATCAAAGCAGAAGGTCATTGGGTACTTAGTTCCGACCCCCTATTTTATCTAAGTGTAGTAGATGGACCGGCTGGGATTTGAACCCAGGACCCCCACCATGCCAAAGTGTTCGACGCGTGGGGCTAACACACCTAACACGCCGTATCCTACCAGGCTAGACGACCGGCCCAAAACCAATAGAATAGTTTCCTTCCTTTATGTGATAAAAACTATTCCCAGCTCCACAACATCAGAAATCGTTTTATCACTTGCCGGAAAGAGAATTGTTCCACGGCTTGCGGCGATCGTCTAGACGTAACTGTCGAAAGTTGCGGGAAATCCTGGTCTAGGACATCAGCCTGCCAATTTACAAGAAGGAAACGACGCTAGAGAGTCTTCTTCTTTGAATGCGGATCGCTGGTAACCCGGGTTCAAATCCCGGTCGCCGCACATCTATTGCAAAGCAGGCATACTCTCTTTTTTCAAGAGAATTTAGGCTCTTTTTTCTGTTTTGCAAATTCCTTTGCCATGGTTTTTTTGCTACTAGCGAAGATAGAATCACTAATATCGAAGGAACCTCTGAAAAAATCGATTCAACTTCCGCGAGTATACCATAAATACTCACGTCAAAATAAGAGAACAACATCTGGAAGGAAAAGGGTTTCACCGTATGGTAGAACTATCAGAACTAGATTACAAACCAAAGCCAATCGATGGCGATTTTTTGTCACGTCCCAATGATTACCCTGTCACAGGTGTTCATGAAGGACACGAAGTTAGATCTGAAGGAGTTCAGAGGAACGATGCAAATGGCAATCCATACCCTACGAAATTCGGGATTCACGGATCAAACGTCGCCGTCGACTGGGAAGCCTGCATTGCCGATGGTCAATGTTCTGATGTCTGTCCAGTCAACGTTTTTGGATGGTTCCTGAGAGGGGACGGCCAGGGAGGCTCGGGAAATGATGTCAAGATCGAGAAAGATTCCGACAATTGGAATATGTACCGAACCGATAAGATTGATCCGATCCGTGAAGCGGACTGTATTTTCTGCATGGCTTGCGAAACTGTCTGCCCAACTGTCTCGATCAAGATTACTCCAAAGTAGACGATTCCAATCTCTACTTTCAAAGGAACAAGAAAATTTAGAGCCGACCAGCAAGGGCTTTGTCTAGATCGTCGGCTCTTACCGAAACTTCCTCGCCTGAATCAAGCCACTTTATTTTGAGAGTATTTTGAGCTAGTTCTTTCTCGCCTACAAGTACAACCGCGAGTGTTTTGTTGTCGGATTGAGTCTCAAGAATTTTCCTCAGGCTCTTCTCGGTAATTTCAGATTGAGCCGGAATTCCCGAACTCCTCAGACGCGACGCTATCTCGACCGCCGAACGTATGATTCGAGAATCTTTACCAATCGGAGCGACGAATACTTTCTTGCTCGGATTCTTTGAGATTTTGTAGGCGAGAACAGCTCTCTCCACTCCGCCAGCAACTCCCGTGGCACCAAGATCCGGCCGACCGTAGACAGCAGGGAGAGAGTTGTATCTTCCCCCTCCGCATAACGAGCCTAGCCTCGGATTCTCGATGTCGTATGCCTCGAAAACCATGTCGGTATAGTAGTCTATGCCACGCACGATTCGAAGGTTGATTTCTGTATTCTGAACATTTCTTGATTTGAGCGAGTCCATGATTTCGAGCAATCCGTGGTCATCTTCGATACCTTGATCCTTCAACGCCTTCTCTAAGGCCCTACGGTCTCCCTTGATTTTGCAGAAATTCGATATCGCTTCCAGATCCTTTTTTGAAATGCTGTCCTTGTATTCGAAGGCAATTTCGTCTAGCGTTTTCTTTGAAAGCTTATCAACGGCACGGAGAGCATCCAAAATCCTGCTTTCATCTTCGATTTTCAGCTTCTTTCGAATGAAGAATTCGATTATCTTTCTAGAGCCGACGGATATCGAAGGTTTCGTGCCTAACCTCTTGAAGAGTGAGTAGGAGAACTCGATCACTTCGGCGTCAGCCTCCGCGTTCTTCGAGGGGCCGAACATTTCAATGTCCCATTGATAGAACCAGCGATATCTACCGTACTGCGGCTCCTCGTACCTCCACATAGAAGCAAACGACCCTAGCCTGATTGGAGGGCTCAAGTCTCTGCGCGAGGTTGCGTAACGAGTTATCCCCACCGTAAGATCAAACCTGAGACCCAGATCCCTGTTGCTCTTATCCTTGAAAAAATAGATCTCGTTTCGGATAGAGGGGCCGCTCTTTGCTTCAAGGGTTTCAATCAATTCTAGGCTAGATGGCTCCATGACTTTGTATTCGAAAAGCCGGCAGGTATCGAGAAATGCACTTCTGACTGATTCGGCTGCCTCTGATTCATCCGGAGATATGTCGCGCAACCCCCGGGGGAGTGAAAATTCTACCAAATGAGATCTCTATAGGAGATACAAGGCTATTGTTTGCTCTTTTTTGAGCTTGCGGTCGGCGCCTTCTCATGTCCATTTTCTTTGCCTATCTTTGCAAGAGTTGCTAGGTAGGAGCTTAGCTGAATATCTGGATTTGACCCCTGCATCAGTCGGTAGTCGGTTTCGGCCGTTGCTTGGATTGCTTCTATTGACGAAGCGTAATCGGATTTAGTAAGAGCATCGTTTGCAAATTTGATAAAATCATGCTCCGACATTCCACCCACCTGGAGAAGTTCTATCATCTTATTTCTCGCTTCCGCAAAATCGCCTTCAAAAGCCATGTCCAAAACCTCCGCGACCTTGTTCCTCCCAGAAAGACCGGCAACCTTGGTCACGCTGTCGGAGCTAATGTCGCCGAGGGTCGACGCCGCCTGAAGCATATTTAGGGCGTGCCGCATATCTCCTTCCGTAGCTTCGAAGATTTTTTGCAGAGCGTCCTTTTCTGCGCGGACTCCTTCCTTCTTGCAGATCTGTGCAAGGTACTCTACGACGTCTGTCTCTCCCAATCTAGAGAATTTGAATATCGCGCACCGGGACTGAATGGGCTCGATAATATTAGAGCTGTAATTTGCCGTAAGAATGAACCTCGTAGTCCTTGAGCTTTCTTCCATGATTCGTCTGAGGGCGGTTTGCGCGTCGTTTGTGTTATGCGTGAGGATTCCGTTCGCTAGAAAGAAATTGTGGTTCTTTTCCATTGAAATGTTCAGAACGTCAAATTCTCCAATCCTTTTTACAGACTTTACCTTTGTGTGCTTTATTTTTGGGAGACCCATACCAGAGATAGCCGCACTTTCATAGAGCTTAGGTTTGACCAATTCAGAAATTGTGTTCTGATCTTTTAGTTCATGTTCCCAAATGGTCACGACTTTGTACCCGAGCCGTTCAAGTTTCTTTGTATGCTCCAGATCCTTTTTCATATTACGTAACTGTTTATCGTAACATGGGATCACTTTGCAAGTCGGACAAACGTGCCACCAGCAACCATTGACAAAGATTGCGATCTTGGGTCGAATAACGAAATCGATTATCAAGGAGTACGGATGTCCTTCTTCGTTATAGAAGATGACATGCTCTCGCTCGTATGGTATATTCCAAGAGTCCAGTAATTCGCCTACTTTGAGCTCAATTTTGCTACGGAACCTATTCCTTTTGCAATATTCTACAGAAGCTAGATAGGCCTTCTTGCTTAGCTCTTTGAAGAATCCATCCTTTACTAATCTCCGGTATTCGCTGTCCGGTTTGTTTAATGTCACCTCGAGTCGCCTTGAAATCTTGGCCCTCGCCTCAGGGTGATTTGCGAAAAAGCTTCTATTGCCTTCACTGATCGCTCTCTTGTGCCCTTCTGAGAGTTTCTTCCCGACCCAGTATCCTTCGCCTTTCTTGTACAATTGATCCTTTGTGAAACCTACGAGTTTGCCCTCCGCATAAAGTCTCTTTATAACAATCTCAGACCTTCTTTCGGGATAAGATTCTGAAGGATAGATGCCTTTTTCCTTCATTGACCGAATTGCAAGACGGGCGATTTCTAATTTCTGTTCTCGAGTCCGATTGGTCGAGAAAGATCCGAAGAATGCATTTCTACATGGAGCTGAGCAAAAGTAATGCTCGTATATGTCATATGGGTGGTGTCGGTAAAATAATTTCTTGCAATTGTAGCACTTTAAGAATCTGTTCGAGAAATCCGCGAGCTCTGTTACACCTGGAATAATATCGCGTGTCCTAATTGCATTCACTGAGAAGCCATTTATTTTGAAGAAAGGATGATTTGAAGATGCTTGGATTACTTTGCCATCTTCAAACGTAATTTCGTATAATTCTGCTTTCCCGGAGCGAACGATCCTGCCTCGGTCGTTCTCAGCGCGCAGTGTTTTACTTGAAAATGAGGGCAACTCAAAATCCGAATTGCCACACTCCTCGTCAAGCTCCTTCATCGATACTTCTTTGGCATCCTCCAGATTTCCAACGATAACTTTCGTTTCAGGGTACAAACACATTGCATCCGACTCATCAAGTAACACTATCCGAAACGGAATTCCCTCTCTTCGATCCGCATAACTTGCAAAATTCTTGATACGTTCCCTGACTGTATCAATTCCTCGTTCATTAGAAGCGTTGAGCTCAAGTGTATAGTCTCTCCAAGCATCCCCCATTATCTCGTAGGCAAGGCACAAGGCTGTGGTCGTCTTTCCGGTTCCGGGCGGACCTGAAAATAAGAGGTGCGGCATTTCACTGGGCCGCTTTACCAACACTTCTAGGCGCGAGACGACCTGAACTTGGTTGAAGATTTCCGCTAAATTGTTCGGGCGATATTTCTCAACCCACATAAGCGCCTCGCCGTCTTTGGGAGGGGATCTCTCGCTTTTTTTGGAACTCAAAGACTCAACAAAATGAGGAAGATGTGAGTATTCCTTTAATGCCTTTGTGTCTCAGCAGAAACCCTTGGGTAACAGAGGGTTACAAAATCATGAGAACTCGAAAATCAAACCCAGACCCGTACAAACATAGCTAGAGTTGACTTCCAAACTTATATGAGTGATCAAACCATCGCTATCTCCGTCCAAACATACGAATGTCGTCAAGAACAAATTCTGTTTTAGACTCGATTAAAGATAGAGAGTTTGCCTATCTTCTATCAGGTACTCGGCTAAAGATTTTGCAAAATACAGCAAAGCTGGATGTTGGGAGTATCCATCTTGAAAATATGAATCAAGGTGATGTTGTTGAGGTTCCTAGGTGGATTGCTGAGATCCTTGTAGGAATGGGTGTCGCCGAAAGCCAAGAAGAGAGTTTTGCTTCCGAGGTTTTCAAAGCAGTAAACAGAGAGAAGATGGCCGGGGACAACCAGATTGCAACCCTAAGACCAGATTTCTATCTGAAGATTAGAAGACATCTCGCCTCTTCATCGTCCACGGGTTCGATGAAGCCGACAGACCTCGCCGAACTAGAAAGAACCCGTACTCTAATTTACGATCTCGTGGCCCTGAGGTTGCGCAAGATTTTGTCAGTTTCTTTCGCTCTCTCTCCGCCAACTGATATCAAAGAGAAGCTCACACCTGAAGAGTACCAGATTTTCGACAAGGTCTACGAACTACTCCAATCTTGGCGACGAGCAATAATGGAAGCGTAACTGGATTGCAACTCGAAGAAGTTTCGCCGGCGAAGGTAAAGGACCTGCTCACGGAATTCCTCAAGACGTTCAAGGACGAAAGAAACGAACTCAGATACAGAACTCTAATCTCACTAATTCCTTCGAGAAACGCAACTTCCGTGATCGTCGATTTTCAAGACCTCAACCGATTCCATCCCGGACTCGCGGCGCTTGTGCAACAAGAACCAGATCTTTACCTTCGGATATTCGACGAAGCTGCAATAGAGGTTCTTGAGATAGAGAACCCCGTCTATTCCGACAAAATTCGGAAAGAAATGCACGTGCGTATTAAGGACCTGACCGACCCGACATCACTTCGAGACGTCGCGAAACTAGAACTAAACACCCTGATAATGGTCCGAGGAATGGTTGTCAGGACTTCTGAACTTAGACCCATGGCCGTACGCGCCGCATTTCGTTGCGCAAACACACACATCACCTATGTTGAGCAATCCGGTCTAACGCTAAAGCGCCCGGTGAAGTGCGAGACCGAAGGGTGTGGCGAAAATAAGAACTTCGAACTGGACGACCTCAAAACGGAATTTATCGATTTTCAGGTGATCAGGATCCAGGAGTTGCCGGAGGAATTGCCACCCGGGCAGCTACCGCAGACATTCGACGTCAACCTAGTAGGAGACATTGTAAATTCCGCGAGGCCCGGAGACAGAATCACCCTAACCGGAATCGTAAAAGCTTCCGAAGAGTTCTCGGCTGGTGCTGGAAAATTAAGGCTGTTTACTTATCGTATTGAAGGAAATTTCTTACAACAACTGGGAAAAAGTCCCGAGGAGACCGAGATAACTAGGGAGGAAGAAGAAGAGATAAAGGCTCTTGCCGCAATGCCGGGAGCATATGATCGCCTAATAAGCTCCATGGCTCCCGCTATCTTTGGGCACGAGATACACAAAGAAGCTGCTCTACTTCTCATTGTAGGATCCAAACAGAAAACCCTTCCTGACGGATCTACGCTTAGAGGGGACATTAACTGTTTGCTAGTTGGAGACCCCGGTTGTCTTGTGGCAGACGAGCGTGTTATACTTGGAAATGGTGCTATAATGAAAATAGGACAGATCGGAAGAACGCACCTACAACCGCTCAAGCTTCAAATTTTGACGGGAGAAGGCGGAAGTAAAAGGGCTAATGCGACCGTATTTCACCACTACCAAAACCAAAGAGTAATGGAAGTTATCACGGAATCAGGGAAGAGCATCAAGGGGACCCCTAATCACCCACTTTTGACATTGAGAAATGATTCCGGGAAGCTCATGACGGAATGGAAACGACTTGATGAACTCAAAATAGGCGATCGTCTCAAAGTCGTAACGGGATTTCCCTGCACCATCAAGGCATATCTTAAGACTAGTTTTACGCCGATCACTAGAAGCAATTTTGGACCCAAATTCAAGGCAAAACTGCCAGAAGAGCTGACGCCTGATCTCGCATCCTTTTTCGGTTATATGATTGGCGATGGATGGGTTGGTAAAGATGGATATCGATTCGGCTTTGTCGTCGCTGAAACAGATATTGATATTCTACAAGAGTTAGTGCGATTGGTCAAAGGCCTCTTCGGTCTCTCGGGGGACCACATCTCAAGGCGTTTGAGGAGAGACAGAAACGTACCCATGATTTACGTTCATTTGTCAAACAAGGATATTGCGGCCAACATTTCTTTTCTCAGAGACAAAAGAGTTCCTGATCTTGTGCTCCAATCCGGCAACGAAGTCGTCTCGACCTTTTTGAAGTGGTTGTTTGAGGCTGATGGCACCGTGTTCAACAACGGGCGAGGTAGGAGAGTTGTAGGACTAAAAGCCAAGGATATTGAGCTTTTGAGAGATGCGCAAATTCTTCTTCTTAGATTTGGGATTCACTCACGAATAATCTCATGGCGAGGTGGAAACGCTTTGCTCTTGAGAAGAGGTGAAGAGATAGTGAAATTTGCCAAATTTATCGGATTTGCCTCAAATAGAAAGAAGAGGATAGTTTCTCAGCTTTGCGACGATGCAAAAAATTTCGGGAGAGTGCATCGCCAGATGAGTGAAAGGATCGTCAAGATCGTTGAGCATGATCCGCAGGATGTTTTCGATATAGAAGTTCCAGAAGGAAACCGGTTCATTGCAAACGGCATTATTTCGCATAATACCGCTAAGAGTGAGCTATTGAAGTACGTCGCAAGAATTGCTCCAAGAGCACTTTACACGAGCGGAAGAGGTACTACAGCAGCAGGTCTTACCGCTGCGGTAGTTCGAGAGAAAAACGGAATGCTGATGCTGGAAGCCGGAGCAACGGTTTTGGCCGATTTGGGCATCGCTGTCATTGACGAGTTTGACAAGATGCGAAAAGAGGATCGAGATGCCTTACACGAGGTGATGGAGCAGCAATCCTACCACCCATCGTTTGAGATATCTCTAGCCGATGGCAAACGAGTCCAAATTGGTCCCTATGTGGAGAAATTGTTGAGTGACAATCCTTCGCTTATTCGCGATGGAAAAGACTGCGAGATCCTTCCTTTGCCAACGGGCCCTGAAATTCAAGCCTGTGAACTCGAAACGGGCCACATCGCAAGAGTTCGAGTTGACCGCGTGAGCAGACACAAGGCGCCAGACTCATTTGTTGCCATAAATTACTCGAACGGAAGACAAATCATAGTTACGCCGGAACATCCAGTTTTCGTCTTCCGCGAGGGTCTCCTTCGCTCCATTCCTGCATACCAAGTAAGAAGTAATGACTATGCGCCTGTGCCGCGGAAGGTCCCAAACTCATCTCTGCCTGTTTCATTGACAGCCCCGCAAACTTCTGCCAGTCAACTAAGAAAGAAACTAATCATACCGGAAAATCTGTCAGGTGAATTATCTAGGCTGCTTGGCTATCTTGTTTCTGAAGGACACTCATACGCAGGTAGCTCTTACGAGATCGGATTTTCCAATACCAACCAGGTATTGTTAACTGAAGTCCGGAGGATTTTCGAGGATATCTTTAGAATCCAGCCGTCGATTCATCAAAAAGATGGTGTAACTATTCAGAGATATATTTCCAAGCCCCTCTATGAGTGGTTTCTTGAGAATTTCGGGGAACAAATGAGTCTTGCCCGAGAAAAGAGGGTTCCCCAAAAAATCCTTGGATCTTCTGTACTTGAAATTAGAGAATTTCTTGCAAGTGCCTTCCTAGGTGATGGGTCAGTGGAAAGCACTTCGATCTGCTACAGGACTGCTTCACCAAGACTGGCCGAAGACTATCAAGACCTGCTTCATAAGCTCGGCATTATGTCCAGAATTGTGCGTGATATTTCGAGTGACTCGTTCAAAGTGTACATAATGGGCGATTCCATTCCATCCTTCGTAGAGCAAGTAGTGGAGAAGTCCGACACGCGATTTGAGAGATTGAAGGAATTCCAAGTGAGGAGTTCAACTTTGTCTAGGGCACACGACACACTCCCGCCTGAAGTTGGAAGAGATCTCACAAAGTTGATGAAAGCACTCTCAGTTACTTACTACAATTATTTTTGGAAGCACTTGGCTCACTCCCGCGGTGTCAATCGCTTTGTTGTCGAAAAATATCTTTGCAAAATAGAAGAAAAGCTGGACAAGTTCGATGAATTCGCGAGAGGGAAATGGCTATCTCTTAGAGAAGCCAGGTTGCGTCTCGGAATTTCTCAGCAGAAGATCGCCGAAATATCAGGGATTAAACGCGGAATGATAGCTTATCTCGAGAACGGCGGGTACGCGAATGGACAGGGTCAATTAATTGAAGCAATCCGACAAAGCGTGGTCGCATACGCTGAACCGCTCCGCGCACAAACAGAGAGAATCAGAGCACTTCTCGAGTATCGATTCTTACGGATATCCAACGCGACGACTTTGCCTAACTCGGGTCGATGGAGAACCGAATGGGTCTATGATGTTACAGTAGAGCCCTATCATAATTTCATTTCAAAGGGATTGATTCTTCACAATTCCGCGAGCGTAGCAAAGGGTGGATTCATCGCGACCCTGAATGCAAGAACTAGCATTCTTGCCGCAGCTAACCCGGTCTTTGGAAAATATGATCCTTACAAGAATATTCTTGACAATGTGAATTTGCCTATACCATTGTTGTCCGTCGGACCAGATTCCCAGATACTAATCAGGATGAAAAGTCAAGTTGAGAGCGTTAGAATTGGACCCTTCGTCGATGCGCTTTATGAAAGAAGCAAAACCGCGGACGGTGACCCTCTTCACATTGATCCATTAGAACAAATTGAAATCGCAGCTATGGATGAGCATTCGAAATGCGTCTTTCGACCGTTATCGTATGTGTTTAGACATGCCCCCGAAGGAGACCACTTCAAGGTGAAGTTCAAGGGGCGAGATCTCATCCTGAGTGGAGGTCATTCAATCTATACCTTCGAAAACGGGTCTGTGATGTTGAAGCCAAGTCGGGATCTGAAAATTGGTGACTATGTGTTTGTGTCGAGAAAACTACCATGTGGCGAAACCTACCCGAGAGAGTATTGTCTACTAGAATACATTGATACAGATCGGACTACGCTGCATGGCGTTCCGGACCACATCTATCCGAAAATTCTTAACGCGAAAAAGCACTGGATTACACGAAGAATCTTGCCTGCATCTTACTCCAGTCTTTTAACCCACAAGGAACTGAGAGAATGTACTCTAAGTCGGAAAGGAAGCGGATTCTACGTTCCCACATTTGTCCCTGTTACTGCGAGTTTTGTGAGACTTCTCGGGTATTTTGTAGCAGAGGGTTCGATGATAAGCCTAAGCGAAGAAGGTGTTCACGCAGTCGATTTTACGTTTAGTTCCGTGAAAGATAAATCCATAGTCGAAGATTTGGTTTCTACCAGCAAGTCTCTCTTTAATGTGGCGCCATCATTATCTTGGCAAGGTAATTCAGTTAAGGTAGACATCAGGTCAAGGATTGTCGTTGAATTTCTATCTAGATGCCTTGGATTAAAGAGCGGGGCCACAAAAAAACGGATACCTAGCTTGGTATTCAACCTAAATGATGATCTGAAGAAGGAGTTCCTTGATGCTTACTGGGCTGGCGACGCAGGAGTCACTTCAAGTCCCGAGCTTTCGATCCAACTCGTTCAACTGCATGCTCAGCTAGGATTCCTTGCCTCCAGATTTCACACTCCTCCGAATTTCAACTCGAAGATATTTGATAGAGGCAGATTTAGGAAGCTCAACAGCAGCGGATGTTACAAAGTGCCAATGCCGTTCAATGGAAGAAACTCGAATATTTCATCCACATATCCAAGACTCGATTCGCTGATTCCCTTGATGCGTCCACTGCTTGGGAAATTCGCGCCCAACGGTAAGTTCCAACAAACTTTGTCCCCCCTCTATTGGAAAAGAATCATCGGCTCAAAAACTATGATGGCTAGGCTAGCGCGACTGCGAGAAACAAACTCGCGATGGATGTCGGCACTATCATTAGCAGAGAAATTTGGTATCAAAGGTGGAGGGGGTCTTCAAGGATTCGTAACAAAGATGTATGAAGCCGGACTCCTCATTCGTGCTAATGTTCCAGGAAACCTCGCAGGAAGACATTACCTCTATAGAACTTCAACACAAGGAGCGGCTGTACTGGAGCTAATGGACAGAACAGAATCTCTGATCAATGGTGACTTTGCGCTGGTTCGAGTTTCTTCGATCAAGAGACTGGAAAAGAAAGATGAACCAAGATACGTCTACGATCTCTCTGTACCTGGCCTCGAGAACTTTGTAGCTAATACAGCTGTTTGCCATAACACTCGTTTCGACTTGGTCTTCATCGTCAAGGATGAACCTGATGCGGCGAGGGATGAGATTCTTGCTAAACACGTACTAGATATGCATGCAAAGCTGACGTTTCCGCGAGCTCCACCGATAGAGTTTGACATGCTGAAGAAGTACATCATCTACGCGAAGAAACTCGATCCCGAACTTACTGAGGAGGCCAGGAAGAGATTGTCTGATTATTACATAGAGCTTCGCAAGCTTGCACAACCAGGTCAGATTGCCGTAACTCCTAGGTGGCTCGAAGGTCTGATCCGGCTATCGATTGCAAGGGCGCGGATATTGCTTCACACGAGAGTAACAGAAGACGACGCCCTAAGAGCAGTGGGCTTGATGCGGAGGATGCTCGAAACAGTAGCGGTAGATCAAAACACCGGCGGGAAGCAAGTAGACGTCGGGGTGCTCTACGGCAAACCCCTCAGCGAGCGAAACCTCCTTGAAACTGCTTTGGAGACCTTCAAGCGGTTGGAGGGAAGCGGTCCTTCGAAGCAACCGGTGGAGGACAAGAATTTCATCGACGAGTTAGTCAAAACAGGCAAATTCAATCCAGATGAAGCGGACAAGATGCTAAAGACACTTTATCGTTCCGGACAAATTTACGAAACAAAACCTCACTTTTATCGTAAAATCTGATCAGTAGAAAACCTGTTGTTCGAAGCAGCTACTCATAAATCTGAAAGCTTGACAAAATCAAATCCCTCATTGGTATGATGCTTATCAGAGAGATTCCCGGCCTTCGGGAGGATTTCATAGAATCTTTAGAGGGTCAGGGGTATTCTTCTCTATACCCTCCGCAAGAAGACGCAGTCAAGAGTGGATTCTTGGAAGGAGAAAACCTCGTTCTCGCCACGCCAACTGCCAGCGGAAAGACCCTTGTTGCGATGATCGCTGCGATGAGGACAATTCAGAAGGGCGGAAAGGTGGTTTACCTTGCACCTCTTCGGGCATTGGCTTCGGAAAAATATGAAGAGTTCAAGCAGACTTTTACCAACATAAGAAGGGATCCGGACGATCCGAAATCTCTCGTGCGCGTTTTCATCTCGACGGGGGATTACGACTCTTCTGGCGAATCCTTGGGAAGGGGTGACATTATCATCCTTACGAACGAACGATTTGACTCTGTGTTACGGCACGGAGTTACTTGGACCGATTCCGTCGGCTTGTTCATAACCGATGAAGTTCATCTAGTAGGTGATGATCATCGAGGTCCCACTCTGGAAGTAATCCTCGCCAAGATAATCCGCTATGTACCAGGGTCGCAGATTTTGGCACTGAGTGCAACTATAAGTAATACTGAAGACCTTGCAAAATGGCTCAACGCGAAACTAATCGACACAGAATGGCGCCCGGTGAAACTACTCGAAGGGATTTACGAATACGGAACCTTGCAATTCAAAGATGGAGAAACTCGCAAAGTTCAGGTTAGCAACAGAGGTTCGGCCCTTGACGTCGCGATTGAAGCGGTTAAGAGCGATTCCGGTCAAGCCCTCATTTTTTGCGAAACAAGAAAGAGGGCCGTAGCGATGGCCGAGAAAGCTTCCGAACTAACAAGGACTACTCTATCCTTTGATGACCACGCCGCCCTAAGAGAACTCGCCCAAAAGATTCATGCGCAGGGTGAAGAGACCGATGTCTCGAGACGCCTAGCTGAAGCTGTTTCCGATGGAGCTGCATTTCATCATGCAGGCCTCGATGCGCGGCATAGGAAAATCATCGAAGAGGCTTTCAAGGCAAGGCAGATCAAAATCCTGACAAGTACTCCTACACTGGCGGCAGGGGTCAATCTGCCAGCAAGGCGTGTTGTCCTAAGCACTCTTATGCGCTATGACGCGGAACAGGGCGGTCAGACTCCGATTAGCGTACTGGAGTTTAAACAAATGGCGGGCAGGGCGGGCCGCCCAAAATATGACAAAACAGGCGAGATAGTTCTGCTCGCGGGGGCGGGCATGAGCGCCGAGGAAATCATAGAGCACTACATCAACGGAAAGCCCGAACCGATAAGGTCGAGGCTAGCAGCGGAAGGGCCGCTTCGATCTCACCTCTTGGGGCTAATTGCTTCGCAAAGAGGAATCAGGGAAGAGGAATTATACGATTTTTTCCAAAGCACGTTATTCGGAGCGCAGTATAGGCCTCTCACAATCAAATCCAGGGTGAAGAAAGCTCTAACGTTTCTTAACGAAGAGGACTTGATCCTCACACGATCGAAGAAACTTATTGCGACACAATTTGGAAAGCGAGTCGCGTACCTCTACATCGATCCTGAATCCGCGATTATCATGCGCCGGGCAATCAGGTTCGCGGAGAAAGGAAAGAAGCATACTTTAGGGCTGTTGCATCTTATCACCCAAACGCCGGACATGACCCCAAAGTTCGGTACTAGGGAACGAGATACGGCGGAGCTAGACGAAATCCTATCTTCGAGGGAATCCGAGTTCATGGTCCCGATACCAGAAAGGGGGGAATACACGTTCTATAGAGAGTACGAGGAACTGCTCGGAGATTTCAGAACCGTTCTCGCCCTAAACTCCTGGATCAATGAGAATCCAGAGCAGCACCTCTTGGAAAAATATTCCATCGAACCAGGGGACCTACACAGGATGGTCGACAACGCCGACTGGCTTCTTTATTCTCTCGGTGAGCTGGCTAGGCTATTCGGGAGAATGGATCTCGCAATCGAGTCTGAAGAATTGCAAGAGAGGGTCAAGTACGGAATAAAGCCAGAACTCACGCAACTTACAAAACTAGAAGGAATAGGACGGATCCGCGCTAGGTCGCTTTACAACGCTGGATTTACGAGCGTCGAAAAGCTTCACGAAGCTCCAATCGAAAAATTGGCGGGGATTCCAAAGATAGGAAACGCCGTTGCGGTTCAGATAAAGCGACAATTAGAGTAAGGGCGATAGAGTCAGCACAAGGCGACCAAGAGTTCTTCATTGTACTGCATGCTTGCCGAAACAAGACAGCTGTGTTCTGCCAGGTGGAGAGTACATAGGAAAGAGCCGCACGCACAGTAAAAGCTTGCCATTTCCTTTTCTCCCTCACAGCGAAAACAAAAGAGTGTCCTTCCAACTATCTTGATTTGCTGGCGCGTTTTTGGCTCCATTTCTTGAAACATATCTATCGTAGTAACCTTTCCTTGCTCTGTTGTTATACCCGCAGGACTTCGTCGTCCTTCGTCCTTTCTTGATTCCGGCATCTCGTTTTTTCTCTTGTGAGAGAAACGAGCCAGGGAAACTGAATTTCATAAAGCGGGTCAAAATCAGGAGAGCCACGGCTCTAAATTATTGGATAAGAAAACGAAAGATACATAGGGTCTAAACCTACAATATCCTAATGCAATAGCAACCTGGTTGCGGAGGAGGTGCGTGGAGAGCATGCCATCCAAAGGCAGAGAAGAAGAAATCGGACGGGTGAGCGCCGAAATTCGAGATCCCATCCACGGGTACATTTTTGCGAATGAAATAGAGCAGAAGATTATAGATACATCGGTAGTTCAGCGCCTGCGAAGAATAAGACAGCTAGCAGGCTGTCATCTAGTATACCCGGGCGGGCAACACTCGAGGTTCGAGCACGTCATCGGGTCGATGTACCTAGCAAAGAAGGTAGGCGAGGTGTTGCAGACAAGAAAGGACGCCACAATTGACCAAGACGATCGAATACATCTCCGGCTGGCGGCCCTGCTCCACGACGTGGGGCACGGCCCCTTTAGTCATATGTTCGAGGAAGTGATGACCGAGCGGACAGAGTTTACACACGAAGACATGACCAGAAAAATAATCTTGCAAACCGAGATTGGCGACATACTCGAAAAGCAAGGCTTTTCCAAAAATGGAGTTGCGGATCTATCGATAGCAAAATCAAGATCGCGACCGCGATTTCAAAACGACGTCATCGCGGGGGGACTCTCCGTCGACATTATGGACTATCTGCTTCGAGATTCCTACTTTACTGGCGTCGAATATGGAAAGGTCGACATTTCTAGAATCATAAACTCGATCGAAGTAGCAGGAGATAGACTTGCGATTGAGGATGCAGCCATGTTTGCTTTCGAGGCACTTATGATAGCGAGATACCAAATGTTTCGAGCTGTCTATTTCCACAGGACAGTTAGAGCAGCAGAGTTGATGCTTATCAAGTCAATGATCCTTGCTGACAAGGAACTTCACCTGACGGACATCTCTCTCCAGAATTTCCTCTCGATGACCGATGATGTTACGCTTCACAGAATTAGGACATTGAACAGCGGTTCAGACGAAGAGTTGATCAGGGCAAGGCAACTAGCAAACGATTATTTCAGCCGAAGGCTCCTGAAGTGTGTCTACGAACAAAAGTTTCAAAGGACTGGCAAAACCCTGAGCTCTATATCGTCACAGAGAAAATTTAGAAGGGAGATTTCAGAGGAAATAGCGAGAAAAGCCCAAGTCGAAGTCGATGACGTGTACGTCGATTTGCCAACAGCAGCTTCGATTCCCATGACCTCAGACAGGCGTTCTTTCAAGTCGGTAAGGGTTGTATTGGGCCACGAGAAGAAGAAAGCATGGGAAGAACGCAGTATCGAGAATCTCCCTCTAATAGGGGCAATTACCGGATATATGGATGTGTGGAGAATCTACACTATCAAGGAGAATAGGGAAAAAGTAGCAAATTCGGTTGGAAAGGTACTCGGTAGATCAGGTTTCGAATCCAGAGTTTCGAAATGAGAAAGAGACCTATGCGATAATTTCACCGTCGACAGTAATCCTTTTCAAAGCACAGAGCATCACGAATTGTGATTTTGTAAATGCGAAGCACCATCAAGAGGATTTACCGAACACTCTTTGCTACATCGGTCGCCTTCTTTGCTCTGGCGTTTGCTTCAGCTGTTTTATTAGCTGGTCTTGGACTATACCTCGCGTTGGGATTTGTCTTCACGGGGAGTCTGCTGATGCTTCTTGCAAGCGTAGTCAGAGAACGAGCCAAACAAGTACCTGCAGTGCGTAAAACTGCTCTCGTATTGAGGCAGCCCGAGAAGGAATTGGCAACCGCCTAAACGACAGAAGTATCGATAATCTGAAGAAATTCTGAATACGAAATACCGACGATTTTCGGAAATAATTTTTGCACCCTTTGCAACTTTACCTTGTCTCCGTCTGCTTTCAATTTGCTAGCGTAACCTTCTAGAATGTACGCATTCTGGACCGATTCGTCAGATCGTAACCTCTTTCTAAGAATCTTAAACAAACGTGCGTCAGGTCCGTCCAAGTAAACGAGGGCCTTCCCATTTTCATCACTCCGAAGCGAGATATCAATCATGAGAAATATCTCATGGGGAGATGCTCATCAAATATATACTTGGCTGTAGTTTCATCTCATCCGGAAATTTTTTCGGATCGTAGATAAGCGCCATTTTATCCTAAACGAAGACTATTCCGACGCGTCCGAAGCTTCGTGCTCGCTTTCGCTTGCATACCCTGATCCATAACGCTCGCGCGCCTCCCGGGTCAGGTCTTCTAGGCTTCTTCCATCGGGATCAAGTCCGAGAGTTTTCGCCAGATTGGAGGAAATTTTTTCCTCAACTACATAAGCAGCCGCGCCGAACATCGAGTTGAGCGCCAAGCGAAGTTTATCCAGTTCTCCGGAAACCGTCCTAAGGTTTACCGAGTGCTCCAATTCTAATATGTAGACTAGCGATTCCACGACATCTTCGCCGCCGAAATTTGACAAGCCTCGGAGGATGGATTCGGATACAATGTCATTTGCCTTAGAGACATTTGGAGCAAGTTCTTCAGAAGCGATCGCAGTTGCGATTTTCGTGTTGCCACTTGATGTGGGTCTCGTTGCCCTGAGAAATGTAACATTACATAAACTCTTGGGAAATCTCCAACGAGATAAATTCGGTTTGATCCAGGATGGGATTGTGTTTGAAGACAAGGTCAAAATTCAATCTCTGAAGTTATGTCTCGAAAGTCTCCATTTGTCTCAGGTACTGGGGATTTTTCTTGGAGCCGTCCTATAATAGTAAACCGCGGTGTATAATCCAAATACGCCAGAGAGAGCAGTTATTATGATAAGAATTCGCGAGATCACCTCGACATATGGTATTGCGATAAACAGATCGTTTACAAGAGAAACTAGCTCCATAAAGAAAAGAGAAGCGAAGGAAATTAGAATAGAAGCGAAAAATGTCTTTGGCTTTGCCAGCGCGACGATCTCGGCACCCTTCGTGAGCCTTGAGAGTCGGTAACCGTAGAGAAATGCGCCCAGCAGGAATACAACAGATACAGCTTCCAATGCCGAATCGAATGCAAATGGTGTACTCAAGATACTGATCGACTATGCTTATCTCGAACAAAGCTTTCTTTCTTTCTAATTGATTATGGAGCCTGAATCTGTATCAGGCAATGGATGAGGGAGAAAAGAAGTCTACAAATTAGTCTCTTCTCCCCATCGAGATTATTATTGACACGAGAATTATTGGGCCAATTGCCTCTCCCATCCAAGAGAGAAAGCTTAACATTCTATTCTAGTTCCCTGAGACCCAAATGACAGAACAATCATCTTCGACTCTTTTGCCTCAAGTACAAGCTGTGGATAATAGCTCTCCTAGTCTCGATCTTAATGATCAGAAGAGCTATGAGAAATATGCGAAGAAAATTGTCAACGATGTTCTTCATCTGAAAGCTGGTGAAAACCTCACAATCGAAGCATGGGAACATCAACTTCCTTTCGCAAAGGAAGTCCGTTACCAAGCGAGAAAACTAGGCGCGAACGTCCTCTTGTTCGTCGAGGACGATGAGAATTATTTCAGACTGTTAGAAGAGGGAAAGGAAGCAAGTCTGGGCCAAGTCGGAAAACACGAATGGTCATTACTCGAAAATTCAGACGCTTACGTTTTCTTTCCCGGTCCTGCCGATGCATTGCGCCAATCCATGTCGGACGCCAAGAGAAGAAGCAAGAGCACTGCCTACAATCAGGAATGGTATCGTAGAGCGAGCAAAGCGGGCGTGCGGGGAGTCCGAGTTAGGACGTCGTACGTCACTCCGAGCCGAGCAAACATGATGGGTTTCGAGTATCAAAAGTGGATGCTCAATACTCTTGGCGCAATCGACGTCGATTATGCAAAAATTGATCGGCGAGGCAAGCGACTCGTATCACTTTTCAGATCCGGAAAGAATGTGAAAATTGAAAGCCCGTCAGGCACGGAACTGCAACTAAAATTGAGAGGAGCAAATCCTCACCTTTACAGCGGTACTATGTCGAAAGCGCCCACGTTCAACATCTATTCTAGCATGACATACATCCCTGGCAGTGAGCTTGACATTGTTCCGGATGAAAAATCTGCGAATGGAACCGTTTTCGTGGATCGACCATCCTTTTCCGGCAGCAAAGCCATTGAAGGCCTGAAGCTCACGTTTGAAAAGGGGAGGCTGAAAAAATACAGTGCGGATAAGAACGAAGAATTGTTCAGGAAATCATACGAAGAAGCTAAAGGTGGCAAAGATAGAATCGGCGCCATCGTTCTCGGCTTGACGCCCAAGTTGGACTATGGTTTCAATATGGATTTTCACGTCGAAGGTAGCGTGACAATTGGACTAGGGTCACTGGGCGAAGGAGATAGAAACAAGAGCGACTATCAGTTTTTGGCCACGCTTTCAAATGCAACTTTGAAGATTGATGACACTAAAGTGATAGACAAAGGCAGGCTGTTACGAGTTTAAGACGCGAATGAAATTTCCTTTGCTTCTTCGCCCGACATGGAAAGTCTTGGAATTGATTGGATAAGCGGCAAGACGTCTCCTATCTGCTTGGAGATGTATAGTTCATAGTCCTGCACGTAGATCCCAAGTTCGTAAAGTTCGTTGTAGATGATTTCCTTACGAACTTGTTCTCTT
>JASHOD010000104.1 GCA_030041295.1 Nitrososphaerales archaeon
CACAGATGTCGCAAAGGCTCTAGAAACCTTTGGAGTAAATGTCGAGGTCTTACACCTGAACGACATACTTAGACGCAGGAATCTCGTAACGTACCAGGGCCTGATATTCCCGGGAGGTTTCGCGTATGGAGATTACGTCAGGGCCGGCGCGATCTGGGGCAAGAGAATGCTCTCTTTCATGAAGGAGGATCTACGGAGATTTGTCGATTCCAAGAAACCGGTTCTCGGAATCTGCAACGGGTTCCAGGTTCTCCTTGAAACCGGTCTACTGCCTGGATATGAATTGCTCTCCGAGGAACCGCAAGCTGCGCTGGCCCCTAACGCTTCCTCCAAGTTTGAATGCCGCTGGGTGTATTTGAAAAAGAACCCAGAGTCAAACTGCATTTTTACGAAGAGTCTTCAAGATGTTGTTCGGTTCCCAGTCGCTCACGGGGAAGGCCGATTCATCACATCAACTCATGAGGTCTTGAACAAAATCAAGGACGGCAATCAAATTGGATTGCAGTATGTGATGAAAAACGGCAGTCCTTCGAAAAATGGCTACCCTTCCAATCCAAACGGTTCTGTCTTGGATATTGCAGGAATTTGCGATCCCTCCGGCACGGTTTTCGGGCTGATGCCACACCCAGAAGACGCTTTCTTTGGCTACCAGACTCCGGAGTGGACAAGAGAACGAAAATTGGATCCAAACGGAGACGGGTTTGGGATTTTCAAGTCGATGATTGACTACATCGAGAAGTCCTTTTGACCTTCTAATTGGAACCTTGCGGCAAGTATCGTATTTTGTAAAAGCACGGCTCGGGTCATCGCGCCCACACCTCCTGTATTTGGTGTCAAAAAAGAGCATTTCCCCTTGAGCGATTTCGTATCAACATCAAAGAGCATCTTGTTTGTTTGCGGATCTCTGCGTACACCAACTCCAACAACTGCAGCGCCGTCCCTTACCATATCGCCCGTAAGTCTGAATCCCGAAGTGCCATAAATCTCCGGAGGCTTCCCTGAAGCAGAAACAACGATATCAGCTTGTTTTATCTTACTAGCTACGTCCTTTGAGTGCGTATGATAGCAAGTCGCTGTCGCATCGGCGTCTTGCATTAGTTTTCTAAGAGGTTCGCCGACTAGCGAACTGCGCCCAATTATTGCGACATCAGCTCCTTCGATCCCGACTTTGTAGTGTTTAAGCAGTAACATCACGCCCTTCGGAGTGCAGGGAAGTATTGATCCGTCAAGAGAGTATTCTCGTCGCATCAATTTTCCGAGACGGAACGGGGTCAAGCCGTCAACATCTTTCAAAGGGGTAAGAGTCGAGAAGAGATTTTCCTCGCTAACTTTGCCATCAAATGGCATCTGTGGTATTAGGGCGTTGACACTCGAATCATGATTTAGTTTAGATACTTCATCCAAAATCTTTTCTGATGATTCCCCCTTTGGAATCGAACTCAGGTCGATGACTTGCGAAACAATCCCGACTTCTGCGCAATCCCTCGCTTTCAAATCTACATAGGTTCGAGACACCGGATCATTACCAATCAAGAGAGCGACTAGCTTCGGGGTAGTATCGTATTCCGACTTCATTTTGAATACGTCCTCAGAGATTTTCTTCTTCATGACGGAAACTGCCGGCTCCGCCATCATCATTACTGTGTCTGTCAAGAATGGAGAATCCTCGTACCGACTTTTCTTTTATTTATGATGTTGGAGGGTTCAAAGTCAGATTTCTCATAAATTTGATGTATTCCTGTTGACGATTTGACCACTTTAGGTCCCATTCGTCGCTGTACCTGTCCACATAGCAACGCCTGCCTGATTCCGAAATGATTACTCTATTATCAACAGCTAGTTGAAGGGCTTCCGGATAGGCGAGGTGCTCCTGTTCTAGGACCCTGGCGGCGAGAACATCTGCAGAATCGTTCGGCAGGACGTCTACGCTTTTCTTCAAAAGGATGGGGCCGCCATCCACTTCGGAAGTCACGAAATGTATGGTGCAACCTGAATATGAGGTTCTATCTTCTATTACCGCCTTATGCACTTTTTCACCAACCATGTTCTTTCCGCCGAATCTTTTCATGTCGTACGCAGGATGGATGTTCAAGATCCGAAATGGGAAACGGTCCGTAAAGCACTTCGAAAGAATTTGGTCAAAGCCAGCAAGGACTACGAAATCAATCCCAAGGGTCTCAGCGATAGACATGCACTCGTTGTCAAAAGCTAACCTTGCTTCGTCCTTTCTCAGAGCAGAACCAAATGATTTCCCAGCAACGCCGTCAATTTCGTAAGCTTGTATGTCTGCAGACCTTGCTCTAGCGAGTACGCTCGCACCTTTATGATTGCAAATGACGCCCTTTATCGCTACATCGGTCAAAATGCCTAGTCTTACATGATCAACGAAAGACTGGAAGTTGCTTCCTCTACCGGAAGCTAAAAACAAGACATTCTTCAATTTCGAGAAGCATCATCAACCATTCGGGTCTCGTCCGATATCAGTTCTGTGGTTTTCCCCTTTCCACGAAATTAATCTTACGCCTGCATAAGCACGCTCTGATGCCTCTCTTAGCGTCAAACCTGTTGCGTTTACTGTAATCACTCTGCCTCCCGCGGTGAATATTTTCCCTTCGTTGAATTTTGTGCCGGAATGAAACACATTAACTCGATCCAACCGCTGGGCATCTGCTATGCCGGCAATTTCGAAACCTGTTTCTAATGCCTTTGTAGGATAACCTTGCGAACACATGGTAATGCAACAAGAATACTCTTCGCTCAAAGTAAAAGGCTCATCTAAACTTTGCAATCCCTCTTTATCAATTGCGAGGAGTCTATCTAGAATATCAAACTTGACCCTAGGAAGAATGCATTGTGCTTCCGGGTCGCCTAAACGAGCGTTATATTCCAGCACCTTGGGACCATCACTTGTTATCATTAACCCGACGTACAGAAAACCCTTGAAACCAATTATCTTTACAGTGGGTTCTACTATTTTCCGCATCACTAGATCGATTTGAGATCTATCAAATTTGACCGCAGGAGAAAACGCTCCCATACCACCAGTGTTCGGTCCTCTATCACCATCCAATAATCTCTTGTGATCCATCGCCGTGCCGAGAAATCTTGCGACTTTTCCGTCACATAAAGCAAAGAGGGATACCTCAAATCCGGATAGTTTCTCTTCGATGACCACTGAGCTTCCAGCGTGTCCGAAATCTCTCTCGATAAAGATACTCTTTAGGGCATTGGTTGCTTCATCGATGTTTGAACAAACAAAGACTCCTTTTCCTGAGGCTAAACCGTTGACCTTGACCACTGCGTTTCCTCCGATAGAAAGAACGTAATCAAGTGCCTGTGAATGATCTTCAAAAATTCGGAATTCGGCAGTTGGAATATGATTTATCTTCATGAAATTCTTCGCGAAGCTCTTGCTTGTTTCGATGCGTGCCGAATTTCGCATAGGTCCGAAGGAAGAAAGACCCTCACTCGAGAGCTGATCGACCAAGCCCTCATGTAAAGGTAGTTCTGGGCCTATTATCGTAAAGCAAGAATTTCTCTTCGCGAATTCTACGAGTGCGCGATAGTCTGTCTGTGATATTGGCACATTGTAGTCAAAAGTCCCGGCATTTCCAGGTGCCACAAATAATCCTCCGAGTTTAGGACTCTGAAGAAGCTTCCAAGCGAGCGCATGTTCTCTTCCTCCAGAGCCAACTAGAAGGACATTAACTTTGGAGGAAGCAGAAAATGACATTAGTCCCTTCTCTCGTACACTCTTTTTTCTTTTACAATAGTCGCAGTTTTGCCCGTTTTATGTTGCCTTATGATTTCTACGGCTAATTTTTGCGCTGTAGCAGTCGGATACGAACCAGTAACGCAGGCTAAGCATAGATTCTCCTGAGAAATTCCGATAGAATTTACGAGTCCGTCAATAGTTTGAAAGTTGACGGAATCCGCGCCTAGCCACTTCGCAATCCTTTCCGGTTCCATTCTAGCCCCGATTAATTCCCCATAGGTCGCCATGTCCACTCCGTAAAGACATGGATTCGTAATTCTGGGAAACGTGATGAAGACATCTACGGACTTTGATCCCGCCGCAATTAGCTTCGCTATGTTTGCTTTCGAAGTGTCTCCTCGGACAATGCTATCTTCAATCACGCCTATCCGTTTTCCTCTCACTAGATCGGAAACGATATTCACTTTCTTGTCTATTACGTCGTCCCTTTCTCCCGTGCCAGAAATGAAGGCTCTGCGAGTAACATATCGATTTTTTCGCACAGCTCTTTCCCAAGGAATTCCTGTTGCTTCGTGTAGTCCGTAAGCAGAGTCGTCAGCGGTTTCAGGGATAGAAACAATTAGATCGATAGGCTCAGTCTTATCACTGTAGGTCTTGGAAAGAGACTTGCCGAATTCCTCCCTTATTTTGTAAACGGCTTTCTTTGTGCCGTTCAGGATCGAGTCGGGTCTTGAAAAGTAAGCAAACTCAAATGAACAGAAGGCCGGTCGAGCCTTTCGGACCTGCTTTCTCGTCATTTCCCCGTTTGACTTTACAGAGATAAGCTCTCCCGGTGAAACGTAATCAATTTCCGCGAAGCCGTTGATGTCTAGGGCCGGGCTCTCCGAGGCGAAAGCGTACAGATCGCCTCGTTTTCCAAAGCAATAGGGCCTAATCCCTCGCACATCCCTGAACGCGTAGAGACTGCGATCTACAGAATCAATCATCATTGCAGAGTAAGCGCCCTCGACGATGTCCAACACCTCGCCGATCGCTCTCTCGTAATCTCCAGCGCTTTCATCAAGAGAAAGTAAGATATGTTTAGCCAAGACTTCAGTGTCTGCATCGGTCTTGAATTTTCCAAACTTTCTTTCTAATTTAGATCTTAGTGCCGATGCGTTTACGATGTTTCCGTTGTAGCTTAGCGCCAATCGTCTGCCTCGATGAGAAACGATGAGCGGCTGCTTTCCTCCTTGGAGATGTCTTAGGCCGCTGCCCCCAGAAGTAGCGTAGCGCGCGTTTGCAATACCTATTGGACCTATAAGGGTGGATTCAAGACTGCGCACTTCTCTTGGATCCGTCGGAATTAGATTGAGATCTTCCCTTTTGTGAAAACCGCCTTGATTGAGCGTCACAAATCCGTATGACTGCTGACCTCGATGATTTAGCGAAAGTAGTCCCCAGTACATTTCGCGGAATATGTTCTGCGTCTTGGACGTAGAAATGACACCGAACACGCCACAAGCTTCCGAAAGTTCTTCTGACAAGTCTTAGGAAACTCCTGCTGCAAAAGACATGATTGGAACATTTTTTCGCTTGAAAGAAATGTAGTAACTCAACAAGGAAAAACAGAATCTGAGATCGATTATTCAAACTGGAGTATTTATGACATCTTTCGAAGAAAATGCAGAGACAGATTCCAAAGAAATAAATTGTCAACATTCGGTTTTTGTTCCTAGACAAAAAACAGTTGCGAAATTTGGAAGCATACGAGGCGCCCCTCTCCGGTATCAAGGTTCTCGATTTCAGCGAAGTTCTTGCGGGACCCTACTGCTCGCAGTTATTGGGGGACTTAGGAGCAGAAATTATTAAAGTAGAACCGCCGTGGGGTGACAGCTCCAGGGAATTCGGTCCGCCGTTCATCGGAAAAAATAGCGCATACTACTATTCGATCAACCGTAACAAGAGAAGTATTGCTATTGATCTTAGTACTTCGAAGGGGAAACAGATCGCATTGCAAATTGCCTCTAAATGCGATGTTGTTCTTGAAAGTTTCCGGCCCGGTGTGATGAAGAAACTTGGTCTTGGATATGCAGACATAAAGAAAGGAAACTCATCCGTAATCTACTGTTCAATTTCCGGATATGGACAAAATGGCCCGCTAAGCGGAAAGCCAGGATACGACCTTTCAGCTAACGCTGCTAGCGGTATCATGAGTATTACAGGGGAGGAGGATAGCGGTCCAGTCAAACCCGGGGTACCGATTGCGGACATTGGCTCAGGGTTATCGGCCGCCGTGGCGATTTGCGCGACACTCTTTGCTACTTCAAAGCACGGCGGCGGCAAGAGGAAAGGAACTTACATTGACGTAAGTCTATACGACACTCTCGTATCATGGCTGACTTTTCAGGCGGCTTCGTACTTTGCTACTGGAAAGAATCCAAATAGAATGGGAACGGCGCATCCGATTCTCGTTCCCTATCAGGCCTTCGAGGCAAGAGATCATCGCTACTTCATCATAGGAGTAGGAAGCGACAACATATGGCAAAGAACATGCAAAGCTTTGAACTTGAAACAACTTGCAAAGGATGAGAGATTTCTCACAAACAGCTCAAGGGTCAAGCATCGGAAAGAATTGGTTGAGATTCTTGGGCGATCTTTAAGGATGAAAGATGCGAGACAATGGATCAAAATCTTAGACAAGCATGGAGTTCCATGCGAATTAATAGCCACGGTCGGGGAGGCGCTCGATTCGGAGCATACGCAGGCACGGAATCTCATAATCAAGATGATTAGTCATGACGGCAGAGAATTCAAGAGCATCGCTTCGCCCATTCACTTTGGAATAAAAGGAACAAATTCCTATCGAAGAAGAAATCTTGCAGGACCATTGCTAGGGAATGATACAATTGATGTGCTAAGGGAATTCGGTTTCACTAGGAAACAAATTGACGGATTCATAGAAGAGAAAATAGTCGTGACTCGGAGTTGATAGAATCGAGTCAATTTTAATGAAAAGTTTTTCAATGATGTTCGAACGAATTTGATTTCGGTGGGGTCGTAGCCCAGCAAGTTGCTTAAACCTGGAAAGGTAAGGCGACGGGCTCCAGTGTCCCGGATACAAAAATATGGGTAAACTGACTTGTAACAGGATGATGTTACATTGGAGTACAAAAAATAGGGTGAAGATACCCGTAGATCGTGGGTTCAAGAGGAATGGTCTCGGAGCTCCCAAAGGCTCTCCATACTATATTCCCTGAGAATCCCACCGACCCCACCAAATCTTCATGTGTGTATTACCTTCTTAATTCTTTTTCAGATGATAATGGACACTGGCACAAAAAAGGAAATAGGAAAATGAGAGAGCGATTTACTATGAACTAAGAAAAGAGTCAGATAGGCGATTCCTATGTCTCAAAATGACGAACAGGCGTTCATTATTGTAGGTTCAAATAATCTGATTAACATGGACAATTTCGACTATGAGAAAACATAATCGTCTGGTAATATTATCTGTCATCGGAATGTTACTATTCTTTTTCTTTGTCCCAATTTATCCGACAAATGTTTCTCCTTACTTGTTGTTATCCTTACACAACGAGTGCGTGGGTATTCCACCGCTTATGAATATCCCGACCGTTTACACCTCGTTATCATATGTCACCTTCGGATATTTGATATCTCGTTCTTATGAGGGCACGCTTGGACTGGTGTATTATCCATGTCATGGATGGAATACCATTCAATTTCCACGTATCGGCTTTACTAGTAGGATGTGTGTGTTTTAAAATGAAACACGAAAGTTGGATTGACTTCATCGGCATATCGATCTTCGTTTTTACAGTAAACGAATCCCAATAGTGCTTCTCTGTCGATCTGAGTCGGATCTCTATCGCGCGATTTTCACGTGCGCAGGGCTAGCTAGCCGTAAAGTTAACGATGATATGATTATCAGTGGTCGCATTATTGAAAATGTCGATCGTGCAACCGTTATATCCATCGCATGGAACATTCATGCTCCACTCGGAATCGTTCGCGTTCAACGAAGTCGCATAGCTCCTTGAAAAAGTACCGTAGTAATTCTCACTCCCAACGGTAATCGTGTACTTCGCGGAAATGGTTCCGCTTACAGTAAAGAGTACTCCTGGGCCTGTTATTGTGTATGAAATTTCTGGACTTGTTCCTATGTACGGATGCCCGTATCCATATAGGCAAGTAGAATACGACCAGCTTGCCGGAAGCTGATTTACATTCCGGTTGGGTAAGAGCAAAGAATAGCAAGCGTTCGTAGAAGAAGCTGTCCTAACTTGATTGTTTGATTCTAAGGAATTTGCTGCCAAGTAGCCGCCCGATGCCGCGATCAAAATTATCACGACTACAACCGCAAGAATAAACCGTCGTCGCTTCCTCCATGGAGGTTTTGGTCTATCCCGTGCGATTAGCGGCCGATATTTTGTTTCTGAACTCAAAGTGTCATTAAGGATCGGTCTCACAATTCTTCGGAATAAAATGCCCTTGCTGGCAATCCTTGTGGTGGACAAAAGCAATGTGAAAGTAAAGCCTGAACAAATAATAGGATTCTGTCGAATTCAGTTTGATTTCTTGCCCAGAAGGCTCCCCTCGATATCAATCTGCCCTGCTCTTATCCTTGTACTAGAGATCCTATCTTCGTCCTCTGCTAGAATCATAGGAATGATCTCAACCTTCAAATCAGGAAGACCTAGCTCTCGTCTTTTCCTGTTAGCCGCAGGAACCCTTGGTGCTGTCTCTGTACTTACTACGATTGCATCAATTTGAGGGGTGAAAATTCCCGGACCGAAACTTTTCTCAAGTCGTGTTACTTCGTAGTCTCGCCCCGGAAAACTCTCCTTCAAATAAGTTTGAAGCTGCTTCTTTCTAAAGTCAAAATCATGAAGTATCTTCTTTCCTGTTGCTGCCACGAAAACATCTGCGGTCACGCCAATGAATACCTTTTCTCCTGTGTCGAAGGCTCTCTTTAGGAGCGCGCGATGACCCTTGTGAATGTGGTCGAAAGTACCGCCTACTGCTATCGCTTTGTATTTGTAAGATGGCATTGAAAAATCAGCTTACCCAGAAGGATCCAAACAAAACTACGAATAATTCATGATAGGCTCCTTGAAGTTTTAAGTCTTGAATTGATGCGATATGGAAATCCAATTAAACGAAGCTCTGTCATAAACACTTGGAACAGGTGCAATTTCTTTGGCAACGTCGCAGGCACTGGAGATTTTGGAAAAGTACGAAAAGTCTGGTCGAATTACTAGAGATACAAGGAATAATGTCGAGTCGATGGATTGGAGGGGTAAAAACTACCTTGAGATCTGCGAATTTGCTGAGGGTGAGATTCGACGAATGGGAGGAGAACCCGCATTTCCGGTCAATGTATGCGCAAACGAGAGCGCAGCGCATTACACCGCCGAAATTGACGACAAGAAGACGGTACCCGAAGATGCGATAGTGAAGATTGACCTGGGCGCGCATGTCGATGGTTATGTTACGGACACGTCCGTGACAGTCTGCTACAACGATTCACTCATTGATATGACGGAAGCGACAAAGGCTGCCCTCAACGAGGCAATCAAGACTGTAAGCCTAGATGCGAAGACGGGTGACATCGGAAAAGTTGTCGAAGAATATGCTTCTCGACGTGGCTACCGTCCAATTGAAAATTTGTCCGGCCATTCTGTCGAGCAATATGTTGTGCACGCTGGCAGTTCCATTCCAAATATCTGGACTGTCTCCAACTCTACTTTCAAGACAGATAAAGTGTACGCCATCGAGCCATTCTTCACAACAAATGAAGGAAGCGGAATCGTCCTTGAAGGCAAAAATCGTAACATCTTTTCGATTAACTCACGCAAGAGGACGAAAGACAAGAAGCTCGATGAATTCCTTGATCTGATATGGAAGGGAAGACGAGGACTACCCT
>JASHOD010000011.1 GCA_030041295.1 Nitrososphaerales archaeon
GTCCAAAAATCTCCAGTTGGACTTTGCGAAGTTGACCACATATATCCACTTGCATCATCTCCTGAATTAGGGTAAGTGTTCAATGTTCCTGTGTTAGCCGAAGTAGTACAGCAGTATGTCATTCCAGTTGCGTTAGAATGCAAAGTAGGACCTCCAATAACTAACAAAGAAACTATGCCGAGCAAGACCAAGATAAAAGAAGTATTTTTCAATCTCTCGTCTCCTTAATGGTCGCGGAATGTACATCTATTTTAGTTTCCTTTTTTTGAAGCGTTGTGTTACCTGCTGCTAAAAAGTAGGGCACTCCTAACGAAGAGGACAAACATTCCGGAGATACATTTATGGCACAGCTCAAACTGGCTCTTAGAATAAAGGACCCCACGTTTGTCACACGGAGTAGGAGATAATCCCCACTATTATTTACACGTGATTAATACATAGTATTACTCTGTATTACTGGCAGGGTGCGATCGGAACTTGAAATTGTGGGTTAAGAAGGATCTCTTGGACAATTTTACACTAGGCGAGAGGGATTATATTGAAGACCTCTTTATCGTTCTTACGGCCTCGTAGCCAAATATGCCGCAACCAACGGCCGCTATGACTAGTCCAAAGATGTAATCATTTGTGATAATACTCGGACGGAGAACGAACCAAAGGATTACAAAACTAGTAACAAAGAAAGCAAGGTATCCCATTTGAATAGGAATCAGAGAACGTCTAATCCGAATCATATTTTCGAAAATAATTGTATCCACAAAATATTGAGAATTCTCTGTTGACTTTACTAGTCCCATAGAAACAAGTTTCTTTACGTGATACTCTACCACTGAAGTTGAACTCAGATTTAGACCACGCTGTATCTCTCGTATGCCAATCGGTGTTCCCTTCTTGAACAAATAACGATAAACATGCAGAGTCGTACCCGTGAGGGAGGAGAGATTATCCTTTTTCTTTCCACTATCTACCAAAGAAACTTGCATCGCCTTTGAAAAGGCAGATGAATATTCGAAGTTGCCCCATAGTACTCTAAATATCCATCGATGTACCAAAATTTAGCACGCATTGCGCTAAAAGTTCTCGCTTCACGAGCCAAAACGTAGGTCTATAAAGTCCTACAATCATCTCCCAATCCCGAATATAGGAAGTGGTCTTTGAATGTCGGGCTATGGCAAGCAGATTGCAACTACAGTAGCAGTTGGAGTCTTTATCGCACTCGTGATTGGATTGGGAATTTACTATGCGAATCCTGCGAAGTATGCTCTCGCTACATCATTATCTTCTTCATCGTCGACTGTTATGAGTCCGGAAACAGTATGTGAAACTCTTCCTTCAATTGCGCAAATGAATGCAACGTCGAATCCTTCTAGCGGCAGTGCAAATTTCGCAATAATCGATGCAGACAGCGGCCCATTTGCGGGAATGAATGGAAGCGCAACACTATTTGGAGGGCCATCAACCGATACGACGACTTTCACAAATCAATCATCTACAGCTACTACCACAACTAAAGAAAATACCCTTTCCCATGCTCCAATTATGAAAGTTTATTTGGGCCAAGTCGTGACCATCGCGACATATGATTGTTCTAGTGAGACCCAAGGATTGGCAGTAAGTTACTATCAACCGTCAAGCATCATAATACAACCGAATGAATCCTCTGCGATAACTTTCACAGCAAACGAAACTGGAAATTTTCAAGTCTATGATTTAATTAGTCCATTGCATCCTTTCACGCAAAATGGTCTGCTCATCGTCGAGAACAGGAGCTCCTAGATATCAAAAGTCCTCTTCTGTACTTGTCTCTGGATATTTTTACGGACTTGTGCAGTGCCAGTAGGCTCTATTGAAACCTACTGAAGGAGGTAATTCGTACGACATTCATTCAGCTAATACCAATATCAACAATCTTCAATTCTCACGGTTAACCGCTACCTGTTCAACGAAATGAGCTTGCTAATATGACGCAAAGAGATGGCCTGGTGGTCCCTAATGATGATGCGTGGTCAAACATATTGGGTGCAAATGTATTTCAAAATCATCCAATCTATCTTACCTTCTTCGGCTACGCCCAACTCTGCGTTTGGCAAGTGGACGTCAACACTTCAAGTTATCCGAACACTTGCTTGAAAACTAGCACCTGACCTAAGCTCAAGCTGGTCGAGCCTACGCTTTCAAGTGAATGAAGATGATTTCATATTGGAATCTTTGAGGTGGCACCGGCGCACCGCTAGAGGCTGGGACAACGTCGGTAAGATGAGAGAGTGGAGAGAGCGAGATCACAGCAGCACGTTCGCAAAAGGATTACAAAAAATGGAAGTCTGATTATTAGAGCATTTGAAAGAAAAAGCGAGTTCGAATGGATCCTCTAGAATAATTGCTCATTTTATTGCAGGGTTACTCTGGTTTAGTTTTTGGTGAAATGACAGGAAACATACCACAAGATTAGTCAAAATCTAAATATACTACCCCTTCCATCCGCATCAATCGATTGCCATGCGAGTCACGAAATCTTTCCGTCTAGACGGGGAGCTCGTACGCTTGCTTTCGAAAGTCAGCCGACAAAAGAATCTATCCGAAACCGCTTATCTATCCAGCCTTTTAGAATCTAGCCTCAAGATAGAACCGCTAACACAGAATACCAGCAGCATCACCATGGATGAGGACTCGTTTCGTGAAATTGTTAGTCAGGTCAACAAGAATGGGGTCGAAATCCTGGCTGGTGAGCTGGCAAGAAGAAATGTTCCATCTGAGTTCGAAGCCCTGGGGTTAGCACACAATTTGGATTCGATTCGGTGGTATATGAAAGAGGTGCTTTGCCGATGGGGATGGTTCAAGATGCAAAGTGGCTCCAATAGTGAGCTCATAATGTTTCATAACTACGGATTGACGTGGTCGATTTTCCTGAAGTCGTACGTCTCAAACATGATCGAGATATTGATTGGCAACCATACTCGAATTACAATCGACGAGAAGTTTGTAGAAATTGACCCAATAGAAAGGGCATACATTGATCGGACTGACCCAACCCATCTCCCTGAGATAGATCTATTGCATTAAGTCGACTTCGACCCAAGATCTCGGTTATTCGACTTTTCTAGACAGGGAGAAATGCCGGACCTCTATAAATGCCGATTAGTTATTTCCAAAAACTGGAAATGGGAATCATACTATGCAATACATAGTATTGCCAGGGTATAATTAGCTCTCTGTGTTCTCCTCCTACTATGAACAAAAATCTACTTGTTGTGATCGCCGTCGTATCCTTGTTTGCGCTAAACTCTCCTCTTTTGTTGGTGTCATCTGCTTTTAGTGGAGGTACGATTCATTCTAATTCGTTCTCCGCCACAAACGACTTTTGTCAATCAAATGCGGTGAGTATATCCAACGCATTGAATGAAAGCAATGCTATAGACAATGCACTCAGTTCTCAGGAATATAGTATTAACATAACAGGATTCGTGGGCGCGAGTTATGTTAGCACATTTGAGATATTCAGTATTGTATCTCCGGCAACTTGCGGAATTTCGGTTCAAAGCGTTAATGTTGTATTTTCACTTCAGAATTCTTCGGGTTTTGCGGGATTTTTGGTCGTATCTGAAAATGCTACTACTTTGTTTCCAGTTAGTTCGCAGCTACAATTGAACCCACCGAAAAGTTCCTCGAGTGTCTCCAGTGGAAATTGGGCGGGCTACGAAGTTTATAATTCTGCGACCAGACCTATTGTACAATATGTTTCTTCTGACTTTAATCAAGCCACTCCTTCCTACCCTTCAACAGGTTGCGCTGACTACTATACATGCTCCATGAGCACTTGGGTCGGATTGGAAAACTCGGCCGGCGCGTCAAATGGAAATCTTGCTCAAGACGGAACATGGGCTGAGTGCGTAAATTCTGGGTGTACGCCAACTTATGTTGCTTGGTACGAAATGCTACCCGGAGGTGCGATTTCTTGTACAGGTTCAAATTCAGTGGATATTCGTGGAGGAGATAGCATTTACGCATCGACCATTAACGAAGCATTTTATGGTTCGGGTTATAGCAATACTCTATACGACTTTTACATTCTTGATGCCAACACAGGCACCGGTTGCATTACTACCGGAAATAGCTACAGTCAAATGAGTAAACCCACTTACGGGGTCTTCATTGAAGAAAATAACGAGGTGTGCGGTGCAATCAATTGTGCATCGTTACCCCAGTTCGGCTCAATTACCTTTACTGGGGCAGAGATAGGCAGTTCAGGGCAGACGGTCGTGATCTACACATATACCTCAGCTGGCTACTACGTTCAAGATACAATGAAAAATGCCCCAACTAACCTATTTGGCTGTGGCACATACATAACAAATGTTGGAGTCGGAAGTGTGAGCTCCTCGAGCTCATTTACCGCCACTTGGAGCTCAAGCCAGTACACACCGGTATACAATAGCATATACGGTTGTTAGTTACTTCTATCGTAAGAACAGTAAACGTCTTGCTGTTCAGCTAAATCCAGAATTTGCGATGAAAAGACCAATCTTTTTGTTGCCTTTTCAAGGGAGCTTCACAACAAGAGATTCTTTATTGAGTCGATCGCCGAGCTACTCACTACTAGGGAGAATTTTCTTTGTGAGTCGGATTAGAATTTCCTGTTCGCTTTAATGAGAACAAGACTCCAGTTACAAGCACCCCGAGTCCAAGGATAGTACTGCCCAATCCTGACCAATATTCTGCGCGTGCAAATTGGATATTATTTGTGCATGCAGCGTTGCACACCATATATCCGTTTGGATGGAGAAGAAACCCCGAAATGTACATCGAAAAGAACCCTAACGCGACCAAAACAGTCCCAGCTAAGATGAGAATCCATGTTCTATTCCTGAATCTTCTTGTCCCCTTTGATACTTCCCCTTTTTCGGTTGTGTGTGATGACATGATGATGCTCCACCTGCTTTTCTTGATCATATCGGAAGCGGTATGATTTAAGACCAATCAATAGAACACAAGTTTGACTTACATCTTTCTCCTTCCAATGATTAGAAATAATAATACAATCTCTAGAGTCGAAGGATCTGGTGTACCACAATCAAATGGCAGAGCGAGACGATCCGGAATTCGTGCTCAGAGGCAAGACGCTAAGAGTCTATCTCTATCTTCTCAAGCAAAAGGAATCGTCGGGAATAAGCGAGGTTCAAAAGGCTCTCTCCTTCTCGAGCCCAAGCATCGCTTCTCATCATCTTGAGAAGTTAGTCAAACTTGGTGTTGTTTCAAAGGACGAGCTTGGCAAGTTCAATTTAGAGAAGAAAGTGGATATTTCGATTCTGCAGGGATTTTCAAATGTTGGTAGTCTTATGGTACCTCGTTTCGCTTTCTATCTGGGCTTCTTTCTCATTATAGCAATTGCGTACATTGTTTTGAACGTTACTAATCTCAATTTTCTCGCCCTCGTTGGAACTGTTGGAGCAGTCGCGATTTTCTCTTACGAATCGTGGCGCGTATGGAAAAGGAGGCCCTTCTAGAAACTGGAAGCGTTGTGTCCAAAGATCAGAAATAAGAATAGGTTGTGTGATATTCTAACTCATGATGAGAAGTCAATTCATAAAACCCTTTGGAATTGGAGCGATAATCGCTCTCGCTGTTGTCGGAGGCGCTATTTTTGCCCAACCATTGGTTGCTCAGCATCTGCAGCAGTCTTCCTACGGCTGCCCATCAATTGTGTTCATACCAACGTCTATCGAAGGTTCCGGATTCCTGATGAGCGAGCATACAGGCTATGGACCAAACAGCATGCAATTCGTCATGAAACCAAACTCTACCACATTCGTCAACATGACATACTTTACTGGAGGAAATGCAGCCCTGAGCATCTATGGCAACCAGTCGCAATATTTTATTCCGATTCAATACTTGAGTGAATTGCCATCGGACACTGGAATATCAAGCAATCAATCTGGAATAATCATCGCGCCAGTTCTTGTAGCAGTTAAGGGAAACTACACATTATCCGCGATTTACGAAATTAGCGCAAGCGCATCAGCTATGAAGGCAAGTTATATCGCAAGTTTTCCTGAGACTTGTGGTCCGCAAGTTGTACTGACCGTAGGAAACAGTTTCTACAATGGTCCTGGATTGACTTCGGGAGCATACAATTAACTCCATTTTGGAAAGTACTGAACAAGGCGACTGTTATTGGCAATTGTTCTGAACTATTGACCCTTGGCGTCGAATCTCATGCCTGGAAGACCATTAACAGTCCGCTCCGCCAAAGATCTAAAGTATGAGAAATATCGATGGAGATTTACGGAAGCGCGACTTTACCCTATGGACTCATATTCCGTCTGAGACTACGATCACTGCATCATTTGTCATCCTGCGATACTCTTGCATTAGTGAAAGTACTTCTGACGAATAAGATGAATAGCTTTGTTTGATTGATTTTCGTGCTACCGAACACAAGGGGGGTGTTGGGATATCCCCTCTTTTGTTGTTGTCGTTGTTTCTAGTTTTAGTTAGGTACAGTAATACTACAGTAACTCTTGTAAAAATCTGCCCCTTTACAATTGGGAGGGGAAATCACCTATTGGTTTTTTTCGTAATCAACCGAAGACAACACAGAGCCTAATTCTGCAAGCAAAAAATAACTGATTCTTTCTCACTACCGACTCTATTCGAATTTGGTAAAACAATATTGTAATTGCCTTGGCTAGAATGCGATAGATTCGAAGCTTTTCTCCATGCGGTTCAAGCCAGTCGGGCTGTTTGAAAAGCTGTGAAGGGGAAACCTGTGAAGGAGCTAACTACAGAGGTAATCCTTCGAGCAATGGCAGCGTTCGGAGGTTTTTCTTTCTAGCCCGAAGAGTTATCAGCGCCTTAAATCAGATTTCGAACTTTTCTAACTAGAAAGTTAATGAAAGGTCAACTTAACATATTCTTAGAGATAGCTATTGTGGCAATCGTCCTCGGAAGCGTTTTCACAGTTGTTTACACAAACAATCAGATAGCTTCAAAAAACTCCGTCATAGCAAGCCTTGAATCAAAAACTGCCTCACTCAATGATAATTTAGCACAAGATATTTCTAACATCAGCTTTGATGAACGGGAGATTGCAACACTGAAAGCAAATCAATCGACAATTTCGGGAAATGAATCGGCTCTTAAGGCGCAGATAAGTCAACTAATTAGCATTGTTTCATTGAATGAAAGTACTTTACTTCAATCCAATAACAGCACAGTGATTCAGCTAAAGGAGACAGTAGATAATGGCACAATTACCAACCCTTCTACTCCGCAAAATTTCACGGATGTCCCAGTTGAATCATTGGCGTACGCAGGATACCTAAATGTGACACTAGTTTCAAATGCAACATTTGCGTACATTTCAGTGTCACAAAACTCTCCTCAAACTACGCGCTTTATAGCATCCAACAGCAACGTGGTATCGTGCGGGACAGGTCCATGCTATAATGCGACTTTGACGAATGTTATCATTCCAATATCCCCACCATACAATACAGAACAGAAGATGAATATCGTGTTCTTATTTTACAATGTGGGTGCCCAGAACACCAGCTCAGTTCGTTTTACATACAATATGACCTATGTATACTAGAAGTAAATTGGAAAAATTCTTAGAGCTTATGAAAAAGGAGTCCGCCTTTGTTTTAAGTTGACAAAGGATTTTGAAAAGAGAAATGGACAGAAGATTCAAACGCAAACTAGCTGTGAGCCAGATGCTGGCTACGATCATTCTAATAATCACAACTCTTGCTGCGGGATCAACAGCATATTACGTCCTTTCAAGCTATACGAACAATTTTTCGAAGAGCGGGCAGTTCTCAATAAATGAGGTTTCGCTAAATTGGATGTTCGGTGGAGAGGGATTATTTGCCCTTAACTGCACAAACAGTGGATCTTTGACAACAAGATCGATCTCAGTGGTCCTTAACGGCTATCCAATATTCAGTTACACCTCTCCAATCAATCCGGGTCAATCCTGGGGTAATTACACCGTCGTTACCTACTTTCATGTAGTCGAGGGAACCGGTTACACAGTAGTTCTAACCGTTCAATATTCGGATGGCAGTTCATCGAATTCAATAGCTTCGGTATTAGCGCAATAATTGCGTCCCTACAAGTTCGACTATTTGAGGTGTGAAACACTTGCTGAACGGAAAATCAAGTTCTATGGCTTATCGGGGACAGACACGGTCATGCGCTTGGATGTGAGAGGAGCTTTACACACTGATTAGTTTCTGCTATCGGTGTATACACCGAAATAAAGTGTATTGGCAAAAAATGCCAACTTCGCAAACAACAGGTTCAATATTGTCACAGTCTGGAGACATTCCTCGAATGAGGAGACCAACAAAATCTCCTCCTTTGAAAAGAAAAACCACCTGAATGATTCTCCTGACTGTAAACAATTGAAAACATTTTTTGTTTTCATTTGCAGATAGGAGATTAGTGTGACGGACTTCGAACTGAGCTGAGCACGTTTTAGATTCTGTTTGTGAAGATTAGGAAGAGTACAGGCATTCTTGCAAAATAGCCTATGGATCTATTTTGAACCTGGTTCCTCGGAATTATCAAGTTTTTTCCCTTTATAAAGTTCTTAGAAATAAGAAGTATTGATAATCTTGCGCCTATTGCGGTAGCGTCTTGTTATAGACCAAGTTGACATCGCCGGTCGCCGAGTAACGCACTTCCTTTGCGCTCTTACGGACTTTTGACAAAAGTTGTCGTTGCGTTAGTCGTGTCACAACTTGCTGAAAACCTTGAGCAGATGTGTATCCGAATTTCTCGTAGTCTCTTATTCTGAAAGTCCCTGAATTCGGAGCCATTTGAAGTAGCTCTTCTTCTTTCTGAGTGAGGTTCAAACGATCCAGAACTTCTTTTGCCAAGAGCTTTATCGACTTGATAGCGACATCCACAGGAATTTGTTTTTCGCTCGGGAACGTGAGCTTAAACTGGTAAACAATATTCGAGAGTCGTCTGAAGATGTAGCGAATTTCCCCATTTGATACCTCATACAATAGATCTACTACCTTTTCAGGCACTGGAGGTCTTGCTTCTTTAGCTATTCTGAATTTTTTCACTCGTACTTCAATTGCAGCGTGTATATCGGATAGCAACAAAGGCTCAAGGCTCATTGGTAATCCCGTAATCATTTCACTTACTCGCGGCGCTTTAGTCTCTAGTGTTGAAGAGAGATCTGGCCCACCGATAAGAATCCACCAGACATGCTGCCTAGACAAAAGAGTATCTCGAGCGGAATTAAGAAAGCTTAGCAAGCCATTTTCTGAGACTACGTCTAGATTGTTTATTGGAACAAGAACTGCTTTGTATCCATAACTTGAAGTGACTCTATCGAACCACTTGTCCATGACATTCATTACTGTATGGAGCGGAATTCTTGCTGGCTGAGTAACAACTTCATTCTTGTCGACTCCTCCTCCAGTCCCAAGAATCGAAATGTTGAACCCGCCTAGGCCAGCTCTCACTGTATTAG
>JASHOD010000105.1 GCA_030041295.1 Nitrososphaerales archaeon
TTCCGAATCCCTGTACAGCGGCGGTCGCGCCCTTTAATTGAAGGCCGATTGTCTTCGCTGCTTCCCTAGCCGCGATAACACAGCCTCTCGCCGTGGAGTTATTCCTTCCTTCAGAACCTCCGAGTGCAATCGGCTTGCCAGTGACGCATTCTGGGACTTGGTGCCCTTGAATGCTGGAGTATGTATCCAAAATCCAAGCCATCGTCTGGGGATCAGTGTAGACGTCTGGTGCCGGGACATCTCGATACGGTCCGATAAAGTCCGCAATTGCACTTGTATAACGCCTAGTTATCTTCTCTTTTTCCCCCATTGACATGTGCTTCGGATCGCAGATGATTCCTCCTTTTGCACCCCCGTACGGTATGTCAGCAACCGCGCACTTCCAGGTCATCCAAGCGGCGAGAGCTTTCACCTCGTCGAGGTACACATTGGGGTGGTACCTGATTCCGCCTTTGAAAGGTCCCCTCGCGTCGTTAAACTGAACTCTGTATCCCTGAAAATTCTTCACGGTTCCGTTGTCGAGTTTGATTGGGAGCGAAACGCTCAGAATTCTCTTTGGCTGTTTTAGAATCTCATGAACGTCTGGATTTAGTCCGATGATGTCTGCAACTCGCTCGAGTTGCTTTTGAGCGTTGTCGTACGCGTTCATCTCGTTTCCTGTCGTTGTTGTTGATTTTTCCTTCTTGGTTTCTAAGAGACTTGTCGCCAAAAAATTCGCCTTGAGTACAGGCTGCTTTCGATGCAACTATAAATGAGCTAGACGTTTTTCATGCTTGATAATGAGTCAGTTGATCTAGCTCGCGCGTTACTCACGAGTGAAGCAATTGCAGAAATAGTTTTTTGTTTCAGATTTCTGAAAATAATTAGGGCACGGTTATTACGGGGGTAGTGGAATTCTCGATAACGCGTCTCGCCACGCTTCCCAAGGACCGCACCTTCGCCAGTCCATGCAGGCCCTGAAGACCTACAATGATAATGTCGCTTTTCATGTCCTCTGCGACAATTAAGATGTTTTCAGCTGCGTTTCCTGCCTCAGTCACAGTTTCGCATGTTACACCCTTATCTGAGAGGGTACTTTTGTACTTCTCCAATACCTGAGCGCCCACAGCATCGTAATAATCAGAATCGCTCAAGTTTTCGACCTTGGCATAGTCCTTGTAGCTCTCCGGTACTCCGTAAGTGGGTGTAACATAGAGAAGAGTTATGCTTGCGGAAATTTTCTTTGCTAGGTCCGCCGCGTAATTTACTATCTTTTCCGAGTGTTTTGATCCATCAATAGCCACAAGAATCTGTGAAGACAAAATAAAGGCACTAATTCTAGATTATTCTACGATTTCGCCGTTTATACATTTGAATACGATTCTCAGTTGTGATAATCACATTGTGTTGATATATACGCTGCAGAATATCTAGGATTAGTAGGGAGTGTAAGATTCACTTGCGAAAAGTAATCATTTTGGGAGCTGCAGGAAGGGACTTTCACAATTTCCTCACTTTTTACAAGAATAATCCCGAGTATGAAGTCGTCGCGTTCACTGCGACGCAAATCCCAGGCATAGAGAAAAGGGTCTTTCCTCTGGAATTAGCAGGCTCCAGGTATCCGAATGGAATTCCGATTTATCCGGAGGAGAAACTAGCTGACCTCGTAAGGGAACTTCAAGCTGATGACGTTGTATTTTCATATAGTGATGTTTCCCACGTTGACTTGATGCACAAAGCTTCGATTGCTTTGGCGAGCGGAGCAAGTTTCGAACTACTCGGTCCAAATGATACGATGCTTCGCTCAAAAAAACCCGTAATCGCGGTCTGCGCGGTCAGGACCGGAGCTGGCAAGAGTCCTACGGTGCGAAAGATTTCACTCACTCTGAGGGAAATGGGATTCATAGCCTCGATTATACGTCATCCGATGCCTTACGGCGACCTCGCGAAGGAGGCAGTTCAGGAGTTTAGAACGTTTGAAGATTTGGAGAAGCAAAAAGTTACAATCGAGGAACGCGAAGAATACGAGGCACATATCGCAAATGGTTTCTCAGTCTATGCCGGAGTTGACTATGCAAGGATCCTCAGCCTAGCTGAAACGAATTCAGACATTGTAATTTTCGACGGAGGTAACAACGACTTTTCATTTGTCAAGCCTGATTTGCTCTTTGTGGTCGCAGACGCCCTGCGCCCGGGTCACGAGCTTTCTTATCATCCCGGCGAAACAAACATTCGGATGGCAGATTACATAATAATTGACAAGGTAGATGCCGCACCGAAAGATAACACAGAGCAAATCAAAGCAGATATCAAACAGCTGAATCCTAGAGCCAAAGTCATACTTGCGAATCTTAGGGACTATGTGGAGAATCCCAAACTAGTCGCCGGACACAGAGTTCTGTGCATCGAAGACGGCCCAACTCTGACGCACGGGGGTCTTCCTACCGGTGCCGCTTACAAGATAGCGACTCAGTTTGGAGCTAGTGAAATCGTAGATCCGAGAAAGTACGCGGTGGGTTCTTTGAATGAAGTCTTCAACAAATTCTCGCATTTGGGAAAGGTTCTGCCTGCGATGGGATATAGCGATAAACAAATGAAAGAGCTTGAAGAAACAATCAACAACACAGATTGCGATGTTGTTCTGATCGGAACTCCTGTCGATCTCGGGCGATTTATCAAGATAAAAAAGCCCAGCGACCGAGTGAGATACGAAATCGAAGAGATAAGTGACCTAACTCTGAGAAAGGCAATTTCAGATTTCATTCAAGTTCGAGCTTCGCCAACGGTATTAAGAAAGTAGTAACTCAAAGACCGGGTCTCAAAAGAACTTGAAGTTTAGATTTAGCTGGTGGAAACTTGCCTTACTATCGGTGATGTCAGCAGTTGGCATCTGGGCTTCTACAACAGTTCTTATCATCTACGACCAGCTTCATCAGCAATTGCCGGGATGCTCCTCAAAGCCCGAATACTTCTTCGGCTTTCCAGTTAACTGCGACGCGGTACTGAGTTCTCAATATTCAACTATTGATGGAATTCCGCTAGAATTTTTTGCAATTATTTTCTTCATGGTCAACCTAGGTTTGGTACTTCTGCTATCGTTCAGAGGATTAACACTCGATAAAATCTACCCCACCGTGAGGAATATACTTCGTTGGTGGAGGTACCTTGGCGTGATAATCGTGAGTATCCTGATTTACATTGAGATATTCAAGGTCGGGGCGATCTGTTTGTATTGCACGACTATGCATATCTCTATCATCGCTGACTTTGGAATCCTGACATGGTTCTACTACAAGAAATTGATTCCACTTCCGCCGAAGAAACTAAAGACGAATAAAATCGGGTCTTACAAGAACATTCGAAAGTAAGTCGACTAAGCTTTCGAGGCTTGAGTAATCGACCAAGTCCTTTTTCTCAGTATGCTCTCAACTTGAGAAATAGCTGTTTGTCGATTGCATCGAGGATCCCGATTGAAATTTCGATTAGACTGGTCATCAGTATCAGCAAAAGAGGGGACGTATTCCTTCTTAATTGATTTTTAACTGCTAGATTCCTAGGGTTTGTAGCGGCAAAGGCAATGAACTGCACTGATGTAAGAGCATTTTTCTCGCAAATATCTGACAAGTCAGTTTCGCTTTCGGTTTCCGAATCGGATATCGATTTCCTCGTAAGTAACGGCTACCTTGCACGCAAGTCTCAGGCCGAATATGACGAAGCTCACTCCGAAGTCGCGAATTTGCAACAGACTGTTGACAGTTTGCAAAATGAAAGAGAGCAGGAAAGTGCTGCCGCTGAGACAATGTCGGAGGACGAGAGAAAGACACAATCGATTCGTTTCTATTTTGAAGGTAAAGACGAGAAAGAAGCACAGCGTCAAAAGGTAGAAAGTGAAAAAGATAGCGTTTCAAAATTAGAATCTGACATCACCGAACGAGAGTCCACAGTAAGCGCACTTATCCAAAAGAAATCCGCTTTAGACATGTACGTCCCTTACGGTACGGAATACCTCTCGCTCACCGGATTAGGGCAGATTATGTTGAACGATCTCAACGTTTATAGCACTAGAGTTGGTGATATGGACTTTGGAATATATATCGAACAGTCCCAAGCCGTAACCCGCGAACTTAACGACATAGCCCAGAGAGCAGCTTTCTACGCTTCCGCCATTGAACAGCAACTTGACTCTAGATTCATCGCAACCTGCGTGAATTGCGGACGCAAGGTGGACGTCACGAATGTTACGGAATTCTTGTACTGCAGCAACTGCCATAAATTTGACTGGGTGGTTCGGGGAGACCTTTCTGGGCAGTTCATCCGGGAAGTTAAGGCAGAGGAGCCCCCGGTTGAGGAAAGTAGTAACGATAACGACGATAATGAGAATGATCGCGGAGAAGACGAATAGCAGGAACTTGGAGAGGTGATTAAAAAGAAATGTCAGAAATTCGGACGCAAGAAGTTTCTCAACTGTGGGGAGTTGCCATAGGGCTGGCTAAACTTCAAGGCGACCAAAATCGAATCCGAGATCAGTTCCAACAGGTAATGGAGAGCCTGAAGGGATTCGACTCCGACCTTGATAGAAAGATGATGGCTGCGGAGATAATAGTGGCTTCAGGGAACTCAAGCTTTCAAAGCCTCGAACAAGATCTAGCCATGCTTGACAAACAATTGAGAACGGAATACAACGTACCACAATCTCAGTCGATAGGCCTCGCCGCAACGCTGCTTTATGGCAAGAACCGAGACACTGACACCTATCCGATGGACAGGTTCAGACACTTTCAGATAATGATCGATTCTCCAGAAGTTGCTGCTATGCTTGCCATTTCAAACGTTGACACGGATACCCTCAGCACGAAATTCCATGACTTTGAAGCTCTTTTTGAAGACGGCGGATTTACGAAGTCAGACGATCGTGACATCGCGGCCGCATATCTAGCCATATCGCCAGTGGTTCGCGATGACGAAACGAGATCAAAGATAAGCATTTTCGTGGACGGAATCAGGGGCGACTTAGCTTTCCCTCTGGTTCCGGCTGCAATCCTGATGACAATTCCTGACCTTGAGCCTCATGAAATCCTAGACCTAATTGAGAAAGCAGTTTCAGTGCTCGGACAGTACGCAAAGGTGCTAGGGCGATCTGAACTTGTTAGCCTTGCAGTTAGGATGATTCACGGCGTCAACAACGAACTCGTCAAACAAGTCAACCCTCAGGCTAAAATTACAAACACACCTATTCAGTTTACTCAACAGCCGTACATGTACGGAGGGTACTATCCCATGATCTGGTGGTACTATCCAATTATCATCGCGCACTACAACCATTACGCAATCTATCGCGGTTACAGCAATCCTCAAGCCGGGCATTCACATGGAATCGGAGGCTTTTTCGGTTGATGCGAAAAGAGATTAGAGCACCTATTTTTGTCATCGCTCTTCTGGTCATTTTTGTATCCTCGACAGGGATTCATTCAAGCTCAGCACTTTACAATCCGCATCAGGGAGACTATTTCAGATACAGCGAGACGGTTGAACTCGTGAATGGCACGGGAAATTATGCAGGATACTCAGAGAAAACGATTACGACCGGCGGCGAAACCATAGACTCTATCAGTGGAAATACTGTTGCTGCAAACTACAGTTTCTCGTATGTTTTTACTAACACTACTGGAACTCAAAGCGGAAGCATGTCAGGGCCATATACGTTTTCTGACAGTACTTTCAAGTACATTAATGGAACCGACGATGAAACCTCCTACGGCGGAAATCCATACGTGAATCCCTCGGTCTGGTTTTTGATCAATTCGTCCTTGAACGTGGACTCGACCTTTGAAATCTTAAACACGAATATGACCGTCAAGTCTACGAATACAACCTTCTACTTGCCAAGTGAGGGAAGATATGTTGAAACGATGTTTGCGCAAGGAAGCGGATCATTTCAAAGAAATGATGTATACGGTATATTCAGCGCGACTTACACATGGAGCGCTTGGTACGACCCAACCACAGGATACATAGTGGCATATGACTACATAGAGGAGGACTCTAGCTCTAGTGCTAGCTTTGTATACACGGACGCGCTATATGTCACTAGTAGCAGCTATTCATTGACCACGGTTAGTGCTCGTTCTATCATCACTACAACTATCGCCTCTTCTTCTGCAACTACGACATCAACTACATCATCGTCATCTTCGACTTCGAGTGGACAGGCGACGCCCACGGTTGATTACATAGTTATCGCCGTTGCAGTCGTGGCAGTTGTTGCGGGGTTTGTGATCTATTTCATGAGAAAAGGCGTTCCTTCCTCAGGTAATCTTCCTAGTGCTGTCAGGTGAGGACCTATGAAATTGCACGGATATCCCATCACCCTAAATGCATATGAAAGCCCTAAAGTAGTTACCAACAAGTATTTTGCGAGCTACTGCGTCCCTGATCTTGAGAAAATATATTTTCCGAACAGCATGAAGCCTTTTTCTGGTTCCGCGCCTTTGGACAGCAAGGAATTTCTCGTCGACGATAACAGAAGCGCCGTCGTTCCGAGGCCGTCGGCGACCATAGACAACATGGACTTTTACCAGAATGTCAAAGGAATTGGTTCGACGACGGGCCCGTTCTCACGTAGACCATTCCGCGAGGCGGAGATATGCTCATTCATTAAGAACGACAACATTTCGAGCAAGATTAGGCGTTCTAGAGAGGCCGTTCCCCGGTATCTCACTGGGGAGCTTTGGTCTCGTGGTTCTCCTTACGGAGCTCAAGGATTGCAATACGCCGACATTGCCATGAAGGCAGCAGAAATGGCAACCAGCCCAACGTCAATTCATGGATTTCGCATCGCACCGATTGTGAAGATAGTCTTCCTCCCAGAAGAAATAGAGACGCAAATTTCAAAGATCTACTGGTATCGACGTTTCAAGCTCCCGATGGTTCAAGAAGAAAGACTTGTTCCCTCAAACGTTCGAATTTACTTTCATTCCGACCACACCTTAGGTGACGATACGAGCTGGGTGTTCGACTTGTTCGAAATCGACACAAATGAAAAGGCAATTCGTTTCGAGATCAACTTCCTAAAGAGCGGAATGGCTGTACTTACCTTGTTTTCGAGATCACTCAAAAACAATTACAATGGCACTCATAGTGGCCTAGATTTCTACGATGTTTGGCTTGACAAAGATGCTGTCCTTTCCCCCGACGGAACAATCTACTGGGCTGACCTCGAAGGGCTCGAGTGGATTACTGTTTGGGACAAGGATCCGGCAAATCCTGATGCAAAATCACCTATCGAGGAGAAAATGGAATATCAGATCTACAGATGCATGTACGAATTCATGTATGCTTACGAGCAAATCGAAATAGAGAGATGCAAGAGATTTGGGATCTCGACTGACAGAAAAACTCAATTTGAATATCTGCTAAAAGAAGCTCTACGGGACGACGAAGTAATCGAGCTCGAACGAGAACCTGATCGTCTAGATCTGAATATTGGAAACATTTTGGGCGAGGAAGAACTAACCAAGAAATTTACGATGATTGATTGGTGAAGAAAATGCCAGATATTCAAGTTAAGGAGATAAAGAAAGAGTCTGAAATGCCTCCGATGCCCGAGGGACTATCGTCCTTCCCAGTCCCGTATCTCACGTACTGGGTCAAGGAAGCTCTCGACATAGGCGGGGAGGCATATTTGTCCAAAACTTCTCTCGGAGAAATCTTAGGACTGTTTGTTTATGACAACTACGAACAGACGGGGACCGTCTTTACCAAATCAAAAGAGGTTTTTAATCACTTTTTCAAGATGAAACCTTTCGGATCTTGCTTCTCGGAAATTCAAGCGGAGCATTCAAACCAAGCATTTGACATCTTGTCCGTCGGTAACTTGGATGGAGTCTCATTAGATCGCGAATTCAAACACGAGATCAGTATTGAACGAAACGTCGCTGAAATAGAACGGTTCATGTCCTTCGCACATCATGGACTAAATCCGAAATGGGTTCGCGTCGCTCTTGCGAACGGAGACAATTGTTTTGCAGCTAGAATGGGCAAAGACATCGTAGGTATGGCTTGGCTCTCGCTCGTTAAAGGTATCGGTCGCGTGTCAGATCTCTACGTCAGACGACAATTCAGGAGAAATGGGATTGCGGGTGATCTCTTCTATGCACGTCTCATATATCTGAAATCAAAGCGTGCCAGCTCATATTTCGCGGAAATTGCGCATGACAACGAGGCCGCTATGAAGCACGCACTAAAGGTGGGCCTCAAGGTAACTGGTCAGGTTTACGAGTATTTTCCTGAATGAAGCATTGAATTATATCTCGCAGCGTCTCACTTCCACTTCGTAAGTATTTCTTCTCGATTGAAAGTAGATTTGCTCACGAAGAAAAGCGCAATATCAAAGGCCAGTATAATGCCTGCGACGGCCAGCAGAGGCACTGTGCTGAATGAGAAAGCTCCTTCGAGTGAAGCTATGAAGATGGCGATGAATGGAATCCACATCAGCCCGCTAATCTGATTCGCACCCCGGACATCGTTAACCCGAGATGAGACGATCACTCCAACCTCAATGCTGACTATTGCTGCGAGAGGAACAAGCAGAAAGATCATAATTGCGGAGTCCAAATTTGGAAAATAGTAAAACGACAATAGATCGTGCGTCATAGAATCTGTTCCACCCATGAATATGGCGGCCCCGATCCAGATCGAAACAATCGGCAGCACGAAGGATGCAATGCCTTTTCCAAGTAAGATCTCACTGTCAGTAGTTGGAGTCGCAAGCAGCGGCTCAAGGCTTTTCTCGATCTTTTCGCCAACTATACTGTATGCGGCAATGGAACTTGGCAGGACGGCGGCCATGACGACGTAAAAATAAGTTAGAGATTCGAGACCTTGTCCGTAGTTAGACGATATGCCAGAGGATGTAGCTATGTCGTTATTCACAATAAGCAGGAAAAGAATCGAAGCCAGTATTGGAAACAAAATCGTATAGAAGATAATACTCTTCCGTCTCCTAATCACCTTCAATTCCTTTCGAGCTATTTTCCAGGGCATCCAGGTGGTCATTGAAGGTTTTTCACCAGCTTCAGGTAAGCGTCTTCAAGTGCGCTACCGACAACACTGACAGTCTCTATACGTCCTCCTGCCGAGACTATGGCGCTTACAATGTCGGGATTTTCCTCTTCCGGGCTTGAAATATCTACGGTAATCTTGTTACTGTCTCTCACCAGGTTCTTGACACCTAGCTTTGTTATCGATTCCAAAATGGCTTCTGTCACCTGCTTCAGCTGAATTACTGTCTTCCTTCCACTAACCGAATGTTCAAGTTCTTCTGGAGAGCCGATTGCCATCAGTTTGCTGTTCAAAATTCCAATTCTGTCGCAGACTCTCTGCGCCTCGTCGAGATTGTGGGTGTTTAGGAATATAGTCTTCTTTTCTTTTCTCAGACTAAGGATAAATTCCCTGACAGTCTTTGCAGACTCCGGATCGAGGTTTGCTGTAGGCTCGTCCATGAAAAGTATCTCCGGGTCGTGAATCAGGGCACGTGCTATGGCGAGTTTCTGTTTCATTCCCTTGGAGAATGATCCCACCAAGGTGTCCTTTTTCTCCCAGAGCCCGAGCAGCTTTAGGAAATACTCGGTACTTTCTTTACGTTGCGAGTCTGTTCTCCTGTATAGGATACCATAATAGTCCAAGTTTTCGTATGCCGTCATTGACTCATACAGACCGACATTGTCTGACACTAGCCCAATCATACTTCTGATTTTGAGTGCGTTCTCTGGCTTGCCTATTTCATAATCGCCAATTCTAGCATTGCCACTAGTCTTGGATATCAAGCAACATAGCATCCTCACGGTAGTTGTCTTGCCCGCCCCATTTGGTCCTAGAAATCCGAAGATTTCTCCATCATTGACTTTGAATGTGAGATTGTCAACCGCGGTGAGATTTCCGAATTTCCGAGTGAGGTTCTCAGTCTCGATCATTTTCAAACCGCCTCCATTTGCTCTCCATGTTCACAAATAAATCGGAGTAACTAATCATAGTGCCTTACACTCGGCCAGACTGCTGCTACTGAAGTAAAATTTGGATTCATACAAAGATACACCGGAAGAATTTGTTCGTAGCTTATGCAGTACTGGCAGTCCAGCACTGTGAGGGTGGTTATATTCTTGTAACCCTGTTGAAGTGTGGAAAGTGATACTCCTATCGTGATTAAAACCTCACCAGTACATGAACCCGGACCCCAGATGTAGTAGTTGTTGTGGCCGCTGATTGCTTTTGGGAGCTCTAAATTCTTTCCAAGGAAATTCACGGCACTCGCCTCTCCATAATTCGAAGTGAATATACATGCTTGGCTTTTTACACTAGTTGGCAGAGTGTTGTAAGCTTGAGAGAGGTTCGAAACCATCAAGCTCCATCCATATTTGTCCGCAAGAACGGTTTGGTAGTCGGCCGATCCGTAAGTCCTTATCATAGTTGAAGGAGAAAATATTGGCACTACAATAGGAGCTAACAAAATGGCGACAATTATCAGACTGGCAATGAACGGCTTTGAACCAAACCACCTGAACATCCCTTTCTTTGAGATCGAGCTTTTCTCAATCAAAATTGCGCCTCCGGCATATAGCATCGGATAAGCCGGCATCAGATAGTATACTTTCATATCCAATATAGTCATGAACACAAAGAGAATGATGTACGAAAGCCCAACAGCTCTTAGCTGGCTGCCCCCTTCCGACCTCAAATAAAAGTACACCCCAATCAGAAAAATTGGGACGTTGAGAAAGCTTATCCCTCCTACTTGTGAAAAGATGAAGCTCCAAGGCCCTCCTCCGCTGAAATCTCCCCTGAATGATTCGTAAAACTGGATCATTGGCCACCCGTTGGCAAAGTTCCAGTACGTCATGGGCAAGATGAAAGCAATTGCAAGCAAGCCGCCGACTGCAATCCATTTTGACCTGAGATACTTCCTGCTCGAAGGAATTGCGAGAAATGAAATGAACAAAGCTGTTACGAAGAAGATGATAGTTAGTTTTGTAAGCAACCCAATTCCAACAACTAATCCAGCGACAATCCAAAGCTTTGGTTCTTTCCGCTTGATTATTCTAATTATGAGATAGGCAAGTAACGACCACCATAAAGAATCAAACGAATCTGGCGTAAAAATAGAGCCAAAGGCAAGAAAGTCTAATGTCAGTAGAGTTGAAATCGCGGCGAGAAGTTGAGCTTTTCTTCTTCCGCCTAATTCTCTAGCTATCATGCCAGTCACAAAAACAAGTATGGATTCAACCAGTGCAGGCACGACATGAATCGAGATAAGAGAATCCTTGGAAACTACGTAAAGTAAAGCTGCAACATACGCAATGAAAGGCGGAAAGTCAACATATCCAAGCGAGAGGTGCTGCGTCCCACTCACAATATAGTAGAGCTCATCTCGGAAATATCCATAGTTAGTTGCAAAGATCATATGAACTATGAAATCTGCGAGCGCTAGATAGGCGAGTAGAGCCGTAGTGTTGGTAAGTGATTTTAGTTTGATTGAGCGTGAAATATTTTGTTCGGATGCTTCATGCTTTTCGCCAGCTTCAGAGGCCTTCAATGTTAGACGCATTAGGGGTATTTTGGTGGGTTAATAAACGGGGGAACTAGTTCACTTTAGTGAACTCTAAGTACCAATTAATACCTACAAATTCCTACAGGCAAAATCGTCGTTCATTTGGACAAGGACAATCTGCAACAGCAGCAAATTGAAGCCGAACTAATTGCTGCGAGACTTTTCCGCTATAGGATTAGAAGAGGTCTTGGGGTGTTTTACGCACTCATAGCCATTATGCCTGTGCTTGGAATCATTCTGTACTTGACTGTTCCAATTTTGTTTGTGGTTTCTGGACTCATAGCTGGTTACCTTGCGGTCTATATTATTGCAAGATTCAGCGGATTTGAGGGACTTTCACGCATGCAGTATAGTTTAGACTTCTTAAGAGGGAAAAGAGGAACGATGTATGATGAAAAGGGGTATCGTTGGATATCTTGGACGAAGAGTTTTGCTAGCTTTTTTCTTTTAATCGCCTTCCTCTGGCTCGCGTACAGCATTGCCGATCAAGAGGGTTACACGACTCTAGCTTCGATTTTTATTCTGATACTAATTGCAGCTTTTGGTCTCCTTGAATTATTCTCTCGACTAAAAAGTAAGAAGGACAAGGTGAGCAGCATCAGTGTCTTTGAGAGAAGAGCGGAAGATTGGCTGATTCTCATGGGAAGCTTCTCAATAGCCTTGTTGGCGAATGTTCCCGGAGCCCCGGTTTGGACGTGGATTATAGCCTCGCCGATCTTTCTGCTTGCAGGAATAAAATCACTCTACGACGCACCAAAGGAGCTGGCACTTACTGCCTTCTGAAACTGTAAACGAAGATAAAATGGTCCAAGGAACCGTAGAGGAGAATCTTGTTTCAGACATAGGGTCCCCTGGACCCTTCTCGGTTTCAACTCGTATGGGAGTAATGATGGCGCTTCTCGGATCCAAACGAGCAACTTTCACTGAATTGCTCTTTGGCAGTGAAAAGTCCGAAGAGCTCGCTAAACAAGAATCTTGGGATTCTCGAAGATCACGGATTCATCAAGCAACGGAGGGACTTCTTGCCTGCAATGGGACCAAGAATGATTATTGAACTTACTCCGAAAGGAGAAGAAGCGATCAAAAATCATCTAGAGTTGATGCGCTCGCTCGCAGATAAATTACTTGGGTCAAATAAAGCGAGCGATCGGCAGTGAACACCACAAGAAGATTTCAATGCCATAAAATTAAATCGAATGCTTGATTTTCGGTGTTTTCTCGCCCTAATTTTTGGGCAAGAACCTGGTCTCGTCCTTTATAAAATTCCGAAACGAGATTTTCCAGTTCGTCGAAAGCAAGATGTTAGAGCACCCATTCTTCCCTTTCAACGTCTCGATACTTGATGCTTAATTTGTCAACTGGATATTCTCTTTTTCCGTATAGCTTCACCGTAGCGTGTTCTCCGTTCTGATAAACTGCATTCACGATCCTTCCCATCGCATCGCCCTTCATTATTCCACTTCCACTTCCTCCTCCCGCAACAATCATGTCATTTTCAGCAAAGACAAAAGGCATTGAATCTACAGTATTCATTGAATAATATCCAGCCCACATTTGTGAAGGCTTGGCATTCAAAAATTGCGGAAAGTATTTCTTCAAAATAGGATACAGGGAATGCTCGTAGTAGTCAGGTTCCGCATTTAATCCGTCTAACGTATCTTCTGGAATATTCAGGTATGGCCGATTGAAATTATCTTCGCATCCCAGCCAGAATTCATTGTTTTCGTCTACTGCCTTGACAAAACATCCCGATTTGGGAAGTATAGTAAAAGGAAGTACTCCAAGGTCGTTGAAGTTCTTGCTTAACATAAGGGATAGGAGAGAAGTATCCTGTTTTGCAGAGACCGTAAAGAGCTGTCTTTTCTTTGCCTTCACGTGTCCGTCTATCCCTATGGGTTCTAGAAGCTGATTGTTCCACGCTCCTGAAGCAATAACAACAGTCTTTGCTCTAATTTCACCTTTAACGGCGCCTTCAACTCGAATTCCCGCGACCCTTCCCTCCTGCCAGACGAAAGGCTCTCCTTCAATCCCAAGTGGATGCTTGGCTTCGGGAATCAGTGACTTCACACTAGTTCGAAACTCAACTTTTCCGCCCATCGCAACGAAAGCGCTGAAATAAAACCGAGCGAGTTTTGCTGGATCTAGCCTACCACATTTTACTCCAAAAGCGGCTCCGCCAACGTCTTCAAGCTCTAATAATCGGGCCTCTTCATCCGAACTTGCAAATTCAGTCTCAAGCGAAGGAAGCAATTTTTTCAGATCCTCTTTGTTGAAGGATTTGATTTGGATTCCATCATTGATCATTGTTTCGACGTGTTTTTCGTTTGCAGCTAGTTGTTTCTCGGTCATCACCCAAAGGTATCCGACCTTCTTTAGCCCTAAATCCACGCCCGATTTTTGCATCTCAAGATAAAAGTCAATTGAGCTATCTGAAAGGATCAGATTATCCTTCGATGTGAATGTGTTCCGAAACATTGCATTGCTTCTGGCAGTGTTCCCCTGAGCTACATCTGCAAATTTTTCGACAAGAAGGATCGTCTTCGTAGGATTATTTTTCTTAAGGTGGTAGGCGCAGGATGCACCTAAAATTCCAGCACCTACGATCAGGATATCGTACTCATCTTTCATGGAAATTGCCTTAAAGATTCCTTAGTTCTATCTTCTTCGGGAGACTGTCGAGGACAGCTTTCCTTAGTTGCATCTTACCTTCCTTGAACACAACTCGATCCATTTCTTCCAAATGCCGACTGATAATCGGTAGAAATTCCATCCTTTTCAAGACATCTCTTTCTAGATCCACTCCGGGCGCTATCTCTTCTAGTAAAACACCTTCCTTTGTTAGGCGAAAGACAGCCCGCTCGGTTATGTACAGAATTTCCTTTTCGTGCTTCAACGCTTCCTTTCCGCTGAAAAAGATCCTATACACACTGTTTACAAATTTCGGAATCTTTGCATCATCTTCTATCTTTAGAGAGCCCGATTCGACCCTAATCTTGCTCGCTCCCGCGACAAAAGACCCAGCAAAATATGTTCTTGGTCCACCACCGGCAATTACTGGAAACCCGCCTGGGCCGTAAATCCGTCCGGGTAGATAAGAGGGGTTCACATTTCCAGAGGAGTCAGCCTGCAGGAAGCCAAGTGAAGCTGCATCGATTACGCCGCCTTCGAAATTCGAAAACATGTCGGGCATCGACGTGAGTGCGAACGGGCTCAACGCCAATCCAAAGTCAGTTCCAGACAAAGCGATTCCTCCCCAGGGACCCGATTCGAGAACAGATACAATGCAGTCCGAGAGATCTTCTTCCGCCGTAATCGATGAGACTAGCGCTGGGATGCCTACTCCCAAATTTACAAGCACAGGACACCCCTTCACCTCAAGAATTCTAGTTAGCTCGAGAAGTACCCGTCTCGCTATTACTCGTTCTACTGCGCTTTCAGGCGGTGTGACGACATCTACAGAAGTCCCCTCCCCAAGTGGCTCTAGAACCCTGTAAGAGATCCTAGGATCATATTCTATTCTGCCGGATTGCCAGTGACGCGATTTCGGAGCAAGTACCACATAGTCCACAAGCGGAAACGGGACATCCACATCTCTAGGACTGATCGTTCCCGATTTCGTCTGCCATCTTATTTGCGCGATAACTGTTCCGGGACTGGGTCTCGCCTTTACTGCCTGAGCCATGTTTAGAACCGTGCCTCGAATGCCTTCATCCATCATGGAAAGGTTTCCGGATTCGTCGGCGACGCTTGCTCTAATCAAAGCAAATTCGGGCTTTGGAGCTTGGTAAAATAGAAACTCCTCATCTAACAGATCAATTACACTGATCTTGACAGTTTTCTTTTCAGTGGCTCTTTGATTGAGCGCTCCCCCTTCCCTCCTTGGGTCAAGAAGGGTATCGATCCCTATCTTTGTTATCAGACCAGGGCGACCTGATGCAATTTCTCTGAACCAATATGCCACGATCCCTATCGGCCAGCTGTAGGCTTCGACAAGCTCGCTAGCGACAATCTTCTGTGTTGCTGGCGAAAAGCCAAGGAATGGAATCTGGAACCCACGTAGGAAATCCCTGTCTTGTTTCTGATACAATTTTTCGCTTACGAGATCTAGCGCCCTTCCTGGTACAGCAGGGAGAGAATCGCAGATCAGAAAGAGATCTTTGGGATGCCCGGTTCTCTCATACTGATCGTACAGTTCCAAAATCAAATGCTCCGGGGTTGCAGCGAGGTTGAATCCGGACACGGCTACTACGGATCCGTCTCTGATATAGGAGAGTGCGGCGTCTGCTGATCTAGTTTTTTTAAAAGCAGGAATCAAGATTTATCCAAAATTCCTCTGATTAATAGCACATAGCTTGAAATTCCTTCTTATTTATTGAAGTGGTACTTTCTCAAACTTGGGAACATCTTCTGCTCCGAAAGTGGCACCATCCATTCTCAAGAGTGAGAATCGTGTCTGTCTTTTAATTAGATGAAGGACCTATTTTAGCTCGTGTGGGCATTTTGAGCGTTCAACAAGTTGTTAGCGAGCGGCCTAAGCACGTCGTACTGATAGATTCTGAGCGTTGCAAAGGCTGCGAGCTGTGCGTGGTCTCGTGCCCAGAAAAGAACCTGAAACTGTCGACTGTCCTTAATCGAGGGGGTTACCATCCCGTCGAATTCAATTATCATGGAGAGAAGGGGGTATGCAGCGGCTGTGGAATTTGTTACTGGGTATGCCCTGATTTTGCTATTGCCGAAGTGAGGAGCATGAGAAAGATTTGAAAGAAAAAAGAGAATTCCTGAAGGGAAATGAAGCTCTCGCCTATGGGGCACTCAAAGCGGGGCTCAACGCTTACTTTGCCTACCCAATTACTCCATCGAGTGAAATTCCCGAGACCTTAGCAAAGGAGTTTCGCAATCCGGAGTACAAGGATTTCAAGGTCTTCCTCCAAGCGGCCAGCGAACTTGAAGCTATCAATATGGTCATCGGCGCAGCTTCAACCGGTCAGAAAGTTATGACCGCTACTTCTGGTCCCGGTTTTAGTTTAAAACAGGAAGGCATCTCTTATGCTGCTGGAATGGAAATACCTCTTTTGGTCGTAAATATCAACAGAGCAGGTCCAGGCCTTGGGAATCTGGGCCCTGAGCAGTCAGATTATTTTCAGGCGACGAAAGGCGGAGGGCACGGAGGGTACAGGAACGTAGTCCTCGCTCCAAATTCGGTTCAAGAGATGGCTTCTTTTCCGAAACTAGCTTTTTCTCTCGCGTTCAAGTATAGGAATCCTGCAGTTATTCTGGCGGACGCCTTTCTAGGTCAGCTAAAGGAAGACATCATTTTCCCAGAAATCACAGAAGAAATTTTCGACACGTCATGGGCTGCGGTAGGTGCAAACGTAGACAAGCGACACATCTTGCTTTCGCTCAACTTGGAGTTCGAGGCTCAAGGCGAGCATTCGGAGCATCTAATGAAGAAATACGAAAGAATCGATAGCTCCGAGCAAAGATTTGAATCCTATCTCACCGATGATGCCGAAATAGTTCTCGTAGCCTACGGTATTGTGTCGAGACTATGCAAGCAGGTTGTAAACGAACTACGCGGAAAGGGCATGCAAATCGGATTATTCCGACCTATCACTCTATCTCCATTCCCCCACGACGAGTTGATGAATCTCTCTGCCAGCGGGCATGTGACAAAATTCGTTGATGTCGAACTGAATATGGGACAAATGTTGCAGGATGTGAAACTATCCGTCAAGGATCCGTCAATTGTTGACTTTGCCTACAAACTCGGAGGGCTACTCCCGACGACCAAAGAGATCGAAAGAAAAGTTTTGGAGGTGTCTGTTTATGTTTAGTCAAGAACAAGTCCAACTCGACAGTGAATACGAAATGAAACTCGGACGGCTGCCGACCCTTACCACGAAACAGACGCATTACTGCGCCGGATGCGAACACGGAACACTGACGCGACTGATCGCAAATGCGCTGAACGATCTTGGTTTGAAGGAGAAGACAGTCATGGTTGATTCGGTGGGTTGTAGTGTCTTTGCGCACGAATACATCAACGTAGATGCTGTCCAAGCTCCACATGGTAGAGCTCCAGCCGTCATGGCGGGGATAAAACGCGTGAGACCTGACCTCACCGTTTTCTCTGTTCAGGGCGATGGCGATGCCGTTTCCATTGGACTGCTAGAGCTGATCAACGCGGCAAATCGCGGAGAGCCGATCACGGTGTTTTTGGTGAACAACGGGATATACGGGATGACCGGTGGCCAAATGGCTCCTACCACGCCCGAAGGGATGGTTACGACTACAACGCCTTATGGAAGAGACTTGGGATACACAGGTCCCCCTATTGACGCCTCGAAAATTCTGGCAAGTTTGGACAGAACAGCTTACGTTCGCAGGTTCGTGCTTCCGATCCTGCCACTACCAAAGACACCAAGCATGTACAATTCAAGTGGGCCTGTAGACGGCGCGAGGATTGTCAAGAATGCTTTCAAAGTGCAGTTGATGGGAGGTTTTTCCTTCGTCGAAGCATTGAGCAGTTGTAACATAAACTGGAAGATGTCAATACTTGATTCAAAGCGCTACGTCGCAGAAGTGATGTCGAAAGTATTTCGGCCCGGAATTTTCAAGGACAAATTTGGAGTTGAGAAGAAAGCTTGAAGACCCAGATAATTTTCGCCGGCCACGGTGGACAGGGTGTTCTCGAGCTAGCGAACAATGTTTCTTACTATGAACTTCTAAAGGGAAAACATGTTGCTTACACTCCTTCATACGGTCCTGAAAGCAGGGGAGGTAAAGTGAAGTGCTATGTAGTAATTTCAGACGAAGAAATTGACTCACCGATAGTAGAACAACCAGATTACCTCTTTGTCATGAACATTCCTTCGATGGATTTTGTTAGTTTGCTAAGAAAAGATGGGACTTTGTTCATGAATAGCTCTCTCATAACCGATGAGCCTTGGCGCATAGATATTCGGGTAGTCAAGATACCTGCTACGGAGATAGCCGATAGTCTGCGAGGATTAGATTCCACAAAGGATATTCCCGATACAAAAATTGTCTCGAACTCCGTAATGCTCGGAGCATACCTTGGAATTATGGAAGAGTCTTTGAATGAAGAGCTAGTTAGTACTGTTTTCAAACACTTTCTCGTAGACAGGAAGGCCACATACATCCCTATGAATTTGCATGCTGTGAAGAGAGGATTCGAATTTTCAGAGCATGTTGAACTTTCTCCTCGATTCTTTGATTGAGTTTTATGTGGGGTGGGATTAGAGAAGAAAATGCAAAAGAGTGAGTTAGAAAGAAAGAAAGCAGACCTTGCTGGGCCCGGAATAGGAAATTACGAGGAAGTCGAGAGAGTCCTTCCGAAGAACTACAAGTCCTTTCTAGATCCGAAAGAAACACAACGGGCGATTTTTTCAGCCAAGAACTACATCGAAAGAAATCTGTGCAAGGAATTGAATTTGATGATGGTGCAGGTTCCACTGATAGTTGATGTCGAAAGCGGCGTCAATGACATGCTAGACCGCGACGGATCGAGAACGCCGGTCCAATTCCACATTTCAAACGATTACAACGCGCACCCTATTGAAGCTCAGGTAGTTCAGGCGGCAACGAAGTGGAAGCGAGTCGCCCTAAATGAATTCGGGATGAGATTAGGTGAAGGCTTGTGTACCGACATGCGAGCCGTCAGGAAGGATTACTTTTTGGATCATGACCATAGCGCTTATGTTGATCAGTGGGACTGGGAGAAAGTAGTAAACGAAAAACAGCGTAACTTGGAATTTCTGAAGGATACTGTCAGAAGGATCTGGAAAGTTCTAAGAGGCGCCGAGCTACATGTCGAAAAGCTCTTTCCTCATCTCAAAGATGGCGCATATCCTACCTTGCCGAAGGAGATTAAATTCCTTCACGCCGAGGATATCTTGGATATGTATCCCGACCTGCCGCGCAAAGAAAGAGAAACTGAGATTCTAAAGAAATATCCTGCCATATTCATCATCGGAATTGGTTGGGTGCTAAAGGACGGATTTCCTCACGAAATGCGAGCGGCAGATTACGATGACTGGGTCACCGAAACTAAATCAGACGACGGTAGACCGATGCATGGACTGAACGGAGACATTCTCGTCTGGAATCCCGTAACTCAGCGACGACACGAACTATCCTCGATGGGGATAAGGGTGAACGCATCTTCGCTCCGAAAGCAGCTTGAAATTTCTCACCAGCTCGACTGGCTGAACCTTCCGTATCATAAAGGAATAATCAACAACGCGATTCCACTTAGCATAGGCGGAGGAATCGGTCAATCGAGAACGTACATGTTTTTGTTGCGCAAGGCACACATTGGCGAAGTGAGCGTCACTGTTTGGCCGAAGATACTAAAGGAAATAAGCGCAAAAAAGAACATTCACGTTCTTGAGTAACCATAACATCTTCGTCGTCCAAAGGCACATGGCATCTATCTATAGGGTGCTTTGTGACTAGTCATCTGAATGCTTTAGATAGCTAACGGCTCTGGTAGGAAATCTACTGGAAGTTCTTGAAACTATATGCCAGAAGATAGTAAGAAAGGAAGAGTCGTTTGTCACACATTTGAGAGCAAGGTTCTGAAATCAAATCAGCTTAAAGATCCATACGTCCGCGACATTACGGTGTACATTCCGCCTGGTTATTCGAAGAGCGACTCGAAGGGCTATCTCGCTGCTTTCGGGGTAGTCGGATTTGGAGGAACTGGCAAAATGATATTCAATATAGATCCACTACACGAACCCTTAGACAAGCGAATGGATCGCCTAATTTCTAGCAGAAAGTGCGGCTCGATGCTAATCATTATGGTTGACTGTTTCACCAGATTCGGAGGAAATCAGTACATAAACTCATCAGCGACGGGAAGGTACGAGGACTATATCATTGAGGAAATTGTTCCCTTTATCGACAGCGAATATAATGTTTCTTCTAGAGCGGTTTGGGGTAAATCCTCAGGCGGTTACGGCTCAATGGTTCTGGGTATGCGCCACCCCGAAGTATTCAGTGCGCTCGCAGACCATTCGGGCGATTCCGCATTTGAATACTGTTACATGATGGATTTTCCAAAAGCGCTTGAGGCCTTTAGAGAGATAGGGGGCCCTAAAAAGTGGCTAGAACACTTCTGGCAACATCCCGATGAGAGGGGAACGAATTTTCACCAAGCTCTGAATACCTTTGCGATGGCGGCCCATTACTCTCCGAATCCTAGATCGAATGAATTGGGAGTCGATCTTCCGTTTGACCTCGAGACGGGAGAATTGAGAGAAGACATTTGGAAAAAGTGGCTGAGATGGGACCCAGTTCGCATGGTAGAGAGATACAAGCAGAATTTGAAGAAGCTCAAACTCATCTACATAGACTGCGGATTCAAGGACGAGTTCAATCTAATTTGGGGCGCTCGGATCCTTCACTCAAAACTGAACAGACTGGGAATTAAGCATCATTATGGAGAGTTTAACGACGGTCACATGAATATACAATATCGCTACGACACGTCGCTGCCTCTAATCTACAAGGCACTTTCGAACGGATAAGGGCTGCATGTTATCTCTGGAATAAAGTGAACATTATGTTCTGAAGCAATTGTTATGTCTCATCATTGATTTTAGCATACAACTTCACAGGGTTTCGCTGAATCTTCAAAGCGTTCAATTCCCTTGTTGATTTTCGGGCGTTTCGTTTTACTCTCACGGAATAGCAAGACGAGAGAAATGCCGAAGAGAATCAAGAAACTTATTCCAAATTCTATAATATACTATCCCAAGCTGCTTGAAATCCAAATAGGTAGCAAAAAGGCGCAAGCGTGGGAGTATGAGCATTGAAGATAACCTAGGTGTGTTTCGATGAGAGTATACCCAGAATACGCAAGTAAAATCGGACCAGCTATGACACTGAATCCGCAGACATACGTCAAGATTTTCACGCTGGAAAAAGTATTGGATTTCAAATATCTATATTCTATTTAGCTTTCAACACTTTTTCTAGCGAAATCATCCAATTATTTGGAATAGTTAGACAAGCACCCTGAGCCGAGGTTTATCCTTACAAGGCTTAACAGAATTATAGTGGAATATTTGACTTTCAGGTTTTGTTCAAGACTGGAGAGTACAGTAATATTTTTTCATGAGAGAGAAATTGAATTCAGCATCGCCTCGATTGGATTCCTAGGAGCGTCACGTTGATCCACGGAAACACTAGCGATCTTGTTAACGGCGTCCATTCCGCTCGTGACTTTGCCAAACACCGTGTAGTGGCCATCAAGCGAGGAATTATTTCCCAAATTAATGAAAAATTGCGAGCTACCACTATTTGGATCCTGGGATCGCGCAACACCCAACATACCCTGCAGATGGTGAAGAGACGTTACGATTTCAAGAGGTATCGACTTTTCCGACCCACCAATGCCCCACTGAGACCTGTTCCCTCCTCCATTCTTGGTCTTTGGGTCTCCAGTTTGGATCACGAACCCTCTCACTATTCTATGAAATACGAGATTTGTGTAAAATCCGGCCCTTGCTAGTTCTACAAAATTATTGACCGTCTTTGGCGTTTGTGCCTCAAAGAGTTCTAAATCGATTGGTCCCTGGCTTGTCTCAATCCTGGCTCGCATATCTTTCGATAAGAATGTTGTTCCTATTAATTTTTGGGTAAAACAGACCGAATGGCCTAACCTTAGTTTCCACCAAATTCTTTAATTGCGCGCCTAACATCTCTCTTAAGATTCGAAACGGAGTGAAAACGAATAGCATGTTTGATCCCAGCTTTTCTTGCTGCGACGATGTTTCTCTCTGTGTTATCAATGAATACGACGTCTTTAGGCTCAACTCCGATATGACCCAGCACTTTGCGGAAGGCCTCCCGATCGGGTTTTATAGATCTTAGGGCGCATGACGCAAAAAATCTATCAAATAAAGAACGAGTCCAACCTCTGGTGTCCATAAAACGGACATGTATTGCATTAGTGTTTGAAAAACCGTCAACTTCATAGCCTCATCTTTGTAACTTCTTAATCAGTTGAATAACACCCTTCCTAGATCTTGCTTGCAAACGGATAGGTGATAAGTTCGGCCTGATCATCGTTTGATTTGAGTTTCTTTCCGAATTTCTCTAGCGATGAAGTGACAAACTCTTCGCAACTGATATTACCTGCCTCAAGCTCTATGAGCTTTGTATTCATCACTTCGCGCATCTTGGAAAGTGCGATGCCATATCTCTTCGCTATGTATCTGAATATTGGATCATTATTCGGCCAAATAATAACAACCCCGCCAATATCGAAAATGAATACTGGCTTCTTATGTCTCTGAATCATCTGATTTGCTCGATGCGGTGTGGACGATGCAAACTCTTATGGCGAATTCTTTTCTAGCGAGCCGTCTTCTGCAATTTCGTACGTAATGAAAATCTTTGCTTTGCCGCTGACGGTTGCCCCGACTGAGCAGTATTTTTCCTCGCTTAGCCGAATCGCACGTTCGACCCTTGATTTCTCAAGACTTGTCCCGCGCAGAAGATATTTGAGATGAATTTCTTTGTAGTACTTCGGATACTCTGAATTTTGTACTCCGCGACTGAAGACCTGCAAACCTGTGAGATTCTGCCTTGATTTCACCAGTATGTCTACGACGTCTATAGCTGTGCAGCAAGCCACTGCCATCAGCAGCAACCTGCCGGGAGTGGGGCCTGAGTCCCGCCCTCCACCCTCGTGCGTAGTGTCAAGGACAATGGAGTGATTGTGATCATCGCTTGCGACGAATTGCATATTTTGAATCCAGTTAACCGTAACTGTATAATGCTCCTGTGCCTCTTTCGCGTCTTGCTTCCATTCCTCGATAGATGCTTGCATTGATCTTTTCTTTATCAATGCGCACCTACAAAAGCTTCTTGCCTTCAAGGCCTCTGACATGAAACTCTTTAAGAGAAGTTTATGTCTTAGGAAGAGCAATGGCTAGCAATAAGGAAGGTAATCCAACTAAGGATTCCGAATCATCCTCCGATATTTTCGAAGTAGTCATCTCGATGCAAATTACAGATGAATCAGGAAAGGAAGTCGATTCTAAGAAAATAGATTTTGGAAAGCTCAAACGGGACCAGGTGCATGGATTAGCAGATTTGTTCTCGATGATGGCATCAAACGTAGAGTACATCAAAAAATTGGAACCACAATACGAGAAACTCGATAAGAGTAAGCCGGCATATCTTTACTGATCTGACACATATGTATTCAATTTCTTTGTTAGTTTGATATTTGCATACAAGCGCAAAGTTTTCCAATTAGGATAAATTTTTTTGTAACAAATCGCTCTCAAAAGTTCTAAATCAACAGGAATACATAGAACTCTTGTTTAAGTAAATGTCCTCACAACGATCTTTTTAACAATCAACGAATTGCTACTTTTGAGTTGAATGGTTCTGAACGCAAAATGGCATTCTAGTCATCGTATGCCGCGTAATCCTACGCTTGATCAGCAGATCGCTTGGCACGAAGAGCACGCAAAGAACTGTCGCTGCAGGCCTATTCCCAAAAAGCTCCAACGGCAGATGATGAAGACAGGGCCAAGAAGCTGATGCAATTCAAATCAATTTTTCCTAGCCAATACAAAAGTAGAAATTGAGCCTCTAGAAACAATTTTCTTTGTAAGCACAATATGATTCTCGTGCACCTCTCAGGTCATTTGAAGGACTTTACTGGAAGAAAGAGAACGGTAGAAGTTCCTGGCTCTTCGGCTGGCAGCGTAATCACTTTGGTTCAATACCTAAACAAACAGTTTCCTGGTATTCAGGATAGAATCTTTGATGAGCAGGACCATACTCGTACTTACGTCAACATCTTCGTGAACGGCGAGGACATTCGAAGCGGAGCTCGAGAAAACACAACCCTTAAGGAAGGTGACAAAGTGCACATCCTTCCATCTGTAGCCGGGGGATAAGAACTTGGTCGATCGAAAAGCAAAAAGATCATCGTCAGTGGTCTTAATGGTAGGAACGGGCAAGGGCGCTTTCATTTTCACTTCAAATGATGGCCGGAGAAATTGGAAGGTTAGCGGGCCACATTTCGAAGGAGATCGGGTGTACTACATATCATACGATCCAAGAAATAAGATGCTTCTTGCTGGTTCAAACAGCTTCCAGTGGGGTCCTTCGATTCTAAGAAGTTTTAACGGCGGGAGGACATGGCAGAGATCAAAGAACCAGCCCAAGTACCCCAAGGGAAGCGACATTGCAATAAAAAATATCTGGAATATTACGCCGGGAGCGGAAGACGAACCCGATGTACTCTATGCTGGTGTTGACCCGGCTGTTCTTTTTAGAAGCAATGACAAAGGGGAATCCTGGGTCATCAATGAAGCGCTTATGAATCATGAAACCCGTAAGAAGTGGCAGCCGGGATTCGGAGGCTTGTGCCTTCATTCAATTCTGATCGACTCAAAAGACCCTAGGAAACAGCATATTGGAATCTCTTCAGTAGGTGTTTTATTTACTAGCGACGGTGGACTGAGCTGGAAGTTTCAGAACAAGAATGTCCGCGCTGACTTTCTGCCGAACAAATATCCGACTTTCGGTCAGTGTGTTCACAAGATAGTCCGTCATCCTGATAGGCCATCGGTAATCTACCAGCAAAACCACTGCGGACAATATCGAAGCGACAACAACGGCGAAGACTGGGTCGACATCCAGAACAATCTCCCTTCAGATTTTGGATTCCCAATAGCTGTTGATGCAAACGATCCAAAGAGAATATACACGATTCCTCTTGCGTCCGATAGACTTCCTCCGAAAGGGCGCTTCGCAGTATGGATGTCTGATAATGAAGGAAAGCGCTGGACGGCAATGGACATTGGTTTCCCAAAGCCTCCTGCTTACTTTACCGTGCTAAGAGATGGAATGTCCTCTGACAAAGAAGATCCATGTGGAGTCTATTTAGGCACTACGACTGGGCATCTATATTACAGCAGAAATCAGGGCAAGAATTGGACAAAGATAACGGATTCCTTGCCGCCAATTTTGTCGGTTTCAGTATCAGCCGCCTAATCTTCAAAATTCCAGTATAAAATAAGGCGCAATGGCTGCCAGCGCAACTTGACGTAGTGGTGGCTATGCTGTCACACTGGCAGTTAAACAAGCGCCAGCTAAGACTTTTGGAGAACTCTATTTAACAATTGACACCTTGCGGAAGAAAGAAAAAATATTCGATTGGTGTCATAGTGAATAATCGAGCACTGGCCTGAGACCCATCTTCGCTTGAGAATTGTAATTGCAGTTTTTGTTTCCAAGGATCAAAGAGATGAACAAATCCCCTGGAGGCGCTAGAAAGCAAAGGCTCGAGCTGATAAACATTCGAAACCAAACAATGGAGTAAAGTGCCGCTAAAGACGTACTTAATATTTAGAATATACAGCAATTAAGCGAGTCCATTGTTTTAACTCACAGCAGCTTCATGTCGAGAGTACTTAGTGGACTAGCTCAAAAAGACAAGAGTGTTTCGATCACTCTCAAACACAAAACACTTGGGATTTCTACGCAGCGTCAACCTTTCCTTGCAATTTGCCGAATGGCTAGCGAAACAATCAAGACGCAAAGACCTGATCGGATCTAAAGCTCGTTCAGTAAGATCTGATCCTTGCTGGCCCCAAGATGCCACAGACTATCTCTCATACAGAAATCACTTGAGAATCGATCACGCTGACCATTCCATTACCCGAATAACTACACTTGATTCTGCTTGGGAAGAGTTCGGCAGGTTCCAGGCAGATTACCTCATACCTGTGAAGAAAGGCAAGTGGTAGGGTATTTTCCAACAAAAATATTCTGGAACCCAGAATCGTTAAAAGAAAATCCTCTCACCTCTTTTTCCATCAGCTTGACTATAAATTTCAAACCTGATCGAACTCTCGAATCAGAGAGTGATCGCAACGTGGAGTCACTGAGACTCTCTGCCAGTAATCTACTTTCGACTTTCAGAGCGAAACTGGAACGATTGCAGGGAAACGAAACGATCACCAACCTCTACCTGCGCCAAGGGTACGATTCTAGGCGTTGCAATGAAGTAGCAACCAAGTTTTTCGGTTCAAGTACAGTGAATTACCTGGCCGTTGATGGTACAAAGTTTGAGGAACCGCGGCTAGACATGCTTGTATTTTATTCCGGATCGTATGCATATCGAGGAACGACGAGATTTCTTGATAACGGGGATATTCTTTCGGAGGTTCCGTCTACCGCAGCAGACTATTATTCCATTAGTTCTGCTATTCCTCTTAGTGAAGAGTATTCTTCGGCTGTATTTGGTGAGAAAGGAGAAAGTGGAATTGAGTTTGATCCGGGCAAAGTTTCAAGCTCGATTATGCGTTTGTCAGAGTACTACATGGTGTACCAGGCGCTAGGAGCAGATCCAAATCTCAAGATCGTTTTGATGGATCGAACAGTTTCTGGCGACATTGCACACACTAGTTGGAAACTTCGGGAATATGTCCAAGATGGTGCCTGCAAACTGACAGGATTAGAAACAAATTTCGGCAAAATTTCGACTCTCGACTTGGAGTTAGGGCGGATGCTTCTTGAAAGCATTGGACTCAAAATCCCTGCGCCTAGAAGTCAGTTTCTTGGATTCGCCGCTATGGCTTTTCTACTTGATACAAAACAATTGTTAACTGCGATTCAGATCGCAAACAAAATAGGCGCAAAGGAAGGCAGGGAATCAAAGATCCAAAAGGAGCTCACATCAAACCTATTTGGTCAAGCATTCGTAAACCAGGAGGCCGGTGCCTTCCAAGTTCGTGAAGATATGAGAAATTACTGGAAGAGATTGCTAGAAGCTACTCTCAAAATGACAGATCACATATTCAATCCGCCGAAGGATGGGCATCCTTTGAAGATGAAGGACTTGCCATCTGGTGGTGAGATATGGCTAAGCTGGCAAGACATAGACTATCTGTCTTTGATATTGATTACCGCGATTTTGAAGGAATGTTGGCAAAGAAATGTCATGTTGCTAGGAATCGTGAAAGATTCTGCGGCTAACGAACTGGTAAAAACGGTAATTCCCATACTGCAGTTTTCCAGACTCGTCAAGAAAGACATGAATGACGTCGAAAGATTCGAAAGCGACACGATGTTGCTCCAAGCTAACAGCATTGTGAATTCTTCAATGTTATCGTGCCCTTGGCGAACATTCGAATATGATGTCTGCTTTAGGACAATCAGTCCGATCAAAAAGAGCGATGAAACAACCTTGAGAAAAGGAGAATGCCGAGTGAATGGTGCCTACAAGAATGTTATTGCTTCTGAACGATTGTTTGTAAAGTCTTATTTTCAATTATGGGAAAGTGAGAACGATCCTACACTCCGCTCTCACGTTTTTCTCTACGACAGGCCCTGTTACCCACAGTATGACATGGTGCAGGAGCTCAGGTTGATAAATCGCGACGGAGACGTTGACGAGGAAATAGTGCCGGCACTACATTTTCTTTCAGACTCTCCCTTAGGGGATTTGACGCTTGCAATTTTAGATTCGATGGGTAGGGAACCCATTCCCGAAGCACTTGGTCACAACTATCCATTGTTCCTCGCGGATAAGAGAGCGAAAGTGGCTTTTGAAGAGGCCGCATCAAGCTGTGTCGCTGCTGTAGATCTCGAGATTGCGAAATCAAGGTTGGACCAGCAGATCTTGTTCCAGGGAAAATACAGACAAATGAGATCTGATGTAGAAGCTATCCGAAGGAAATCTAGGAAACAAACCAAGAAATGAATTGAAGGACTGGCATATCCTTATTGAATCGATTATGGCAGAGTCAGGACTGAAATCTTCTTCGGGATAGCGCAATTGTTCTTTGACTCTAGACAATATCCAAGAAAATCTCCTTCCTGAGAAATCCGTGGCGGGCTGGCTCGAAAATCTTGATGGCAGGTTCAAGGCTAAACTGAGAGAAGTTCAGACCATCAGCAGACCATCATCGGATGGCAAAACTACAACGACATTCAAACTGGCACGCGTTGAATGTATCTATAATTCTCTGGTTGTCCAGAAGTTATCCCCAGGGCAACTACTCGCAATTCCTAATGTACAAAATTTAGGGATGGAGACAATCTTCTCAGTTTTCGAGATCGCAGATATCATCCCCATGCACTACTCAATGCTCACACTTAGCACAAGCCAGCCGGGGGCTTTGAGAGGGGAGTTCATGGGGTTAATTGACAAGGAATGGAAGCAAGATTCCAAGAGCACATGGATCGAAATCGTTGCATCCCCGACGGGCTACATCGTCGATTTCACTGGGAATGACATAAAGTATGAGAGGAGATATTCGCCTCTGCTAGTTGGATCGGAAGTTAAGCTATTGAACAAAGAAGCTGTTAGGCGTTTTGTCTGTTATGTTCCTGAGGAAGGAACTTCACCTTCAAATCTCGACGCATACAGCATAGGCGACCTACTCGGAGTAATTGATCACACAGTCCCCTTTACGATTAACTTTACTCAGCTGATCAACTTTCACGTTGGGGTATTCTGCCACACGGGAGGTGGAAAAAGTTATCTCACTTCAATGGTCGTGAGAAGGGCCCTCCAGGCAATCAGCGATTTGAAGGTAATCGTCTTCGATGTTTCATCTGAATATGGCATTCATCTCTTGGATCAACTAGTCGCCCAGGAGAGCAGAATTGTTTTTTCAAAGAGAGGTTTACGAAAAAAAGAGACAAAGGAGGACGCTGCGAAAGCTCTATACAATAACGCCATGGACTTTTACAAAAGGCATGTCAAGACCGACGCGTTAGAGGCGAGAGAAAAGGAACTTGTCGGCCTAATCGAACAGCTCTTTCGAGATGACAAGTGCAAGCCCATGTATGTCAAACCCCACTACATGGAGACAATAGCACATTACAGAACATATGAAGGCTTGCTTGATTCTTTCGCAAACACTGTGAGCGACAAATTTAATGCAAATCAGCAGGCGTCAATTTATGCTAATGACCGCATAACGACATTTCTGAAGGACTCTGGAAAGGACGAAGAGGATCTCGTCGACAAAGAGGTGTTACCCATCTTGGACGAGATACTCGAGTATTTCTCAAAGGCTGGGGTCAGACAGAACGCCACTGTCTTCGGTCTCGTGAAAGGGCTCCAAGAGAGGCTCAACCAAGATGTCTCAGAACCTGAGGAACTGGGCTACTCGTTAGAGACTCTAGTCAAAGAACTCCTAGACGATTCGCAGAATTCCCCACGGCTCTTCGTGATAGACGAGGAAATAGAAACGGCGAGGGACATTGCATCAAGGGTCATTGACGAAGTGTTTAGGCAGAGGAGAACGAGTTTCAATTTACATCCTAGGATACTTTTCGTCTTCGACGAGGCGCAAGAATTCGCCCCCGCAAAGGAGGATGCAAGAGGTGATACCCTCGAATCTAGTCGCTCTGTCGAAAGGCTCCTCCGGCACGGACGGAAGTATCACCTCCACGGATGGATCTCAACACAGCGTCTCGCGCATCTCAACACGAGCGCTCTGCATCAAATTCATAGCTACTTTGTGGGAACACTACCTAGACCCTACGATAGGCAACTTGTCGGGGACACGTTTGCTATTGACGATGCCCTCCTTGAGCGGACACTGAACTTCGCCCCGGGCGACTGGCTCTTGGCAAGCTACAGAGCGACGAACACCCAGAACGTCCCAGTTTTCTTCCATGCGATAAATAATGAGGAATGCATCTTGCCAAAACCATGAAAATGGATCGTGGTCTCCAAAAACATCGAAAACAGATCGTATTTGAAGGCTCCCTCAATTCCCAAGCGCCGGCGCGGAATTCAATATCAATCCCTGGTTCGTTTCCCAAGTAGGTAGTATCTGAAGAAAAGATAGCCCATTACCGTGATACATTTTCGTTCTTATATTCTCAATGGGGCGTGCATTTTCATCTGCGCGAGCGTCCTTAATGAACTACATTCAAGCATTGGCTTTATCATTAGGGCATGACCAAGGAAACAAATTGCTAGTGGGTTTGTTTTTTACCCGCTGCGAGGAGTTCACCGTTAATTTCTAATTATATGCCCTCTTCCCGGGGCCCTTCTACATGGGCGTTGGAATCCTTAATGAATTGCCCGCCAGAACTGTTACAGGCCTATCTTCCCACAGTAAGAAAGTATCTCGAAAAAAAGGAGCAAAGGAAAGAATTCAAAGAGCGACAAAAATTACGCGGAAAAAAAGTGATGCATAGTAATCCAAGGTTTCGACGTTATCGTATTTCCGTTGGAATTACTATAGCAGTTCTTGTTGTTGTTTAGTAGTTACAGGGTGACGTTCGTCTTTGGTCGGAGAGAAAAAGAACACTTACACTTATTGTTCTTCTTCTTCGTTTGATCCGCTTTCTTCAGCAGACTTGGAAGAACCCTCCGCCATAGGCTCAGTCATCCCTTCCGAAGATGAGGATGATGCAGCCGGAGCTGAGGTAGCGCCTCCAACGACTGAAGCACTGGCAAACCTCGGACCTACTCGGTCAACTTTGATTTTGACCTTTTGTCCTACCTTTGCACCTTGGACGAAGATCACGAAACCTTGGACTTTTGCGACACCGTCGCCTCTCCTTGAAAGTTCTGTGACTTCTACGTCGTATTCCTTACCTACTTCTACGGGCTTTGGACCCATCGGAGGTCTCCCTCCACCGAATCCCAAGCCACGATTTCCGTTGCCGCGATTGTCACGGCTTCTTCCGTAGCTCATGTTTACGTTACGCTCGTAAAGGACTTACGGGACTTTTCACGCATATAAGTCAAGCTACCTAACTGTGAGATAAATCGCGCATATTTTTGTTAAAGCAGCTCGCATTTACTTCCAAAAATTCGCGTTCTTGATTTCCGAGCACTGAAATAATCGTCTTTGACGATTTTTGCTGTATTTTACTCGATTCCTTTATGCGATAGATAAGCCCACAGGAAGAAAAATCCTAGCTGAACAAATACAGAGGCAATTGCGCAAGGGGCTATTTCGCAAGAGTTCTTTGTCGAGCAATATGGCGCCGGGAGTGGGATTTGAACCCACATACCGCAAAGCGGCGCCGCGTATCCTGTTCGATGTTTTCGAATTTTAGCCCTTCTTCCTATCTTCTTACTCTCATCCTCATTTTACTTTGAAACTGGAATCAAAGTAAGACGATCTCGAGCGCGGTGAGCGACCAGATTGCTCAACCCCGGCATTTGATTTTCAAGACAGTACATTCATCGAAGGATTAAAAGTCTGCTGACCTTCTCAAAAAGAGTGACTCGATATGCCTGAGTTAACGCATTCTTGAAGTGAAGTCGGGAAAATAGAAAATGAGCTGACGTGTCCGGATTTTAGCGACCCATCGTTCGTGAGCAAAATTGAGCTTCCAGACCGCTCACGCACAACGCTATGCGAATTCCTATTCCATATGGCGATAAAGCCTTTATACATCCCGGAGCCATAGATTTGGTTCTAGTAAATCATACTCTCCTTTTTTGTTATTTCTTTTGTTTCTAAGGGCAATGTTTCAATGACAACCGAAAACTCGACGGAAGACAACAATAATGATGAAGGCCGGGCTGAAGGCGACGAGAGATTCGAAAAGCAGAAAGACAGTTCTTCAGATTACAAGAAGAACTACACTTACGAGGATTGGCTGCGTGAGCAACAAGAAGAGGAAGTAAAGAAGTCCAGAGAAAAGGCTGGAGCACCTAACCTGGCGGTGTCCTCAATGCCGGCGTTCGCTAGTCTTGAAGACGTTCTACGCTACTTTCTATACGAAGAGTCAGGGGTAATTCTGGATGCAGGCGCTGACAAGCTCGAAGAATCTCTGATACTCCATAATATGGAGTGCGTCAGGATAGGGCCTTCAGCGATTGCCCTAACCACAAGAAAACAGCAGGGCTTCGCTGGGGAAGTCGTCGTGGCCTCGATCACTTCTCTGCCATTTAGGGAGGATTCTTTTGTCAGGTGCGTCAGCTCAAAGGGACTCGAGCGCCTTTCAAATACGGTCGAGGTTACCAACGCGCTTGTAGAACTCTCGCGTGTTTGCAAGACTACTATCATCACTCTCAGGCGCTACGGGGATTCAATAGTTCACAAAGTTATCTTTACTCGTATGTTCGTGGATCGTCTCGTCAAGGGCGTAGGAATTCATTATGGCATATTGAGACGGGAGGATGGGGATTTCGTGATTTATCTTCTTTCGAAGGGACTCTCAAGTCCTCAATCTCTTGCCATGGAGTATGCGGGCGAAGCTATCTCTCAGAAGCTAGTCGGTCGAACAAAGGCAAAACAGGATCTCCAAAAGGGGAAATCTACCTCGTAAACGTTTTTTAAGCTAAATTTCCTACTTATAGGAATAGGGAAGGCTAGTTTTTCTATCTTCTTATGCGAGGCAGAAAGTTATGAGTTCAAAGAAAGATAAGAACAAATCGCCGATGCCTGCTTCTAGTGCAGGATTACTTCGGTTCTTCGAAGATGAAACTCAAGGCATAAAGATTAGACCGGAAATCGTCGTTGGATTATCAATCGTATTGGTTATTGTAAGTATCCTGCTACGTCTTGTAATTTCCTAGCGCGAGACGGCGAATCGGTACATCAAATTGTAACGGCGTTCCAAGAAACGGGCAGTGGATGCTTTAAATCAGCACCACAGAAACATTAGTTTTCGTACCTCGACCCTTGAATTAAGAGCGGGGCAACGATGTCGAAAAAAGGACCGAAGCAACAAATTGGTGGAGCAGCGTGCTCAAGAGGTGAAAATAGACTCTACTAGCAATATTCACAGACGATACAGACACCTTTTCACTTTACCGGCCCGTAACAGAACCCTTGTCTACACGAGCTTCATTATACTAGTTCTGACGTTTCTGTCACGCTTTGGTCTTGGGTATACACCAATCGATATTGTTGCATTTCTTATCGGGAGTGAAGTTCTTCTTCTATTAAGCATCGAGCTTGATCGACTTATTCTAAAAGGAAGAAACAAGATAGCAACATATCGGAGACTGGCATCTCTTACAATTGCGAGTAATGGTTTCTGGCTTGCGCTGGCGATTGTTGGTTTCGTTATCAATTTCTTCACTCACGACTCGCTAAAGTTTCTGTCGCTATTGATATTGGGAGCAATATTCGCCGTTTCGTTCAGAGCGCTGATCCTTGGCAGCTTGTTTTACGAAAGACCTTGGCAAGCGATACCGCTCTCCTTTCTCCAACCCGTGCTTCTTTTCATTTCAGCAGGCTTCCAATACAGAATATTGACGACTCGCTTTTTCATGCAAAACCCAGATCCTGTTGCCGCCCTAATTGGAGGTCTCGTCGCGATTTTAGGAATAGAGCTTTACATGAGTTCGATAAATAAGATAAAGATCAGCATCTATAGGCCCTTGGAGCTTCTGAGGGCGTTTCTGAACGCATGGGCCGTCGAGGACGCGACGAGTTTAGAGCGATTTCTCGACGCTACTTCCAAGGAGGTCAGTATCGAATCGCGCATGCTCGAGATTACGACCGCGTCATCAACATCGCCACCAAATGGTAGAACTGCAACAATAATACTGCCCGGGGTGCACCCGGGGCCCTTTTACCCCATAGGATCAAGCAATATTCCAGGAGACATTTTCTCTCGCTTAAAGACGGACAAATCATTTCCAATGATTGTTCACTCGATGTCTGACCACGGTTTAAACCTTGCATCCAAGGTGCAAGTCGAGAGGTACATCAAGGACTTGCAAAATCGGAAAGAAATTCTCGATCGAGGAGAAACGATGACTCCGCCTGTAACTAAGATTATTGGAAAGGCGACCGTGAACGGGCTTGCACTCGGTTCGACTGCCCTGATAACTATTACCCAAGCGCCTCACGGAATGGAGGATTTTCCCGGGTGGGTAAGTGAATCGATTGAAGCCTATTCATCAAAAGCCAACTTCAAGAATACTCTTACGGTAGACACTCATAATTCTGAAGGAGAAAAACCGACTGAAGCGGAGTGTGTTGACGCGGTTTCCGCGGCGGACAGTGTAGTCGACCAACTCTCGACCTCAAAGCAATCTTCTTTCCATGTGGGGATAGCTCATTCTTCCGAATTAGATGCTTGGATAGATAGAGACATCGGACCAGCCGGAATTGGGCTTGTAGTTCTTGAAACTGGTAGTAGTAATGCTCGGTTCTCGATCGCGATCATTGATTCTAACAATTCCTTGAGAGGGTTTAGGGAGAAAGTGATTTCTGACTTTGAGAAAAAGACGCAGTCGAAGATTCTCGAAGTGTGCACGTCCGATACTCATGTAACCGCCGCCAAGACATCCGATGCAAAGGGATATCTTGCCCTCGGGGACGTCATATCGGAAGACAAATTCGCATCCTTATTGGTTGATCTCTATCGCAAGGCTTCCGAGAACATGAGCGAAGGCAGTTTCTCAAGCTACCTAATCCGATCTAATGTAAAGACAATAGGAAGCGCCGTGCTTGACGATTTTTCCGGATTGCTCGATTCCGCAAGCTCAGAAGCGAAGTATGGTGCGCGGATTCTTGGAGGGATCGTTCTTGCAATCACTGTGATTGTCGCATTGATCTAAAATTCGCCAAGCGTCTTTTGTCCTATTTCAAGCGTCTTTCTTTCAGGAATTTCCTCATCAACGCCTTTTCTTTTTTCTTCGATGAAATCGAGCGTTCTTGATAAGATATCCTTCTGTTTCTCGGTTGCTATGCGTAGGTCTTTCAAAAATTCTAGACTATTTTCAACCGCGTATCCGTGAAAATGATTATTGAAATATCCGTATACTTTCTTTGCCTTTTGGGCTTGTTCCTTTACACGTTCAGTCCAGGGCTCTAACTCCTCTTTTTTGTACCTGTAATTATACCAAGGCCTATTACCTCTTCCATGCCATCGGATGAATGAAAAGTCTGCGGTAGGAGCCAAATCCACCGGGAGCAGGGGTTCATCAACAATTGTTCTTGCAACGTTATATCTTGAGAGCAGCCTATTGATGGCTCCAACGTCGTTGAGCCAGGACCTATTTCTAAATTCGATGGCGAACAAGTAGTGCTTCCCGTTGCGAGGAAGGGATTTCAAGAACTCTTCGAGATCGTCAGAATTATTCTTACCAAAGCTGGGTGGAAGTTGAATTAGGAGGGGACCGAGCTTTCCTGCTTCTCGAAGCGGATCTATAAGGTCCAGAAACTCAAGGAGGTCAATCTCGGCTCCGGCACTTAGGTCAAGTTTCTTCTTATGAGTGATCGTCTGAGGAAGTTTCACAGAAAATTCAAAATCTTTAGGGGTATTCTTCACCCAGCCGAGGACCATACCTTTCGAAGGGTTCGCGTAAAATGTCGAATCGATCTCGGCGGTATTGAAAACGCTGGAATAGTAGGAAAGTTTTGGTGTTTTTGAATCAGGATAGAAAACATGCTCCCATTCTTTGTACGACCAGCCAGAAGTTCCAATTCGAATATTGTCCCAATTCATTCGAGCTATGCGCCCGCTACTCTTTATCTCCTGATTTTACTGACTTATATGAAAGAGTCTCTAGCATTCCAAGTTATGATTCTAGCTTCTCGGACCGAGGATTTGCTTAAACGGATACCAAAGGATTTAACCCAGATTCACGATTTATTAGATTCTTTCTTTTTTCATTACAATGAAGGTCTCGCGCAAAAATATTTCGGAAAATAGGGCACTGATAGAGACTCCGTAGATCAAGGCGTACGCTCCTGCTTGCGAGTCCAGCCCCAAAGTGAAGCCGCCGTTCAGGGGAAGTACCGTCAACCATCCGAAAATCGAAAGAGTTGACAACACCGCGTAAAGCATGTAACGAGGAACTAGGTGGCTATGAAGGAGGACAAAGTGCTTGAGATAGACGTGGTCAACGCTGTACATGCCTGTCGTATCGTCCTTTGCCACGAAGCCCAGCCTCTCTAATTTTGCAAATGGAAAGAAGACACTGACGGGCCGCTCAATCCTAGCGAACGCATGACTTCGCGAGGACCACTAGGCTGATCGCGGGTGATGAGGAAACGATATACTTCCAGAGTAGTCCCTGTGAGGGAATTCAAGCTTGCCTTTCGCTTACTTGAATCTTGGCTCCTATGGAAGAAGTTCTGCGAAACCCAATTTAGCAACTCTACATCATCGACTTCCTAACAAGAGAAGAATGGAAAATCTTTCAGAACCGTCTTTGGAGTTCGAAGCTAGAATCATTTCAAATAAAAAGAAAGTATCAAAAAAATACTGTATCAATCTCTAGTACATCGTGCCGCCAAATGTATGCTTAAGATAGGCTTCGTGATAATTCTAAGCACTAGATTCGTTTCGGTTGGCAACTTCACCGACTTTGGGAACTATGGGACTGCAGACTTTTCATACAACGCGCAGTCCGGAGTTACCTATATTTCCAACAACGGATATGAAAGCGCAATAGGTGCTTACAATCCACCATTTATTGTACTTGGAGACAACATCACCGTTGTGTCAGGATCTCATTACATATCCCCAATAAAGGTTGACAACTCCAACCAGAACGGCACTCTCGGAAGTATAGTACATGATTCCCCCAATCAACGAGTCATCGTTGCGAACGGGACTCTAAACTCGAACGCTTCAATGCCTGAAGAAAATATAATGATGATAAATTCAAATAGCGGGACGGTAACTCGCGTGATCCCCTTCCAGGCAGGAACGATTCGTTCCCTGTTCCTTGACTCTGCAAACGGAGACTTGTATGTCGCGGATCCCACCACACAGTCTTTGTACTTGCGCTAGGTAACTAGCGCTCCGGTTAGTTTTTGTATGCTTTCCACTTGAGGCTCAGATTAATGAGCTCCCAATCAAATCTAAAGGCGCAGAAAGGCGACACCGTATACGTCCATTACGTTGGAAAATACCTAGGAGGAAAGGCCTTTGATACATCTATGGAATCAGAAGCTCGAAAAACCGGCCTGTACAATCCTGCTAGGGATTACAAACCAATCCAGGTTAGACTTGGAGCTGGGCAAGTAATACAAGGTTTTGACGAAGCGTTAGTTGGAATGGCAATAAACGAGGAGAAGGAGGTAACAATACCTCCCGAAAAAGGCTACGGCAAGACAGGACGACATCCGATGGCAGGAAAAACGCTGGTATTCAAACTAAGAGTGACTAATATAAAACACGAATAACAAATAAGTCGGAAATCATTCCCAGTTTGTTGTAGCGGGCGGAACTGGTCCTCACCAGAACGTTATTGGTACTCGTTTTGAATGTTTTAGGCTAATCTTTTCTCGAACATCATTTTTCAGCTTTTCATGTTCCGACACGGGAACCGTCTCAATTTCCGCAAGTACCATTTCTTGAAAATCGCCTGCCTGCTTTAGGAAATAACATGCGACGACCACAAACGGATCCTCCGTTTCGGTTGACTTGTAAAGGACAAGAACGTTTTTGTTCGATTCGGGAAGAGAAATTATTTCGTAATTACCCTTCCTTTCTAGCATGACTTGAGCTTTCGAGACAGTCTCCTAAATCTCCGTGTCCGTCCCCATTCCTAGACTCTGAAGAAGCTTCCATGTCTCTGACCAGGGTCGCAAGGACCGACTTGATTTTCGCGAGACCTATGGGCTTTTGTACATAGGCGGATGCTCCCTGCCTCATCGCTTCTTGCGCGCTCTCGGCCGCAGAGTCTTCTGCCGTGACTAGAATAATCTTGGATGAGGGCCTTATCTCGATTATCTTCCTTGCAACTTTTTCCCCTGGTACATCGGGGAGCCTTAAGTCAAGAAATATTATGGGGTCTCGCGATTCCTCGGCCATCTGGGTTCCGAAGATACTGTAAGCTTGTTTCGCACTGTTCGCAATGTAAATGGATTTGAAACCGATGTTCGAAAGCATTCTAGCGATGAGTATGCAAACGCCTTCATTATCGTCAACTATCAGAACTGGGTAGGATCCTACGCTGAAGGATGCAAATAGAGAATCGGTTCTATCGACAGTAGAATGCGTAACTGGTACAAAAGTCGAAGTTGGAGTAGAGTACCAATCTGCAGGATCAGTCGCGGACAAAGGACAAAACGATGTAGGGAAAAGGACTGTTCTTTGTTTTATGACTTGCCTATTCAAACCTGACTCATCGGCAAAAGAAAACAGTTGCTATCGGATTCGAAGATTTCGAGCTTGTAAGTAAGGAACGTTTTGCGCAGGAGAGGCATAGTCTCTTACGTGAACATAGTGGCGCCAGCCTATGTACTCTCCCTGAGAGGAAAACGATGAATGAATTACTTTTTGTCTAGGCTTGCTTGCGTAGCGGATTCCGTCAAGAAAGATCGCTATGGGTAGGATGATTAACATCGCGAGCTGAATCGAGAAAAACAGCAGAAAGTACACAGAGCCCGCTGCAATAACAACAACAAACGGCAAGGATCCCACGATAAGCTCGGTTTTGAGCGAGGATAACACTGAAGCAAATCTCTGATTTCTTACTGCCACCTTTAGAGTCACGACGAATTCCTCAATTAGCTTTGATCGAGCTCCCCTTAACAATCATAGAGCTCTTACGTAGATCTGAGCGAAGCTTGTCTTTACTATTTGGACGCTTACCGCCCACATCGTCGGTATGTTGAATACAGATCCCCAAAGGACTGAAGTGAGTATTTTCTTTATCGTCAATTCCGAGTCCTTTACTCTCAAGGAGAGAAGGGGCCACAGGACAATCGCTCTCATCGTTAATGTCCCTGACATCTTAGCGAAATACACGTCCCCGCCCGGCTGGAGTGGCAAGAAACCATTGTAAGCTAATAGGAGAAGGAAAGCCAGAAGGCCCCAGATTAAGAAACGAAATTAGAACCAACCCGAATGTATTTGCGAATCCTTGAGGTCCCAAAATCTGTCTATTGGCAATAAGCAAAAATTCGACCGCGACGTAAAACACACTAAAGGAAAGAAGCAAAATCAGTAATGGTAACCTTGACTTTGCGCCAGCGAAGAGCATTTCAGTAGCGAAGACGCAATAATTTTACTTTAGCCTGACGCAAGTACGCTCTTTGCTGAAGTAATTCGCGCTCTTGCTTATTTCCAATAGAATTCGTCTATAAGCTGCTACCAGCACCACTTGTTTTAAAGGCACGCTATTGTGGCAAGAAAATGCCGCGATCAGCTATTCTGCTTTCACGAAACTACGATGCAGCTCTTCGAGTAGTGTTCGGAAATTGAGCACAAAAATGCTATTGATGAATGGGATTCAGTCGTAGTATGTTTGGCTCTGCTCGTGGAGGAATTGCTGTAGATAGTAAGGTCCTCCGGCCCCTTTCCCGCTAGAGCCGCTGTGCTTCCAACCGACGAAAGGCTGGACTCCTACAACCGCTCCAGTTGTAGAACCTGATGAACGGTTTGCGTACAAAACACCCGCTTCAACCTTTACGAAGAATTTGTCCAGTTCGTCATTGTCCTTGGAAAAGATCCCTGCTGTCAGTCCGTAGTCCACATCGTTCATCTCTGAAATCGCCTTGTCAAGATCTCGATAGGTTTCGACAGTCAAGATAGGAACAAAAAGCTCAGTCTTGATCAACGGGTCGTTTTCTGGAAGATCAGCAACAATCGTCGGCTCTACAAAGTAACCGTTGGAATGTTCTTGGTCCTTCAGTACTTGACCTCCGGTAACGATCGTTCCCCTCTTGCGTGCTTCTGCAATATCGCGCTGATAATTCTTGTAAGCTTGCTCATTTATGAGGGGTCCAAGGAAGACATCCTTTGAAGTCGGGTCTCCAACCTTGATTCGGCTAACCTTCTCGGCGAGTTTCTTCACAAAATCGTCCCTTACGGTTTCGTGGACATAGACGCGAGAACAAGCGCTACACTTCTGTCCGCCGAACCCAAAAGCGGCTTTCATCACGCCCTCACTAGCCTTGTCCAGATCGGCGCTACTTGCTACAATCGTACCATTCTTCCCTCCCATTTCCGCTACGAAAGGTCGCGGAGACTTCTTTTCAAAGTCCCCTATCGATCGTGAACCAACATCGTAGGAACCTGTGAAAACAACCCCGGCCACTTTCTTGTTCTCGATTAACTCTGCTCCTGCTGTCGAGCCGGGGCCCGTTATGTAGTTTAAAACGCCTGGGGGTAGACCCGCCGATTCCAATATCCTGTATAACTCGTAACTCATGAGGGGTGTATCCGAGGCGGGTTTCAAAACCGCAGTGTTACCAGTGATTAGAGCGCCTGAAGTCATTCCAGTCGCGATAGCGAGGGGAAAATTAAACGGGGCGATGACTGCCCAAACTCCGTACGGTTTCAGTATCGACTTGGCGTGTTCGCCCGGCAAAACGGAGCCCATGGACTGCTGAAACCCTTTATTCTGCTCTAACTGTTCCGAGTAGAACCTGAGAAAGTCAATCGCCTCGTCCACATCGGCAATCGCCTCGTAGCGGTTCTTGCCATTTTCGAATGACATCTCGGCTGCCAAAGTGAATTTTCGCTCTGACATGATCTCGGCCGTTTTTCTAAACAAATCAACTTTCTTCGCATAATCTGATTGCGACCATGATTCGAAAGCACGCTGCGCCGATTCGATTGCCCGCCTAGCATCTTCTCGCGATCCCTTTTGAAATTGGCCAAGAACTAATCTCGTGTCTGCTGGGCTCGTGTCGGGGAATGTTCCATCACTAGAATTTAGCTCGACTCCGTCTATCACAATCGGGTAGGTTTTGCCAAAGTCTTGCTTAACGGACGTAACCGCGGTCTCGTACCGATCGTGGAATTCGTCCTCCTTTCCCTGACTCTTCATTTTACCGAATGTATTTTCATTTTGAAACATTACTTTTCAGACACCCAAGTTCTTAGCCAGAAATTTAGATTGCACATACTTCTATCGAAGTGGCAATTAAGGAGTACTGCCTAGCAATGTATTGAGGATCGTTCTTATTCAGAATTCCTTTTTAGACTCGGGTCGATACAATTCTCCGCAAAGAGATTGTGGGAAGAGAAGAGAATGCAATCTGATATTTCCCTTGAAGATTCGATCAATAAAATTGGGAAGGGTCCATGGGCTGGGGACGGATTTTGGGTCAGCCATTTCAATTTTAGCCCAGAAGTGGTATCGAAGTTTCGATTTCCGAAGGAAGTAGTCTTTCATGACGTAACTTTGCGAGATGGAGAGCAGACTCCTGGCATCGTGCTCAGAACTAAGGAAAAAGTCGAGATAGCCAGAAAGTTGGACGAAGTCGGAGTCCATAGAATCGAGGCGGGAATGCCAGTCGTCTCAAAGGAGGACTTTGATGCGGTTAAGGAAATCGCCCACTTGGGTTTAAAAGCCAAGGTCTTCGCGTTTTCTCGACTGGTTAGAGACGATATCGATACGGCTCTCAAATGTGACGTCGAAGGAATTATTTGTGAAGGGCCTGTTGGAGTGCCCAAACTGAAACAATTTGCTTGGACCTACGAGCAAGTAATCGATAGAGCTGTCGACGCCATTGACTATGCGAAAAAGCATGGACTGTGGACGTCCTTCTTCGGGGTGGATGAGAGCCGTGGAGATGTTGATTTTATCAAAAAGCTCCTTTCAGAAGTATCAGAGAAAGCTCGTCCCGATTCGTTCGTAATCGTCGACACCTTCGGCTGCGCTAGCCCGGAAGGATTTGGAGAATTTGTGAGGCAGGTAAGGGATAGCGTAAAGGAGCCTCTCGAAGTCCATACGCATAACGACTTTGGATTGGGGGTTGCTTGTGCTATTTCCGGGTTGATGAACGGCGCGACTACCGTTCATACATCGGTGAACGGAATAGGAGAACGTAGTGGCAACGCTTCTTTCGAAGAGGTTGCAATGAGCCTCAAGTATCTCTATGGACAGCATGTAAGATTCGATTTTACTAAATTCAAAGAGCTATCCAAAATGGTACAAGGTTTCACCAGATTCCCTCTCGCACCAAATAAACCGGTTGTGGGCGACCGTGTGTTCACAAGAGAAGCAGGCATCTCAATTGCCGGCTGGATGAAGTATAACTTGGGGTCTGAATCTTATCTGCCGGAACTCGTCGGCAACGAACACGGCGTGTTTCTGGGGAAGAAATCGGGCAGGCACTCGATAGAATGGAAACTAGGTCAGATTGGGATTAGCGCAAACGACGAGCAGATTGATAAAATCTTGGAGCAAGTGAAAAGGAAATCAGAGGAGACAAAGACGAATGTCGACGATCTACAATTCCGGCAAATTGTAGACTCGGTTGTCCTGCATTAAGATTGCATAATGAGATCTACGCGGCGTTCAGCTTGCCCTCTAGGCAAGTAAAAAGCTGCTTGATTATTTTCTCTGATTGACCTTCAATTAACCTCTGTCCCACCGTGGCAATCCTTCCTCCGATTTTTGCTTCGGCCGACCACTTCATCGACGTTCCTCCATCTGGGACGTCCGTCAAATCCATCAGAGTGTCCATGTCGATGGTACTGCCGATCCCCGTCCCGTGCGCTACGAGCTTTGCATGAGTTGGGGCGGTCTTCTCGACAACGGTGAAATGCATGTTGAAGTCTCCTCTGATAAACGACACACCAGCTTTTATGATGGCAGTATAATCCTCGGGAGACTTTACTTCGAGCTTCTGCAGGTCAGGCATGCACTGGGAGATTTGGTTCGGGTCCATCAGCAGGTTGAAGACTTTATCTTTGGACGTCTTAACGTTAAAAGTTCCTTCGAAATGCATTCGATTTTTCGCCCTCTAATATGCCCTAGCTCTTCGTCAAGCTTTGGGCTGCTGCTACCTGTCCTGACTTTTCTTCTTGCATTTTCTTAGCAGCCGCCTTGATCGATTTTACAATGTTGACGTACCCTGTGCAACGGCACAGATTTCCTTCGATTCCCCGTCGAATTTCATCTTCGGTCGGGTCGGGGTTCCTCTGGAGGAGGAAAAGCGAGGAAATCAACATTCCCGGAGTGCAATAACCGCATTGCAACCCGTGATTTTCCCAGTATGCTTCCTGAAGAGGATGAAGTTTATCGCCTTGCGCCAGCCCCTCTACTGTGAGGATGTTAGCTCCTTCGGCCTGAATAGCTAACAACATGCACGACTTGAGCGCCTTTCCGTTGAACATTATCGTGCAGGCACCGCAGTGACCCGTGTCACATCCGATGTGGGTCCCAGTGAGATTAAGATCATCTCTGATAAAATGCACTAGTAGTGTCCGTGGCTCGCACATACCGGTGTACTGCTTGCCATTTATCGTGCAAGTAACTTGAACCCGATCAGTCTGCATAACCGATACGCTGGATTGCTGGTGCGACATCTATTTCACTCTCCCAAGAGCTAGCTTCAATGATCTCTTTGTAAACACTTTGATCATCTCCATCCTGTAATCCCTACTTCCATGCATGTCTGAAGGCGGATCTGCTCCATCAGGTTTTTGGTTTGAAGCCTCGACTATAGTTTTGTCGTCGAGCTTCTTTCCTTTCAGATAATTTTCGGCATTGGTAAATCGAAGAGGCGTTGAAGCAATAGATCCGAGGGCAATCCTGACGTCTTTACAGGTACTTCCGCCATCAGTTGTTAGGACAACGCCGCAGCTAGTGATTGCAAAGTCCCCCTCCCTACGAGAGTGTTTGATATACCCTGTACCAGAATGCGGAGGTAAGCTCGGTATCTGAATTTCAGTTAATACTTCATCGTGCTGGACAGCGGTAGTAAAGATGTCAAGGAAGAAATCCTTTGAAGAGACAACTCTTCTCCCCCTCGGACCTTGAATGACAAAATTAGCATCTGCTGCCATGAGAGCGGTCGGTAGGTCAGCTGCAGGATCTGCGTGGCACGCACTTCCTCCGACAGTACCCCGGTTCCTTATTTGCTGGTCTCCGATCTTGCTCGCTGCGTCGGTTAGTAGGGTATACTTTTCCTTAACAATCGGTGAGAGCTCAATCATATCGTGAATCGTTAGAGCACCAATCGCTAGGTATCCGTTTTCCTCGCGAATGTATGACATGCCCTCTAACTTTGTAATATCCACTAGGCTCTTCGGCGCGGCTAGCCTTAGTTTCATTAGAGCCAAAAGACTCTGACCCCCGGCGAGGACTTTAGCCTCCTCCTTTGTTCCCAAAAGGTCAAGTGCTTCGCTAAGAGATGTCGGAGAGTAATAATCGAATTTCTTTGGCGTCAACTTCTGGGTGCTACCTACAGCCGAAAGTGGTCTGATAATATTTCAACGTTATGCCACTTCTCGAATTAACGAGATATGGGAGGCTAATATACAAGACATTCATTGACTACACTTCTGAAATTCTTGTTCTTTGTTAGTTGGACAATATGCCTGTTATAGCTTCTAGCTAATTGCGAAATCGTAAGAACTCTTTCGGTAACTCTAAGATTAGCAGGAGGGCCTTCTGCGATGCCTTTCATTTCCTTGAAAGGTTTTGCGAACAGATTGTGCCAAAGTTAGGATGGAAAGATTGAAGTTAATACGTCGATGCCTGACGACGATTTGACAGTGCCGTAACTTCGCGATTTGCTCAGAAGCAAGAAAGCATTCGCTAAATGCTTAAATGGTAAGGTGGATTTTCTTTATTTTGGGAATTTTTGACAAAGAATTACCCGTTGACGCTTAACACAGGTAGTGTTTATCATGAGTCAAGAAAAAAGTATTGTAAAATATCTAGTAAAATTAAGATTCGAAGTAGAAGGCGTAGTAGAAAAAGCTGATCTTATAGGCGCGATCTTTGGACAAACCGAAGGGTTATTTGGCCCTGAGATGAACCTCCAAGAGCTGCAGAAAACTTGGAAGGTTGGACGGATAGAGATCAATCTTCAGTCCAATAATGGACGCACGAGCGGTGAAGTGCTCATTCCGATGAGCACTGACGTGTCAACGGCAGCATTAATCGCGGCGGCGGTTGAAAACGTAGACAAGGTTGGCCCGTGCAGTGCCCATTTTACTCTCGTAGGGATAAATGACGTAAGAGCAGATAGGCGCAAGGTAATCGTTGACCGAGCTAAGTCCATAATGAAAGACTGGGCTTCCAAAACAGCGAGCGAAGGAGAAGAGTCGCTCAAAGACATCGTAGATTCTGCGAAAAGAGGGAGGGTCATTTCCTATGGAAAGGAGGGACTACCGGCGGGGCCTACGGTTGACACTGCCGACTACCTCTATGTAGTTGAGGGAAGAGCTGACATCATCAATTTGATGAGGGCGGGCATTGAGAATACCATTGCTGTGGAGGGTACTAGTATCCCGGACACTGTGAAAGCCCTTGCAAGAAAGAAGCCCATACACGCCTTCCTCGATGGAGACCGAGGCGGGGATTTGATACTAAAGGAGCTTACCCAGGTTGCAACCGTAGACCGGGTGTTTCGCGCCCCTCGCGGACGCGAGGTCGAGGAACTGACTCCAATAGAAATTTTGGAAATTCTGGAAAATCGACCTAAAGAGGAAACGACTTCGGAATTAACTGAAGAAAGAATGGAGCGACCGGAACGAAGAGAGCACGCCTATGAACGCGAACGTAGTAGCGATAGGGCCGGCCGCTATGAAAGAAGAGATAGGAGAGGAGGTCGAAGAAGCGGCGTCGAACGAGAGGAGCGATATAATCGTAGAGATGACGAAGGCCGTATGCCGCGGAGAGAGCGTTCTGGAGAAATGGAAGGCGAAGAGATTGCAAAACCAAAGAGTCAACTTCCACCGCCCCCGCCCTTGGCTGAAAATGTCAGTGAGAAAGTGAAAGCAGATTTCGGATCTGTGAATGGTACTTTAGAGGCGGTAGTTTACGACGCCGACCTAAAGGAACTATCAAGGGTTCTAGTGAAAGACCTTGTCGCTCGGGTGAATGACTTGCAAGGGGCGAAGGTACTCGTTCTGGATGGAATCGTTACTCAAAGGCTGATCGACGCGTGCGCCAAAGTAGGGATCGGAACCGTACTAGCGCATAGGACTGGCGAGATTCAAAACAAGCCCGACGAGCTCGCAATTTACAGCTTCAAAGATCTCGGTCTAGAATAGACGAGCCAAAGACGAACTAGGCCCCTTATTTTTCGGGGTTCTGAGCCTTTTCTTTGATAATTCACCGACTTGAAGAACGACATGATCTAGTCACAGTTACGCCTGAGTCTCCTGATGACCTTTGGACGCTTCGCCGAATAGTCTCCAAAGGAGATCTCGTCGCTAGCGAAACGTCGCGTGTTTTGAAGGATACCGCAGAGTACGCTAGACCTGACAAGGAACGAATCAAGGTCAAGATTACGATAGAAACTGAGCAAGTAAAGCTCGACAGCACTTTGTCGAGGTTACGAATCTCGGGTAAAATCGTTGACGTCTCGAATGATGTACTTTCGAAGAATGTATTTCACTCCTTTTCGATCGGCGAGGGCCACCGCCTCTCGATAAGAAAGCTTACCGGCTTTAACGAACTCCAGATTAAATTGCTGGAAGGATCAAAGGCTCTGGGGGACAGCTACGCGATCGTCTCCTTGGACGGTCGGGAAGCGGGAATAGGGATTGTCAAGAGTACTCACCTTCAGATTCTCCCTACGTTGGAATCCGGCGCCTCTGGTAAAATGTACCATGACAAAGGACGGAGAGCATCATCGTCGAACTATTTTGAAAAAGTCGCCGACGCTCTTGCAATTGTTTCTACATCAGGACTGAGTGTTTTCGTTTTGGGTCCCGGAAATACCAAGAACTTGTTTGCAAATTATCTAGGGCAGAATAGAAAGGAATTCGGGACGGCCAAAGTCATAGAAGGATCCGACACAGCTGGAGAAGACGGAGTCTACCTAGCTCTACGAAACAAGAATCTGCAGGACTCTCTTGGGGAAACAAGGCTTGCAAAGGCCTCAAAAGTAATCCAGGAAGTGATGAGGAGGATTTCCCTCGGCGACACGCGTGTAGCAATGGCGTTCAAGGATAACCTATCGGCAGCACAGTCCGGAGCAACTGAATCGCTACTGGTTTCTGATCAGGTTTTTTCCAGACCAGATATTGAAGAGGACAGTCTTGTCGAACTTCTAAACAAGGTAGAAGAGTTTAGGGGAGAGACTTTCCTGCTTGATTCTTCTACCGATCTTGGTTCACAGGTAGGATCGCTTGGAGGTCTGGTCGGATTGCTGCGGTTTCCTCTCAAGTCCTAAAGAGGAATGAGAGAAAGAATCCTCGGTAACAGGATGAAGGTTAGAATTAGCGCAAGCATTACGACAGAGCAGATGGTCGTAAGGAGTTTCGCCCTGTTCTCGACCCACTTCCTTCCAAAGTGGCTGAACCAGTTGAGTATGGCTTGGCCCCCGTCTAGAGGATACAATGGAATCGCATTGAAGAATGCTAGATTTATGTTGATGAAGAAAATCCAAAACAGAGCTAGGGCGACCGGAGCCCATAGATTGCCAAGAATTGGAGAACTGTAGAGCGGGGTAAAAGTGGACGAAAATGGAACGCCACAGATCTGATTTCCGACAAGGAATATCTGGTTGAACTGCGGCACGATTCCAGGGACTACGAGATAAAGGAAGGGGTCGGTTTTGTAAGCTGTCGTGTAGCAGCTGTTTATCGAGGATAATTCTTGGCTCGTTACTTCACTGATGCCAATAAAGCCTATGCTCTTGTTATTTGGATTAGTTCCTAGAGTAATGTTGTAGGTACTTAATTGATTATTATGGTCGACAGTGACGAGCAAGGTCTCATTGGGCTTTGTGTTCGCCATGTAATTAGAGAGACTAGTTGAGGAAGTCACCTGAGTATCGTTGACCGCGGTGATCAGGTCCCCTGCCTGCAAGTGTCCCTCCAGATGTAACGTATTCGCCGGGCTAGGGCTAACTATTTCGAACACGTACACGCCGCTGAATTGATGCGGAACTAGACCTCCTAATAGAAGCACGAGCAAGAGAAGAGCCACAGCTCCGACTATTACGTTGCTTCCGGGTCCGCCGGCCAAGATTCGTCCTGAGTCTCTGGCCTTTATTTTCTGGACCAACTTCTCATCGATTTCGACGAATGCTCCTATGGGGACTATGAGGAAGAAGAGCAGGCCCGTGGATTTTACCGGCAGCTTTAGTCTTCTTGCGATGACACCATGCGCTCCTTCATGAACGACGATTGCTACTACGATTCCTATAATACCATAAAGAACCGGGATGTAGGGATTGACCCCTGGTAAAAGAAGATATGATGTGAGGGACGGCCCCGAAGTATAAGTTACTCCTGCTGCATGACACTGTGAAGCAACCGCGGCTCCAATTGCGCACCGAAATGCGAGACTGCTGTCCAAGGTTCGATAGACGTCATCAAGCATCAGCCAAACCATGAAAGCTCCTGCGGCTATCGTGATTCCGATGTACAGCCACCCGATGTCGGAGAAGATTCTGTACTTCGCAAGGTCATCCAAAAAGTTGAGCAGCTTCTTGGTCCTCACCATTATGATACCCCATGAGAATGTAACCCCTTTCGGCTCCTCATTCTCTGGTTGAGAATCGCCTGTGTTTGGAGGATTGTCGTTTGCCCCTTTGTCGTCTTGCTGGGGGTTAACCGCGCTTGGATCTGACAAGGACTGCAGACAAACTTGCGGGTGAAAGCTAATAACTCTACTGCCCACTATAACTTGATTCGCTCTCAAGTAAAGGCATTAGGTTGAAGCTCTGTATTGCAAGCCGAGAATGTAATTACCACAAGAACGAGCTCCCAAAGGCAAAAGGCTAGTCCCCAGTGTCGGTGTGGTAACAAGACTGTGTACTTCAGAGCTTACAACGGTGAGTCACTGTGCGCAAAATGCTTCAACGATTCGATATTTGAAAAGACAAAGAAAGCAATCTCCAAGTACGACATGCTGCATTACGGTGACAAGGTTGGTATCGCAGTTTCAGGAGGCAAGGATTCTACCTCGTTGCTTTACGTGATGAGCGAGGTAATGAAGGGACACGGTTCGAAACTCTATGCTCTTACAATCGACGAGGGAATTGAAGGTTACAGAGATGAGTCCGTTCAGAATGCCGAGAGACTTGCGGAAAAATTATCGGTTCCGATTTTGGTCTGCTCGTACCAGGATTTCTTCGGGTTTACGCTCGATGAAGCTCTTGAGAAGAGAAAGGATAGACAAGTAAAATCGACTTCGTGCGCAGTCTGCGGACCCTTGCGAAGAAGGTCGATTGACCTTGCTGCTGAAAAGCTTGACGTCAATGTAGTAGCGACAGCGCACAATTTGGACGACATGCTACAAACATTCTACATCAATCTGTATTCCGGTGACCTCGAAAGGATTAAGTGGCTCGACCCTTCCTTCAAGCAACAAGGAAAAAACTCCGAGTTCAAACTACGGAGAATAAAACCGATGTTCGAGATCTACGAGCAGGAACTGGCCTTCTTCGCTTATCAAAATAATCTGCCTTTTCAATCCGAATCGTGCCCCTACATGAACGAGGGGATTAGGACGGAGATTCGTAATCACCTGAACGCCCTAGAGGCAAGGCATCCTGGGATAAAGTATTCGACATTGAAGACGGTCTTGGGAATTGCAACATCGCTAGAAATCGGGGATGCAAGGAAAAGGATTACTAGGTGCGAGAAATGCGGATCAGTTTCTACCGGTCCGATATGTTCTGTCTGTCTTACTTTGGACGTAGTTTCCTGAGATTCATCCCTTACTTTTGGTTGTGCTCTTCTTTATCTTTATCAACTGTGACTGAACTTTCTTCCTAGCTAGTCAACAAATCGGATCGCGTGTGTAGGATCAAGGTGCGATGACTCTAACTACATTAGAAGAAGAAATCACGTCGGCTACGGAAGTCCTGAATAGGTCTGTAGTAAGTATAGAATCCACGACCTATGCTAGGAGCAGTAGGAGATTCGGTGGCAGCATGATGGTACCGCTCCAGGGCTCTGGATCCGGCGTGTTGATTGATGAATTAGGACATGTGATAACGAACAACCATGTCGTGTCCAGAAGCGACTTTGTCTCAGTGACTTTGAACGATGGCCGGGTACTCAAGGGAAGAGTAATCGGATCAGACAAGGCGACGGACATTGCCGTCGTAAAATTAGAAGATGTGGAAGGTCAGAATTTGCCTTTCGCGAAATTAGGCGATTCCGATAATTTGAAGGTGGGTCAAATCGCACTCGCTATCGGAAATAGTTTGGGACTCCCCGGCGGTCCAACCGTATCCTTGGGAGTGATTAGCGCTCTTGCCCGGCCACTGCCAGGAGCTGATTTCATTTATGAGGGATTCATCCAGACTGATGCGGCGGTAAACCCAGGAAACAGTGGAGGGCCACTCGCAAATCTCTCCGGAGAAGTTGTGGGAATCAATACCGCGATAATTCCCTACGCGAACGGCATGGGGTTTGCGATCCCGATAAACATGGTAAAGAGGGCGGTCGGTCAGATTCTCGCAAATGGACGAGTTATTAGACCATGGATCGGAATATCTGCGATCGATGTGAATCCTGCGATTTCAAGAAGGTATGATCTTCACTCGAACAGCGGAGTGATGGTAATCGGCGTATCGACCTACAGCCCGGCAGACGAAGCCGGGTTGAGGGAAGGCGATATAATAACGAGCATCGATGGAAAGTCGATTGGAAAGATGAAAGAACTGCTCTCCGAATTATCGAAGAATTCTGTCGGCGCTAGTGTCCGTCTTTCAATTCTCAGATCAGGGCGGGAAAGAGAGCTTTCACTTCGGCTTCTTGAAATGCCTGCGACCATACTCGGAGAGTAAATAACAAACCTTCTCAATCCTCCACTTCTCCTTTTTCCCTACCCTGATCTTCTCCACTCGTTGTTTGATCTACCCACTCTCTCTTTTTTTTCTCGACGCCCTAATATAGAGGCAATAATTACTAGGCAATTTCTCGATGCAAAGAGTAGAAAGTCAAAACCCCTTAGAGATTTCTGTCTTTTTTTGTTATGCTCTAAAGTAAAGCAAATGCTTGAAAGTAATTCTTCATTAAGGAAGCTCGCGCCGGTAGAAAGTCCCTCGCGGTGCCCGTGTAAAATGGGTGCAGCTTTTTGACTGGCGGGATCTGTTTGATAACCAAGGGGGAGAGTTGGCATAGTTACAGAGTGGTAACTGCCATGTACTAAGCGTACAAGAATTCATCCTCTCTTTTGGTTACAGAATGGTAGCTGGCTAGCATACGTACTTGAGAGAGCAACAGAACCCGATGTTATAAAGAAGAGAACTTAACACATTAAGGATTCGCCCGTGCCGTTGGAATCACGCGACTATTGAGAATATAAAAGGAAGGAAGAAGCTAACAATTACAATTTCAAGCTAGCCAAAGCAATTATAATTGTGCTCCTTTGCACTGCGTACTTTTCTCCTTTATTCCAAGCTAAAAAAGAGCGCACTCTCTAAACAAAGTGGACGTTTACTTACTACCTAGCCGGCCAGATTATGCCCTAATATCATGCCTGCAATGGGGCGCGAGCAGTTCCCCTTTTTTTGCTCTCCCATTACTGCCTTACAAAGCATGCACTTGTCACGCCACTCATAAGTGCGAGTACTATAGGCCTCCGAGAGATTTCTCTCCATACGAGAGACAAAAAGAACAGTGTAACAAGACATAACTCTTTAATCCCAAAATGAGGTACTTCGGCATCCAAGCAGAAATATTTCCCTTGAGCATTGGCAAAAGTCACCCGGCGGAATCTTCGCTGATTGAATCCCTGTCTCATTTTATCCGCAAGCTGAACCACGAGGAAGACGCCCTTGTCGTCGTTGAGGGACTGAGGGATGCAAAGGCTCTTCGCGATTCTGGTTTCGACGGAGAGATATTCATGCTCTGCCACAAGCAGAACGTCTCGAAACTGGAGAACGAGGCCACGAAATACAAGAAAGCGATCCTGCTACTCGATAACGACTCTGAGGGTAAGAAACTTTCGGCCAGGACACAGCGGATACTCCATGGCAGGGTAAAGTTCGACCTATACTACCAAAGGGAACTTCTCCCGGCCAGCCGTGGAAAGATTAGGCACGTGGAAGAACTCTCTACCTACGCCGAGAAACTTGCTCCCCACGTTAGCTGAATAGCTACTTTTCAGAAGCTTTATGTTTACAATTACGAGTGAGCTACATTGAGTGCGATCTTTGCCTAGCTCAGCCTCTACTACCCACACGCGGGAACCCATGCCGAAACTCACGCGAAAGCAGCTTGCCAAACTTATCACGGACTGGAACACGATCGCGAAAAGCACGCTAGAGTGCCGAACCTGCGACAGGTTTTACGAGACCCCCTTTGAGTGGCTCGGGAAGAAGGAAAAGAAGGCCTTCATAGATCATCTTTACGATTCCCACGTTACGGCAGGAAGCAGCGCTTCAAAAAAGAAAGTACCACGAACGGGGAGGAAAAGTAGCAGATAAAAGAAGACAGCTCTGCGATAAGCAGCTGTTGACTACCTCGACGAGCTCCGCCATCGAGAAGGGCTTGCCTATGTAATCGATAGCGCCAATTGAAATCGCGTCTTCCATGATAGAGTCGTCGGCGCTCGCGAAGAGTGTCTTCGCGCTTGGATCGATCCTGATTAGCTCCCTTAGGGCATCGAGGCCGGACATCTTTTCGAGTCTGTGGTCCAGTATGACGAGGTCAGGTTTGGGGTTTGAACGTTTGTATAGTTCCACGATTTCGTTGCCTGAAGCGACGACGGCAATAATTTCATGCCCGTGCCTTTTGAGCACCATTCTGTAAAGATTGGCGAGCGATTGTTCGTCTTCGGCAATCAGGATCCGGGACATTTTCGGAACTCGCCCCCGACGTTGACTTTGAGCTGATGAAAAGACCCGTAGAATCCACCGTAATCGCGGTTGGTGTCTTCCAACAGGCTCTCAGGATTCATTAACCCCTCGGAGCGAGTAAATAGCCTTTGTCATAGTTTTTCTAACATATTGAGCTATCCTGATTTTATTTGGCTTAACCGTAGCTAGAGTACCTGTTTCTGACTAGCTTACGCAGCTCCGTCGATAATCTATCTTCCAATTGCTTTTGGCCAGATGTAATTGTTAGTTGTGATCTATTGGTTAGGACGAATGGTCCTTCTGCGTAGGATTCTCCTTGAACGGGAGCAACGGGACTTATTGGGCGGAGTATTCTCTCAACGAGGTATCGATCCAGCGATCTGTCTTTTTCTTCGTTACCCGTGGTAGATTCTGAAAGCACCTTTAGTAGCTCAAAGGCTACTTTCTGGTTCAGTCTCCTATATCCATAAGAAATCGTCCCTCCGAGATTTCCAATCCTTCCGGCATCTACATCGGCCTTCGCGCCCAGCATGATCGGACTGGGTTTGAAGATGGAGTCGATCTTCAGCTGCCAAGTCTCATCGGGCCCGCCGATGTATGCGCCGAAAAAGCCGTTGTCTTCCTTTGCCGGGGGGAATAAAGTGAAACTCCAGCCGTTTGGGTTCTTTGAGTATTTGTCTAGCAGATACTTGCTTAGCGTCTTGCCTTCTAGGAATTCTACCATGGATCTTGCGCTTTTTTCCTACCGTTGATCCAAATCAAAGGACTAATGCATAAGAAACTTGTGGAGACGCAATCAGAAAACAAATTCATATATCGAGCAATCAAACACTTTATTCGAAACACAACTATTACCCCTGCTCTTATCAGCCCATAGCGGCCGTCGTGGTGCAGTTTGGTTAGCATAGGAGGCTGTGGCTCTTGCCTTTTCTTACCGATAGAAGAATAGAGCAGATACCTCTCGATCGTGGGTTCAAATCCCACCGACGGCCTCCTAACCCATGGCTACAAAAATTCTATATATTTTTGCATGCATTGGAAGGAACATAACTACAAAATAGAAAGAAAGGACATTCATCATTAGAAAAGAGATTCAAATAAGAACGCAGGAGACTGAAAGACCCAGATATTCCAAAGCTTGATAAGGAATTAATTTCCCAGCCTCTCTCTATTCTAGAAACACGGCGCGCTTTCCAACCCCCTTCGGTTCTGTCTACACAATACTTAGCCCATTAGGCACTTTGCTAGGGGTTTTGGAGGTCTGTCTTTTGTACTCGTAATGCATCTTTTCGCTACCGAGCTTCAGACCGTCGTAATGACTCTTCATGCCTACGCAGTGTCAATTTTCAAACTAGCCAAACCGATGATCACGGGAAAGAGGACGGAGATAGCTGTCTAGTCGAACGAGTTTGACTTGGTTAGAATTGTATCCACAATTTTTTCCATTGCATTTTGAATCGCATTGGGACGACAATAAAGCAGGTCTATCAAGTCAGAGCTACTGACTCTTGGGTCAAGAGGAATCTCTCCCAAGACCTTAGATTGAAGACGCCTTTCCAATTCCGATATTACAATTTTGCCAAATGGATACAGCTTGGATTCTCTTCTTACCATGAAAGACATGTTAACGATTGTTCCTTCGAGTTGAACCCGTTCTATCCGTGCAAGTTCTGCTAATCTGGAAACTATACTTACTGCATTTGGAGAAGGAGTGGTCACAAGAATCAAGCGAGCCCTTTGTCCGAAAAGAGACAGGGCAGAGAGCACTTCATCTCCAGTCCCTGGAGGAAGATCGATCACAAGATAGTCAAGAGCGCCCCAATTAGTGAGAACGAAAAATTGGGTGATCAGGTTATCCTTTTGAGTGCCGCCTCGCAAGGGAATTGGTTTTTCTCCCGTAAGGAAGCCGATGGACATGACCTTGAGCGAACCAATTCTCTTCGGCTCGAGACCCCTCGCGGTACTCTTGAGCGGTCCCTTCAGGTTGAGATTGTTTGGAATGCTTGCTCCGTGAATATCAAGATCAATGATCCCAGTCTTGAACTTTCTGTTCGAAAGAACAAGTGCTAGGGAAGACGCAACGAAACTCTTTCCAACCCCGCCCTTGCCGCTTCCGATCAGAAGAATATTTTTGATGGATTCGAGCTTTCGGGTTGCTTCTTCCTTGCCCAGAATCACCTTGCCTTCACTCATAAATATTAATCCATCACCAATTTTCTCAGAATCATGTCTTCTCCGCCTTCAGAGACTTGACAATCTGAAGTATTGCACTTGGGGCAGTGAACAAAAGCAGGGTAGAGATATGGTAAGAAATGTAGAGGAAGCTCTTCGCTGTCAGGTTCCTTCACAAATAGACTCTTTGAAACTCGCTTCAACTCCTTTCGTGCATCATCCATAGTAAATTTGGAACCACATTTTCTGCAGGAAAACGAAGCCTTGCTCTTGTTTAAATTGAAGCGAGCCCCTCTTAGCTCAGGGTAGCCAGGGAACAGAAGACACATGGCTTCAGAAAGGACCTTCGTGTCTAGTTGCATCAGTTCGCCGACGTCCACATTGATCTCCTTGACATGGTGAGCATTCTTCGACGTAACCTCGGAGAGTACGGAATCAATTATGATTTGAGCCACACTCATTTCGTGCATTTAGGCAACTTCCCGCTCCTCTTGCCTCGGATTCTCTGGGATAAGCTTGGTCCAGCAGTCCATATCAATTTTAAGAATGGGATTAGAATTTAGAAAATTCGCAAGTGACTAACTTTTTGGCGAATCAGCTGACCAAGCAAATCCACACGGAGGGACATTCGACCGAAAACTCGTCGTAATTGATATTGGAAATCAGTACACGAAAGATGACGCAATCGCCTTCTAGTCGCAAAAGAGCTAAAGGAAAAAGGAAGTAGCTTCTGATCAAGCCTTTATCTTCGAAGGAAAATACATTGGATCTATCAACACTTCTTCCTTTCAAGGGGGCAAGGAGAGTGATTGTAGTTGACACAATCAAGTCCGGCCTTGAGCCCGGAACTGTTTCAGAATAAACACTGACTCCAAGCAAATAACCAATATCAAAAATCTCAGATCTTCACAGCCTACAGCTATTTTCTATTCTGGATCTCGCAAATCAAAGCGGGTGTTTCAAGGGAGATCTCGTCCTAATTGGGATTGAACCGCTTGATTGTACTATGGAGAAAGGCGTATCCGACGTCCTAATGAACGCGATGCCTAAACTCATCGAAAAAGTGGTTGAAGTGGCTACAAAGTGAGAGGGAAGTGATAATGTGTCAGAGAACTCCAGAGCGTTTGATAACTTTCCCATTTTATATTGAACTTGTCGCTGCAATCGTGGGTGCAGATTTTTCCCTCGCTACAACTATATTTTTCATCATTAGAGTGAACATGATAGAGGCCGCAAGAAATGCCATCCCGACAATGTAGATGTTATTGAATGCCAAGGCAGAAGGGAAACTGTGAAACAATGGGATGAAAGGAAGGCCCGCGATGCTACCGGGATAATACCCCACGATTGCATATTGTACAAATGTGGTCTCAAGAACTCCTCCCACTGCGGGAGCGATTGCGGATCCTATATTCCTAAACACAACATTCATTCCAGTCGATGCGCCTGCTTCGCTTTGGGGAGTCGAAAGTAAGAGAATATTGATCACTCCAACAAAGACAAAAGACATTCCGACTCCAACCAAGGTAGCGTTTTCCAAAATTGCGGTGACTGACGCTCTATTGAAATAGAACGCTATGAACGCAACGAAGATCAAAACATTCCCTGTCAAGATAGCTGTCTTCGGCCCTCTATTCCTGGTCACTAGCGCAGATATCGGCGCAAATCCCATCGCGGTCAGAGCCGCCGGAAGCATGCTAAGACCTGCCGTCAGCACCGACTCTCCGAAACCTGCTGGGCTTGGATCTTCAAGCATGGGAGGCACAGTGAAGAACATGAAAAACATAGCAGACATCGCGAACAGCCCAGCAAAATTCGAAAGGAAAACATTCCTTATTCTTAGTAATTTCATACTGATGAACGGATGAGATACCCTTGTCTCTACGTAGAGAAAACCGGACAACATGATTGCGGAGGTTGCAAATAGACCGGTGATGCTCGGAGATAACCATCCCCAGTACTCACCCTCTGATATTCCCAGAATTAGCGAGACTAGACCTAAAGAAAGCATTGCCACGCCGATGTAGTCGACTCTTTCCCTCAGTCGCCTAGGCGAATCTCGTAGAGTCGTTGCCGAAAGGATTGCAAGAAAGTACGCGAAAGGAATAGCAGAATGATAAGACCACTCCCAACCTAAATTCTGTGTGATCCATGCGCCTCCGACTAGTCCAACTGCTGCGCCAGCGATGTATGTTGAACTTAGGATCCCTTGTGCCAGCGCGAGATTTCTTTTAGGTACCTGATCGTTAAGAAGAGCAAATGCAACAGGAAACATTCCTATACCTAGGCCTTGCACCGCTCTCACGGCGATAAATTGGTCCAAGTTTTGAGCAAATCCGCCGAGGGTCACAGCGAGTGAATAAACAATTGCAAGAATGACGAAAATCCTCTTCTTCCCGTACATATCAGCAAGCCTACCGAAAAGTGCTGCTGACACCGTCCCGGACAATATGTAGGCGGTTATCACCCATGATAAAGTATCATAGTTTGTCGAAAAGAAATTAACCAGTGTTGGGAGAGCCGGGGTTATCATCGTTTCAACATATGTGACTAGAATTCCCATGAATGCCATTGTCACGATCGTCAGTGTGGCGTGTCTAGAAAAGGTCGAGCTCATGACTCTTCATTTCGCTCTAAAATTATCGAAGAGTACAAATTTTTTTGAATCGGAAATCTACTGAGCTAAAGGTTCCTTTTGCACTATTGTCTTGTTAGGGTTCACTAATGAGTTCTTTCTTCTTCTTCTTGAAGCTCGAAGAGCAGTTATTGCTACTACGATGATTACGATAACCGCCACAATAATAGCCAGAATTATTATTGGATTTGAAATCTCCGAAGATATGCTTTGAACAAATGTGCGATGAACCGGAATCAAAATCGACGATTCTTGAGCAAATGGAGTGAGAGAGTTTGACTGTGCCCACGTAACAAGAAAACCGAGGGAGTAGGTTCCCTGCGGAACGCTTGAGCTTACTTGGATCACATAAGTGACGTTTACTACTTGACCAGGCATAATAGTTCCGACTGATTGATTCATCGCGGTTAGTGCTAGCAGGGGATTTTCAGAAGATGGAATGCTAGGACTGAATACATTTGAGGGGAGCATAGTCAACATTGTAAATTGCGCAGGTACGGTTCCAATATTTTCAACTTGCATAGTCACGTAGTCTGCGCTATCTCCTATGTTCACTGTAGGCATGTCGATTGATTTGAGCTGGATTATTGCTCTCGGCTGTTCTATGAACGGAATCACAAATTGCTGCGACAATCCACCGTTATAATTCACGACAAGAGTCAATGAAGTATTTTCGGGTACAGATGAATTGGCAATTGACAACACAAATGTAATAGGCACTGGAGTCCCGACTGGTAGAAAACCGAGGAAGGACGAAGTTGATCCCTTTGTCGCCGGAGAGACTGGATAGGATGTTATGAGATTTGTGCTCACGTTAGATGCAATTGACGTGCCGGTGTTTTGGATATAAATCTCCAATGAAGCAAGCGTCATGCCCGGGAAGATCAGGGCTGGATTGTATGTGAATCCAGAAACTGCGATCTTTGAGCTGCCAAGTATCGCAACACTAAATGAAACACTCTGAGAGAAAAGAGCTGTGCCGTTGCTGTAAGTAACCATCAGAGATTGGTTATAAATCCCCGGTGTTGCGGATGAAGATACGTCGTAGTATCCGATTACCACGACGGATTGTCCCGCTGTTACCTCTGGGACGTATTGACTGATTGTTTGAGGTTCGCCGCTTACAGGTGTAAGGGGCGAGATCGTGGAAAAGGAAACATTAACGGCATAAATTGGAGTTGTAGGCCCCAAATCATACAATGTAATAAAGAGAGGAAGATTCGTAGATGATGGCGCCGCCACAAGTGGAGACTGCGTGGATCCCCACACAGCTGTTGCTTCGAACGCTTGGTGTCCAATAGGATCCGTGACGGAGTTGCTGCCTACGGAAAAAAGCGTTGAGCTCAGGAGTAACAGAGAGAGAACCGCGATAAGGCATGAGGAGTATATTGATCCTTTCATGGTACTAGCGTTATTGTCTAAGCAATTTAAACGAGGATTACGATTCTCATTACTGAGAACGAATTGAGAGCATCGGGGCTGATTTTCTAGATCCTCTTCATTCTCTGCAGATGAGTCGGTCAAAGCATGAGGTGAAAAGAGAAGTCTGCATTCAAATGCTCACATCTCCGTTAATGTGCCTCACGGGCAATGAGATAGGTTTGTAACAGTCTCGATAACAGGTTTTTTCGAAACTTAGTAAGATTTAGAACATTTGGAATAGCAGTTATCAGCGTTGTCGATTCAAAGATTAAACATGAGGAAATACTGCTTCGAACTTGTTTTAGGGCTGGTAATTATTGGTGCCTTGCTTTACGCAGCAGCCGAGCGTCAATTCACCGTAGCCGGCGGCGCCTTATCTTACGCTTCATTAGTCTTCTACTCTCTCTGCTTCGCCCTGACCTCGTTCTTCTTGAATCGCCAGGGTTTGAGATTTCTTGAACGAATTTTTTACTGCTTTGCGGCGATGGCGAGCGGAATTGTGCTATTTGAACTGGTCTACCATTATGCGTATGGCGTACTAAGCTTTAACGACTTTTTACATTATGAGCTTTTTTTCTTTGGGAATCAATCGGCCAATGGATATTTTTCGCTAGACTGGTATCTTATCATTCTTGTAGTTCCATTCATAGGTTGGAAATACATGAGAGTTAGCAAGACTCTCATCGCCGTGATTATTTTTTCGTCGGCGGTGATGTTTTTCTGGGTAGCGACGGGGTATCCACAATTCCTATACCCCCAATGGTTCCCATCTTACGGCCCCTTCATCGATATAATCCAAAAAGGGAATACGAACCAAATAGTGTTCTTTGGTGAATTGTTCAACGGTCCTGCCAAGATAATCGCGATTATTCCTGCCCTTCTATTCAACAAAAAATAACAGAAACTCAAGAACGATACCAATCATTCAGCTTCTTCATACTAATTGATCTACGGGTTCTAAGATTCTGCCATGGCACCGGTCAAGAGCTCAAGGGCTCTTCGTTTCAGAATGCATTTACTTCTCGTCTGCTGTCTGTCGGCGCTAGGATCTTTTCCTCAATTTTTAACGCAAGCGATCCCTGGACGAGACTCTCAAAGCCATGTAGCAAAGACTGCTTTCTTGATGTACTCATTCGCGCATGGGAATTTCTCAGGATGGAGCCAGTTTTGGTACGGCGGATTTCAGCTCTTCTACACTTATTCTCCCCTGACCTACATTTTTGCTGGAGTACTAGGCGCTCCATTTGGAAGTGCGCTTCTTGGGATGAAGATCCTGATCACGCTTTCTTTCATTGTATCTGGCCTCGGTGCATTCGCGCTTGCACTCGATTTCGGAATCTCGCCTAACTGGTCTCTGATGGCGGGACTGCTTTTTGCTCTTACCCCTCCACACTTGCTAGCTCTTTTCGATTACGGCAGCCTCAGTTACTCTCTTGGTTTTGCCTTCGCTCCTTTTCTCTTCTTGGGCCTCCGGTATGCTCTAAGACAGAGAACGTTTGTGTCAGCAATATATCTCGGAATGATTGGCGCGGTATTTCTCCTTTCTAATGATGTGAGCCTATACGTTTTCGTGTACCCCTTGCTGGCCTACATGATTATTTCGACCGCAAAGTCGAAGGGTCTCAAAAGCGCTATCGTAATTCTCGAATCATTGGGTGTTGCTTTCCTGCTAAGCGCTTTTTGGTTCATCCCCTATCTGAATTACCAAATAAACGGCGGCCTAGGTTTGATTGTTGCTACTGGAACCGCTTTCCCAAGTTCTGTGTTGATATATTGGTACTCTCTTGTAACCCCAAATTTTGGGAGTTTCCCTGCGGCATTCTTGAGCTGGATTTTGCTCTTACCAGCTCTCGCATCAATTGTCTTCCTGAAAAGAAGAGAAGAATTGGCTCTTTACGCGGCGGGACTAGTCTCAATATTTCTCACTATCGGAGGAACAATCAATTCTCTATATTACAAAATTCCCATTATTCTAGCACTTGAATTTCCCGCGAGATTCCTTATTGGGGACGTGCTTTTCTTGAGCCCTCTTGCAGCTTTGTTCTTCTTCCGCCTCTTTCAGCACCTCTCAACAGTCCGTTGGAATCCTATATTACTCAAATCTGGAGTAATGTTTGTCATCTTTCTTCTTGTGGTAATTCCAATAGCAGAGCCATCAACGCCGAAGATCGGTCTCAACACTTGGCAAGTTTCGGATCCAGCAGAAAAGTCAGCTGATAGTTTTCTCGCAAATCAAACTGGATTTTTCAGAGTAATGGTCATCGATCAATTCTATGAATCGTTTCCAGAGTTTACAATGAAGAGTTCGATTGGCGGGTGGTACCCTCAAGCAGTGCCCCAGTTATACTCGAACTATTTCTTTGATGTGTATTACTGCGGTGCGGGAGAGGACGTGTTGCAGGGCCTGCGTTTGCTAGGTGTGCGATACGTGATGATCGATTACGGATATGGGGGAGATGCTACAACAGCAATAAAATCATACAACTCTTCGTCGTCGGTTTTCGGTCCTGCGGTATACGAGAACAACGCGATTGCAATTTATCAAGTTCCCAATCCTCAGCTCGTTTACGTGAGTGAACAACCTCCGGGGACTCTCGCGAGCAGTGTTATGAGCCTTTCTCAAATTGGCAGCTGCGGCGCACCAATTCCAAGCCCTCCATCATCTCCAATCAACAATTCCGTATCGAATTTGAACTGGGGGGAAACCAAGATTTCCTTCGACGTGAATGTTAGCCAATCCGCTTACGTGACTATTTCGAATTCATATTCTTCCGGTTGGCTTGCAAAGGATAACGGAAGTTCCATACCTATGTTGTTCACCAGTCCGGGACTTCCTGTGATCGGTGTTAAACCAGGATTGAATCACATCGTCTTGTATTATACGGGTGCACCTTATTCCGATGGCGCGGGTGTCTTGTCCTTGGCAACTTTGTCCGGAATAATATTGTTCTTGAGATGGAATGATAATAAGAGGAAGGGCATAGCCGAACAAGAGCGGGGAAAAGGCTGAACTGATATTATTCTGCAACATTTGTGGCGATTTGGATTTTCGCACTCTATGCAGTGAAAAAGAAGCCGTCGGAACCTAGTTTGACCGTAAACACTTTTGACAATAAGAAATGACTTTGGTTAGCGCTAGAATCGTCAGCTAACCACGTTTCTGCGAGCATAGAAATTTGTGATGTGCCCGGATTTCCTATCGCAAATGAAACATTTGCGAAGGACTGGCTGCATACGGAGCTCGGTTGGTTGCCATCGATGGCACAAATTGCTCCGATAAGTTGGTTTGCGGCTCCATCGACCAGTTTCGCAATTGAACTCTGAGGATTATTTAACTGCGATCCAATCTGCGTCCAATTTAGATTCGAGAGCGCATCGAAACTGTACTGAGACGACTTGAGGATGTACATCCCGCCAATGTCTATGAATGGATACGAGTTAGAATTGTATTCGTTCCAAAGAGATTGTTCATTTGTCGTCGGGGACTGTAGGAGGTTATGGTTTCTATCTTCGTTTTCAACGGTTACAAACGTTACGTTGTATGGCGAGGAGTAGTTCGCATTATAGAAGGTGAGCGTCGAGATGTCACCATCATCCTGGGCTGATGCCATGTAATCCAGCCCTGAAAAATTGCCGAACTTGGAGAGCGCGATTACAAGGCTCCATCTTTCCGCGGCGCAGTAAGGACAAAATTCCGCCCCGATGTAAAGTATCTCCGATTTTCCGCCGGACGTCAGGGTCACAGCATTTGATATCGAAGTTGGAGGGGTGACTCCAGATTGGCTCGATCCAATGGACGATAATGTAGAGTAGCTCACCGTCGTTAGGTTCTGATACAGAGCAGATGAAATTTGGGTTCCGATGAGACTGGTGTTTATGTGAGAGCTGCCAGTTAATGAAGTAGAATAGATCAGATAACCAATACCTCCTCCTATTGCCACTATGACAATAACCATCCCTACGATAAGATTCCTCGAAAGCCTAGAACGTTCGGTGACAAAGCGGGACTTTGAGTGAACTGATCGATGATGATCTCTAAGCGCTGCCAGGGAATCGAATTTCTTACCACAAATCATGCATTTCGGCATTTCATGATCTAAAGCTGCTTGCTTCTCTTCTTGAATACCTGATCGTTTATTCTGCAAATAAAGAGATTGTCGTCTGGGAATCCTAAAATGACGGTAACTAGGATAGGGGCCTCAGTCACGATCTAGAATCACAAGTGCGCAATTGTGAAGCTCAAAACTAGATCACAAGACGGAAATTTCTCAATTAACACTGTATCGTGCGAGAGTATCCCAATATGACGGACATTCACTTGTTCTCAATTATTGCATGACCGACCGCGCCGCATTTCTTGCAGTGAAAGGCAATGTAAAGACCGCTTCCATGCGGTTTTGAGTACTCTACGGACCAAACGTGGCTAGACATCATATTTGAAAAGAAGGCATCGTCGGCGCGCACAGAACTTTCTGGACTCAGGCAATGACGACCTAGAGGTTCAAATGAATTAGTCAGTTCGTAAGCCATTGGTAGATGAATCCCGAATCTATCTCTTTGCTTGCAATGATTATGAACTCATCGCAAATAAAGGCTATAGACTATAGAGCAACCAGAGAAAAATACAAACGATGATCTATTTCTTCGCGTTACCGTTCCAGACCGTGCCGTTGTAATCAGGGTTTGCGGGGCAGCGAGGACAGTATGGAAGCATTTGGCAAGGCGGTTCGGCTGATCTTTGAATACCCATTGGCACCGGTGCGATGTAGTCTTTCGCCCAGTTCACAATCGGCGAAAAGTGAATAGCCGATACTCCGTCGATCTTCCGGATATGCTCGTCTATTATATACTGGAACATTTCGATGTCCTCCGCCGTGAAGTATAGGCTCACGTTCGTTCCTCCGACTCCCACGGTGCCGTTGATGAACAAGGGACATGACTTCGCCCAATCTAAAACCGCGTGGCTGTCGCTACAATTCGCGTCGCTTCTCGACATTTCAAGGCCTATCATTTTCAGATGAACGCCGGCCGTTTCAGTAAGGATTCCCGACCTGCGTAGTCTGTCGAGCCGAAGAGCTATCGAAGATTGTGACAAGCCGAGCTGTTTTGCTATTTCGATTTGACTCGCGAATGCGTCCCTTTCCAAAAGATCGATGATCTGCTTGTTCGTCTTGTCAAGAAGGCTGATTGCGATATCATGGTCCGATCGTTTGATCGAAACGGGTTGTTGTTGTCGCTTCTGCGCGCTCAGTACCTCGCCAGGCTTAGCACCGGGAGGTTCTGAAGAAGGATCGGAATACTCGACCTGCTTCTTCGTACGGGAATAAGGCAGATCAATTGTGTGTATAGACGCCGATCTCCCCGAGCCGTTTTCACCATGATTTCTAGAGCCAGGCTTTCGCATTGTCAATTAACTATTGATCATCTAATCCGCGTACTCCTCAAGGACACGGTTCCACCAAATACCGTACGTTTGTAGATAGTTTATCGTCATACTTACGCATTCCTCTATTATCGTGTAAGCTAGTTTCCTGAAAGAAGAATAATTTATGAGCGGTTTGTGCGCCTAGCCGCCTTCAATAATCTAGAAACCGAGCGAAAATGATTAGTTTATTCTATTCTCTCGACTTGTAATTGATAATCTAATGGAAGATTCTTCTCTTTTTCCCTAGAGCTGCCGATAATAAATGAGCGTATCGATAGTTCTTGAAGACAATGCCTAGCCTATCCAAATTAGACCAATGGCTAAGCCTTTGGGATTCGAGGCGAACCTCAGAGGGCAAAATAGCCGCAAGCGAAGGGGAAGCCTTCCAAGGACTGCTGGAATTGTCTGAAATTATTGAAGATACGAGGCACAACAGCAAATAACCGAAAGTGAAGGCTGCGCGTTTGCAGATGAATGACGGAAAGTCGCAATCACTTTGGATAGCTGAAAATGTTGATTCAGCTAACGATTCTCTTATCCTCCATCATTTTGTCTTGGTTTCGACTTCATTTTTATTTTCTCGATCGATATTGAAATTAGAGTCGCCTGCGTCACTGGGATTCGCGTCATGATTATTGATGCGCTACGCCGTTCATAATGTAGCTGTTTAAAGTACGGAGCCGACGCCATAGTTCTCCCTTTTGTCCAATGTCCAGAAGTGGCTCCTCCACACAAGGTTGAAGAGCTATCGTAGTTCGCATGTCACGAGAATTGGTTGGATGCAAGACATTTCTTGCTATCAACTATGAGGAGTGTACAAAGGGAAAGAAGTGATAGATGCACTTTCATCTATCTCAAAAATGCCCGACAAGATTTCGTTCAAATTTATTGGATTTACTTCTTTTTCCTAAGAAAAATTTGAAAGAGTTTGGTTCTCGAACAAGATTCTCCCGTTACTTTGTGGATGCCTAACATGGAAAGCTTATGATTATCGGATGAATAAATTTCTCAGTATGATGTGGATTAACAAGTCATCATTTGGAAGATTCCGAACCGTATTTCTCGGAACTTGACGGGTTTCAGATGATAATCTAAAAGAACTACTCTTGAATACTCGGCTCGAGGGATAGTTCGCGGAATGTCCTAGAATTATCCCAGATGCTACCATCATACTCGGGATTGGAAGGACATCTTCTGCAGTAGGGAAGTACTCCACACGGTGGCTTTGGTTGGTTTGAGTAGCGCAGATCGAGTTTGAGATAAAAGGGCTTTTCCCAAGAATCGATCAGTGTAATTTCGACATTCTTTACACCCTCTATCTTGCGTAGATGTTCGTCAATGATAGATCGAAACGTCTTGATATCTTCGCCGAGAAAGAACAACGAAGTCGCCATCTTCCCGACGCAGCTCGCTGAATTTACAAAGAGAGGGCACTTTTTGCACCACCTGACAAGCTCCTGAGAATTTATTGCGTCGACATCAACTCGGCACATAATCATTCCCAATTGTTCATAGTTGATGAGATCGGCTTCAAGCAAAAGTTTGCTCTCCTTGAGCTTGGCTAGTCTAATCCCAACTGCGGACTGCGATATACTAAGCTTGTCGGCAATTTCGACTTGAGTAATGTCGTGGTTTTCTTGAACCAGAGCTACTATCCTTCGATCTATCTTGTCTACAAGCTGCTTCCGATCCTTTCTATCTTCGACAAGTAGCTGGGTCTTATCTCTCTGGTTTGCAGTCATCAGATTGAAGACGTAAAGAACGGCGCTTTTGCGTTATTAAATCATAGAGTTGATTCTCAATAATGAGAATCTGTTTTCTGGTTTCTTAACGTTCAATTTCAGGAATTGCCAGTATAAGCTGTTACCGCTTGCTTTATGCTCGACAGTAAATTCAACCCTAGTAAACTTGATGTAATCAGTTGATTGAAATGGCGTTCGTATTTTGCGTTGAACGATGTCCCTACTCCAACAGCTCATTCAACCGGCGACTCGATCAAACGTCAAAACGTTGTGGGCGGGGATTTCAACATCAAATACCAGAAATCGGAGCTTGGCTTCCTCACAAAGAAACAGTTCCAAATACTGTCCCTCCGAGATAGGGGTTTCCTTCAACGAGAGATTGCGCTCGAGATGCACATGTCCCGAAGCAGTGTTTCAATGATCGAGGCTAGAGCCCGAAGACAGGTCATCAAGGCAAGACAAACCTTGAAGGTACTTGAACATGTAAAATCGGAGTCACGTCATTTGGTTAAAATCGAACGGGGGACCAAGCTCCAGAGAATTCCATTGCTGGTTCTGCAGGAGGCCGATAAATCCCACGTCCATCTGCGATCTAACATGGTCGATATACTAAGGATGGTCAAAAAATACAAGGCCAATTGTTTATCAGATGGGAAAACATCCCGGCGTATCATTTTTAGCTTCAACGAGAGAGGAAGAGTGCAGATTCAGTCCTAAATTCTGACGAGCAATGTCTTCCCTCATAAAGTGAATCGCAACGAGTCATTCCTTAATTTTATCAGATGAGTCCCTGATCGAAAAGCTGTTTACGATTCTCTTCTCTATCTTTAGCAAACATGACCTGGATTGGTTTAATTTTCTTCTACTTAACAACCTCAAAAAAAGAACCCTCCATGAATTGATTTCTCGGCTCTTACTGTAGAAGTGAGATGATGACACCTAACTTCTTCTCCACATTTGCTTCAATAGCTTCCGGCATGACATCAGAAGATCGAGCAGGTTTGAAGTAAAAAACGCTAGCTCGAAATAATCTTCGTAAAAAGAGAGCTGTAAACGGATGTAGTGATGATGCTTGTTTGCACTAAACTGTCGGCAGCTTAATACCAGATGACATATTGCTCACTCCTTATTTGGTGATAGTTATCTCACAAAGCTTCTTACGTCTCGGAATACAAGATATGGAGGAATATAGATCTGCGAGTTGGATCACAGATTGCAACCAAATCTCATTGCATCTTGAATAAAAAGAACACAATAGAGGCTGCACTTGATGAATGGAAATGCACCTCTACTTGAGCAAGCACAAGCACAGCACCGAGCATGAAGCACTCTGCAAGATTGAAGAAAGAGCTGAATTAATGGGAATTTCAATAATCAAAGTGATGCCTATTGCAAATGATGATACAAGCTATTGCATTTTGGAAGCTCCTGACACGAATTCCGTAGCTTCGTTTCATTCGCTAGCTGGAATAAAATGTGAGGAAATTCAGGAGGTCTTGTATCTTGAGGAATTTCCCTCTAAAGAGGATGAAACTGAGCTAACGATAAGAAATTAGGACTTGAAATCAGGACCACTTATGATCGTTGTGGATACTTCTCCGATTGAGATAAGAGGGCAAAAATCACGAAGGCCAATTTAGTAGAAACCACTTTTCGAGAATTAACGAAAGCTATTCCAAAGATTCACGAGATCTCGACCAGGGATGTTGTTATAGGACTGGGCTATACCGGTGTAAGGACAGATTCAGACGACGTGGGACTCGTTTTCACTCCTAGTAGTGAATTGGTTCCACAGTGTAGCAAAATCTTTTCCAAAGCAGGAACACTGGCCGGCGGTCCCACCCTCGAACTCGCAAAGCTTTCGACGTCGTGGGATCTTAGCGAACGTATTGTGGGGATCGCGGCTCTGAATGCTCTTTCCCAACATGCGGTCAAACTATCTAACAAAAATGGTAGTTTTCAAACGAAATACGGTGACGTCATAGATCTGACACCCATAAGGAAAAGCGATGTTGTCGTAATGAT
>JASHOD010000106.1 GCA_030041295.1 Nitrososphaerales archaeon
CGAGATCTCTTCGGAGCAAATCTCGAATGGCTACGAAAGGCAAAGGCGCTGTAGGAAACAGATGCCGGTCATAGAACTCTCGCTGAATAGGTTGCGCGCTCGGGCGAGAAACAAGCTTTCGGAACTGGAGATCCTAGACGCACTGCCATTCATCGGACTTGACATCGAGGATCGAAACGAAGATCTGGTAAGCGTCGAGTACAGCCCTAATAGACCGGATTTTTGTAGCGAGGCCGGCATAGCGAGGTCTCTCATGGGTTTGCTCGAAGTCGAAAGGGGGCTGCCGAGGTTTGACTTTAGACAGGGCCAGATTGTTATCAGCGTTGAGGGGGAGGAGATCCAAGCCGTTCGCCCCTATATCTTTTCACTTTATTGCATGTTGAACGTGAACGAAGAAATCATAAAGCAACTTATCGTCATGCAAGAAGACCTCCACAACGGAATCGGAAGACACAGAACCAAGGTCGCCATCGGGATCCATAATGCCGAAATGGTGAGGCCCCCTATCAAATATTTCGCGACTTTCGACATGGATTTCTCGTTTGTTCCGCTCAACATGACGGAGAAAGCTTCAATCGCCGAAATTATGGAACGCACAGATCAGGGCAGGGACTATGGAAAGATTCTGGGAGACGGACCATATCCGTTGCTCATAGATTCTTCTGGCAACACGCTTTCGATGCCTCCGGTGATAAATGGAGAGCTCACGAGATTGAAGGAGGGCGTCAGATCTATCATTGTCGATGTAACAGCTACAGAAAAGCGAGCGGGGGAGACTACAATCGCCATTATCGCGGCAATGCTCTCTGACATCGGAGGTAAGGTCGAGACAGTTACGATCAAGCGCAACGACGGTTCGAGTCTCATAACTCCCGACATGATGCCAAATACGATGAAATTCGACTTGGCTCTGACAAACGAAATACTTGGCCTAGAACTGACCTCGGATCAAGCGAAGAATGCATTGGAGAAAAGTCGGCTCGAGTTATTGAGCCAAGACCAGGCGAGAGTCCCAAAGTTCAGGATAGATGTCATGCATCCGATCGACCTAACTGAAGATGTAGCTCTAGGATATGGAATCTCCAACCTGAGACCCTCACGCACGAAGAGCTACGCAGTGGGGTCGATCACTTCGAAGACAAGAAAAATTCGCACGATTATCGATGTCTTGGTCGGGTTAGGATTAACCGAAATAGAGAGTTTGACTCTAACCAGTCGAGACGAATTTGGAGTGAGTCAAAGCCGAAATCTGAAAGTCGATGATGCAAAGTCAGAAACATACGAATATTTGAGGGCCGAGGCACTCCCATCGTTGCTCAGCGTTTTGTCTCAGAGCCTCCATGAAGAATATCCGCAGAAAGTCTTTGAACAAGTGTCCGTGTTCAGGAAGGACGATAATAGCGGAGGTACTTCTAGTTCAAAATACACAAAGATAATCGAAGAGCCGCGTCTTGCAGTTGCTTTCGCCGATAGCCGCGCCAACTATACGGCGATTAGATCTGTCTTCGACGGTTTCCTTCGTCTCGCAGTTGGTTCGGATCATCAAATAACCTTCTCGCCACTAGTTGTAGATGAAGCAATCTCGGTATTTGCGAAAGGAAGAGTCGCGAGCATTTTGCTCTCGAACAAAGGCCATCCGAAGCTAAATGTAGGAACAATAGGAGAAATTTCGCCTGCGGTCTTGTCGGAGAAGCTGAAGATGCGCGTCCCCGTCGCAGCTTTCGAGTTAAAGCTAGATTTTCTCCTAAATGATTAAACAGCCGTGTCGTTTCAACTATATCTTACCGCAAGGGAACTAAAAGAACAAGGGATTTCGTGGTCACTAAATCCAATTCGCATCGACGGCCTTGTCTGAACTAAATGAGGAACGAGGTTTACCCAGGTGTGAAACAGACTGCGAATACTGCCCTTTTGCCTTGCGGCCGCCCCGGTTGAAGAGCTGATATTAGGACAGGCAAGAGATTGCTTTTTGTTCCGATGAGTATCGAGTGTCAGAGCCGGGGCACATACGCTATTCCTTTTGGGAAATTTTGTAATGCCCTAGTCCCTGCGGAGAAACTAGAACGCGATATCTAGTTGCTGAATGAGTCCGAGTATCTTCCCTATTTATCAGCAGCAGAGTTCTTATGACGAGGCTCGCCACGTTACAGTGAAAGTACCAGTACCGTCCTTAGATAGTGCCGAAGGTTTGTCGAGTATCTTGCCACTCTGTTTCATTGTTATCGCAACATAAGTAAACGAGGAAATCGGACCTGTGACGCCGTTTATCGTAGCATAATCTGAGGTAAAGCCCACTTTTCCAAAGTCGCTAAGAGAAGATAGTTTACTACCTACCTCTGGTCTTTCCACGATCCACTCGGCTGAACTTTTGGAAGCACTAGAAACCGCTTTTGTAATGGAAAAAGTCCATCCGGAACTATCTTTCATCGTTACCGTAAAATCAGCGCCAGAGACGCTCACCTCCGCTGAGATATGGTCACCTGGTTTCACTGGGTACTTACTACCGAAGTCTACGGAGCCTGCAGGATAGAATTCATACCAGCCATAGTATCTTGCCGTTCCGTCGCTGCAGTCAGAGTCGGTTCCGGTCTGCTCTACCGTTTTGCTTGTGTAACCATCGATTCCGACCCAGAACGATGAGTATGTTGTCTTTGAGGTGCAAGTAACACTAGGCGCAACCCACGAACCTTTCACATCGGTCACTGAGGAGGAACTGACGGCGTAGCCGCTCCAATTAGTACTTGTTACATTCGTCAAGCTCTGATTCTGGGAATATAGGTTCTGCGAAGCAGGAGACGAAAAAGCGGGAACGACGAAAGAGAAAAACATCAAGAAAACTGAGACTAGAGTTACGAAGGATCTTGCGCGTAAACGGGGCATGTAGCCCTCTGCTATTTCTTTGACTTATTCAATAAAAGCGAGCTTCTTAACTTCTTGCAAGTAACAAAAAAACTATCAACGCTTCTTTCGTTACTTGAAGACAAATCTGGCAACTTCAGGATTTCCCCGCGTGGAAATGGAAACTCCTTGTGCAAGGTCCTTTCTATGAAGTAAGGCGCGATATCGTTGCCTTGCCATGTCGAGACCGTAACGCGGGCCTTCTTTTTTCAAATTCGCGAGCTCGAACTCTGAAATCTTCCACCCAAATTTATCGACCAAATTGACACCGTCCTCGTAGTCCTTTATCGGGAAGATGCTGTGAACGATCGGTCTTGAGATTCCGAATTCTCGCACTTTTTCGATTCTCCCGAGGTAGGACTCGGTGTCATCAAACATCTGCTCCGCGAGGAATATGTCGACGCCGCTGTACTCGCGTTCTTTCACGGTATTCAGGTAAGATTCATCATCCGATTTCGCGAGATTTATCGGGGAAAGTATGCACAGCTCCCGATCATTTGAGATATGGCTTTCCATTTTTCTCGCGGTCGAGATCAAGTTAGAAACCTTTGAAATGTCGTAGACATTCTTTGGTTCTTTCGACTGTTCGTTAGAGTATGGATCGCCTCTTACGATTAGCAGGTTTTCAATCCCTGCGAAGAGCGCGAAGGAAATAGTCCCAAGTAGATTGTGCTTGTTTGAGTCGCGCAATGTAATAGTAGGGATTACGGCAATTCCTGTCCTTCTCTTGATTTCAGTAGCTATTCCTACAGTGTTTAGGTGGATCCTGTTGCCGTCTTTGAGCTCCGGCAGTGAGAACGCGTCGGCAAGATGCTCAGTTCTCATGATTCCCTGAAGTATTCGCTCGAAGCGCAGGTTCAGGTCGAATTTCTGTTCTTTAGTAACTTCGTCAGGCGATGGGAGAACGGGCGGAAAAATCTCGATGATTCGGATGAACTGCCCGTTTTTCGCGAGGTCTGAGAGACGCAATTTTGAAGACCACCCTGCTGATTGTGTTGTCCCAAATGTTCAGTATATTCCAGGCAAGCTGAGGGGACGATCCTGCCGGTAGGGAAGCTTGTTCCTTAGGGCGGTCTCGGCTTTACCGATTTCGTAGCCGACGTATCCCAAATGACGCTTTCCGTATTCGGTGTCACTGATTATCTTGTTGTCGATTATTGCGGAGATTAATTTCTCACCACTGGTTGACTGCAACCTTACAAGAGGAACGTGTTCGTAAGAGTTGAACGAAACGACGATTTGTTGCTCTTGATTGTCCACCTGGATCAGGAAATACCCGTTAGGATCGTAGTCGCTTTCTTCAAGAGACACGCTATGCGCAGCTAGCGGCTCTCCGATAAACACCTGGTTTCTTGCTAGGGTCAGGTTGACGTTCTTCTGGTATGCAGAATCTAGAGATAGTCCTCGTTCGCCGCAAGCGGGATGAACAAAGCTGATTCGGTCTTCGCCAATCTTTTGACTCACTCGCTGAATTATGCCTGCAATTTCCCTCACCGATTCGACGATCGGGCTGCTCGTGCTTACACAACCTAACCCAATCTCTTGGTCAAAGTTTCGCAGCGCCACTTCCTCAAGAAGGCGGTCGTGTGAAGTAAAGTCGAGGCTGATTACGTCAGCTTTGAGTTTCGTCAGCTCCTTGAAGATGCTGAAGGTATCACCGCAAACGTGGAGAACCACGGGACGTTTCAGTCCCGAGAGCATTTCCTCGTAGAGATCTTTAAAGTAGTCTTTGAAAGGCTCGACAGAAAAATAGGGCGCATCGATCTGGAGATAATCGACGAAGGGCTGGATTGATTCCAGTTCAGGCCTCACGATTTCCTTCGCGATTGCAAATGTTAGTTCTTTTAGGTCACCATATGTCGAGCCCTCGATTCGACAGTTTCTAGCTAGAGTGTAAGGATCGGTCACGGGTTCCTTCAGATGATAGTACGCCGGAATTACTTCCTTTGCAGTTTCCACATCGTCGAGTCGAATAGGCCTCGTACGCTTTATGTTGCCATTGACAATCGTTTCCGAACCGTGTTTAGATATTCCGCTAACATAGTCTGGATCCAGAAATATCCGAACAAAAGTGTCCCTCGTCTGGCCGGTCGAGGGATACTCGATCCCCGCGCTAAGAAAATCTCTTACGCTTAATTCTATCGTGGACTGGATAGGATCCTCAACTTCATCAGCAAAGGCCGCGTGCTGACTCATGAGCCCGGCAGGGATGAATACGGGATAACTCCCTATGACTGTCGTTGAAGGAAACTTGCGCTTTTTCGACACCGTTTTGATCACTTTACTTCATTCCTTGCGAGCCTCGTTCCCTCTTCGAGTGCCCTAAGCTTTTGATACGTGACTTCCCAGCTTCTAGTTCTCAAACCGCAATCGGGGTTTACTGAAATACGTGATGGATCTTTGAGCAGTTTCGACGCCGTTAGAATTCTGTCTCGAACTAGCTCCGGCGATTCCAAAATGTTCCTTCCTTCGACAATTGCTCCGTTACCGGGCTTGCCAGAGTAATCATGGACATGAAGAACTCCTAGTCCAAATCCGCCGACGTATCCTTCATCCTCGAAAAACTTCAGATCGGCATAACCCGTCCTCTCTTCTAACGAGAGGCCGAGGTTCGACCCGTCTCTATTTGCGAATTCTAATGCCAATTGGGTTATGTCTTTGAGATCGGAGGAATAATGAGCCAGCAGTTTGTAGTCGCTGTAGCAATTGTGGACGCTAAAGACGCAATTCCCAAATCCGTGCGTCAGTTCGTTAATCGCTTCCACGAATAATTCCATTTCTTCGGCATCAGGTCGAGTCGTGATTGCGGGCTCGTCTATTTGGATCCACTTCGCCCCATGGCGAATGAGGTTCTCGAACTCGGGCCTTAGAGCGTTTCTGACGAGGGACAGCATGAATTCCCTGCGCGCTTCAAAGTTCATTTTTCGGAGATCGTAGGAGCCACTTGCCTTTTGATTCTCTCTGACCTTCGACTCAAAATACTCGTTGAAAGACCAGTCGACGAGGGTGTAGGGGCCCGTGATCGGAATCTTGATTTCACGATCGGTCGACGACTTTACAAACTCAAATTCATCGAGGTGAATCGGCCTCACATATTTCGGATCCGCCACGACGGCCCCCTTCGTGAAGTACTTGTAGTCAAAAGAATGTACGGAACCAAGCATCCTGAAACCCTCGATGTTTCTTACGAGATGTTCGTACATCTCGACTCGCCACTGTTCGCCGGAATACACGCGGTCGAGATCCACTTTTTCAAATAAGGACAGAACGTATCTGACAGACCAATCCCTGATCCTTTCTTTTTCTTGCTCGCTTGGTGGTGACGACGAACGCTCCCTGTTCTTCAACAGCTGGACTAGTTCTTCGTAGTTCGGAATAGAAAGTCTCTTTCCCCAATCTTCAGCTTCAGCGACGTCCTTTGATGTAATCCTTGCTTCGTCTGATACTCCCTTTACTCTCCATCCGGGTTTGGCAATGCTTCCAATTTCCTGCGTGGGATAGGTATGCTCTTGACTCATTTCTTGTCATCTTTTTTCCTAATTCGAATGAATATCTTTGACGAGCTTCGCGGCCTCGCCAATTGCCCGCACTTTTTGGTCGGCGTAAGCTCTTGGGAGATATTTCAGGTCGGAGCTCGGAATTATCACCAAGCCGGTAGGACTTAGTTTCTTCAGGGCGAGAGCGCAGTATTTCGCGATCCATTCTGGAGTTTCGACCAGCGAACTGCGAGAGTCCACACAGCCGCAGGCTAAGTTCTTTCCATCAAACTGAATCGACGATAGGTCGTCAAGCGAAGTCTGCGTAAAATCGATTCCGATAGCAGAGACCCCAGGAAGTGCAATCAATCTCTTTAGAATCTTTGAACAATCGCCAAAGTAGGTGTGAACAGTTAGACGCGCGTTAGACTTGCTCAAGTTTTCGGCAAAGGCGGAGCAAAAGAAATCAAGATGTTCGGGATTTGTTAGTGCGGATTCTCCGTATCGAAATACGAGGGAAGGTTCGTTGATTTGGATACTAGAAAATCCGCTTGCTGCAAGTTTCACGATTGTCTGCCTCAGAGCTTTGGCGAAATCATGTACTAATTCTTCCTTTGAATGATAAAATTGGTTGTCGACGAGGCTCGCTAGCGTATAGGGGCCGGGGATTGCAATAGAACGGATATTTCCCGGATAGCGCGCTCCAGAGTATTTTGGCTCTAAGACGAAAGAGTCGTCGTTTGCGCTGATTTTCTTTGTAACCTTTGGCTTCTTGTAGAAGGTGTTGGTGTCAAACCAGCGAGAGAGATCCGCCCCGCTTTCGAGTCCGTAAAGCGATTCCGAAAAAGGTCGCAGGAAGTCCTGCCACCGAAGCTGCCCATCTGAGAGACTTGCAAACCCGCTCTCTTTTTCTATTTCATATAGTTTGGCGGTGTCGCTTGCAAAAGCGTCATTTAGGGCATCCTCGTTTGCTCTTCCTCGGTCAAAGTCTCTTGTAACTTTAACTAGGTTTTCAGAGCGAGAATAGATGCCAGCTATCTCAACGCCGATTCTAGATCCTTCTGTTTCTCTTTCAGGCATGAATAATAATACACGCAGTATCCTATATTGTAGTTTGCGAAGCCAAATATCTGTTGCTCTTCCTATTAATGCAGAACTGCTAGAAATATTCTCAAAGGAATATTTTAATTTACGATTATTACTTCTTCCAAGAAACGATTAAAAGGGCCGTTTGCCCTAGAGCGTAGGCATAACGGTCATGGCTTATTGAATGTAGAAGTTAGTTTTGAAAATGGAACTCCTACGGCTCGCATTCCCGTTGAATTTGTAGAAAGAAAGGGCAAAGGCCATCCTGACAGCCTCTCAGACAAGTCAGCGGAGGAACTCAGCATCGGGCTGTGCGAATACTACATGGAGAATTTTGGAAGAATTTACCATCACAACGTCGATAAGTGCGTTCTAGTCGGAGGACAGGCGGAAGCCTGGTTCGGCGGGGGAAAAGTAAAGGCGCCCATCGATATCATCCTCGTTGGACGAGCAGCTTCTGAAATAGCCGGACGAAAGATTCCAATTGACAAGATTGCCGAGGAAACAACCAAGGGTTGGCTCAAAAAGTCAATGCATGCACTCGACGTGGAAAAGGATGTTCACGTCTCGACCAGAATTAGACCCGGGAGCGTTGATCTGGTCAAGAATTTCGATCTTGAGGACGAAATCCCGTTAGCCAACGACACGAGTTTCGGTGTCTGGTATGGTCCTACTACCGAAACCGAAGATGTGGTGCTCAACGTAGAGAAGGAACTAAATTCTGCCGACGTGAAAAAGAAACACCCTGCCATCGGTGAGGACATAAAGGTCATGGCTGTGCGGCGTGGAACGAAGGTCAACCTGACGATCGCTTGCGCAATAGTATCCGAATTTGTAAAGGACGAAAGGGCGTATCGCGAGACAAAGGAAATCGTGAACGACATTGCTGAGAAAGTTGCAAACAAGTATACGAAATTACCTGTTTCAATCCACGTAAATTCCGCTGACAATTTTGCAAAGAAACTATACTATCTCACCGTGACCGGTACGAGTGCGGAAAATGGCGACGACGGTCAGGTCGGCCGAGGAAATCGCGCCAACGGAATGATCACACCGTTTAGACCGATGACCCTCGAAGCGTCCGCAGGCAAGAACCCGATTAATCACACCGGAAAAATCTACAATATTGTGGCGAACAAGATTGTATCAAGGATTGTAAAGGAAAATCCAGAAATCGTTCAAGTCGCCTGCTACATCGTTTCGGAAATAGGCAAGCCTATCAACCAGCCCCAGGCAATCAACGTGCAATTGTACAGCAAGAAGATTCCAAAGCTCGAAAAGGAGATCGAGTCGATAGTCGAGGAAAACATCAACAAGCTGCCGATTCTTTGGAAGGAAATTATTCGGAGAGAGCACTCGCTCTTCTAAAATTGCCGTAGCCGCGTAAGAAATAAAGCAAAAAAGGGAAAGCACCGATTTTCCGGGCTCTCCTGAGAGGTTTTTTGGACAGTCGAACTAGAGATCGGTAAACGGTGAGGATGAAATAGAAGCAGATTGGCTACTCTCTATTTCTGCGACGCATTCCAGTGCAGGAGAAGGACCGAATGGCTTCTTGTCAATGATGAGTGAGGCAAGATCCTTCAGGGCAACGTAGCTTTCCAAAAAGCGAACGCCTTTGTCCGTCGTGCGATATAGTGTAACCTTGTCCTCAGGGTACTGTGATTCCGAAAGTAGACCATTGTCGAGAAGGAATTTCAGGTAGTCCCTCAGCATGGTATAACTCAAGTTTGCTTTGTACATGAGGTGCGTTTTCAAAGCGCCGGTCTTTGCAATTGTAAGTATGTTTGCGACGATTCCAAGTCTGTTTCGGTTCTTGAATCGCGTCTTTGCCGATTTCTGTTCCTCCGCCGCGAAGAGGTTCTCACCAAATTCGAAACTCACTACAACTACTCACATTTTGATATAACGAGTAAGCCCTCTATATCAAATGTAAGATGACAAAAATTGCGTTGTATGACAGCGGCATCAGTTGTCATATCGGAACCGGTCAAAATAATTTAGGATACAAAGAAAACAAAAAAGTGCTTGAAATGCGAGAAATAAAATCACTAACACGATATCTCGCACTTCTTTCTAGATGTGTTTGTACTACATTTCTTTCGACAGAAGCTGATCGACATTCTCCCAATTTACGACGTTCCAGAATGCGTCGACATAAGCTGCGCGGTCGTTCTTGTACTGGAGGTAGTAGGCGTGTTCCCACACGTCGCAAACGAGCAGCGGAACGGAGCTCTGAGCAGAGAGCAAATTGTGCTTTTCGGCTTGGAGAGTCAGGAGTTGTTTTTCGACAGGATCCCACACAAGCATTCCCCATCCGGAACCCTCGACAGCTTTAGCGGCTCCTGCTAATTGTGACTTGAAAGCGTCGAAGGATCCAAAATCTTCGTTGATCTTGTCGGCGAGTCTCCCGCCAGGCTTTCCTCCACCGCCCTGCTTCATATTCGGCCAGAATATCGAATGTAGAACATGCCCTGCAAGGTTGAAGCTAAGGTCTCGCTCCACTCCCTTGATATCGACCCCTTGCCAGTTGTTCTTGCGACCATTCTCGAGCTTATCCAAGGCTGCATTAGCACCGTTCACGTAAGCTAAATGATGCTTATCATGATGAAGCGTCATGATCTCTTTGGAGATATAAGGTTCCAGTGCGTCATACTTGTACGGCAATTCAGGAAGAGTGTATTTCTTAGACATGAGGTGAGAATTTAAGCTCAAAGCTATTTTAGAATTTTGAGAAAAAATTGCTTTAGAAACGAGATCCTATACTCAGACTGCCTTGCTTCGAAAACTAAACCATAATGACGCTCTATTTTCGCGTCACTGTACAAAAAGGCTAGTCAATTATAAGCGACTAATAGCCTTCGATATGGAAATATCGAAAGTCTAGGTTACTTTGACAAGTTTCCCATAACGGCCAATGTTAAGTTGAACTTCGCCGCGAAAAGCTTTGGTGTAACCGTTTTCGATTCTGACGCGATCACCGACGTCGACTGAGTTGATTTGTTCACCCCAAAGAGTTAATTTAATCGAGCCCGACTCGTCTCGAATAGTGCAATCGGCAACATTGGAAGTTCCCCCAGCCCTTAGATTGACATTACGTACATCGCCTTTTTCGGTAATTTCGCCTTCGACGTCTACGCGGCTTTGTTCGCCCTTAAGATCAGCAATTTTCAATTTTAGGATTCGCTAGAATTGGCTTCTCTCTTAATATTTAAACTGATTATCAACGTTCTGCGCAGCGGCCCATTTTTTTAAAAAGTGTGCGCTTAGATAGACCCTGAACAAGGGAAAAATCAGTTACTTTGAATCAGGAATCACTTGTCTTTTTGGGTTTAATTGGCACCTTCGTATCATTCGTAATCTGTTTCTTTCTTACTAGATGGCTCATTGGCTATCTTATGAGCAAGAACATGGCTGTACTGGATTATCATAAGGAAGACAAACCGAAGATACCTAGACCGGGAGGACCTGCCATACTAACATCGATTCTAGTTGGAGAGGCTATTTTGTTCGCCTTCTCGGGAAGCTATGCGATTTTGGCTCTGATTTTCGCTACAGCAATATCGGGATTGATCGGTCTGGTAGACGATCTCAAAACACTTGGAGGTATAGTGAAACCTGCCCTACTTTTGGTTGCCGGCCTTCCAATTCTTCTAATAGAATATGCAATCCCAAATTCGAAGGTTTTTACTCCGACGTTTTATCTTCCTTTTTTCAAGATACCGGCACACATTCCGCTTGTCTATCCTCTTTTGATCGTGGTTGCGATACCTGTTGTGACCAATACTATAAACACAATCGATGTCCTAAACGGTGTGGTAAGTGGATTCATTTTAATTGCATGCGTCCCAGTTACTCTCGACATTTATCTCAGAGTTCTCGCTGGAAAGACAGACCCTATAATTCTTGTTGCAATGTTTCCGATACTAGCAGGGACTGCTGCTTTCTTTCTATTCCACAGATATCCTTCGAAGATTTTTCCAGGGGATTCCGGTGCAATTACTCTGGGAGCGGCTTACGGAACAATGGCGATGATCGGAGGAGCCGAACTTGTTGCCGTGATTGCGATACTTCCTGCGATATTGAACTCTTTCTTTTTCCTTTCAAGTGTGAAGCGTCTTATGGAGCATCGACAGATCAAAAATCTCCCAACAATAGGCCTGCCTGACGGAAGAGTAATAGCATCTGATGACCCAAAGGCGCCAATTACGTTAATGCGAATGATAGTGTCTAGAAGCGCAATGGCGGAGAACGAGATAGCAAATGATATTTTGAAACTATCCTTGTACTGCGCTCTGCTGGCGGGCATAACGGCCCTGCTCACGTGGATCCCATTTTTCATGGTGCTTTAGATCACGATGGAAAAAGAGAGACCTATTTTCATTCTTCTTGCAATCTTTACGATAGCGTGGCTTCTGGTTCTCATTGGTTCAGTTGTTATTTTCAAATTCATTCTTCCCTTTCACTATTGGGGAGGTTTGACTGACAGTATTGCAAAGGGTGTATTCGCGACTGTGCTCGGTCTCGTATGGCTTTACGCACTTGCTTTACTTAGGAACTTGCTCGTAAGAAAGACAATTCCGACAAGAAATGAACCGACTCTTAGCAGCAACCAAGCATGACTTGCTTGAGGCTGAGAACATAATCACTCATTTAGCGGAATTCCAATTAAGCCTCTTTCTCTCGTAATCTTCGCGCGAGTATGCATACCTGGCGGGAGCTCCTATTACGACAGAATTTGGTGGAACATCTTTTGTAACGACGGCACCCATCCCGACCACACTATTTTCTCCAATTGTTACCCCGGCCTTGACTACCGAACCCGCGCAAATTAGGGCGCCATCCTTCACGGTTACCCCTATCATTCTATCTGATAAGGGGTAGGGATCGTTTGTGAGGCAAGCAGAGGGCCCGATGAATACTTTGTTGCCGATTCTGGAAAGAGGGGCAATGTAAGCGAGCCCTTCAATCTTGCAGTCACTACCGATTACTACGTTGTAGTCCACATGAGCTAGAGATCCAATCTTTGTGTTGTCTCCGATCTTTGTGTCAGGTCCGACGTACGCGTAGTTCCAGATGCGAACGTTCTTCCCAATTTCCGCCTTCGGTGATATCAAGTGCGGGACTTCGACATCCAGTCTCGCCTTTTTTGATCTATTCTCGGGGCGTTTTCGAGTATTCCTTTTTTCCCTTTTAGCCAAAATCTGCGACGCGCCTAAGAAAGAACAATAGACAGGGATTCGTCATTCGAGATGGATTGGTTTCCCTTGTTTGACTATCTTGTCTGGTAGTCTGTCTCGGTATTTCATCAGAAAGTCGAGATCCTCATTCTTGTTCCGGAGTTCGTCCGGTAGCATCACTGGAATCTCGTCGATAATCGGATAGTACCTTCCGCATTGCGTGCAGGCTAGAGCACCGTCGACGATTAAATCACCTTCCGATTGGATTTCAAAAAGTTCTAGCGGATAGTGCTTGTCGATGGGACATGCAAGAATATCGAGCAATTTTCTTTTCAAACTAAAAAATCACTTTGCAAGTTGTGCTTTGGAATAAAAAGAGTCTTTGCCTAGGTATTTATTTTATCGCTATTGAAACTGCCTGATCTTTTCAACTGTCAGTGTGTCAAGTTTTATGTTAAAGGCCTTGGGAGGCTTGTCGGAGAATCCCTTTATCGGGGGGCAAACCACCGAAACATCGAGCTTCACTCCTGAAGTCTTTAGATGTTCGAGAAATCGGTGGTACTCGTCAAGCGTCTTCCAGTCCTTGCCTCTTTCAGAGCATAACGCTGTCCAAACATCGAGCGTATTGTTGTAAAGTAGATGTTGCTTGAGCTCGTCAACATTTTTCGGTCTAGGCACGTTTGATATCTCTCTTACAAAGATTAATGAAGAATTTGAAAGAGAAAAACGTTGCTCAGTAGAGTTTCAATCTTTGAGATAACCTCGACAAGAGAGGGTATCGCAGGTCAAAGAAAAAGAGAGTTCAGGAGACCTTTTAGATCTCCTTCATCCGTGTTATTCTTGGGTTTTATTGAACCGTCTGCACTGGAGCGGTTAGCTTCTCGAATTTCGAAGATACTCTTGAAACAACTCCGATCTCGATCATGCTTTCGTCTTGTGTCACCGTTTTGATTGCCTTTGTTCCCAAGATTACTAATTCCTCAAGGGACATCCTTGGGTTGTATCCACGTTGGATGACTTCTAAGGATCTGTCAGAACCGGCGCCTACTGCGAATCCAGAGCCTTTGAAGTAAGTTCCGCTCGGATCGACTTGATACATCTGAACGCCTGTGGGGTCTCTCCCTGCGAGTATTATCGACGCGCCGAGCGGCCTAACGGCATAGATGGTGTACTGGTGCAGGTATGAACTAAGTTCTTCAGACGCAGACTTGATATCTACCGGCGAGTCGAAAGTCAGACGATGTTTTTGAGCCTGTAAACGCAGTTCTTGGATCAGCTTCAAGACATCTCCGATATAACCAGCGCCCGTTGCGCCCAGGTGCTCATCAATTTGATAAATTTTTTCTGCAGGATCGATCAGCGCTCTCGTAGGCTTTAGCTGGCTAGCGAGGATTGCGTGTTCGTCTGTTCGAATTCCAATCGTAGTGGAGCCCCTGTTTACTGCCTCGAGCGCGAAGTCAACTTGAACGAGAGCGCCCTCCGGTCCGTAGAAATAAGGCATTCTTCCTAATTGTTGTGATTCCATTTTACTAATTCACTCTCTCCCTTGCTAGGATACCTTTACTTGAGGAACAAGAATGGTCGACGGAATCGCAAGAACATCTATTCCGTTACCTGATCCAGGGTCTCGTTCCATCGCGGCTTGAACGGCATTATGACCTAAAGTCTTTGCCTCTTCCATTGTCATGTTTTCCTTGTAGATGCTTTCGAGGACACCATACGCGATTGGACTGCCCGAGCCGCTCGAGACAAAATTCTCTGATGAAACCGCTCCGCTCATGTCAGTGATGTAGACATGCGGACCTGTGGCATCGATACCTGCAACGATGAATTCGGCCAAATATGGCTGGTAGCTTTTCATTCCTTGGTAGGCTACGTTTGAAATGAGCTTCGTTGTTTCCTTGACCGTCAGCGGATAGCCGCGCTGCATTGATACTAGGGAACTTTCTGCTCTAACCGCGTTGACCATGTACTCTGCGTCCGACACCTGTCCGGCGATCGCGACCGCGAGAGTGTCATCGACTTTCAAGATTTTCTGGGTGATCTTCGACCCGATGAAAAAGCCCTTGCTGGCTCTTTTATCCGACGAAAGTACGACTCCGTCTTTACACAATATTCCGACTATGGTTGTCAATTTTGATTTTACATTCTCCTATTTTTTTCTTGTTGTCGAAGATTCGATTAGAATCTTCATACCCGATACATTGGAATCGTTGCAAATTATTGACTAGATCAGAAGATTAACTAGTCACACGAAGAGCTAACTGATTATGCAAAATCGCAGTCAAAGAAGATGTGATTATCCAGCACGAATAAGCGACGACCCTTGCCGTTCGTTAGATGGTATCATGTCTCTGTATTTGAAAGCCTTTGACACGTGATCAAATATTTCGTAGGCAGCCTTGATTGCAATATCCATCGAATCCTTTGTAGTCGCTTCGCTTTCGACCGTTAGGTATCCGTCGGATATCCGAGCGGATAATCTCAGTTTTCCGTCATCCGTCGTCCAAGACAAGATAGCGCCGTCCTCCCCTCTTGAAGAGCCGTACCAGCGCAAGCTCCCAAACCATTTGTGACTGAGCGCAGATTCAATCTCAAATTCCGTGGCCTGAGGTGGGAGAATGGTTCGAAGAATCGGAATGGGAAAAGTCACATGAGGCATGGAATTCGAATCAGATTTTCTCTTTCCCCGAGATAGAATCTCGGACCCCTTCCTACTAATCTTGTAATCGGAATCGCACTTGTCAATCAGGCCATCTCTTTCTAGTCGACGTAGCGAACGCGAGAGTGTTTCCTGATGCAATCCAAGCTTTCTTCGGATACCTTGAAATGAAAGAGCGCCTATATCGCCGAACGAGTCGGCGAGTTCCTGTAGTACGGCAAGATCGTTTCCACTTGGGACCTCGACGATCTCATCGTCCTGTACTAGCAAAAGTTCTTTGGATTGCGAACCAAGGTCCGAAGGAGACATTGATCTTTAGATCTTCGTATAATGGTAGCTGCGCAAATATATACTTTCGGTCGACAGGATCTCAAGAACATAGGAACAGGCTTTCAGACATTGACCGAAAGAGAAAAAAATTTTGAAAAGAGCGAGAGAATATTTCTCTGCGCTCAATTTCTTTTTGGTTGCTTTGGTTAGTATTTGTTTCTCCTAGGACGAGGAGCTGGAGGTTTGGCTTGTAGAGCTTGCCGTTGTTGTAGTAGCTGTCGAGCTAGAAGACGATGATGAACCACCTGCTGTTACCAGTTGGTACGCAAAGGTAGAACAAGGACCGCTCGCAATGATGTAGTATTGTTGTCCACTGTTTATTGTGGTAATTGCATTCATGAGACTGTCCGGTACTGCAGCATTGGTATGGAGATAGTCAAGGATGTTGTACTTGATTGTTGAGATTGGTCCGTTGAAAGTCAACGTCACTGACTGTCCCGGCGAGAGTACATAACCTACTTGAGCTCCGCTAGAGAAGTTCAGTGGGCCCGAAATCTCAAAGACTCCAGAGTTTCCGCCAGCTCTTGCCATTGCAGATGCAGTAAAGTTGTACTGTGCCAAGTTGCCGCTTGACGATACCGCAAAGAGAGCGACTGGGATTGCTTTTGGCGTATTTATTCCGAAGGTTGGCGAGGCCATGCATACTTTGGTGTACTGTTGGCATATGACATCCATTGGGTAGTAGATTGAGATCCAAGCTACGGTCGCGTTATTTTGTCCTTCGTTTTGGATTGTTACGCTGAGCGAGTTCGCTGAGAGTGACTCGCTTGTGATTGAGATGTCACCACGTGCTTGCTGATACCAGCTCTCGTGACCGAGATTGTTATCCCTGTAACCTGGGTGATTCTCCGCCATCCAGATGGATAGTGGGATTCTCAGTATGTGAGCTGCTGGCACAAGAACGTATGCTGTTGCTGATCCGTTTTCTACCGCGACAACTGTCGGACTGAGATCAACCAGAACTCCTTGATTTGTTCCGGCGGATACTTGTAGTCCACCAATTATTGGGGCGAACAAGTGATTACTTGTCAAGTAAGCAGTTTGGTTTATCCCGTTGGCTGTGACTGTTGCCGATGTAATGTTGAACCCGATTGCATTGAATGTTCCAGAAGTCACTTGAGCGCTTCCCAGCGTGATGCTGGTGTTTATCACTGACATCAAGTCGACTTCTCCAGCTGGAGCGATTTCGTACCAGCCGGTTTCGTTTCCTGCGTCAGCGACGTGTACCGCTATTTCAGAGTAATTGACGTAAACGTCAGTTACCCCTGGCGGCACGGTAGGCGGATCTGTAAACGAGACACCGACAGTTCCGCTTCCGCTCGATGTGGATGAACTTCCGGAAAGTGAAGTTGACATTGTTGAAGTTGTTGTTGTTGGCTTTGCTACTAATCCTGGTGTGAACATAGCCGCTGCAACGAGAGCTATTGCGACGATAGCTGCTACGGCTCCCGATACAATGACTGTTTTCTTTGAACTCATTTTGTGAGTTTTCACTTCTCCGTTAGATTGACCAAGAGACATAGAGGACTACTAGAACAATCATTTTTGAACACCCTGCTCAAGCAGCTTTAGGGGTTGTTCAACTCGTTGAACAACGGGAAATTGCCTTCGAGCTAAGAAATTATAGTCAATTTCTTAGGATGCTCAATTCATATCGGGGAACGATATTTTCGTAGTCAGATGGATTTTTGCAAGTTTAGAAAGACAGGCATTCCAGTTTGACCGCTTGCAACAGCCGCTTCTGCGACGATTGTGTTGTTCAATCCGTCGATTGGTTTCACAAGAGGTGGTCTGCCATTTCGTAGTGAATCCAGAAAGAGCTCCATCTCTGCCATGAGCGGTTCCTTGAATTCTCGCCGCGGGCTTTGTGTTCCTTTTGGGTCGTCAAATCTTATTTCCTGCGTCACGAAATCGAGAGAAATAACCCCTTCCGTGCATACTATCGTCAATTGGCGTTGCCGTTTAGGGGTAACCCAGTTCGAAACTATAAAGGCAGATTTTTGTTTTGTAAACCCCAAAGTGATCGCAGCAAAGTCCTCCTTGGTTTGGGATAGCACGTTTCCTAAACGAGCAAATACAAGATGCGGTTCTTCGTCAAAGAGCCATCTCGCAGTGTCTATATCGTGAACGCTTGTGTCTGCCACTATTCCGACATCCGTAATTCTTCCAGCCCACTTGTTCTCCCTGTGAAATTCTAGGAGCAATGGCTCGCCTAAAGTTCGATTCTTGACTGCATTTTTCGCATCAACGACGGCGGGATTGAAACGCTCGATGAATCCAACTGTCAGAAACACTCCAGCATCTTTTGCTTGTTCAACAAGTTTCTGGCCTTCGACACCAGTGGCCGTCATAGGCTTCTCAACGAAGGCATTGATTTTCTTTGAAATGACCTTAGATGCTACTTCGTAGTGCTTCGAAGTTGGAACGCAAATGGTGACTGCGTCGAGTTTCTCTTCGGCGAGCATTTTATCAATGTCGGTGTATCCTTTGCACCCGTATTTTGTGCTCCACTGTGAAACTCGGTCGGGATCAATGTCGCATATGGATTGCAAGTCCCCTAATTCGCTGAAAACTCTCACATGGTTCTTTCCCCACCCTCCAGTACCTACTACTCCAATCCGAATATCTTTCTTTTGCATTGTCCTTCCCACCTTTCTTTGTCCTATCCCACAAACTCAACGGGCAGGTTTGCCCTAATAACCTGTGATTTCGTCATGTTGATCTGATCCTCATAAAGTTCAGTCAATTTTTGTTCTGCACTTCCAGATAAGAAAACCATCAGATTTGTCTTTTCAATTCCCATCGGAAAGGTGAACCCCTCTTTCATTATGTTCAGGTAATCGATGTCGGAGAAGAAATCCCGCAGCCTTTCAGAAACCGAACGAGCCATGATTATTTTATCTCCTCGCATCTCTAAAGGATCAGTATCAGTAAACAAAGTAATCTTCAACCTGCTTGCTTTAAGATCTCTTGATTTTACGAGTTCGCGGATTCGTTCCACGAGAAATCTAGAGTAACCTTCGACGCTTTTGAGCGAACCGGAACCTAGGTAAAGCATCGGGTCGCCAGTCTCAACCGACTCGACGACAAGTTTCAGGTCGTACAATGACGAGCCTAAATCGTCGGCGAAAATCTGCTTGTATTCTCGGGGGCTGTCGGAACCGGACATTGTGAGCCTTTTTGCCGCTTCGAATGTCGAAGCCAAAGCCGCGTATTTTGAGAGCAGCTTTTGAGCATGCACTAATTCTGCTCTTGAGACTCTGGATATCTCCATCGATAACCCGGCTGCTTCGATAGTCGAAAAGTAATCGTCCAATCTTTTGTCGCAACCAAAAACAGTGGGTTTCCCGTTTTCCAGGGGTAGATAGACAAAGGCGAATTCCTTTTCTCGAGAGAGTCCGGACACATGCTCGATCCTTTCGATAATCTCTCTTGAGCCTGTTATTCCAAGGGGAAGGCAAAACAGGATTACTGAACCTGGAGCAATGCTTTTGGCAAAATCGCTCAGCCTGGATTTTACCTCAGACAAGACATCTTCCTCATTTCTTCGTAGTTTGGGTGCAAAGAAAAGGACCTTCGATTTTGCAATGCAGTCTTTACCACTTTTCAAATCAAGAAGTGGTTCGTCCGCTAGAAGAGAACTGAGGTGGGCATAGTCTGCAGCCATGTGCGGGCGGAGAATCATGGCTGTCCCAAGACTTTCGTCAACGACATAAACCTCGTATCCTTTGGAAGCAAGTTTTGCTCCAATATCATACCCCTCGGAGCTTAGTCCGTAGACCGTGATGACGGAATCCGTGGAACGCGACAATTGATTAGCTCCGCTAACGTGTACCCTTCGAGACTATTGATTTCAAATAGTTACCTTTTTCATCGAGCGTTGAAAAATTGATTTAAACAAGGATTCCTACTCATTGAATTCGGATATATCCTAAGAATATAGCCCCGTGGTGTAGGGCTCCGCAGATTGGCTTCAAAACCAGTCTGAGCGCAAAACGGTCAAGCAAGCTCTATGTCTCATTTCGAACAGATGAAAGGGTTCGAGAAAGACCAGGATGCCTTGAGTACTGGCCTTTGGAGCCGGTGACTTCAGTTCGAATCTGAACGGGGCTACCATCATTTTTCACTTTCATTTTCTTCCTGATTCAGCCTCGAACTCTCTTTCAATTACTTGGCTCGGTTTACTTCGACAAAAATCTCGAATCTGAAGTCGCAAATATAAAATGCGGGAATTCTGATCGGATTGACACTAGCTGATTAGCTTTTTAGCCCGCATATTGACTCGAACATAAACATGAGACAACTAGACCCTCAGGTTCTTCCCAGATTTGCAGGGATTTCGACCTACGCAAGACTTCCAGTCGGCACTAACCTCGAAGACGTCAAAGGTGTATTCATTGGTGTGCCGTTCGATGATGCTACAAGCTTTCGTCCTGGTGCGAGATTCGGCCCTTCTGGTATTAGACAGGGATCAAGGTTACTGCGACCGTACAATCCATTTGTTGACGTATACCCCTTTGATTCATTGAATGCGTGCGACTATGGAGATATACCTGTCATCCCTGGATACACTGAAGATACTATCTCATCTGTTCAGAAGACGACTTTTGACATTGCTTCAAAGAAAAAGACGATCCCTTTTCTGGCTGGAGGAGACCACGTGATAGCTCTGCCAAACCTTAGAGCAATGCACGCAATACATGGAAAAGTGAATCTAATTCATCTAGACTCCCATTATGATTTCTGGGATAATTACTGGGGCAAAAAATACACGCACGGTACATGGCTACGCAGGGCAAGGGAAGAGGGCTTGATTAACGAGGTCATTCAAGTTGGTATTCGAGGGTCGCTCTACTCAAAAGAGGACGTAGAGGACGCATTAAGGCTCGGTATCACTTACTATACGACAATTAAGACCCATGAAGACAGAGCAGACGTCATAAGACATGTGAATTCTCTGAAAGGTAAGACCTATGTTTCACTTGATATTGACGTGACGGATCCTGCATTCGCTCCGGGTACTGGAACTCCCGAAGTTGGCGGGCTGACAAGTCTTGAACTTATGAAACTAATTCGCGAACTGGACATAGATCTCTCAGGGATGGAAGTTGTCGAAGTTTCCCCTCCTTATGATGTGAGCGAACTAACGAGTATGCTCGCAGCTAATCTGATCTACGAAGGAATGAGCATTCTTGCAAAGAAGCTCGGAAAATGAAGTCGAGCATAGTAGAATTATATCAAGAGTTTCTCCATGCACAATTCATCATAGTACTTGCTGTTTACTCTTAATTCCTTCTTCATCACGCCAATGGGTTTGAAGCCGAACTTTTCGTATAGTCTAACAGCTGCAACCTGTTTTGTGTTGACCTGAAGTTTGACTTTCGCAATTCCCTTTTTCCTAGTGACTTCATGTAGTGCCCTATCCAGAAGCATTCTTCCAATGCCACAGCCGCGATATTCTTTGTCCACGTACACTCCAAAGATGTTTGCAATGTGCCGCGTTTTTGGTCGATTTTCAATGAATACAACTATGGTTCCAACTGGCTTGTCGTCATCTGATAAAGCAAAATACGCATTCGATATTCGACGCTTCCAGTCTTTTGGTTCGAGTTCCTTTTCTTCTTCATACGAGCTGCCAAAAGCCCGTGAGTCGCTCCTCAAAGCCCGCAGCCTGATAGATCTATAGTCTTTCCACCTTGACGAGGGAAGTTTGCTAATTCTGACCATTTCTGCTTAATTGAAGCAAAGAAATTGGTCTTAAGAATTTAAGGCTGCTTTCTGAACACTAACGTACTCGGAAAATGATTTGAGGAAAAGTAAAACTAGCTATAAACCATGAAGCGTAGTACGTTATTTGTGCTCGTCTAGGTCTTTCATCATTTGGTCGAGCTGATCCTTCGTTATCTCGCTGCAAGCGTATCTTATCCTAAGAATTTCTCGTGCGTCAGCGCCATGATAATATCCTCTTCTGGCTCGCCATCCGCCACCACCCCACCTTCCCCAAAAAGCGATTCTTACTGCGAAAAAGATTAGGAAGATAAAGATTAGAAACCCCAACGGAAACAAGAAAAAGAATCCAAATGGTCTTGGGAACACCAGAGGAATATGACCAGTGAGCAGTGCGAATCCCCACAAAGCGAGGCCGCCTACGACGAACAGGCTAAGCAGTCCAGCTATGATCCAACCAAAGATATGTCTGCGTCTTTGGTACATTCCGTAAGGAGAACTATCAGACAATTTTACTTACCTTCACACTATGGTACAAACACGATGCATATAGATATATCGGAAATCCGATATCGGAGAACCGATAGGATTAATTGCTTCAGATGAAAGAGGTATCATTAGACTAGGAGACATAATTTGTGGCCTTTTCGCTTCATGATGCATCAACGCAGAGGACTCCGCATGCTAATCTTATCGATGATTTCTGCCTCGCCGAAAAATGGTGTCGAAATCATGGACGAGATTGAAATCACAACTCAGGGATGGTGGAGACCCTCTCCCGGATCCGTCTATCCTGTTTTAGAGCAATTGTCCAGCGAGGGACTGGTGCAAAAAAGAGAAGATGGCAAATATGAGCTTACCCAAAAAGGAGACGGCGAGCTGCAGGACTGGCCCCCGTTTGGTCCGAGAAGAAAAAGATCTACTACGCCTCAGTCGGTCGAAGATATGCTCAGCGAAATGTCATCATACGTTTCATATTTCGAGGAACTTCAGAGTTCCAGTGATACTTCGCAAAACAAGAAGAGACTCAGGGATAACTCGAAGCAGATAAGAGCTCTTGCGGAAAGAATGTCAAAGCTCGCATAGAATTAACGAAAATTTATAGCAGAACATCTTTGCTGAATCTTGCTTTCGGGTATGAAATTAGATTGCAAACCCGAATACCTTTTGACATGGCCGCAAGATTAGAATAAGAGATACGACTTTACCTTCAGGTACCGATTCTCTTGCAAACGGTCGAAAGAACTGAACCATTTTCGTCTCTCGATCACAAAATCAGAGATGTTGCACGAGAATTAGGAATGACCAAGGAAACTGAAGTTCAAAAGGAAGCAATTCCTGTTGTCCTGTCGGGGTCTAATGCTCTAATCATTTCTCCTACTGGCTCCGGGAAGACCGAAGCGGCACTGTTACCCGTCTTTCACAGGATTTTGACAGATAGAGAAAAGTCAGGCATTCGAGCAATCTACGTGACTCCTTTACGTGCTCTTAATCGAGATATGCTAAGGCGAATCGAATTCTGGGGAACTAGACTCGGAATCTCCGTACAAGTTCGCCATGGAGACACTTTACAAAAGGATCGTAGGAAGCAGGCAATCAATCCTCCTGACGTTTTGATTACAACTCCAGAGACTCTTCAAGTCTTGATAATGGGTTCACGACTTAGACAGGGCCTCACGAACCTAGGCTGTATCATCGTAGATGAAATTCACCAGTTAGCCTCGGATAGACGAGGAGCTCAATTATCGCTATCTCTGGAAAGAATTCAAGAGCAAATCGGAAAAGGTTCTGAGTTTCAAAGGATCGGATTGTCAGCAACAATTGCAAACAGCCAAGAAATTGGCAAATTTCTCTCGGGTACAAATAGAGAAGTTAAGGTCGTAGATGCGACTTCCACCCTCAAATCTGTGGCGTACAGAGTGGAAATGCCGGAACCAACGGAAGAAGACAGAAAGTTAGCTAGCGAACTCTTCGCTTCATCGCAAGCGGTCGCAAGAATGGCTCGAGTGGCCGATCTGATCAAGGGTCATGAAAGCGTGCTGATTTTTGTGAACAGCAGAACTATCGCAGAGTTTCTTGCTGCGCGTCTAGGCACATTTGGAGTGAAGAGCGGCGTTCACCACGGTTCTCTCCCAAGGGAAGAAAGAGAAAGAGTCGAAGCAGATTTCAAATCGAAAAAGATCGCGGCAATGGTTTGCACGTCAACTCTGGAACTAGGAATAGACATCGGCTCTGTTGATTTGGTCATTCAGTACATGTCTCCGAGACAAGTAAATTCCCTGATTCAAAGAGTCGGAAGATCCGGTCACTCTCTTGAAAGAACTTCTGAAGGAATCACGCTAAGTGTCAGTCCAGAAGATTCCCTCGAATCGATCGTGATTTCAAAGGAGGCAATTGCGAAAAAATTGGAGCCCGTCACAATCCACGAAGGAGCATTGGATGTTCTCTGTCACCAGATCGCAGGGCAGCTTCTTGTGGCCGGCAGGCAAAAAGTTCCGTCAATGCTGGAACTTTTCAGAAAAAGCTACTGCTATAGAAATCTAACCGAAAACGAGCTTCGTTCGGTTGTCAACTACATGCAGATCTTGGGTTATCTCAAAATTGATACTGACGGGTCGATTCTCCCGAGATCCAGTAGATGTCGAAATTACTACCTCGAAAACCTGTCGATGATTCCAGATGAAAGAAGATACAATGTGATAGACCTGAGCACTCAGCAAAAGGTCGGCATCCTCGGAGAAGAATTCATGATATTACATGCCGAGGTGGGGATTCACTTCATAATCAAAGGCAGGGTATGGCAGATTGAATCAATGCAAGCAGACAATGTTTACGTGACTCCTGTCGTCGACCCCTCGGCTTCAATTCCCGGATGGGATGGAGAATTACTACCTTTACCACAGCACGTAGCAGAGGCGGTTGGTAAGGAACGGGGGACAATAGAATCTAGAATTAGAACTGAAAGTTCAAAGGAAGATCTTATCGAGGAAACAAAGTATTGGAACGCAGATCGGAACGTTCGCTCTTCAATTATGAACGAGCTAGAGCTTCAGAAACAAAATTTTGCAATCCCAACAAACAGTAGGATCGTACTCGAGAAATTCGACCGCTATATGATAGTTCACACAAGTCGGGGGGAACGCATCAACCTCACTCTCGGCGAACTCTTCGAAGAAATCCTTCTCCGAAAGGGCCTGATACGCCATTGGTGGAACGACGGTTATCGGATAATGATCGAATTCACGACCGAAGAGTTTGACGTTCACGAAATGGCCGGTTTGCTATTCGACTGCACCATTGCAACTAAGGGCTTTCTTAATGCCGTGATCCGCAAGCACTTTCCTTTTGGATATTACATGAAATTTATCGCTGAAAGATTCGGCGTCCTGAAGAGAGGGATGATGCTATCGGGGGAGGCCCTGAAAGACCTAGTCGTAAAGTTCAGGTTTACACCCGTTTACGAAGAAACGTTGAGGGAAGCTCTCTTGCAAAAGGTGGACGTTGATGGATCCCTATCTCTACTAAGACAATGCAAGAGCAATGAAGTAGAGCTACTGGGAATAGAGTCGTCAAACGGGCCCAGTCCGCTTGGAATGTATATTTTCAGCCGCTATGCAGAGATGGACGAGAATTACGATGGCTCAAAGACTCTGAACACCGTCGAATCTATGCAGGCGTCGATTTCAAACGAAATAGTGAGCTTACTCTGCTTCAAGTGTGCGAGCCTGCTGGAATTTGTTCAGGTGGGTTCGCTGCCCGACATGCCAAAATGTGACCGTTGCGCTTCATCGCTTTTGGGAGTCCTATTTTACGGGGCAAAATTCGCTCAAACCGCCCTGGACAAGAAATTGAAAGGGCTAGCTCTAAACCAGCAGGAATCGGATATTGTGACAAAAGCAAGGCGCTCAGCCGATCTTGTTCTTTCCTACGGAAAGCAGGGAATTGTGGCGCAGTGCGTCTACGGAGTCGGGCCGCAAACTGCCGCCAAAGTTCTTTCCAAGATGCAAAGCAAGGACGACGAATTTTATTCAGATCTCATGGAAGCTAAGCTTAACTTTATTCGAACTAGACAGTACTGGGACTAGATGATAAGTACGTTGTCAGAGCAGTTTGAAATCAGGTTCTGCGATAATTGCATGACGAGAACGAAGAATTACATTCAAGACTATGAAAGAATCCGAAACATGAGGGGATATGCGTCATTCAAATGTGCCAAGTGCGGGCGAGTCAAGAGAATGCGGCTGTTGAGACCGAGCGCTGAATCGTCGTACTAGGCAGAATTAGGAGATAATCCTCTCTCGTCTAACGATTCCATGCTTTGAGATTACTTTGCGTAGTTCACTAGAAGCATTGTCAAATGACAGTTCTCCCTTTGGGGACAAGTTCTCCAAGATCAATTGAAAATGTATAATCGACCTGTGTTTCTTGTCAAAACCCATCGGGTGCGATTTTAGGTATACATCGTTCCGATATCTGTCCATGATTCTCTTGGTAGACGGTGCAATTAGCGACTCTCTCACTCCGATGGTTTCGATCCACAACTGTTTTCTTTTCGCCGCAGTTTTTCCGATTTCGGAAGAAATCCTTGGTTCTACGTGATCTTCGAATATCGCTTTCATTTCGCTCGGTACTCCGGGAAGCGAAACGATCCTTGTCTGTTCGTGATTAAGGAGAACCCCAGGGGCACTACCTACGGAGTTTTGCAGCGGTTCCGCGCCTTTTGGAATTTCAGCCATCTTCAAGCTGGCCGGTGGCACTCTCTTGGCTTGCATTC
>JASHOD010000107.1 GCA_030041295.1 Nitrososphaerales archaeon
TGAAGATATCAGGTACATCAGATCAATGTATCGAAGGGGGAACTATCAGGGACGAAAGTATCGTCATCAAATGAACAATAACTGGCCGTACAATGAAATTAAAAGACAAACAGAATACAAAGCTCAATGGAAGGGGATTCCGGTAATTTACTTGACGAAATCCGAAACCAGAGGAACGAGTTCGAACTGCTACATATGCGGGGAGTTACTCCAAAGTAGCAGAGATAAGAAAAGAGAAAGACAGCTCTGGTGTTGGAAGTGTGAGAGGTGGTTTGATCGCGACCTCGTTGCGGTCATGAACATATCTCACCGCGGCTGGGTGAGTTTCGCACAGTCGCATTACAAAGGCATTGGAAATGAAGCAGGTGGTCTCGGAACGCGTACGAATGGATGAACCGCTAATCCGAATAGTCGATCCAATGAAGTTATGTCAGAGGAAGAAGGGGAGAGAGATCTTTTAGTTTGATTGATCTGATCTCAACCGAAGACTACGCAGAACCGTTAATAAATACGAGGAGGCTAAAAAGAGAGAATAAATGCAAGTTCAGTCTCAAGAGAGTTGCGATCTAATTTAGTTTTGATACCTGAGGATAACGAAGAACAGGAAGAAGAAGAGCCAGAGTTTGGAGAGCTCTTGCGTGAGCTAGACCGTGACGAGATTCACATCGTGATCAGAGAGGAGACAAGAAGATTCTCAAAACCCACTACACTAATTCAAGGAATCCCTTCGAACAACGGTGAACTGGAGCGAGTGACTCGCGAACTTAAAAAGAAACTTGCGACAGGAGGAACGTCCAAGGACGGCCAAATTGTCTTGCAGGGGGACAAACGAGAGGACGCAAAGGATGCCCTCGTGAAGATGGGATATTCCCGCGCTCAGATTGAAGTGCTCTAAGCAACTACTTCTCTTTCCTTGCATCTGCGAGTATTTTCTTCTTGGCTAGTTTAGGATCCAGTATGTACAGAATCATCGCATTGGCATGTCCATGCCCCAACCCGCAATCCGTCTTGAGCCACTTGAGCAGTTCCCTGTACTTCACTAGCCCTTTCTCCTTCGCCATCTTACGATAGTATTCGGGCGTCTTACCAGTTTTTGCCTTGATGTTATCGATGTAGGCTTACGCATATTGATATCATTTCCTAAAATGCGTTTGCCGCATTAGGCATGCCATTTGGATCTATAAATTGCGTAATGTCCCAGTATTCAATAATTCTATTGTCCGAACCAAAGCGGAACACATGAGCCTGTCTTAGCCCTCCTTTCTTTGGATCTGATTTGGAGTTCAGTAATTCTGTATGAGCAACCACAATGTCTCCTTAAGAGACCAAATTTTTGATACTGAGATCAGGATCGGCATATTCTGTTTGCTGTTTTTGGACTTCGGCCATTGCCTCGAACAGCTCCGACATCCCACCCGTTGTGTACGGATTGTGTTGTCTGCAGTCCTTTGAGCAAAGAGCTAGTCCTCCGCTTGGATTTCCCTGCATGATAAATCCAAAGAATTTTTCAACAATCTGTTTTCTTTCTTGATCTTCTATCGAAGACATATCCTGACCGCGCTCCTCGTTAGAATGAGGACTACCTAATCTACTTTGATTTCAAAGATCTAACAGAGTGTCCTACATCCGGTAGAACTTTAGCCCTGCAAGGATGAAGAACACGATCTGAACAATCGTCGCTGCAAGATAGGAGACGAGGAAGGGCGTCGTGCTAGCAGGCAGAGCCAAGGGAACTTGGATCAAGACCAAAATTCCTGTTAACAAAGCCAAATACGAAATCAAATTTCCAAACAGGCTCTTCCCTTTTAGCATCGCGAAAGCCAAAAACAAGAACGCAATCCCGAGCAGGAAGGTCGACATCAAAAGCGTGTCATTGCTAAAGTCAAGCATGAATTGAAACACTGCGAGAATTCCAGGTTGTTGGGTAGTGGATGCAGCTGCATATTCGCTCGCGGCGCTAATCTCGGCAAAACGAATCGGTAGATCCACCGCAAGGTCAACCGTGAGCGCAACAACTCCGATCAGTAAAGTGCCGAGTGCCCCAACCAAATTGATCCTTCGAAACGCAAAATACCACGCACCAAAGGCGATAATGCCGAACACATCCAGGGCTACGATCGATGAGATGAATCCTGCATAGCTTGCAGATACGTGGCTGACATTAGCCAAACCCGTCGCGGTCGCATTCGCATAAAGTGCATTTGAAGCTAAAGAAACGAGAGGAAGTTGCACGATAAGAGCAATCGCTGCTCCGAATAATGCGACGCCCCCAATTCTGTAGAGGCCCCTGTTTCCAGTCGACCTTGAGTCTTCTTCTCCCATTTGCACCAAGGTTCTTCGTCGTGTATAGATGTACTTCTCGTCAAAACATCACTAATAAGTCTGTGGAGAATACGAGCCCAGAAATCACGAAACCTTTACACAAGAATTGCTATTTCGTTTCTACAGTTTTAGTGAGAAATAAGATTCGTCATCTTGTGGGGGATACTGTCTATTTAGTGAATGACTGAAGGGTCGATTCGAACGCCCGACCTACAATACGTAGTCCGACTCCACAACCACTATTAAAAAAACCGGGAAGATGATTCTCAGACACTTCACTCTTGTCGCTTAAAATTAGTACTTTGAAATTACATCGCCCTAGGCGAATTTGGAGCGTTCTTTGCCTAGCACTCTTCATAGTCTCCTCGATTGCCGCAGTTCCATCCTTTTCCCCGCAAATTACCTCCAATGCCTCGAGTGGCTCTGATCTCGGTTTACAGCTTTCGGTTCTGCCAAGCGTACTCCCGGCGGACAATGGAACTTATTCTTCGATTGTGATTGAACTTGTCAACATCACATCAGGACTACCTGCGGTCCCGGCAAGCAATGTGACAATATACCTCACTTCATCGAATAAGACAGTGGGAAATGTAGTCCAAAGTCCCATTACATTTCAAAACGGCAGCTTATATGTCGACGCACAATTTCAGACGACCTGCTATCCAGGAAGCACTGTCGTTACAGCAAGCTCCAATGGTTACGCCACGGGAAGCGTCACTGTTACGACTCAATTGACGGCCGGGAGTCCATATGCGCTGGAAGTTTACCCCAGTCCTACATCGATTCCTGCTGATGAAAGGCTCAACTCTCTCATCTTTGTTGAAGCAGTTGATGCATTTGGAAATCCTGTTGAGCTACCTAGTTCAGTCAACGTATCGCTCTCATCATCAAATCTTCAAGTCGGATCAGTTCCTAGATCACTAATTCTTACTGCGGGAGAGAGTTTTGGAAATGTCACATTTACTCCCACATACTCTTCTGGTTCAACTACGATCGAAGCTGCAGCAAACGGCCTCCTCTCTGGAAATGCGACGATGACAACGACTGGCCCAGTGGCGAGAAAATTGCTGTTATCAGTCGCCCCATCAGTACTTTATGCACATGCTGGATCAACCGCGACGATCTCTGTTCAGCTTATTGATAGCACAACCAGTACACCAGTTGATGCTCACGCTCCAGTCCAAGTCATTCTCACCTCGAACAACCCAGCGATTGCTCAGGTTGCAAACAGCACACTATACATTCCGTCTGGATCTTCGTACGCAACAGAAAACCTGATAGCTCAGGGCAGCAGCGCTATAGGATACGTCAACATAACTGCTGCCGCGCAAGGATATGTTGCAACGACTTATACTGTTGATGTAAATTCGACCTTGGCTTCCTACGGAACTTCCGATCCGTTCATCAGCTTCTTACAACCTTACTTTGCACCGAGTGAATTGTTGACCGACAACAGAACATATCTAGGTGGAGTTGTGGTCGAGTTAGAGACTTTGGATATAAAGACCGGGGACATTAATCCCGCGACAGCTCCCGTTAGTAATGTAACAGTATGGGCAAGGTCGTCTGACAATGCCACTATGCAAGTTAGCACGGCTTCTGTGTTAATTATAAGTGGTTCCGTAGATGCTACTTTCAATATCACTTCTACGTATCTATCTGGTTCTGCCAATGTTACTGCACTGGCTAACAATTGGAACTCTCACACAGTCTTGCTAACATCGTTTGGGTACATCGCTGATTCTCTTAACGTCCAAGTTGCACTACCGACACTTATAGCAGATGGGTTAAGCCACGGAATTGTCACTATTGGCTTGGTTGACAGTGCACTGAATGTTCCGGTCGAAGCGCCGTACCCCATCGTAGTCAATTTGTCTAGTAGCAGTACATGCTGTGGTTCGGTTTCAAAGCAAGTCACAATCCAAACAGGTAGCTCATATGCACGGGCCAATTTCACAACATCTGGAATCGCTGGTTCTACGATTATCACGGCCGTCGCTCCGGGACTAGTGAGTTCAAGTACCCCATTGGTTACTGTTAGCGCCTATCCTGATACTTCGTTGGAGCTATTCGTCGAGCCGAACGTGATCCTGGCTGGAGGAGCAAATTATCACGACCTTCTTGCCATTCAGGCATTTGATGCATCAGGCGACTTGGCAAAATCTCCAACCAACACCAATGTGCTTCTAGATGTGGCAAATTCAAGTATTGGAAGCGTTTCACCAAGTATTACCATCAGCCCATACTCGAATTTTGCATTCGCGAACTTTAACACAACTCTTGAAGCTGGAAATATCAATGTCACCGCTATGGCAAGCGGATATAGCTCTACGAGCATATCGTTCTTGTCAACTGTATTCCCTATGAGTGTCAGTATCAATGATACAGAGACCACAGTTCCACTAGGAGGCAAACTTGCTTTTGATGTCAACGTCGCGTCTGAAGGAGTTCCGTTGTCAGGAGCTGCAGTGTCATTCAGCCTCAATGGGGGAACAGACCTCGGCAACGTCACGGGTCCTTCAAACACGAATTCGCAGGGTCTTGCCACTGTAACCTACTCGGCAGGCAACGTACTTGGCGAAATTCCGATCAGCGTCCTAGTTACCAAGGTTGGGTATCAGGCGTTCTCAGAAATAATAGACGTTAATGTCGTAAATCCTGTTATGAACGCGCAACTAAGCGCTTCCCCGAGTATCATTTCCGTTGGAACGGACAGCAACCTTACACTGGACGTCACGGCGTCAGGTTCGGCACTTGTAAACGCCACCGTGCAGTGGTCCGCAGTCAACGGTACAATTTCAAATGCACAATTTTCAACGAACTCCGCTGGAATTGCGACGGCGATATATTTTGCAAGAACGATCGCTTCATCAGACCTAGTCCAAGCCAAGATCACAAAGCAGGGATACAACCCCTACATTGCGAACTTGACTTTGAGTGTTATAGTACCGGTGTTCACGGTCCAAAATACGGTCAACCCTGCGAATGTTCAAGCAGGGCAGAAATTCACAGTCCAACTTCAAGTCTCGGCTTTCGGAGCTGCAGCATCGAACGCAAGCTTGAGCTGGAATACGAACGCCACAGAAGCGGGCGCAAGTGATTTTACCAATTCGTCAGGTGGGGCGAATGCGACATTTATAGCTGGAAAGGAGCCTGGTGTGGAAGCGATTCAAGTCGGTATCAGTCAAAGTGGAATCAACACGTATCTTGACAACATGTCTGTGAACGTTTACCTCTACAACTTGACGGCGACCGAGACCTTAGCGCACTCGTCAATTGTGACGAGCTATGGCGACAACGTTACTTTACACGTCACGTCGAACGGAGTCGGAGTTCCTAACGCCTCTATCACTTGGGTAGTTAAGAATGGAACTCTGGGTCTAAAACCGCCTCTGTTCACTAATGGAACTGGGTATGCGATAGCAACCTACACCTCCGGCACTGAACCAGGCAATTTCACGATTGAGGCGCTGATTTCAAAATTAGGGTATGACAACGCAACCGAGAAGATGTTCGTACTTGTCGCTCAAAAATCGACACCAGCCCCAACGTCGTCGAAGATTCTTCAAACTAACCCTCTGCTTGTGAAAGTAGGGAATGTGCTCCCTGTCTGGACTTTCATTCCAATCGCGGGCGCGGCTGGTGGAGTGGGCTTTTTCTTCTTCCGTCGGTATAGAAACGGCGGAGGATATAGCTACGACGAGTAGCAGCATGCCGCTGTATCGTGTGCTTCGAGATCCTCCGAATTTGCAGTGTGCGGTCCAAAAATCAAGTGCACCGAATGTAGAGCAAATCTAATCTTAATTCTCTGCCATCCTAAAAATTCGCTGGATTGAACGTGAACATGTCTCACCGCGGCTGGGTGAGGTTCGCACAGAGGCATTGGAAATGAAGCAGTGGCATCGGAACGCGAACGAAGGGACGGAGCAACCGCTAATCCGAATAGTCGATCCAATGAAGTTATGTCAGAGGGAGAAGAAGAAGGGGAGAGATCTATAGTTTGATTGCTCGATCTACTTTCTATCAACCGAAGACTACACAGAACCCGCGAATGAAATAAAGCCGTGAGAAAAGAGAGGTCTTTTCGCGGAAAGATTTAACTTGAATGCACGTTCGATAGTGCTCTATCGCGAGATGCTTGACGAGATACACTCTCACGCCATTTCAACTTTTCCTGAAGAGTGCTGTGGGCTAATGTTCGGTAATTCTTCTGAGAACAGTAAGGACGAGGCTAAACACGTTATAAGAATCCGTAGATTGGATAACGCGTTCGATCCTTCCCAGAGATTCCATAGGTATTCTCTTGATCCTAGGGAATTCCTAATGGAGGAAAAGAGCGCGGAAGAAAGGGGCGAAAAAATAATTGGAGTGTACCACTCACACCCGAATGCGCCACCAAAGCCCTCAGAATTTGATCGAGCTCATGCATGGCCGGAACTATCATACGTCATTGTAGAAGTTCTAAACGGAAAGATTTTCGAAACGAGAAGCTGGATCCTGAGGGAAGATAAGAAAGGGTTCATTCCTCAAGCGATTCGCGTTAAACTGCACGAAAAAAAGGAAGGATTGGACTAGAATGTTGACGACAGACTCTGACCTTCCGCTCGAGAAGAGGAATGTGATTATCTCCCCCAGAGAATACAGGAGGTACGGGAGGCATCTCATAATGCCCGAGGTGGGGCTCGAAGGCCAGAGGCGACTAAAAGCCGCGCGGGTGCTTATCATCGGAACTGGAGGACTTGGCGCTCCATGTTCTTTGTATCTTGCTGCGGCCGGCGTTGGAACTATCGGCCTCGTGGATTTCGACGTAATTGACGAAACAAATCTGCACAGGCAGATACTTTACGCTGACAAGGATGTCGGCAAGTCCAAGGTGCAGACAGCAATGGAGCGTTTGCGCGAAACAAATCAAAATATTATGATCAAAACTTACGAAAGGCAGCTCACTAGCGAAAATGCCCTAGAAGTATTTAGTGAATATGACATAATTGTGGATGCGACCGACAACTTTCCGACGCGCTATTTGACGAACGACGCTTGCGTCAAGCTCGGCAAGCCGAACGTGTATGCGAGCATATTTCGTTTCGAGGGCCAAGCTACCGTATTCTATCCGAAGAGGGAAGGCCCCTGTTACAGGTGCCTGTATCCAAAGCCGCCCCCTCCAGGTCTCGTCCCATCGTGCGCGGAGGGCGGGGTTCTAGGTGTACTACCGGGCCTCGTCGGATTGATTCAAGCGACGGAAGCCGTGAAGCTGATTTTGAACAGGGGAGAGCCTTTGATCGGCAGGTTGCTTGTCTACGATGCTTTGGGAATGACTTTCGAAGAGTTAAAGATTAGAAGGAATCCAAATTGTCCCGTTTGCTCTAAAGATCCTTCTGAGATCAAATTGATTGACTATGAACAATTTTGTGGCATTACAAGAGACGGGAGTGAGAATCTAGCGGTGGTAAATCCAACTGAACTCTACGCCGAACTGGAGAGTGGGAAGAAAGTGCGTTTGATAGACGTGAGAGAACCTCATGAGTATGAAATTGCGCACATCGAGGGTTCGACCCTGATTCCACTAGGAGAGCTTCCAAGTAGGGTCAACGAACTCGACACGGCGAACGAGCTCGTGATGTACTGCCACACGGGACAGCGAAGCGCGAGGGCAACAATGTTCCTGCGAGGCTTGGGCTTCAAGAAAGTGCGAAATCTCGAGGGCGGAATCGATGCGTGGGCGGTCGAAGTTGATCGTTCGATGAATCGTTACTAAATTAGCTCTGGAAGAGCTCGTTCTTACCTATGAGCCATTTACATCTCAGCTGACCTTACTAGGTCAAGAAGCCTCTCACCGAAGAATGGCGATTTTGGCGACCCCTTGGTTTGTTCGGTTGAAACCAAAAGAATTCTCGAGTTCTTCAAAGGAATACCGTACATGTCGAGTCTCTCGTACCTCGTGTAGAGCATTACTTTCTTTCCGAGGAAGGAACTCCATTCGTCGGTCATTGTCTGCATAAGGAACCATTTCAGGTAGAGTTTATCCTCGTCTTTCTTTGTGGGCTCTAGGGCTATAAGCCCTCTTCGCATTCCTCCTTTTATGAGCTCCCCTTCGTTATCTATTATCCCGACGAATCGAACTCGACGGTCTAGAGCAAAGATCTTCTGGACGAAATCTTCCTCAATCGTCTTTACGACTTCCATGACCTACTCTCCCATGTATTGTCTTTTTGAAAATCATCTCTAACGGTATTGTCCCTGAAACTTTTCTTCGTTTAGAGCAGATTCCTTCTCGAGCAGTTCGTCGAGAACAGAGTTGACGCTCATCTTGAGTCTCTCGTTCAAATAGACAGCGTACATCCTGTGGAACCCCCAAGCAAACATTGCGGCAGATCCCATGAGAAGAACACCCGCGGTCACGTCAAAAACGTCTGCAAGGTTTTGACTGAATTCCGTAGCTAGGAGAAGTGGGACGACGGAAGATGCGAGGAGAACTAGTCCGTTGACCAAAGACGCGGGCCCATCCTTCGTGACCATGACCATTACCTTCGCTTTGTTCGTGAGCCTGCTGAGCCTCAACCCGTAGTATGCCGCCACGATGAATGAGACAAGCGCAAGGGTATAGAATACCGATGCGAGGGGAACTTCCAAAACCATGCTCTAGCTCACAAACCCTCCTACTTAGAAAAGCGTCTAACATTGAGAACTTTTCTTTGCGGCAATTTAAGGGAAATGAACCCCGCATTCATTTTTTGTGCTTCGTAAGCACAATTCAGGCCCGTCTTCCAAATGGTTGGCCTAAATCCCGAACACGTTTTTGATCGGTGGACTTATTTGATCTTCAGAGCTCTTATTAATTTGAGCCTAAAGCTCGGAGTTACGCCTTCGTATTTCTAGTTCATTACGTTTTGGAGCATTTCCAAAAAAACCGTAGTCTGATTTGGGAATACCAATACTCGATTGTACGTTGTCAAATACAGATCCTTTCGCTGGGAAGAGAAAGTAAACCTAGAACAGATGTCTCTTCACAACAACATTTCTGTGGTACCACAGAACGTACGAGGCCCACAGCCAGCACACTAGGAGCGTGACGTACACAGCGAGAAACTCAATCGGCGCATATAATGCATAACCCAAAATCCCAGTCCCATAGAATAGTCTTGGAATCGCATTCATTTCGCTGAAAACGTCAATTCCCCTTTGAAGATAAAATGACTGGACCGTGTCTACGGAGGTTAAGAGTATTGAAACTAGCGCAAGACGCAAAAGATTTGCTCTGTCAAGAGCCTTGATTTCTCTTATTCTTTGATACAGAGATATTTTGTCAGACAACAAGGCGAAGCACGGAGGCCCTCCCTTGTAAGGGAGAGGAACTCTCTGAGAGATTTATAGTTAGCTGGATTCTTACTTCGGAAGGTCGCTTGGACTTGGCTCTTGCCCTTCTTGGACAGGCCGTTTTGCGTCCGTAACTAGACCCAAATGGTGGCGAATTACCCTCAGAAGGTTCGCGTTTTGTTCGATGCATTTCGAAGCCGACTCTAGTAATTCAATCAGTTCCATTGCAAATCTCTTTGAACCTATCGACTTGATGGGTTCAATCTTTCTTTTTTGCGATCCCGTCTAGCTCCAAGGAGGATTTTATCAAATGGTCCAATATGACATTTCGGTCAGTGTCCTCGAGCTCCTTTTCATGTTCGAGCAAGGAACGAGGGTAGCTGTAGGTCCGAACCGGCGACTCTCCTTTTTTCTTTTGATCTTGTTGTTGTTGTTGTTGTTGTTCCTCAACAGAATCTGTTCTAACTAACAACAATTCTGTTCCGTGTTCTTCTTCTTCAAGCATCACGCCTTCGCCTGAAGAATTCGAAGAGGAGGAAGAAGAATTATGTTCGTGAGAGACTTTTTCGGCCGTTCTCCGCGTCGTGATGCGCTTTCTTCCGTCTTTTCATTCCCAAGGATAGATCACTGTACCGCTGGGCAACAATAAAGAGCAATATCAATCAAGAAAGTTCACGCATTCCTTGAATTTTGGCTTCTATCTTCCACCGATCTGATTTTGCAAGAAAGTGATTGTCTGTAATCCTAAAGCAAGAGCTAGGCCCATTTTGCCTTCTTTAAAACGTGCCTGAAGACAACCTATAGAGACAAACCCTAGAGAGAAACTGTCAACTTTGTTCGTTTCTAGCAAGCTGGAACTGCATCGCATACATCCTCGCGAAGATTCCATCCTTTCGTGAATACAATTCTTCGAAGGTTCCGTCTTCCTCAATCTGTCCGTCTTTCATGACGATTATCCTATCCGCGAGCCGAATTGTAGACAGTCTGTGGGCTATTATTATGGCAGTCCTTCCCTTTAGAGCAATATTCAAGGCTCTTTGCAATTGCAGTTCAGCGATCGGGTCTAGCCCAGACGTTGCCTCGTCCATGATCAGGAGCTTCGGTTCGCGAATTATTGCGCGCGCGAAGCAAATCATCTGTTTTTGGCCCATCGAGAGATTTGTCGCGGATTCGTTCACTATTGTCCTGTAGCCTTCCGGAAGGCGTTTGATGAACGAGTCGATTCCAAGTTTCTTCGTAACTTCGATGATCTCTTCGTCGGAAGCACTTTCGTTGCCGTATCGAATGTTTTCAAAAACCGTAGATTGAAAGAGGAATGGATCCTGGGGAACTATGCTTAGATTCTTTCTGAACTCGCGAAAGTCCAGATTCCGCAAGTCTATTCCGTTCATGGTCACGCTGCCCTGCTGTGGATCATAAAATCTCAAGATCAAGTTGACAATGCTCGATTTTCCGGCACCAGTCTGCCCCACAATTGCGAGGATTTCCTCAGGCTCTATCTTTAGATTCAGATCTTTGATTACTGGAAGGCTCGCGGAATAGCCGAAAGTCACGTGGTCAAATTGAATGGATACCCCCTCGGAAGAAAGAGATGATGAATCTTCAGCTCCTAACCTCAGTTTTGATTCGTCCTTTGGCGGTGGAACCTCCACCGAGGTGTCCATCACCTGGAGAACCCTGTCGAGTCCGGTAACGGCGGATTGGTAGGAGTTGTAAAAAGTGGTCATCTGGATGATCGGTGCAAAGAACGAATTCATGTAAAGCAAGAAGGCCAGTACGACCCCGACAGTGACGTGGTGATTGATCACTTCTGTCGCGCCGTACCATATCACGAGCGCCATTCCGCCCGCTTCTATCAGTTGAACCAGCGAGCTGAAAAGCGAAGTCAGCTTATTTGCTCGGAGGTTGGTCTCCAGATTCTCCTGATTCACGGTATCGAAATCTTCGCTAACCCTGCGTTCTTCGTTGAACGATTGAGTCACTTTGACGCCGGCGATTCCCTCCTGAAGCTTCGCGGTTACAATCGCAATCTTCTTCCTCGTCTCCACAAAACTAGTTTGGATTCTCCCCTGGAAAGCGAGGGTCAAAATCACAAGAGGTGGAATTACGACAAACGATACCAGGGCTAGGTTGAGGTTGAAGTAGAACATGATCGGCACTATTGATATGATCAGGATTAAACCGGCTAGAACCTGGGGCAGTTGGAATGTTACAAAGTCGGACAGTGCGTCGACGTCGTTTGTAATGTAGGACATGATGCGACCAGTCTCATGAGAAGAATAGTATGACGGCGAGAGGTCCTGGAGTTTTGCGAACGCGTCGCGACGTAGATCTTGGATTACGTTCTGACCCATTATCTGCATGTGGTAGGTTCTCTTGTTATCTGAGACGTAGTTCAGAATGTACAACGCAGCATAAGCGCCTACTGCGGCAAGCACCCCTGTGTAACCGAAGAAGTGCCGATCGAGTATGCCGTTAAAGGCCACGATTGCAAGAAGAAAAGGACCAAGCGCGCCGACCGCGGCCGCGAAGAACAGAGACCCTACAGTGATGCCTAGATCCCTCCTGTACACAAGCATGTAGGAAATAAGGCGCCTGAGGAGGACCCTGTCTGGATACTTGCGGAACTTTCGATCCCCTGGATCATCTTTGTTCAATGTGCTGGCTATGGTCACTTATAATTCGCCTTCTGAGACGAAGCTCCTCTGGCCTGCGCAAGGGTCGTCGTCGTCGCTGCTTCCTCTTCTCTTTCTCTCACATGCTCGAACTTCTCCTGCGGCGCAAGTTGGGAGTAGTAGAGGTTGGAATAAGTTCCGTTTAGGGCGAGCAGCTGATCGTGGGTGCCCTGCTCCACAATCTTTCCCTCATCGAAAACGACTATCCTAGTCGATAGACGAAGCGTGGAGAGCCTTTGGGTAATCATAATCGTGGTCCGCCCTTCGACCACTGTTTTGAGTGCGTCTTGGATCGCATATTCCGTTTCCACGTCCACACTAGAAAGCGAATCATCCAAAATCAGGATCTTGGGGTCGGTGATGATCGTCCTAGCGATTGCGATCCTCTGCTTCTGGCCTCCGGAGAGAGTAATGCCTCGCTCCCCTACCAAAGTTTCGTATTTTTCGGGGAAACGCTCTATGAATTCGTCGGCCTTTGCGATCCTTGCGGCGTTGATTACCTCGTTGAGTGGGGTGTTCCATTTTCCGTAACTGATGTTTGCCCGAACTGTTGCGGAAAAGAGGAATATGTCTTGGCTCACAATCCCGATGTTAGCTCGCAGGGACTTGAGTTTGATGTCGCGGACATCCTGCCGGTCAAGCAAAACACGTCCGCTCGTTACATCGTAAAATCGGGGAACGAGGTTCGCTAGGGTGGTCTTTCCCGAACCGCTAGCTCCGAGGAAGGCGACGATCTCTCCCGGCTTTATTTCGAGGTCTACGCCCTTCAGGATCTCTCTGTCCTTCCCGTATCCGAACCTCACGTTCTCAAAAACGATGTGCCCCTTTACTAGCTCGCTTTTGAGATCCTTGGATCCCAGTCGATCCACGATTTCTACGGAGGCATCGGTTATCTCGAGCACTCTTTCGAAGCCAGCCATTCCATTCTGAAAGATCAGAATCAGTTGCCCTAGGAACCGAACCGGACCCAGAAGTAGTCCCACTAGGAAGGCCGCCGTGGTTACTTTGGCAGCAATCACAGCGGTGCTTGCCGAAACGGGTAGTGTCTGAAAGCCGGCTGCTAGATACACGCTCGCGAGGAGAAGGCTGATTAGTAAAGTGAGAAGCGGCGTGTAAAGCGAGCGGATTTTAGCCGCGCCTATGAGGTCATCGCGATATTCGGCGTTGACTGCGTTGAACTTCTTCTTCTCCTCATCTTCCGCTGAGAAGGCCCGCACTATTCTCATTCCTGTTATATTTTCTTGAAGCACCGTGTTGATGTTGCCGTAATTCAACCTCGCCTTCCGCCAGAAAGGAGCCTGGGTCTGGCTGAATCTCCACCCGATGTAAAGCAGCACGGGAAGTATCAGAGTGACAATTATCGCAAATTCAACATTCACGAACCAGAAGGCGACCACGACGCCTACCATCAGAAGCATTTGACCAAGTATCTGTGGGAATCCAAACGCGACGAAACGACGAACAGCCTCTACGTCGCCGGTTGCTCTCGCCATCAACTGTCCTGTTTGGTTCTTGTCGTGAAAACTGAACGACTGTCCTTGGATCGAAACGAAGAGTTTGTTACGCATGTCGTAGATGACTTTCTGACCGAGGTACTGCCCGCCGTACCCGAGACTGAATTGAAATACGGCTGACGCTGCGCTGAGAGCTATGATCTCTAGTGATATCAGAACGATACTATCAATCACACTTTTGCTCGATAGTATGATGCCGACAGCATTACCGATGAGTATCGGAATTTCGACTTGAAGCGCCGTCAGTATTGCTCCACTCGCAAGCATGAGCGCAATCGTGCGCTTGTACTTGTTCCCATACTCGATTAGTTTGTGGTATTTCGTAAAATCTATCCTACTTCGTAACACGCCTTTCTTTTGCCTTCGTTATTCATCATAAGGAGGACACGCGCAATTTTGCATCGAGCGCGGCAGCGGAGCTGAAACTAATCGGAATATGGGAGAAAAGACATCCCCATTTCCAAGGAGACAAGGATTTCTCGGATTCTATACTTCGGTCTTCCCTACTTTTGATAACGATCAGAGTCCCTCGAGGTTTAAAAGAATTCAGTCGTTCTTCGCGAATTTTTATTAGTTTGAACGAAAGTTTAGATTGAGAAGAAAAATAGAGGCGGGTATTTGCTTTGGCTCTAGTGTCCGCGAGAAAAAGAAAACTACAAACTCGAAAAAATGTTGCGCGAGCGAGGATTCACGCTTTCAAGATGTACATTGATGGTGAATGGGTTGACTCGGAGAACGAAAAGACCCTTGATGTGATAAACCCTGCGACGGAGCAAGCTTTTGCAACAGTACCCAAAGCTACGAAGGAGCAGGTCAAAGGAGCTCTTGAAGCTGCAGAGAGAGCGCAGAGAAAATGGGAGGATCTTACGCCTCTCCAAAGGGCGCAGTACTTGTTCAAAATCGCAGAATTGATTCGAAGGGACCGCGAAAGGCTGGCTCGAATCCTCACGACGGAGCAGGGTAAACCGCTTTTTGAATCGAGGTCTGAGATTGACGGCGCTGCGATGAATTTCCAGTATTATGCTGAATACGCGAGAAGAATAGAGGGGGACGTACTCCCTAGCGACTTTTCAAAGCAAACGATTATGATTTTGAGACTCCCGATCGGCGTTGTCGCGTCAATCACGCCGTGGAACTTTCCGTCTTCAACCGTCGCTCGTAAAGTAGCACCAGCCCTGATTACTGGAAATGCAGTCGTCACGAAGCCATCTAGCAACACTCCGCTCAGTTCCGTAGAAATAGTAAAACTCGCAGAAGAAGCGGGCCTTCCTAGAGGTGTTTTGAATTTGGTTACAGGATCTGGCTCCGAGGTTGGCGACGAACTGGTGAAAAACAAGAAGACTGCTCTCGTCACGATGACGGGGAGCACCGAAGCCGGGAGGAAGATAATGGAAAGCGCTTCGGGTCATCTCGCAAAGCTCGTATTGGAGTTAGGCGGCAAGGCTCCGCTAATCGTCTGGGAAGACGCCGACATGGAGTGGGCACTGAAATGCGCGGTTTGGGCGCGGTTTTGGAACTGCGGTCAGACCTGTATCTGCGCGGAGAGGATGTACATTGATGAGAAAATCAAAAGCAAATTTATCGCAGCATTTACAAAATCTGTCAAAGCCCTGCGGATCGGAAATCCATTTGGCTCAACGACGGATCTCGGCCCAATGGTCACCGAAACCGAGAGGAATACAACGAAAAGTTTTGTTGAGAAGGCAAGAGCGGAAGGCGATAAGATAATCACTGGCGGCGAGGAGCCCAAGGATCAAAGGAAGGGATGGTTCTATGAACCCACAATAATTGAAACTACTGACCAAAAGTCGCCGTTGATTCAGGAAGAGATATTCGGCCCTGTTGCGCCGATTCTCGGTGTGGACAGTTTCGAGAGAGCAATTGAATATGCGAACGATTCAATTTACGGCCTTTCTTCGTATGTATTCACAAAAGACAATGGTAGAATAATGAAGGCACTACACAAGATCAAGTTTGGAGAGACGTACGTGAATCAAGTCGGCCCCGAGCAGTTCCAGGGAGCTCACACGGGCTTTAGGCAGACAGGGTTCGGCGCGGAAGGATCTAGGTATGGACTCGAATGTTACACTCAGCTCAAGACGGCGTATGTTGACTGGGACGAGAAACCGAGCCTTCCATACCTTTTTCCATACAGCAAGGCGTAGTCGCTGAACAAACAATAGTGCATTGAACCGCAAGGAAATTCACGCCCCTGCGGATTGGTGCGGAAAGGTTCTGTTCATTCTTCGGGTGATGATTTGAGTGTTCAAAATCGGGTGATTGACTAATCAGGTTCCCAAAACAGCATAAGATACTTGCAATTTTCGCACCGCCAAACTCTTACGTTAATCCCACTGTTAATATCTGTACGATGCACTCCGTTTTTGTTGAGAACAGCTTCCACGAGAAAATTTACTTGTTTGTTCTCTGTCCATTTCTTTTCGCCACAATTCACACAATTCACTTTAGGAGGCATATTGTATTTTCACTTCTCTAAAATGACCTTAACTTGTGTAAATCTAACCGAGTATCCTTTGAGAACATCTACACCGAGTAAGCTAGGAACCATCTGTATTCTTCTAGCTTCTTCTTCGTCTCTCGACTCGCCATGTCTCATAACCAATATCTCATCTAATTGTTCTATCAATATTGTACGGTTAGTTTGAAACACTATCATACATTCAGGAAGCTTGTAAGTATCAACGGTTCCTCCGATTCCACTTATTCGAGTTTCAGCCATTTCTAATCTCGCATAATCGATTCCTATTCTTTGAGCGTCTCTATCTGCAATAGTAGTTTGACAAGCTCCAGTATCCACGTAGAACCGTACTGGAGCTTGAATGTCAAGAGGTCGAGACATTACATAAGCCGTAACATAGCCTAGTTCGGATTGTCCTATTCGACCCTCTATTTTCAAAAGCTGTAGATATCCTCTCTAGAAAAAGAGAAAAATTTAGGCAAAAAAATTGCTGAATGATTCTACTTATTTGTTGATTTACAAGATAAATGATGTTTTGTCATCACTTACAAATTCTACTGGAATCGAGTTAATCTCTTTCCCGTAGGTTTTCTTGAGTCTTTCTAAGAGTTTTCTCGCATCTGAATCTGAATCAATTATGTGCTTCTTTCTAATTGCAACATATTCGCCCTTGTGCTTGGGTTTGATTTCTTTTTCATAATTATCTTGGAACCATTTGATATCTTCGTCAAACGATTCTAGTTCTTTCATTTCTTTCTCAAGTAACACTTCTGAAGCCATCTTACTTCTTCTCCATTACCTCCTACCGCTCTCTCCCCTTTCTTCTATTCCCTCGAAAGCAATTTTTGCCTGTAATTATACTTTGACCTTCTTGCCAATAAAGATTCACACGATTATCACTTATGAGACTTGTGAATCTCCAATACTATTGACTTTTGGGAGATTTTCTTCTAGGTTCTTCATTTCCCATCCATAAGACTAAGGCCTCTTGAATAGCCTCAGTCATATTACCGCGTTTCAAGCCTTTTCGCTTGTACACTTCATCGCGGAATCTTTTTTCCATCTCTTCGGGAAGTATTACATCTATTCTAGCCATACCGCTTCTCACATAGATATCAAATGTGTGCAAATATATACGTATATCCCCCTATACACAAATACGCCAATATCCGTATATAGTCCCCTTATCCCCTTATCACCTTAAGGGGTTATTCAGAACTTGAGCTCTGATTTACGTATGGAAAAAGGTCTAGATATATCGAGAAAATTTCTGATAATGGAAAATACTGATGGAAGCTTTTCAGTTCCTTCTCAATCAGTAGAAGAAATCGCCTATCTGGTTCGTCTCATAGATGGAAAATATATTTGTAATTGCCTTGACTTCAAAGAACGAGTTTCCAAGATCGGCGAGATATGCAAACACATTCACGCGGTAAAATTTTGGATAGCTTCTCAAGTGGAAATCAAGCAAGAACCAAAACCAAAGATTTTCTCCGATGATTCAATTCAATGTGAGAAATGCGGAAGCATCCGAGTAGTAAAATACGGATTTGCCGATAACAAACAAGTTTTCAAGTGCAAAGACTGTGGTAAGAAATTCAGAGAACCAAGCCTTCTAAAGAAAGCTCATTACTCGCCAGAAACAGTTTGTCTATCTCTTGATCTGTATTTTTCTGGTATGTCTCTAAGAAAAATCGCTAGAACTGTATCGGCAAATTTTGGAGAGGATTTAGGATATACTACTATCTACTCATGGCTAAAGAGGTATATTCCAAAAATATCTGAATATGTCAATTCACTTTCGCCTCAGCTGAGTGAGACTTGGCATGGCGATGAACTATTTGTGAAGATGCGCAATGGAATTGATTACAGAAAATGGAAGCATATTGCTTTCTTGTGGAATGTAATGGATCGCAAAACTCGATTTCTACTCTCGTCTAAATTATCTCCTTTGAGAGATCACATAGGAGCGAACCAAGCATTTGATCTTGCAAGAAAACAAGCGCATGGGGATTACCCTACATTTGTCTTAACCGATTCAGCTGGAGGATACGGACACATTCCTTACGCAAATGCGAAGGGATGGAATGTTAGGCATGTTAGAAACATAGGAATCAGAACCAAAAGCCATGTTCATCCAAATCAGAATCGAATCGAAAGAATGAACGGTACTTTACGTGAAAGAGTCAAAGTGCAAAGAGGATGGAAGAGCTTTGACACGCCGATAGCTGAAGGTGAGAGGATTCATTACAACTTTGTCAAACCTCACCAAGCGTTAGAAGGAATGACACCCGCACAAAGAGCTGGAATCGGGAATCAAAATACTTGGTTATCTCTCTTAGAACAAACAATGAATGAAAAAAAGGCCATGTTTAAACAATAGGAAATCGAGGGCGAATGTAAGAATATGAGTAAAACAAGAACTGCAATAGCTTCAATCGTAGCTGGTTTATTCCTCTTGGTTCTTGGACTGGCAATATTCTATGTTGATGGCTTTCTTTCTAGTTTCAGCATTGAGAAGGGTACTGCAAATAGTGCCAACTTCATTTTTGCATTTCCTATGGTTCTAATTGGATTGGGATTGATCGTATTCGGAATTTGGTACGGATTGAGGAATCCAAATTCAAATTCCATGTACGACTATCCATAGTCCTATTACAAATGCAAGCACACTTACGCTACTGCCGATAAAAATTCCTTTGGCAAGTAATACAAATCGTTCTCGTTCTTTGAGCATAATCTAAATCCCAAATCTGTCTTATTAGCTCTTATGAACATCACCCGAAAGTGAACAAACTATCTAAACTCGCAAAATCACCATGAAGATTGAACAGAACCTGCGGAAATTGCTTAATAAAGGAATGAAATGGCACATAACAACCACAACAATGGTTTTGCTCGAGCCATCATTAGGGCATTCAACTCGTTCTCGCGATTGCTTACGGAACTGCTCCTCCACTGTCTCTAGAAACAGAACCCATCCAAATTCCGGAGATAGCTAAATATGCGGCTTGCAAAATTGGAGAGAAAGATAGATGCCTTCACCTCGCCGGCCGCCATACAAAATAACAGAATACCTCGCGATAGGACCGTGCCGCGGAGCCGGAGGACCGACCCTGACAAGTCTAGCAAGAGCAGGGTTCAAGCATGTCATCGACCTGAACGCGGACAATTCGGAGAGGTCACTAACTAAGAAAGCGGGCTTGTCTTATCATCCGATCAAGACCATTGATGGATACAGCACGAAGGTCTGGAAGAAGAAAGTACAACAAGTGGTGAACGTTATCGAGCAGGCGGAGAAAGCGCGCGAGAAAGTGTATCTGCATTGCACGTACGGACGCGGGCGGTCTGCGACGATGGCCATGGCATATCTTCTGTCAAAGAATTGGTCTGTCAAGGGAGCTACCGAGTACGTCAAGGCAAAGGGGAGTCTTGTGTGGTGTGAGGGGAACCCTATTTCGAAATACGAGAAAATCCTGCAGTCCTCCTCGGGCGGCGGATCGTGGATGAAAACAAAAGAGAGAAGGGCTTCACTGAAGCGAACTGCGGAAGTAGAAGCTTCGAAGGATGCTATTGACAGAGCAAAGCGGCGTAAGCAGCTTACGTAAAGTGTGGATTTTTGGTTTGCTTCTAGAAAATGATCTCTTGTTTGCTCACATAAAGGAGTCGGACTGGCCAAAAGATACTGCAAACCAAATTCTCGGAGAAATAAAGAAGGGGTAGTTTTCGGAGCGATGTGGGCAAGCAGGGAAACACTCGCTCGCGCGCAATCCACAAGAGCTTACAGCTAGTGCTCTGTGCGGGGTTCGAATTAGACCCGCTAATAGATTATCACAAAACGCGGGAATATACTTTGTAAAAGAGTTAGAGCAATATACAATATTCACAAATTAATTTCATCTTATTTTTTCCTTTCAAGTATCTTTTCGATCTCGGCTTGTGCATCGGCCAACGAGTACTTCAAAGCAACATTCCTAGTTCTCAGTTCATCGAGAAATTTCCATATGGAAACACCAGCTGTTTTCGAACACTGCTCAAGCGACGCTTTTTCTTTTATGTACAGATCAATCGCAATGTCGATTCTGGCCTCGCTTAATCCTTTATTTACCAATTTCCTAAGCAAGCTTGATTGATCCTCACCAGTAAGTTCTTGAAGCTCTTTGAGAGATTTTCTCATTTGCTTTGGTATAACGAATGATATTCTCTCACTCATAATCTGTCCCCTTTTGAATAAACTCACTAATTATTTTTTCACTTATCCAACCTTGAGCGCCATAGTTCATGATATTCCTTTGATAATCTACTCTTGATAATACCTTTCTTACAAGTAACTCAAAAATTAACCCAATTGTGGTGGTAGTTTCTATTCGATAAAATTCTGCCGCGCGTCTTCCTTTCAAGTCATCAATGAACAGCCTCTCGTTCCTCTCAAGAGCAAGTGCGATTGCCTGAGCTTCGCCTTCACCAACAGTGTCTGAAAGGCTTGCTGAAAGGCGCATAGACCGGTGAGAAAGTTTCGTTGTTCTCAGCCATCCATCATTCTCGAGACTTTGGAGGGACTCAACGTCTTTGTACCCTCCTGACCTTCCCTTCTCGATTGTCTCCAATCTAACAGCTGGGGGAATCATCAGAGAGGGGAAGGCTTGTTTCATGTAACCCAACTTGCCCAATCGGGAAAGGTGGATAAGGGGACTGGAATTGCTTACGGGCATTGAAATTCAATAGGCATCCATGTTGTATAAATATTACGATGTATGAATTCATAATACTACTGAAATCCGCCGCCGTAGACTGGGACAAGCTAAATAGAAAAAAGACGATCCGATCTCGAATGCAAAAAGGTCCGGGGGTGGGATTTGAACTCGAAAATTACTAGTAAAAACAGAAAGGAAAATCGGCTGGAGGAATGTGCTCAAGACTTGTGTTGTGCGACGCGCGTATCTGCTTTCTTTCCTATCACTTCTCTCGCAAATATCACGAGCACACCCACGAATACAAACGCCACGACCGACGTGTAAAAGCAGTACTGAAATGCTGCCTTTGTTGGTAGCGAGAACAGCTGACCGTTTATTACATAATTTCTGACAAACGTTGAGAGAATCGTGCCTGCGATGGGAGCACCGAGGGTCTGCCCGATGTATTTGAAATCACTATTCAATGCTGTGCCCAGGCCCATCTGGCTTTTATCAATCGAGAGCACCAGAAGGTTCTGGATCGAAACGGACAGCAGTCCTCCGCCAAAGGCGTACACTATGAGATATACTTCGATCTGCTCGGGACTCTTAAACGACGAAAGCAAGAGAAATGCGGAAGCAACAAGTATCGAGCCGAGGTAGAGGAACGGTTTCACGCCGTATTTTGGAATTATAGTACCAACGCCCATGGCAACGGGCAAAATGACGACCACAAGCGGCAGGAGGTACAATCCGATTTCTGTGATGCTGATTCCAAAGCCGCTCGGAGACGGAAGCTCTAGGACGTACACAATGGTCTGGAATGCAATACCGAGTGACAGCCCAAAAGATATGACGAGCAGATTCGCGACCATCAGATTTCTTTGGCGCAGAAGTTTCAGGTCGAGGACAGGTTCTACTAATCTCCTCTCATATAGCGCGAGCGGCAACATTAGAACGAGACCGCCCGTTAATAGTCCAACGACTGGTGAAGATGTCCATCCCCAGCTGGTGCCTTCAGACACACCCAGTACTATTGCTGTAAGCGACATTCCGAGCCAAGCTGCACCGATGTAATCAAGTTTGACTCCCGGCTTTCTGTTCGGGGATTCTCGCACCATGAAGAAGATCAGAACTGCTAGAGCGACTATGAAAGGCAGTGCGATGTGGTAGTTTCCCTGCCATCCGAAAGTGTTGGTCACAATAGCTCCTCCGAGGAGCCCTGCCGCCCCCCCAGCCATCTGGACGGCGCTTATGACTCCCTGCGCCCTCGGGACGAGATTCTTCGGGAACTGCTCTCTCGCAAGGCTGAAGCAAAGTGCGAAGAGGCCGAGCCCGACCCCCTGAACGAATCTTGAAGCTAGGACAAGATCGAACGTCGGCGCGAATGATGTAACAGTGGCAGCGGCTATGTATGCAACAAGGATATACATCATGACACGCTTCTTGCCGTAAATATCTCCGAGCTTTCCGAAGATGGGAATGACTGCGACTCCCGAGACCGTGTAGAGGGAGATCAGTAGGCTTGCCTGGTCTATGCTCACGCCGTACTCCGAAACTATCTTCGGAAGAGCTGGGGTCAGCATGGTGTCAACATACATTATGAATGCGATAATGACAGACAGGAGCACCAGAGCTCTGTTGGCGTAACTACGGTCGAAGGTTTGATCTTCTTTGCTGATCCCTTTGGTTTGTTCCATTGTCGGTCCTGCTCGCGTAGTGTAATATGCTCAAAATGCTGGTATTAGCATTGTAGCGCACCTGTTCGCCTGAAAACACTATAACCTGTTTGTACGCTAAAGTGACCATGCGAAGAGTGGTGATAGAGCTGTCGGGCAAGGGACTAGATAACGTGATAATGAACTCGCCGTTTCAAAAAGTAGAGTCTCTGGAGATGGTTCATATCCTGAAATGGGTTCCCGGCGAGGTCGCGGCCATTATCAGAGTCAAAATGAAAGATCCGAAAACAAAGATAGAAGAGATATTCTCTTCCGAGGGAAGCGCGAAACTAGATTCCGAAATTCTAGAACAGGATAAGAACGGCATTTCCACATACTTTTTCAAAATGACAAACAAGACGCCGCCAGATGCGAAGACGGCCGCAGCAATGAGCGCTATGCCTTTCATTGGCACGCCCTTTGAGATAAGAGATGGTAGTGCAAGGGTGACATTTCTCGGAACTGCTAAACAGATTAAGAATCAACTTCGGGCAATAGAAAAAGTAGCAAAAGGGAATGGGATTCACTACAAAATTATTTCGCTAACTGATGCGAGGTTCCCCGCCGACTCTCCGATTTCGCGCCTGACTGACAGGCAGCGCAAGGTGCTGATCACCGCCTACAAGCTAGGGTATTATGATTTTCCAAAGAAAATAAGCTCAGAAGATCTTGCGAAAAAATTGGGTTTAGTGAAATCGACATTTGTAGCGCACAGAAGGAAAGCCGAAAGGAGATTGCTCGACGAAATGTTGAGCGAGTTCTGATTCTTGCCCATTAAAATGCGGACCATATGTCTTATTCTAACTAGTAAATACGCAGCATAGTGGAAATCCGTGACCAGAATGCGGGATTTGGAGCATAATTTACAAAAGTGAATTGATTTATTCTCTACCAGAGCCCGAAGGCGATTGCCATAAACCATAGCAGTTGATGAATAGCAGCCGAATGCCGATGTTCATCCCCCGGGCTCGAACTGAGCTCACTGTATTACAATCAAGAGGTAGGCCCAATTTTGAAGGAAAACTTTCTCAAATTGAGGTATTCTGCGGGACTGCTCGGTTTTTGGCTCAGATATATTGGGCTACGACAACCCTCAATCCTAAAAATCGCAGTTGGGGTCCCAGACTGTTGCTATTCCTAACCGTAAAGGATTCTCCTAGGTGGAATGATATTGATAGAGTACTGGGGAGCAAGCTGCCCCTGAGATTTTAATCTCTTGCGTCAGATATTTTGAACACCTTTAGATTTCGGAAAAACTGCCACTACATCTTCTGAAAGAGACAAACTTTAGTGTAATTTGTGCTTGATTTCAAACTTGCAAATCGGATCTCCAGATGATCGGCACATTGTTTCATTCACGGTAGTCCCTTCTCCTAGAATTACGTTGTATATCCCTTGAAAAATTCCTTTCAGAAAAAAGCAAGAAGGCGCGCTCGATTTCTCTACAAGGTCGGCAAAGGCATTGTTCGGTGAAGTGATTATAGCTCCATCTGGAAATAATTTATAATCAAAATGTCCCCAGCCAGAAGCCGATGCAAATTGAGCAAGAAAACGAGCTCGCTCTGGCATATTGGTATACTCTTTTGTTGAATTCTCAACGATGTCCGAACCGAACGCCTCTCCTGCGTCAAAGAGAATCGTGTCTATTCCTGTTGTGAATCTCCTGCGAAGTTTCCTCATCATAGCAAACCATGAATTGGTATTCATCATAATTTCCCTTTGGTTAGTTAGCCTGTGATAGATTTCGCCTCTTTGATTTTCAAAGCGGTAGTGAAGCTCTAGTATCTGTGCCAATTAGCATCTGAACAAAAGATGCTAGCAATCCTTACTTTTACTATTTGGAGTTGAAATCTGAATTTTGGATATACTTCGTACATGCTGAGGCTGTTTAGGGCTTTTCGATTCGACACGATATCCTTCTCAAAAAGAATAACTAGATCTGCGGGGATCCCTAAGCCTCCTCCTCCGGGACCAATTCAATAGGACTATGCCTAGGGTCCGGCACTTAATTCACTTGTGTAATGCAGACAGACGACCCTGTGGATGCTTAAGAGCGGGCATAAGAGTACCGTTCAATTCGGTGGCACAGAACGAATTTGCATGCCGATTTCATACAGTGAACTCTCTGATCAAATTATCGAAAAAAATCGCATCGAAAGTTCATCAAAAACGCGCATAGGCATTTTTGCCTATATTTCCTGCACAATCCTGCTCGATCCTTTCAGAAACTCCCTGATCAAAGCGCAACTTCGTTATACGATCAGAGTTCGCTATATCGGAGCAGGAGATTATCGATCATTCGCCGCAACGTCCAGATAAAGCGACTAGTCTGAACTGCTCCACCTCTCTGTAAAAACCGGTGTAAATGACGTGACTTGGCACTGATGCTTCGAAAACATCAACTATCATACAAACTCGCGCGGGTTGTCAAAAACATAGGAAGTTTGATGCGAGAGAAAAGCTCGGTTGAAATTTAAAGCATTCATTAGCGCAACATGCTAGAAAGTTTGAGAATTTTGAAGAATCCATTCTATATCCTATGTAGAAGCAAATTCCAACAGATTAGACTGCTGGAGGGAACAAAAAGAACCTAGCTGGGTGGGAATCCCATCCTATTGTAGTTTGAAAAATCTCTTTTTGATACTATTGAAGAGCTCAAATCCCATCAGCTCTCTATTGCTCTCTCAGGTAGTCCGCGAATAGAGGATGGAACAGTCTATACTTCCCACGCTCGCTGCGAATGAGCAGCTCTGCTTCCTCTAGCCTTGCGAACAATCGAGAAGCTCCTTTAAATTCGTGGAAATCACCAGGGGAGACCAATTTTGAACCTTTTTTCGCAATCGCAATCATGAGCCTTCTCTCCGTGGGAGACGCGTGTTGAAACTTCTGATGAAAGATTTGTCGACCGAGCATGACTTGTATTTTTGGCCAATGCTGATTGAAAGATTCCACTTCTATTCTCCTCCTGCCTTCAGTCATGTTCAATAATTCATGCGTGACAAAAATAACGAGGTATGGATGACCTTCTGTCTTCTCGACGATCATTCTGACTGTTTCATCACTCAGTTGCATACTGCTGCCGACTGAAGTCAAACGTTTGTTGATTGCTTCTTTTGCATCCTCAAAGGTGAACATCTGAAGATCGATTGCCTTGAAGAATCTGCCGAGTGGTTCTGCGACTTCAGCTATATCAGTAAAGAGAAGAGTCGGAGCAGTAATAGTCAAGGAGTAATTGCACTTCCGATTGACCAATTCCTGAAATGTGGTTCTCAGTGTCAGATAGGCAGACTCTTCCTTGCGTACAGGGAAATAGTGTAGATCATCTAACATAATGAATGCGATTTGGGTTCCGGATGGCATGAGATGATCCTGCCATAGCGATTGTAAAGCATCCAACAATCTAGGTTTTCGTTTTTCATTCTTTCTTGTTGCTCCAAGTACCCCTATGTTGAAACTTACTTCCCATTTTCCAAGTTCTGCCTTGATTTTGTTCCTCAGTTTATTTGTAGATGTTATGGTTGAAGGAATGTCTTCGAGGAAATCCGAGGTAAACCTGTCCCAGCTTTGGCATGATTCTGGACTTAGGGCAAAAATAGATACAAGCGCACTTGATTTGCTTCTGTAGGTCTTCGATGACCATCTGTCTAAACTTGTACAGTAGTGATGTCTTTCCCTGTCCCCAAGTTCCGAGTATCGCGTAGTTCGCAGGCGTAGGAATTCTTAGCTTAGCAGAGTTGACAGCCATTCGACCGAATTCGTTCAATTCCTCCTTTCTGCCTGCGAAGTACTCGGGCTGAGCCGGCTGTTGTGGAGAGAAGGGGTTCAAATTGTCATTTTTGTCATGATTGTCATTTTTAAGCACAACGCACCGGCAAACTGCTCTTCGAGTACCATTTTCGCGATTATGTTCTTCAATTCAAACTGAAAATCCATTTTTGATACCGTTGAAGAGCTCAAATCCCATCAGACTCGAGCTCATCTAATGTGTCAGTTCACACCCCTAGCTGAGGAATATGTGCTAGGTAGGACTTTCGAAGTTCGTCGTCGCTAATTTCGTCATAAATCGGCAGCGCCCCTTTTCTCGAGTCACCCCTTAGAATTACGATGAAGTCGCGATCCATCCCTCCCTTGCGAAGCCAGGTCGAGAACCAATGTCTAAAGTTATGGACCGAGAAATGTTCCTCAATTAGATCAGATTCCGGATTGTGTAACCCCACTTTTTGCGCGTATTTTGAAACCATGGTCCAAACCGCATTTCTTCCGATTCTTTCGCCTCTTTCATTCAGAAAGAAGGCATTAGTATTCGGATTCATAGTTTCCCTAATTCGGAGCCACGCCTTCATCCATCGGGCAGTTTCGTCATCAAAAAAAACTAAGTCTTTGTTTCTCTTCTTGTGCTTCTTTCTTCCTCTCTTCTTCAGGCGAATCGACTGCTCCTCCCAATTGACGTGATCGAGATTCACCTGGATCAGCTCGTTTCTTCTGATGCCCGTCTTCGCAAGGACCAGCATGATGCACTTGTCTCTTGTACTTAAAACAGAATTGATGAGCATGGCCATCTGTTCGATAGAGATAACCTGTCTTTGATCGTCATCCGCAGTTTCTTCCTTGTATCTACGGAGGTAGCGCTTGCGGACATGGATCACCATGTTCTTTGCCACGTATTCCTTGTATTCCGCGAAATCATAGAAGCTTGAAATTGCCGCAAAATCATTCTCTAGTGTCTTCTCCGAAACTCCCTCACCATGCTTTCCGCCGTGTCGCCTGCGATAGTCTATGTATTCTTCCAATTCTTTTTTGGTAACATCTAGCACGAAAACATTTCTTTCTTTTAGAAAATCAAGAAATATTCCAAAGCATGAAATGTAGCGGCGGGTGCTCTCTTCCTCCATGTTCCTTCTAAGGCATTCCGCTCTGAACAGCTCCACTAATTCATCCGTCGTTAGAAGATTCTTTTTCAAATCAGACGTTCCCGGCTTGAGGGATTCTAGGGCCATTCTTTATCCCACCCATTTCCATCCGCGAGGCGTCGTCTCCACCAGACCGTAGGCCTCGAGCAAATCTAGCTGGTTTCTAATTCCCTTAACAAGTTCAGTCTTGGTCGGATCTATGTTAAGCGCGTCTAATAATCGGTCACTGTCGACTTGCCGCCTTTTCTTCAGTAGTTCGATAAGGTTCTTATCGTAGGCGCTGACGCCTTTGAACTTTGGATCCAGGAAGGGTTGAATGCGATAATGTCTAAGTTCGGAATCTAGTTTTTCGGCCAGCTGTCTGTAGAGTTTCGCTTCTTGATTGACTCTTTTTAACTCTTCATCCTTCTCTCGAAGATTCCGAATAAGCTCGACTTTCGAAGAAGCAGCAGGGCCTCGTTCTTCTCCTTCGCTTGACTTTTCTCTATCTACCTGTCTGATCGAGTCTAAAACGTGCTCAATAATGAACTTGGAAATTGATTGATCTTGTTTAGACGCCCGCTCCTTCCATTCCTCAGCCATCTTCCTGGAAGGCAGATAGACGTAGAGTGACCTCTCTTTTAGCTCTTTTGAGGAAACGACCATTCCGTGTGTCATTTTGACTGAAGATACGAAGCTGTATAAGGACTTTTACTAGTAAAAATGTGCGGGGGGTGGGATTTGAACCCACGAACCCCTTAGGGACGAGGTCTCCCATTGCGCAAGCAAACCTAAGCCTCGCGCCTTTGACCAGGCTGGGCGACCCCCGCAAAATAAGGAATGTTGAAATGAAATCGTCCACGCCCATTTTAAAGAACTCTGCTTCGACAAGCGAGAAATACAAATGGTGCAGAGATCGGAGTCATTAGAGATAAATAGAAAGTAACTCGGCGTTCTTTCTGATAGACGCGCTTTCTATTCCTCCTTGGAGCCTTCGATATTGAACTACGGCGAGAATATCCTTTCCATAATTGGAGATACGCCGCTCGTTAAATTGAACAAAGTTTCTTCTGGATTAAATCCTTTGATTTTGGCGAAATTGGAGTTTCTAAACCCAGGAGGCTCCGTGAAAGACCGAGTAGGTGTCGCTATGCTTCAAGACGCCATTGACAAAGGGCTAGTGAAAGAGGGCGGAACGATCGTCGAACCGTCATCAGGAAACACCGGCGTAGGACTAGCCTTAGCTGGAATCGTTCTCGGCTTCAAACTAATTGTCACAATGCCTGATAAGATGAGTGTTGAAAAGAAGAGACTGCTTGAAGCATATGGCGCCAAAGTGATCGTCTGCCCTACAAGCGTCCCACCAAATGATCCACAAAACTATATCGAGGTCGCAAAACGGATCGCAAGAGAAACGCCAAACTCATTCATGCCTAACCAATACGTGAATCCTTCAAACCCAAAGGTACACTATGAAAGGACGGGGAGAGAAATATGGGAGCAGACCGATGGTAAAATTACTTGCTTTGTCGCGGGCATCGGCACAGGCGGCACGATCAGTGGCGTTGCAAAATTCCTCAAAGAAAAAAATCCGAAGGTTCGTATCGTGGGGGTTGACCCGGAAGGTTCCATATTTCAAGATCTCTTTAAAGGAAAGGAGACGAGAGGAACGAGAGTTTACAAAATCGAAGGTATCGGTGAAGACTTTCTCCCAGAGACAACTGATCTTTCTATCCTGGACGACGTAGTAAAAGTAAACGACAGGGAATCTTACCAAATGGCGAGGCGACTGGCAAAGGAAGAAGGTTTTCTGGTTGGAAGTTCTTCAGGTTCTGCGGTCGTGGGGGCATTGGAAGTTGCGAAAGGATTAGGAAAGGATGATGTCTTGGTTACATTGCTTCCTGATCGAGGTGACCGCTATCTTACAAAGCTCTATAATGACGAGTGGATGAAAGAAAACGGGCTCCTATAGAAAATTGAGTTCGGAAAATAAAGCTAAGGAAAACATGGACTGGGGGGTTCTGACTAGTCTTCGGTTGATTACGATTGCGATCATGAACATATCTCACCGCGGCTGGGTGAGGTTCGCACAGTCGCAGCACAAAGGCATTGGAAATGAAGCGATGGTACAGGAACGCGAACGAGGAAGGATGGACGAGGAACCGCTAATCCGAATAGTCGATCCAATGAAGTTATGTCAGAGGGCGAAAGAAGAAGGGAAGAGAGATCTTTTAGTTTGATTGATCGATCTCCCATCAACCGAAGACTACACAGAACCGATTGGGGCAAGTACGGTTTTTCGACAAAGGCGATTCATGCGGGTCAACAGCCCGATAAAACTACTGGCTCAGTCACCGTCCCAATCTATGCGACGAGCACGTACGCACAGGAATCTCCAGGGGTTACAAAAGGGTTCGAATATTCGAGGACCGGAAATCCAACAAGGCTCGCTTTGGAGAATTCAATTGCTTCGCTCGAGAACGCAAAGTACGGCCTTGCGTTTTCCTCGGGAATGGGCGCTATTTCTACAATTGGAAACTTGCTTCACGGCGGTGATAAAGTGCTGATCTGCGACGATATTTATGGAGGAACGTACCGGGTATTCACGAAGGTCTTCTCCAAATTCAATGTCGGGGTTGATTTCGTTGATGCTTCAAAGCTAGATCTTCTTGAGAGCGCGCTTGAAAGAGAACGATACTCTTTCCTCTTGATCGAGTCCCCGACGAATCCTCTAATGAAGGTGATTGATATTGAAGAATCTTGCAAACTTTCGCACATTCGCAATACTAAAGTGGTCGTGGATAATACTTTCACGAGCCCCTACATTACAAATCCCCTTGACCTAGGTGCGGACATAGTAGTCCACAGCACAACGAAATATCTTGGGGGGCATTCAGACATTATCGGCGGCGCAATAGCTACAAACGACGAGAAGATCTATCTAGATCTGAAATTCCTTCAGAACGCGGTCGGAGCGGTGCCCAGCCCATTTGATTGCTGGTTAGTATTACGTGGAATAAGGACGCTAGAAGTCAGGATGGACCGCCACTACGAAAACGCCCAAATTATCGCAGAGTTCCTGCAAACTATGAAAGACGAGAAGAAAATTAAATCGGTGAATTATCCTGGACTGCCTAACAGCCCGTACTACAAACTGGCGTCGAAACAGATGCGAAACTTTGGCGGCATGCTGAGTTTCGAAATGAATTCAAAGAAACAAGCCATATCGCTTTTGGAACATTTGAAACTGTTTACAATCGCGGAGAGTCTCGGCGGCGTAGAGTCTTTGGTGGAATTACCCGCGATCATGACCCATGCTTCTATTCCCGAGAAGGAGAGAATCGAAAAGGGAGTTACCGATTCACTAGTTAGAATCAGCGTGGGACTAGAGGATAAAGAAGATTTGCTGAACGATCTAAGAGAAGCAATGGACGAACTTCAAAAATAAAAAATGTAGAGAAAAGTTAGGAAGTAGGTGCTTCAGGGGTTTTTTTTGAAGCACTCCACATTCCTGCTCCTAGCCGAAGATTTCGCTTCTAGCTAGGCTCGAATCGTTAGTTCGTCGATATTCGAATGGAATATGCGCACAAAGTTTAACCCAAATGGAGATCTGGGAACTTTGCTTGAGAAACTCCGAGCTCTGCTTGGAGAGAGCGGATCCTCTCGGCATATTTTCTCATGTCAGTGCTGTTGTTCTGAACTTTGGCGATTCTGTATGCCTTCCACGTCTTTCTTAATGCGCCCCATGTTTGACCGGTTGTGTAAGCCATGTTACTTCGAGACATTGAGAATACTCTCAATGCTAATCTTAAGCAAAGTAAAGTTTAGTTGACAAAATGGCTTGTTCTGTGTAGTCTTCGGTCGCAATCGTAATCAACCGAAGACTAGTCAGAACCCGGCGCCCTATTCTTTAGGATGGCAGGAATCGGTACTTTCATTTCGAAAAACGTTCTAAACAGATATTCGGCTATATTGGGCGAGGAATGCGTTTCCTCTTTAATCGAACGATTACGCGTGATTCGAAGAAAGAAAGCTTCCGGCTTGGCTGAAAAGGATATTTCGAATATCCTGAGAGTCGATACCCATAATTCTCAGATGTTGTTCAGCCTTATCAAAAGCGCCGTCTTAAGAGAAGAAAAATTTCATTTTCAATGTCGTTTGGTGCTCGTTTCAGAGCACGGGCAGGTTCGTAAAGCCGATATTTCATGGAGAGACGCTTCCTAGAAGAACAGCCCTCTTCCTTAAAGCTACACTCGAACCAAAATTATTTGAACGATAATCCTGTTGCCACTTGCCCTTCAGATGATATTGGTTGAACACTTTTGCGATAAAATATCAATCGCGGAAACCGAAGTCCAACTCGAATAAAGTCACATGTGGTTGACTACTTGTCAAACTTGTGACAACATGAGTTTACATCAAGATCTATCAAGTCAGGAAAGGAGCGAGAGGAGCGACTCGAAGCCTTGACCTTGGAACTCTGTTATGATTCCTTCAAAAAATATCTGAGTACTCTCGGGTTCACTGTCTACCCAAGCGAATTTGATTGCATCTACTCTGAGCATCCTTTAGTCGACATAGCGGCCAAGATGGGATCATTCTACTGGGCTTTCGAATACAAATCGGAGACCGACAGCGTCTCAAGGGGAGTTCAACAGCTCCAGTGCTACGTGCGGTGGTTTGATTACGTAGTACTGGTCAGCGAGCGAACCTTCGACCATCGATCCAGCCCAAATTACTGGGAATTGAAGGATATGGGAGCCGGACTATGGTTCTACGACCCTGTTCAGGAAAAATGTATCCAGAGGACAAACCCTATGATCCAAAACCCGCAAAGATACAACCGACGCAGTGTCACTAGGAAGTTCAGGGTCGTGGCGCAGAACAGGCGCGATGTTGCCACTACGAAATTTGATTCAACACGCCAGCTTGACCTGTTTTCTTTTGTAACCTAGAGTAAAGATAGTATCCCAAGAGTCCGAGTAGTATCCACGCGGTTCCGACTTCCCTCCCGATTGGATGAAGCAGCACGACAAGTATCCAAATTACGAAATCTGCAACGAAACATCCAACAGCAAATACCGGAAGATAATATTCGCGCGATTCCCCAGTCTTTTTGTCCTTCCATGTAATTCGGATTTGTCCGGGCATCTTGAACGGGCGGATCAAGTTCTTCTCTTTGTTACGAAGGGAGATTAAACTGAAACCGACTATCATGTAGGCGATGAGTGCCCCAAAATTATACATCTCGGCAAGCACGTTTAGTTGTGCTCCGAAGGCTGCAACAATTATAATCGTAATCAAAGAGAAGGCGATTATTGAAATGTAGGGCGTCCTAAATTTAGGATGCACACGGGAGAAAATTCTTGGTATTACACCTTCATCGCTCATTGCGTAGGTGATTCGCGACAATCCTACAATTCCAGCATTTGCAGCGACCAACAAAACGGACACTCCGAGTAAAGCTGTTAATCCTCCAAATATCCAGCCGTCTGGTAGCTTAGAAGCTATGAAAGGGAGCGGATAGTTTACTGCGGCTGGGTTTGAGTTGAAGATCTGACTTGGAACAATCCCAAGGGCAAGTGTAGAATATGCAAGAGTCGCCGCAACAACCGCGCCGCTGATTAAGAAGACCGCTCTCGGGATGTTCTTTGCGGCGTGTCTAGTCTCGCCGGCACTTTGTGATACAACCTCTATTCCTAGATAGCCTGACATTGCAATTGTCACTGCGTAAAGGAAACTCGGGTAGGTAGGAGACACTCCAAAATGTGGAGCAGGATTTAATGAAGGATGATAGGAGAAGACGAAACCTACAGCAAGAACAACGATTACGCCAACTAGATCGAAGAGAACGAGAAAATAGGAGAATTTCGCGGATTCAGCGATCCCAAGGATATTGATAAGAAGCAATCCGATAATCACGACGATCGTTACGATAGTAGAAACGTAGCTCAATTCTGGAATGAAATAACTCACGTATCCCACTGCCGCCACGGATGAAATCGCAGTCGTGACAAGATAGTCTAGAAGTAACGCCCAGGCAGCAAGGAATGCGATGTTTCTCCCGAATGCCCTATTTGCAAACGTGAAGGCTCCGCCCGGCTGGTGATAGGAGCTAGACAGTTCTGCATAGCATAACGCAGTTAGGACGTAAGCCATCGTTGCAAATAAGTATGCATATGTGGCGGCTGATCCAGCATAAAGCAAAACCAGCCCGAGCGTAAAGTAGATTCCTTCCGCAACATCGCCGTAAGCAAAAGCGAAGTTTCCGAGTAGCCCAAGATCTCGTCGGAGCGTCTGCCGTGGATTTCGAGGCATTTGGATTTACGATTCCAGTTTTCCCGGGTGTACTTTTTCAGTCAAAAGAAGTTGAGAGAATAAGCTTTGCAGGGAAGGATTTTACATGTCAATTTTGGAATTGCGATTGTGCATCTCGCTTTTTAAGCATACAAAGTAAAGGTGCTTCAACTGCTATGAGAATGACAGAATTATATAGAAGAATTTTACATCTTACGAGCGAGGCTGCGCAAAATCTTCTAACATTTTGTGCTATCGATTTAGGCTGAAGAACCCTTAAATCAAAAATTTGCCATGGTGATGTTTCTAGTTGCAAACGGTCATAGCTGGGGCGGGAGCAATCGGTTCAAAACTCGCCGTTTACCTCTCTGAAAGAGGCGACGACGTTACGGTCATAGACGAGGACAAGGCGAAGTGTGAATGGGTCTCAAAGAACACTGATGCGCGCGTGTACAACGGAAACGTGCTCGACCCCAAGCTTTTGATGCAAGCGGGCATGGACAAGATAGACGCACTAATCATCGCGCTCGGTGACGACCAAGTGACTCGTAAAATGGTCGATGTTGCCAAATCTCAATTTGGCGTTCCCAAAGTCGTTGCAATAGCTCAGGACTCACAGCTTCTGGATCCAATTAATTCTAGCGGTGCTGACATGGTCATCTCCTCGCAAGATGCCGTTTTGGACGAGGTTGAGGACGTTCTTCAAAACGGGGGAGTCAGCAGAAGACTCTATCATGACGAGCAGCGAAAATACCTGATCTCCAAGGTAATAGTGAGGGCGACGTCCGAAGCTCTAGGTAAGCAAGTTACAAAGTTGGAAAGCAAGTCCGCAAGAATTAGCGGCATAGTTCGTGATGGGAATCTTTTCTTCCCCTCCGAGGATACAAGTCTAGAGATGGGAGACGAGGTATTCATCATCGGAAAGGAAGACGAAGTTGAGAAGCTCGTAAACTTGGTAAAACAAGAAGGCTGAAAGTTGGAGAGAGGGTAACATGTCGTCAATAGTCACAGGTTCTGCTTTTGCGATTAACAACGCAGCTACTGATGTACTCGCCTCAGCCATAATCCTAGCTGTAACCTATGTGCTTGCTTTTCTTTTTAATAGATTAGCAGTCCGCGCAATCGGAAAGCGAAGCCGTACTTCAGCTTTTGAAATTGGGCGAGTCGGTTCAATCGTCATTTGGATTGTTGGAATCTTGGCGATACTTCCAGTTCTTGGAGCTTCCGACGTTGTGGTCGCGGTCGTACTATTGCTAGTCGGAGCATTCCTGATACTTGCCACGCGCGACTTTACGAACAACTGGTTTGCGGGTCAGATGATCAAGACCGTGGCTCCGTTTCGAGTTGGGGACTGGATTAAAATTCCAGGAGGCTCTTACGGAAGAGTTACGAAAATAGATGGCCTCTATACAATGCTCGTAACGCCCCAAAACGAAACTCTAGTTATTCCAAACAGCAAATTGACTTCTGACCTAATTTTAGATCGAACTACAAGTGGGAGCCTCAAAGTTCCAATCGACCTTGAATTGAACAATGACATTGAATTCGGGCAACTAACGTCCGCCGTGCAGAAAATCGCGAAGGAATTATCTCAATACTTGACGGAATCTGAGGGGCGAAAAGCAGAGCCAGAGATTTACGTTGTTTCAAGAACTCCAGATTCCGTGAAGGTTCGTGTTTTCCTGAGGATCGACAACGCAGCGAAGGAAGAGGAAGTCGCCTCGGAGTTTAGAAAGCGCTTTAGTATCCTTGGATTTGAAAAGCGAAACGAAAGTGGAAATTCGTACATGAATCGTCCTACACTGGAACAATAGCTGAAAATTTTACTCTCTTGTTTACGAAGCAAATGTCAGTTTGTAAGCTATTATTTACTTGGCCCGCCGCGTGAATATCAAACCGAATTACTATTCTCGAGCTAGGACACGTGCCTTCATACTGAGGAGATTTATTCAATGCTAAAGCAGGTATATAGGTTATCATTTTCGCGCAAATAACAAACCATGCTAGCTGAGCCTACGAATGAGAACCAACACAAGAAGCAACATGTGAAGCTAGCGTGCCCTCTATGCGGACGATTCTACTGCATGACCTGCTGGGATTCTTGCCCGAGATGCCACTGAAGCAAATATTGAATTTCTCTCCGGCCCAAGATCGCAAGACTTTTCCTCACGAGTGCTTCGTGAAGACAGCCTCTCACACTGTTTATTGAAGCACGGCTTATGGCTAGAAAAGGCAGTTCCTTTGACTGCTGCTAATCCAAATGACCGCTATTCAACGACAAACACAAGGCTTACCCAACCCTTTAATTTTCGGGTTACTTTCAGGGTCAGCGATTGCCATTTTCTTTTGGGAATCGCATTTCGCGATTTTGTTTTACCCGGCAAGTTTAGTCGAGCTCTGCATTATTGTCGAAGTTTATGCCTTAAAGAGAGAAATACCGGGAACCGGCGGATTTGTTTGGGGAGTTGCAATGTCTTTTGTCCTTCCAGTCATTCTATCATTAGCGTACTTCTTTCTTCTTTCTCTAACGTCTCCCCCGCCCTCGTAAATCAAGCACCATTCGTAGATGATCTAGTCGATAAGAAAACTCTTAGAGATAGCTTGGATTCTTTAGAGATGAAATGGCTGACAAACGGAAACTAAAATTCGTTCATATCGATGTGTTTGCGGAGCGCCCGCTTGAGGGAAATCCTCTCGCTGTCTATTATAAAGCAGACGGATTAACAACAAAGCAGATGCAGACAATAGCTCGCGAGATGAATCTTTCGGAAACCACTTTCGTGTTTCGCAGAGAAAGAAAAACTGAGAATTCGAAGGGAATCAGAGCAAGGATATTCACTGTCCAAGAAGAACTCCCCTTTGCGGGTCATCCCACACTTGGAACGGCTTGGGTCCTAAGGGGAGAAAATCAAAGCGAGGTGGTGTTGGATCTGAACGTTGGTCGGATTCCTGTCAAATTCTCGAAAAGGGGCAATGGAAAAGTATTCGGAGAGATGACTCAAAAAGATCCAGACTGGGGTCTGAGGCACGATTTGACGAATGTGACGTCGGCGCTAGGAGTTTCCATCGATGACCTAGATCCTGAATCCCCGATAGAAACTGTATCCACAGGAAATCCCTTCGCCATCGTCCCGTTCCGGTCCCTTGCAAAGTTGAAGGAATTGCATCCTGACGGAGCGAAAATGGAGAATTATCTTGCTACCACAGATGCCAAATTCTTCTACCTAATTTGTAAAGAAACTAGCAACGCAAAAGCAGATTTTCATGCAAGAATGATTTTTTATGGCGGCGAAGACCCGGCTACCGGATCCGCCGCGGGGCCCGCTGCGGCTTGGATGCTACGACATGGATGGATTGAGCCGGAGCAACAGGTTTGGATAGAGCAGGGAATCGAAATACTCCGCCCGAGCCAAATCTTTGTGAGATCCGGGGGCACGCCTGAAAAACCTACGAATATTCGTGTTGGCGGTTTCTGCCACGGTGCAATTAAAGGGGAATTACTTTTCTGAATGCTGAAAGAATTTGAGTAGATAACTTATTGTCTGATTACACTATAGTTCTTGACTCGAGCAACCTCCAAAAGACCTATGGTGGAGGAATTAGAGCACTCGACGGTCTAACGCTTCAAATAAAACGAGGAACGATCTTCTCTCTGCTCGGACCAAACGGAGCCGGAAAGACCACTTTTGTGAGAATTGCCGCTACGCAACTCCTTCCTTCCTGTGGCACAATTTCGATTCTAGGCCATGATGTGGTAAGGGATGCTAAAAATGTAAGAAAACACATTGCCGTCGTTCCTCAAGAAGCAAGACCGCTCAGTCTACAAACTCCATTCGAGCACATAACTACCTACCTTGTCGCAAGAGGTTTGAACTTCAACGATGCAAGGAAGAGGGCGAATGAAGCGATCCAAGATTTGAAACTAGATAGTCATCGCAATATCATTTGCGCGAACCTGTCTGGAGGTTTACGTCAGCGTGTGTTGATCGCGATGGCTATGAGTTCAGACGCAGACCTCCTCATTTTGGACGAGCCTACACTGGGCCTTGATCCTTTGGCTCGATTAGAGGTTTGGAATCTGGTCAGAGACTACGTTACAAAAAGCAAGAGGACTATACTTCTTACAACGCATTACATGGACGAAGCTGAGCTTCTATCAGATGAGCTTGCAATCATTGATAGGGGAAAGTTGATGGTACGTGGAACGCCCAGTTCCATCAAGAGTCGATTGGAGAATCGAAGTGTTGCCGTGATCAAATCGCCTGACGACTCAATTGACTTTCAATCGTACGGTCAAGTTTTGAAAGCTGGCTCTAGCATCAGGGTATTCATTGATCGTCGGAGAGTCGATGAGCTGGTATCTCTTTGCTTAAAGAAGAATCTTGAGGTGTCAGTCAGGCAGATCAGTCTGGAAGATGTTTTCATAAGTGAGGTGGGGAGGGTCATAGATGACGATAGTACAACAAATTAGAGCAATTCTTGCGCTAATTTGGTTTGACGGGGTACTTCCGATCCGACGTTCTCCGTTTAATGTGGTAAATTTTGTGGTCAGCCCTCTTACGATATTGTTCTTCATCTATCTGTTCGCCGGTCCGGAAAAGGCGAAATTTGCCATCTCCGGAGGACTAACAGCTGTAATTGTCGGGAGCTGTATCATTCTTGAAACTGAAGCCGCTTTCATCAGACTGGTCGTCAGACTGCAGGACATGTTTGTGTCTTCTCCACTTTCGCCAGTGTCGTATGTTCTGGGTCTTTCAATTGCGCTCCTGCTAAACGGATTAGCGGGAATTGTATTGTTCTCATCATTGATAGCTGCAACGGGTTTTGTGAGTATAATCGGAGCGCTAGCGATAATCGCTGCCTGCATCTTGACATGGGCATCTGTTTCGACACTTGGTTTCATTCTGAGCACGTTCGCCCGAGATATGAGGGATCTTTGGGTTTATGCACCACTACTAACGGTCCTACTTTCCTTTCTTCCGCCGATTTTCTATCCGGTATCTTATATTCCCGCGAATGTGAGATTCATTGCCTATGCTGCGCCGACCACTTACCCCGCTCAAATAATCCAAATGGCTACTGGATTGATCTCATATTCGGGTACGGGTTTGCTTTTAGATTTTGTCGGAGGTGTAGCTTACGTGATGATTTTGGTTCTTATCGCTTCTAGATTAGCTAGGTGGAGACAGAGATGAAAATCTAGAGTTTGAATCTGCGCGGAAAATCAGGTCCGCGTTCACGATTCTTGCGATGCCAAAACCTGTGGCGCGCTCTTGTTTATTTCACAGATTTTTCCGGTTTCTTTCCTTCCGTTTGAAACCAAGGGCTGAGTGGATTGGTCACCTCGCAAATAGAGATGAAATTTTCATGCATCAAGTGCCGATCCGCGGAATATATCCTGTATATGGTGTCTCGTAGCGGATAAACTACGAAATAGTCGTATACATGGATGCTGGATTTCGAACTATCAATGATGGCTTCAATTGTATCTTCCAATGAAAGCTCCTTAACATAGAACTTGGGTTTTTTGAAATCATCCAAAATACTCAATCGATCATCAGAACTGAGGCCGGTTTTCCGAAGTACTTCCAGAATTTCACCTATTTGCTATGTACTTACTCCGATCCTCACCGATTCGTCGGTAAGAACTGAAGAAAGAAATGTCCTCGCTAAATCATGGATTTCTTCAAGTTCTTTCTCTCTCGGCTTTGCCAACGCAAATTGCCAGATGTTGGTATCAACCAAAATGTAGCTTTTAGGCATCTTCTGTCTCTTGGGCTTCTACCATCCGCTCGATGGGGACCGAAATTGGTTTGCGCTGCAAAATCTTGACTGTGTTCATCGCCGCTTTCTTGCTATCCTTTCGAAGCATTACTTCATCCCCAACCAAAATTGCTTCGGCTTCGCCGTTCTCGGGAAGGCCCGCTTTCTCGATGAGTTCCTTAGGAAGGTAAACCTTGCGACCAATGAGTTTGACCTTCATTTTACCAATCTAATTGGGAATATAGGCTCCCTTTTATTTATGAATATTCAGTTCTGTCATCTTTTCAAATTTCTCTGGCTGCATATCTGCAGCTGTCATATACACAAAGGCTCTCCCTCGGCAACCGTTATAGTTCGATTGCCATAACTATGACGTCAGTAAATTTGCCGTTCCGAAATATCTTCTTTGGAATCTTTCCAACTCGTCTGAATCCAGCTGTTTCGTAAACGTGGACTGCTTGCTCGTTTGTCGCAAAGACCTCGAGCTCTATCGTCTTCAAGCCCGCTTTTCGACTCTCTTCTACAAGTGTATTTATCATCTCGTGTCCTATGCCCTGATTCCTGAATTCCTTCAACAGCAAGATGCCTAGTTTACCATGATAGAATTCATCGGTCAGAGTTCCCCTAGTGACTTCGGAGTTTCCAACTACTTTGCCGTCGACTTCAGCCACTACACTGATCTCGTTGCCGCTTTCTATCCTGACAAGTTTCTTTGCGAGCCAATCGGCTTCGCTTTCTCGGGTTTGTGTCTTGTCTTGTCAAGAAGGACTCCAAGATCAGGATTTGTCTCTCTTTCAGCAACAGTTGAATTCGCAAGTAAGAGCGCATCGTCAAGATTGTCCCAGGTTTTCGAACGTAGCGTAACTGTCTTGCCATTTTTCGACTTGAAGCGCTTGTACACTTGACCGGTTTTCAAAATTGATTTCTGCTGAGGAATTTGCAGGTATTGAATACCGTATTTGCGTTCCAGCGTGGGACGGAATTCAAAGTGGAAAAATAATTCGCTTTTGATCTGCCTTTCTAAAAATCAGGCAGATGTGTGAGTGATGCGGTCGTTGTTCGGTTTTTCTTATCCTCTTCGGTTACGTCTTATCGCTGTTTTGGACTTGGGTCCGTGTTGCCTCTGCATACCCCTTTTTCGCCCCTCGGCCGTGGATACCTGATCATTCATCCTGAGATAGTCTTGGATCCGTAATATCGGCGGGAGGTTCTTGCTCTTCTTTGGCTAGCTGTTCCACCTTCATTCTGATTTCGTCTCTTATCTCTGCAACTTGGGCCCTGCTCTTGCCCAAGAGAGCAGCAATATTCCAGTTTTCCGTCTTTGAAAGGTATTCTTCGGGTATGCTCTAAAGAACTTTCGAGTCCATGACGACAATTCTGTCTGCTTGCTTTACCATCTCGGTCGTGAGCCGTTTCGGTTTTGCCTGCTCGACAGAAATCCCTACTTTCTTCATTGTCTCAATGGTCTTTGGATGTACCTTTTCGTCTGGGTTGATCCCAGCGCTCATCACATTCATTGTGCTTCCGGCAATTCTTTTGAGGAAAGCTTCCGCCATCTGGCTTCGTCCAGAGTTTCCAATGCAGACGAAAAGTATTATTGTCTTAGGCATCAGCGAATTCAACTATTTCGAATTACAAAATTAGAATTTGGTCCATACGCTCTGACCTGTAAAGTCGGAGTTTCGCTCTTTCTGGCCAGAATATAAGCTCTACCCAGTCCTCTAACAGTTACATGTGTTTCATTTTCGATCTCCACACATATTCCTTCGTCTATTCCAATTGCAAAGTGTGAATGCGCAAGCATCATGGCAGTAAAGAGTTTTGGAAACAATCCCCACTCCGAAAAATGAGGTTGCACAACACAATTCCCCAGCAAACCGAGTCCTTTCCTTAACACGGGCTTGGATTTCACTTTCTCATCGACAGTCAGGCAGGGCTTTGCCATGAGAAGGTACTCGTTATTTTTTGTTACGATCTTGGAACCCGCAGTAGTACACAAGTCGCATGCCATCATTGCTCCAGCTGAGACCCCTCCGTACGGGATTCCTGAACGATAGAGATTGTTTATTATTAGCGAAACAGCTCTTGTGCCATAAATTCTTTGATACAGACTGATGTTCCCACCACTCATGAATATTCCCGTTGATTCCTTTATCGTTCTTAGTTGTTCTGTACTCAGGGTAAGTCTGGGAGAGGGATAAATTGGACGCACTTCGTAGACTCCTGTCTTGAGCCAAGGTTCGCGATATCTTGCTTCGTAATTGTACGAATTAGGCAACATCATAAGTGCAATCCTAGCCTTTCTGCCTCCACTTGCTCGAATGAATGGTTCCGACAAGGAAGGGAAATTATCAGATACGTCACCGTACAAGAAAATTGAGCGCAAGCGGTATCACTTTCCTGATCTAAAAGCCGTCTTGGTTCCGTTTACTCTGTCTAGTCTCACCATCAATTTTGCACTTGATTTTACCGTTAGGTTCTTCTTCCTGCTTTCTTACAACTTTATCTCATTTCTTTGACAGTGAGCTCATCACATCTTCTACAGAATTATAGGATCTGTTGTCATCGAGATTCCGAAGCTCATCTTCGACGTGTGTCCTCCTACTAGGTTCGAAATCAAACACTCGCCAGCCAAACTCTTCGATCAACGCCTGCCTTGTAGTAGGATATTTTGAACTTCCCGATGCAATAATTCTCTTCAGAGATTCGAGACCCACCGGAGCATTGGGCGCCAGTCTTTGGTCATTTCCCGACTTTAATATCGTCCTCATCCTTGAGGCATCCTCGTACATTGTGAGATTGTGAAATGTAACGTATCGCTTTCGCGCCTTTGCTTCACTTACCTTGGATTCGAGATCCTTAAGCTCCTGCGTGTCAAAACTCCACTTGGTATGGTCGCCCTGACCGAAGACCCTCGTATACAATATTCCGGATCTCGGTGAAGTCGAGAGGTCGTTCGGACCCTCTTCTTTACTAGCATCCCTAGTCGGTATGATGTCGTATTGTTCGATTAGGTCCGAAAGTTCCGGTGAATTCCATCCTCTTTCATTGCGAATTTCCAGCGCGAATTTCGGGTTCCCCTTTGATGTCGGCGACTGTCTGGACGACGAAATAGACGCAAAGAACTCGCGCCAATCTTTTGTGACCTTGTTCGTTATTTCAAAGGACGGAGGAAACTGGAAATGAATCACTTTGCCGTCAAGTTCGTTAGATATCGCGAGCATTTTTTCATAAATCTTGAAATTCTTTGCAATGGGCTTTAGCATTCCCACGTGGGTGAGTTCCCGATTCGCGCGCAAGGTAAACTCGAAATTCGGCGGAACGGTCTTTTTCCACTTTCTGACCCGTTCTAACTCGGGCAGCGAGTAGAAAGTCGAATTGACCTCGACAAAATCGTACAGCCTTGAGCAAACTTCCAGCTTATTCCCCTTCTTAATCGGGAGATAAGCCCAACCTCCAACCCCTATTAGGAGATTCGGCGGTTGTAATGCCCCTTTATCCTCGCTAATGTTAGGCATTGTCTAACAAGACTTGGCTTTGTCAATGGCAAGGACGATGGACTAAAACGTTTATCATGATTCAATACGGAGAAAAACTCAAGGCGCGGCGAATCCGAGAGTTGCAGCTTCGCTCTTTTTCTCCCGATTCTTCTCTATCCGCTTTGCGACAAAAATGGTGACTTCATACAAGACCAAAATTGGAACTACGATTGGGATGCTTGAGATGTCTGTCGGGTCAGGATTTGCTATACTTACGGTGAGGGCTACGATGATGTATACCCATAGACGAGCCTTGGAAAGTTGTTGTGCTTTCAGTATCTTGAACTCTACGAGCGGGATCAGAAATACGGGAAATGTAAACGCGAGCCCAGTAATCAAGGGGATAAGTATCATCAGGTTTACGAAACTGTCGATAGAGATCAGGGATTCCACGCCGAGAGGCTTGTAGAAAAGAACGAGAATATTCATGACCGTTGGAAAAATAATGAACAGTCCAAATATGCCCCCAGTGGTCAGTAACACCGAGAATGGAAGTACGTATTTCCTCACCGCTCGTTTCTCACGCTGGTAAAGACCGGGGGCTACGAAGCCGTACAGCTGGAAGAATATGTAAGGCAGGCTAATCAAAAGAGATAGAACCATTGCGACGTTGATGAATGCAAAAACCGGGTCCGTCGGACTAGATGGGAAGAACTGGAACCCGTGAGGTACGAACCTTGCTTCCGCGCCTCTTATAAGATCCGCCAAGAGAAAATTGTAACCGTAGAATGAGTAAGGTCCCCCGAACGGTTTGAGGGGATCCGGGGCAGAGGTAACAACAATTAGGACGATGATGTAGGCGAAGAGACTTTTCTTGAGCCTTGAGCCAAGTTCGTTTAGGTGACTCCATATCGAAGCATTCGCAAAGAAACCACCTATTCCCGCGGTTGTGGAGCCACCCTGATTATTGTTGTTGCTCTTCTGAGGTCCAGAGGTGGCTTCGGTAGTCATGGCGAAGATGTAATCCGGTCTCCTTGTTTTACCATCATATTATCAAATTGCCCACATTCGAGCGTGAAACTATACTCCGACCAAAAGTGCAGCAATTTGCTCTTACCTCGTAGGTCAATAGCCAGCTTTCATTAGTCCGTAGTAGTCGAAGACCATAACTCCGTCGCTGTTTGAGAGATCATAATTGAACTGATTTTGATAGTCCTGTTTACTGACTGTGGTATAAACTCCTACACTAGCAATTATTCCCTTGTGGACGTATTGTGGGGTGTCGTATTGACTGCTATATGTTTCGAATATGAGCCACTGGGGTTTCAATGTCGTTGTGAAATCGTAGGTGGTCATCGCAATAATCCCACTATGGTAGTTTGCTTGAAGTGTCGAAAGGAGATTAAGTTGACCCTGGTTGTCTAAAGTAGACATATCCAGATTGATCCCGTCTTCACCCAGATTGTAAATTGAGCTCGGTATAGTTTGGCTGTCGTTCGTGAAAGGCAAAGAAAAGAAAAATTTGAAACCATTTGAATGCGCGACGCCGACGAAGTGTGAAAGCTGACTAGTAGTAAACATCAGAGCACCGTTGTGATACATCTGAAAGAAAATAGTATTGAACCCTCTTGCAGAAGCATACTGAAGCATCTGATTAATATTTGATTCATTCACCGCACCATTGTCCTGGTTGATGTAAAGAATGATGGGCTTCGACTGCGAGCTGGACGAAAGAGTAGAAGTACTTGAAGTCTCTGAATTGCTCTTGGCAGTGTTTTGATTGAGTATGAAGAAAGCGGCCGCAGATACGATTACAATAACTACAGCGCAACCAATTATTAGTGGAGCCCTACTACTCCACGTCGACTTTTGGTGCCGTCTTCTTCCACGCCGACCGCTCATTTCGTAGTGGTCTTTTCATCTAAAACGGCATTCATTTCCTTTACTGTGTTGCTTCACACTAGAACGCTGTGAAGACGCTGTCGATTCTGACAAACAATCTTAAACAGCCTTGATCTGAGTTCTTAGATGCCGCTTTTCTTGGGCGAATGTAATCTTGAGGACTGGTACTAGCGGGTTATCAAAGAGTAACATTATCACTCTTCTCGTCGTTGGCGTATTCGTAGCGCTCGTGATCGTATCTCTTGTGCTGACCTACGCGCCAAGCGTAACTACAGCAACCACGCCGAATGACCCAATTTCAATTTCGGCGCTTACGCTCATCGCTGGTTCAGCCTCATCTGTGTCACTCAATAAGACATGTGGAGAATACGCCTCGCTCCAGATATATGTGACAAATAACTCGCCCAACATCTATTACCTTAGCAACGTCACGATAATGGAGTATCATGCTTCGAAGAATAATGGAACGACGCTTACTCCGGTGTCAAATGGCTGCCTTCCAGTCTCGCAGACCAATCCCGAAGTTCCTCAGGGCGCAGATGATGTCTTAATTCAAACATATCCGGACATCACAGTCGTCTTTCCTAGTATCTGGAACGTGACGGTCAATTTCAGCAACGGACAGAACGTGTTCCAGGCAGCCTTGGCCGCAACGCCCTATACGGGCGATTAGAGCAAGGGACAGTATTTTAGATCGAAGTATCCGTTGTGGATTGATCCGACGAATTGACATCGGGCAAGTCTGGAAGCGTCGATGCCATTTTCGTCTCTGCTACGACGGAGGCCTCGGCGAGTATCTTCTCCGCCTCCTCGCTCGTCGTGTCGAAGTTGAAGCCTGTTATTCCTGAGATACTTCCGATTTCCTGCATCAATCCCTCCAATCCAGAGTTGATCTCGCCCATGGTTTCGTTTGCAGACGGCATGACAGCGATAAGAGTCGTCCTGACGGTTCTGACTACCTGACCGACTGGCGCTAGTACGGTAGCCAAGTCTCCGATGTCTGTAATTGTCTTCAGTCTGCCTTGGACACTTTCAAGTGATAATTTCGCTCCATTCACGAGTTTGATCGCTTTCCTCAGTTCTGTGAGCTCGCTCGCATAAGCATTCGCTGACACGGTATCATGCTTTTGCATAGCAGTACTCGTTCTTGTGAAGAGCTTTTTCTCTTTCTCTTCCATCTTCGCTATACTTTTGTCTAGCTTTACAATTTGGGAGGTGAGGGCTCGATCTGTATCATTGAGCTTCTTTCTAAGATCGCTAGGTTCATTGACCGCATTCTTTATTCTAGTCGAAAAAGTTTCCTTGCTCCTGTCAGTTTGCCATTTTCCGGTAAAACTATTGTCTGCCAAATCTAAATAACACTTAGGTACTGTAAGTTAATCCAACATTGTGGTGAGAGGCATTATACTGAAGAGAGTCTAGAAAAGACAAGCTTTTCACAAAGAGAAGTTGACCCAGACCCATGGAATCACTTTTACTATCATTAGATCTCAATTGAACTCATGGCGACTCTAGAAACCGGAACCATTCGTCAGAAGATCGAAATCCCAAATGCTACACCAGATCAAGTGTACAATGCGTTTCTTTCTTCAAAAGAGCATTCTCAATTCACTGGCTCAAAGGCAAAATGCAGCGCCAAGGTTGGAGACAAATTTCAAGCTTGGGATGGCTATATTACTGGGAAGAACATCGAATTAATTCCCGGAAAGAAAATAGTCCAGGATTGGATCACGACCGAGTTCCCAGATGGTTATTCGTTTTCGAAATTACAGATCAACCTAGCAAAATCGAAGAAGAATGATGGGGGAACTACGCTAACTATGGTTCACTCGGAAGTTCCTGCTTCTCAAGTTGAAAAGTACTCTGGCGGGTGGCACGAATCTTATTGGGTTCCGATGAACACTTACTTTTCCGAAAAGAAACAAAACGCAAAAAGGTAGGAAGCACCATCTCCTCCTCTAAGCTGTTAGTCTTAATCTAGAGCCACAGCTAGGGCAGAAAATCGAGTCTTGAGCAGCAAGAGCTCCGCACTTGGGGCAGGTTATACTTTGAGCCTGTTGTGGAGTGGGGGTACTCGCAGGAGGTGGCCATGTTTGCATTCCAGGAGGCGGAGGAGGCGGGTAAAACGAGGCCGTCGGAGGAGGCGAAATTCTCACAGAGTTTGAGTAATAGTACACAGCCAAAAATATGGGAATCAGCGGAAGATAGAGAGCCGAAAGAATGCTGCTCGCGATGGTGCTTCCAACCCCTCCGATGAAACCGGTGATAACGCTCACTATGACCCCAGCTATTGCGATGATGATTCCGAAGATCAAAAAGAGCACAAACGTCTTGCCCCACCTATGACCTACAAGCTGTCGGCTCCTCCCCATGCTGCCAAAGCCAGCGTTCTCGATTATGATTACGGGGATGACGAGAGAGAACATTATTGAAAGAATGATCCCCGGCACAATCAAGGCGATGAAACCGAGGATCACGATAATCCCGACGACTATCCCGACTGCCCACATCCAGGGAATTTTGAAAAGGGAGAAGTTGACGGACTGGACAATGTCCACTTTCTCGCCCTTGATCTCGTCAGAGGCCATTTTTACGCCGCTACCGTATAAGAGAGGATACGAGATCAGAGTTATGATGGCAAGCAGGCCGATCAGTTCCACTAATGCGCCGAAATATCCGGGTAAAGCAGAGTCGAACTGCGGCGTCCCTGCCGCCGGCAGACTCGGAACAACGACCGCTGAACGAATGAGAGCGGTCAGCACACCAAGCGCCGTCTCGATGATCGCGAAGAGAATTACAAACTTTACAAACTCGCGCCGGTATAGATCGAAGGTCTCCGAGATTACCTCTCCGAGCGAGAGCTCGCTCGAGATTCCTTCTGGTTGTGGATTCACTGGGGTCTTCCCACCCTGTGCGCTCACACCTACACGCTCAAACTAGATATTCCTTCTGATTTTGATTACAAAGTGCCTCCCAATTTGGACCATGAATCAGTGAGAACCATGTGTTTCAAACAGTAGTTTCAAGTAGGAGGACTAGTCGCTTTCCTCTGTGATGTTGCTCCGAAAACGCAGATATGCGATTTCAAGCGTTGCGACCGCGCTTGTTGCTTCGGTAGTTATCATAATATCTGCAGGAGTCGGCATTTACGAGGCGAATCTCGCCGTTGATTTGACTCGGACAGCCAGCAACGTACTTGTACTAACGACTGCGACACAGAGTTCTTTCAACATAACGACTTGGTACACTGCCGCTAACCAGACTTTAATTGTGCTAAACTCATCAAACGGTTCATTGGCATGTCGAAGTATCGCGGAAGGGCAAAACTATTCTGCAAGCTGGAGCGGGAACGTTTGCACTCTGACCGGTTCCTATTATATCTCGAGCGACGCCTTAGAACCATATGTAACTTTGGAGATCCTACCTGGTGTGACGCTAGTTATGAACGGCGCGGGTTTTGGAAACTATGGGACGATAATCAATAACGGAACGATGGATGTAGAAACTTTCCTTACGTCATTTGGCGTCATAGATAATTTTGGGTTGATTTCCACGAACGTATCGTTAGGCACGGCGGTCGATTACTACTTTATGCCAAATGGTGGGACGTTCGATAACTACGGAGCTTTCTTAATCAATGGCGATTTTATCGGATACTATCAACACGACGAATCATATCTCAACGGTACCGCATACACCACATATATCACTGCGGGAGAGGAAAATCTCACAGGAGGACAGTTCGATAATGGAGCTATACTTGACAACTACGGCATCATCAACAACACTGGATCGGTCTGGAACGGCGTGAGCGGTTCGAATTTCAATAGTACTATCAACAACTACGGAACGATACGGAATCTAAAATACGCCGAGTTCGTCAATGACTACACGATTAACAACAACGACAACGGCACAATCGTTAATTCAGGCAGCTTTGCAAATGATGGAATAATCTGTGGCAGCAATCTGGTGGAATCCAGTGCAAGCGCTTACTCGGGGAGAGCAATTATGGAAGCCTGCAGTACGGCTAGTCCCTAAACTACTGCTTCAATCTGGAGCCGCAACTAGGGCAGAAAATAGTATCTTGGGTTACTGGAGCTCCACAATTGGGGCACGTCGCACCTTGAGACCACTGTGGAGCGGGTGTGCTAGGAGTGGCAGGTGGCGGCGGTTGCATCGATCCGGGAGGAGGAGGCGGAGCAGGATAGGTAGACGTATCAGTCCATGCGACGCCGCTTACACTTTCAGGAATAGAAAAGAATGCGACGACGAGGAGTATTTGAGCGACGAAAATGATGATTAAGCCAATTAGAACGATGGTGAGGATGGCGCCAATTAAGTAGATCAGCGCAGCTGTTCCAAATAAGCTTACGTTCAGCTTTTGGGAAATTTCCTTGTAACCTCTTCTCACAAAGATAGACGATACGATGAAAATAATCCAAAGCAAAATAAATCCAAAGATAATGTCGAGTGCCACTCCGAGAACTCCAGGAGGCAATGATGACGTTCCAGTAATAGTTGTTGTTGTCGAAGTTCTCAATGCGGTTAGCGCGCTGAGATTTTTCAAAACGGCCACTATAACGATCGCAAATGCGATAACAGCTCCCACAATCGCGACCACGATTCCTATCAGGATGTTCTTGAAAATCGAGGGTGCTTGCACAACTTCAGAAATGTTCTTGACAGCAATGATGGTCATGATCAGGCCAATTATGGGAGCAACCGCCCCTCCATAGGGAATGACAAAGGAAACAAATCCACCGAGCAGGACGAGAATAGAACCAATGCCGCCGAGAGTTTTGGCTTGCGATAGTGATGCCATCTGTTTATGACGGCGAGAACGTAGTTGTTGTCTCTATTAAGATTATAACCGAATGCTATGAATGAACACTTTTGTTCCTTCGCAGATTCTAAATAGACTATTTAGAGGATATTTATTTAGCACGTAGTTTTGTTTACAAACCATTAGCCATGCAAAACGCACCTGTACACTTTGAACTTCCTGTGAACGATCCGGAAAAGATGTCAAAGTTCTATTCCGAAGCTTTCGGTTGGAGATTTGAAGCATCCCCGATGGGTGAGGGTCAAACCTATTGGATGATCAGCACTGGACCTGAAGGACAATCTCTCAACGGAGGGATGTACAAGAGAACAGAACCGGATGAACTTTTGAGAATCTACGTTGGCGATGAAGATCTCGAGGGTGTGATTTCGAGAGTAGAGAAAGCAGGAGGAAGTTTGATCAACAGATTTGATATTCCGGGCATGGTAACTGGCGCCCTAATGTACGACCCCGAAAGAAATGTGGTTGGAGTGGTAAAAAGCCCACAGCCTCAGGCATCCGCAGCAGCAACAACAAAAAGTACAAACGGAAGAAAAGCTCCTTCGAACCGACGATCGACTTCTTCAGCACGGAAGAAATCCCGCGCCGAATCTAAGAAAGGATCTTCAAAGAAAAGGAAGTAAGTTTTTTCCTTACTTCCAAGTTGAGTAACGGTCGTGCCTAGTACTTTCATAGTGTTCCATAAGTTCGCTCCTAGTCTTGTACGAAGATTTGCACTTGACGCAAGAAAAAGTGAGAATTCTTACCCACTGCTCTTTTTGGTCGCTGGTTTCATTTACTTTGTCTGATTGCGACGCCATGAGAAATTACTCTTTCTGCTCCTAATCTTTTTCGATAAGATGAAGGCCTAGTTTCTTATCTTTTTTTGAATCGTACGCAGAATATCCTCTTAATCGTTGCCCTTGTGAAAACGCCAAGGCCATCTAATTCCTCATTTAGACTGAGGAAAATTGTTGTTAGAGTAGTCTGGGGACTGACGCATCATTCGTCTTCTTCTAATGTTAGCTAGAAATACAATTTGAAAAATTGTGATCACAAACCAGAGAATTATGAGAGCAAGTATTACGACCCAAAGAAGTGTGCTCCTTTCATAGAAGAAATTGTAAAGCACAAGCGCGAAAATAAGCGCGCCGAGTACAAGTCTAGTGATCCGGAGAGTTATCATGCTCGTCCTTCTTCTACGATGCATCATGGGCTGCCGCACTCCCGTGCCTTGCGGGTTGTTTTGAAATTCGTTCAGGCGAGCTTCATTCAGATAATACCTGCCACCCCCGACATCAACGAATATGCCTGTCTGACCAAGACGCCTCTTCATTGCCTCATCAAATCTTGGAGGAAGGCTGAGCTCTTGGGAGGTCAAAGCTCGCTCGGCTGAAGTCGCCCCCTTCTCGCGGAATTTTTGCGCGATAGAAAGAATTCTTTCTCTAAAACGGCCAGGCTCTCTGAACATAGCGATCGATTTTCTTCCCTTACATGATTTTTGAGCGAATTTAAAGATAGTAAGAGTTGACGATGACAAATGGATTTTGTATTCTTATGAAATTACTAAACTAAATAGAGAGACCCAAGTAGTATTACATACGGAAGTTAACACATGGTAATCTCTCAAATTGGATTTTTCTTAGCTGCCTGATAATGCAGTTGAGAGAGATCGAGCACAAAACTCTCAATTTATTAAAGCGATACAGTTCGAAAGGGCAAACCTTTAACGCTTAGTTAATTCCATTTTCATTGGAATTCAAAAAGGTCGACGAAAAGTATGGTAGAAGCGTATTGTGTAAAATGCAAAGCGAAACGCGAAATCAAAGACCCAAAGCAAGTCACAATGAAAAATGGCAAGCCAGCTACTCAGGGCGTGTGTCCCGTCTGCGGTACAAAGATCTTTAGAATCGGATCGACTTCTTCCTAAGAAAATGAATATCGCAAGCGACCTAAAAATTGTAAGAAGAGATCATAACGGATCGCTATTTCGAAATGGCGGTTTGCCCCTTTCTTATACCGATCCGAGCAACCCTTCTATCAGGATTTGCGCTGAAGGTTGGAAGAAGATGGTTCGCGAATTGGGGTACGTCGATCTCGAATCTTTCTTCTCATTGAAGCGCGGTCTGTGGTCTGTTTCTTTTGCAATTTCTCATGAAACGATACATCAAACTATTGCGAAGATCGCTGGAGAACGAGTCTCGCTCGAGCTTGACGTTGTGACAGGTGGCGGAGAGTTTCTCTAGCGCATCGCACGCTTTGTCATAAATATGGGGCCGTACTTCTCAGCGAGAACGCTCATCACTTCTCCAGGGTGCTCGCCGATAACGTGCTCCAGAAACTTTACCGCGATCCTTGAAATTTCAGCTTCTGTGCCAGATTCAAAGGCTTGGTCCGCCAGGTCGATGCAGGTATCGCATTCTGATATGGGAATGACGCGCCCAATTGCTTTTTCGCTAGACATTATTCATTGACTACTTTGATTTCTAATCGTATTCAATCTCGCATATTTATCTGTGAACTACCAACGTATATAGAATTCATCGGCTTTCCGCGTCCTGGATTCAAACTTGCTTATCCGTTTGACAAGTAGAGGTCTCATCTTTGCGCGGGACTGTTCCAGCCCCAGTTTTAGAATATTTCTTGCTGCATTGATATCTCTATCGACACTTAGACCGCAGTTCATACACCGATGTACTTTTTCGGATAAGGATTTTGGAACCACTTCTCCGCATCCCGAGCATTTCTGCGACGTACCACTTGGGTTGACAAGTACGATTCGGCCACCTCAACTTTCTGCCTTGTAGGCAGTTAATCGGCGAAGCTTTCCCCAAATGGAGTCCAATATTGCCGTTGCTAGATTGTGATTCTTAACCATACGCTCAATCTTCGGATCTTCAAATACAATAAGATAATTTTCCCTGGCAAGTTTGAAAGATAATTTATGGGCGAAATCGTCCCTCTGCCTTCTCACTTTTCTTCATGCTTTTGCAAGTGAGGTCTTTGCTTTCTCTCTGTTTTTAGATCCTTTCTTCTTCCGAGAGAAGACTCTTTGAAGGCGTTTGATACTATCTGTCCTCTGTTTTAGAAACCTTGGATTTGCAATCTTTTCACCGAAAAACCAGCATCGCTTAGTCTGCGGAACTACTTCGCGTCGAAGAGTACGGCATGCTGATTTCTACCCAAGTCGCTGTGCATGGATTGCCAAGTCCAACAATCATCTTGAGTCGCTTCTTCCCGAGATCTACCACGGCACTTCTACACGTGCCAGCGAACTTTCCTTCAAATTCGTAGTGGCGGCATGGAGTATTACCGCTGGGGCTCTCCTTCCCACTTGAAGCATCGTAATGGGTGCTCATAATTTCACTCCCAGTATTCAGGTCGATCTTTCCAACTTTCTCCTTGACAGCTTTCGTGATAGAAGAGTACCTGAAATAAGTGCTTGAGGGATTCGGTCGAAGCTCGAGATGTTCTTGCAGTCTCTTCACCAAGCAATGGTTTGTCAGAGTCAAGAAATCTTGTTCACCCTTCCTGGGTCTAATCAGGGCATTATCGTTTGGCGTTAGGTGAAATATCGCAGAGTCCCCGTCTTTGTCAGCAAGTAGGAAACTTCCCGAGATCCCATTGTCTACTTTTTTCAGAAACTCTATTGCTTCCTTTACGTTTGAAACAAACTGCCCAAGGTATCTGAATATAACCCACATGGGAATTCCTTCTCTAATCTCGTTTGACCGAGGTCCGTTTTCGAGCGCATTTCCAACAACGCAGAAACCTGAGTTATTGACAATCGTGTGGTAGCCGAGGTAACCTGGAACTAGAGGACAGACAAATCGGTACCCTTCGGACGGCACGGCGTCAAGAAGGACCAAGAACTGGTCCGTAAAGCGCACGCCATCGTCGTTATGCCCTATTACAACCGAGCCATTTCTTGTCGAATTGCCCCAGGCAGTGAAAGACGAGCACAAGAGACCTTCGAGTCCCTTTAAGCCTCCTCGAGTATGCAATATGTTGATGTGAGAACTTAGAAGCACGATGTCGTCGTACGATACCCCAGCCCCATCGGCGAGTCCCTGTATTTCTTTTGCAAAACTGGGATGGCACTGTCTGATTTTCTCGTCGTATATCTTGAGATCCTTATTTAAATCCGATTTGGAGCATCCTAAAAATTTCTGAAGGAAGTTCCAGGTATCTAAGACATTCTTCTTTATCCGCTCGCTGCAAGCTTTTGCATGTTGCCTGCCTAGCTCGTACGGCTCACCTGAAACCTGTATTACTGGAATAGGTCCGCTCCAAGGATATAATGTGCGCTTGGTCCTTTCAGCGTTGTATAACTTGTAAGCTTGGGATGCAACCAATCGAGATGCGCGCCTTCAGTTGTAATTTCAATACCATTATTCCGGCGGGATCTCTTTTCCAATCAGACTCAAACTTATCCCTTGTTTACTCCTGATAACGGAGCTAATTGCATAGATCACCACTCCAGCAATAAATGTCGGAATTATTCCTTCGAAGAATATCTTCGTGAAAGAGGGACCAAAATCTGGCAGGATCAATGCGTAAATCACGATTGCGCAAGAGATTAAACTAAAGATCCCGGCAAGAGAAATTGCAGGTATTCCAAGAATCTTCTTTTTCGCGTTCGTGTGTGCAAGCGCGAAGATGTCCTTTCGTCTCCAAGGGAAAGCTATGGCAGCAAGTGCAACGAAGATAAAAGCGATGAAAGTCCCCGCAGTTCCATAACTGAATAATTCTCCGAAAAGACCGATTTGATAATTCGAAACATATGCAAAGAATATGCCGATGACCGTCATTACGGTGATCGCTTTCAAAGGCGTGCCTGTGCGTCTGTTGACGTCTGCGAATGACACCGGTATCACTCGATCAAATGACCACGCAAACAGATTTCGACTGAGTGTAAATAGGATCGCAACGGCGAGCATTAACAGAGCGACCACAAAGCTCATGTTAAAAAGAACAATCAGAATTGGGTTTTGAGTCCAAAAAACCGCAAGCCCTGAGGCCATTGGTAGACCGACATAGGGATAGTTGACCGGAGCACCGAACAAGTGGGCCGTGTAAAGACTCGAAATTGAATTCGCGAAATTAGGTCCCATTCCGTAATACATTGCTGCGAGCATGGCGACGCTAAATATTGCAAATGTCACCGAGCCTCCGAGCTGGGCTAGCACTTGGGCTCTGTTCCCATGCTTAATCTCAGCCGCGAAATAGGAAGAATAGTTGAAAGAAAGATAACCCAGCAATCCCAGAGCCCCTGCATATAGCGAGGCGTTTGATAGAGCAGGAGCTACTCCGACGTGGGCTCCGACCGCCTGACCCGCAGTAATTACTTGGGCGTAATTGGCGCCTGAAAGTGCGTTGAAGTTTGCCTCAAACCCCTTGCTCCCGGCATAGAGGACTGTCGCAATGAAGATTGCACCTATTATCCAGGACGCAAATGTCCAGTATCTCATCGTCTTTGCCGCAACTGAAGTTTTTGCTGCTACCAGTCCGGCTGCAATGAGTATGAAGAGAATAGAGATCCAAAAAGCATTGTTTGTAGTTTCTATCGATGTTGCCAACGACATGAGCGAACTGCTCTTGTACACCAGTCCCAAATCATAGAACATCTCGCTCAAGCACCATTGAGATACGGATGTCCCTATCGCGCCTAGAAATGAGATGGCGAGTATTGTAATTGAAAAGTTAGTAAAGAAGCCAACGATTGGGTGGAAAATTCGCCCTGTCCACACATAATCTCCGCCGCTTCTAGGGAGGCTGATCGTGAAGAGAATGTACATCACGGCCAAGGGCAAAACGAGCAATAGTCCCATCAGAGGGGCCGTGATTGGATTACCATTTGGATAGAAACCCAAGGTCAATCCAAAGCTATCAAAGACAAGCAACAATCCCATGCCCGATAGGACTGTGCCTAACGCATCTAATCCCGAAACTGATTTTACAAGGCCTGTCGCATCTCTAGTAAAAAGCGGCCGCGGCTTGTTAGTTTCTGATGATGACATAATTGAATCAGCTGAAGAATGGCTAGGCGATTAAAATCTATCGAGGGTTCATTTTTTCAAGTAAACGATTGTTTAGGAACAGAAAATCCCACTTAAATATCCCCAGACCGTTGGGACAATCTCAACGGGAACTATTCTCTTGTCAAGTGTTACTAATAACCATAAACTAATTGTTGATGCGCATGAGGACCTTGCTTTCAACGCTCAAAGTCATGGGAGAGATCTGCTCAAGCCTGCGGTTGACAGGCGAAAGCTAGAGAAACAAGACAACGAGAGAGGAGGTGCTACAACCAGTTTCCCTGATCTGGTTAATGGAAATATCAGAGTCGTATTTGGGACGTTGTGGGTAAATCCATGTAGCTCAGAATTTGCCGAAAAACCATGCTATACAAATTCCAAGGAGGCGTATTTGCAAGCGCATAACCAACTTGACTACTATAAACAGTTAGAGCGCCAGGGAGTAATTACGATCATTAAGACACGTTCGCAACTAGAAGACATCGTAAGTTCGAAAGAACCGAAGATTGGTGTAGTTGTACTTATGGAAGGCTCCGATCCGGTCAGAGCACCAAAAGAGGCTAAGGAATGGTTCGACGATGGTCTAAGAATCATCGGCCTCGCATGGGGGGCAACAAAGTATTCAGGTGGCACAAAGGCACCCGGACCGCTTACCAAGGAGGGGCACGAGCTACTGAAGGAAATGGATCGCGCCGGCTTTATCCTCGATTGTTCCCATTTCGCTGAAGAAAGTTTCTATGAAGCATTGGATGATTTTGAGGGCCCCACAATCGTGAGCCACGCAAATTCTAGGATTTATTGCCCGACGGACAGACATCTGTCCGATGAAATGATCAAGGCCGTCACCGGAAAGGACGGCGGCGTAATAGGCACGGTCCTCTACAATGGTTTCCTTGACGGGAATTGGAAGAAGGGCAACCCAAAGAGCGGTGTTACTCTGTCTCAAGTTGTGAAAAATATTTTACACGTGTGCGAAGTTTCCGGAAGTAAGACGCACTCTGGAATCGGCTCTGACTTTGACGGCGGCTTTGGATACGAAAGCATTCCGCTTGAACTCGACACTTCAGCAGATCTCTACAAGATCGGGGACGCCCTAAAATCTCAGGCAAAATACACTGACAAGGAAGCATCAGATGTTCTTGGCGGAAACTTTCTAAGAGTATTGAGAAGTGCCCTTCCTGATTGACATGAAATCGATCTATCCAGTTTTTCCCTTGTGAAAGAGAATAAGTAGGCAGTCCCAAAGTGAAGTCGTCAGGTTCTACGGCCTTTCCGTCCAAGGTCCCCTACTCCTACGAGGTTCGTAAGAAGTACATCGATCTTCCGTTTCCTCAATCTGAGTATGATATCAGAATCTCAAAGATAAGAAAGGAGATGGATAAACATAGCCTGGATGAACTCATCGTTTTTGGAAACAACCACGAGAAAGGAGACCTGACCTATGTATCCAACTTTTATCCATTCGGTCGCGCCGCTCTAATTCTTAGCACGACGAAGAAAAAAAGAGAAAAACCGGTCATAATCACCGATGGCATTTTACACGGAGAACCGATCAATTCGTATATTTGGACAACATGGATCAGAGACTTTAGACCCGTGCACCGAGACCCAAACGAATTTGCTCGCGAAATCTCAAATGTCTTAAGAGAAGATGAGGCTAAGAAGGTTGGAGTCGTAGGAATGGAGAATTTGCCCATGACAATCTGGGACAGTCTCAAAGCCTCAACAAAGGGGACGAGTTACGAGGATTTCTGGGCGCCATACACAATGATAAAGAGCATCAGAAGTGCGAGGGAGGTAGATCTTTTGAAGCAAGTCGGAAAGATTACGGCTGAAGGTATGAGAGCTGCTGTAGAATCAATTGAGGAAGATAGAACGGAGCACGAGCTCGTCGCCACCGCAAACAAAACAATGTTTGAGCTGGGTGCTCACGAGCTTTTCTTTCCAACAATCGTGAACTCGGGTCCTAGGGGAGGGTTGAAACACAGCTATCCTACGGATCGAAAAATCAAGCGCGGCGATTTGATCTATTTGGACATGGGGGCGTCCAGGTATGGTTACAATTCCGATATGTCAAGAAGCGTTGTTGTTGGCGGCGCAAGCCATGAGCAAAAGGAGGTGCTGGACGTAATCCTCGAAGCTTACAACGAATTAACATCCATGATGAAACCTGGAACTAATTCCGACAAAATTGTAGAGCGCGCAAAGGAGATGGAAGATAAATCGGGATTAAACAAGAAGTACAAAGGAAGAATCTTTCTTGGACTCGCAATTCATCACGCCGTCGGAACTTCAATTGCGGAATTTCCCTCGATGGGCTTTCCCGGAACTATTCTCAAAGAAAACATGACATATGCCTTCGAGCCGATGGCGCATATACTGGACTTTGGGACCGCAGTAATCGAGGATATGATTTTGATTACAAAAGAAGGGTCCCAATCGATGACACCATACGAACAAGTACACTGGTGAGCAAGAGAAAGTTTGCGAATCGAAGACATTGAAACTCCTGCTCTTTTGATCGATCTAGATATTTTGGATCAAAATATCAGGACGATGAAGCAGAAGCTTTCCGGAACAAATTGCTCCCTACGACCTCATGTCAAAGCTCACAAGTCAGCTTTTGTCGCGCATAAACAGATCAAGGAAGGCGGAGCAATCGGAGTCACCTGCCAAACACTGGACGAAGCGGAAGCTATGGCCCTCGGCGGCATCGACAATATCCTCCTGACGAACATGGTTGTGACACCATCCAAAATCAATCGGGTATTGAATATACTACAGCATTCGAAAATCGCCTTGACAGTTGATAATGCGGATAATATAAGGATGATTGCGGCCGAGGCCGAGAAAAGAAAGCAGGTTGTTGGACTAGTAGTTGAGGTTAACGTCGGACAAAATCGCACTGGAGTCGCTCCCGGAAGGCCCGCCCTAGATCTAGCTCAAGAAATAGTGAAAGAGCGAAGCCTGGATTTCAAAGGGTTAATGGGCTACGAAGGACATCTTCAATGCTCAATTCCTGACTTTAATGAGAGAAAGACAAAGTGCGAAGAGACATTATCTCCGCTGATCAAGACAAAGGATTTGATATTGGATTCACACATTCCAGTTGAAATCGTAACTTCGGGGGGCACGGGCACTTATAATATCACTAGCAAGATAGAAGGTGTAACGGAGATTCAGCCCGGTTCGTATGTGACAATGGATCATAGATACAGGCTGATGGAGACTAGCGGTAGGGACTTCCCGTCTTCATTGAGTGTTCTTGCAACGGTCGTCAGCAAGCCTTCAAGCGACAGGGCGATTGTTGATATGGGGTGGAAGTCGGTTGGAATCGAATACCAGATTTTCAATTGGAATGGGATGCCTCAAGCGAAAAACCATGACGGAGTCATGTATAGTCCCGGTGGTGATGAGCACGGAATACTTTCTCTCAAAGGCTCTAGCATTGATCTGAAGATCGGCGAAAGGATAGAGTTCACCCCCGCGCACTGCGACACCACCCTGAATCTCTACGGCAAGTTCTACGGAGTTAGAAAGGGAAACGTGGAAATTGTTTGCCCCACCGTGCGAAGATGAGAAATTTCTTCTACCCCTACGGTGGTTGCGAATTATCTAGGTATCCTGTAAAGCTTTACCATTTAGACCGGAGGTTTTCCTACCTTTGGGACAAGAGGCAAGATTCCACCCAAGATAAGCGAGATTACGGTGACAACGAGAAAGGCTCCATTCAAGGTCCCGAGAAATGAAGGGGTTGCGAGCACTCATACAAGAAACGGTCCTATCGCACTCCCTCCTGCATTTCCTATTCCCCAAACTATGGAATTACTCAAAGTTGCAGCTTCTTTTGGGACAACGCCAGATGCTAGCGGCATAAGGAGAGGGAATTGCGTGAAAGTGAAAAATGCGAAAACGGAGAATAATGCTAACTGAAGATAGATGTTACTCGTATAGAGAACCAGTAGGATAACCAATCCGGATCCCACGGTTGTGATACCAAGAGCCAATCTCCTTCCAAACCTGTCCGCTATAGAGCCAAACAGTGGTTGTCCTAACACGGGCAACCTAAGTATCAGTGAAAAAGCTAGACCCGATCGAAAGCTTGTGATTCCACTCACTCGTTGCAAATACTCGGGGGTGAAGCTTACGATTCCAAAAGAAAATATCCCCTTCATGAATGACGCTATGGTTAGAGCAAGAATCGAATTTAGTATGGCTCTTAATGGAACAGTCGTCAGCTTGCTGTTTTTGCTAGCTTTGATTTCGTTTGCCTCGAGTGGTTCTTTTTCAGAAGCCCCCAAATTGATTTTCTTTAGGATCGAGACGACTAGGAATCCAATAACGAAAGCTTAAGACTGCGAGTGTAATTATCGAATGGATTGTGACAAAAGCTACGAGAGACGTAACTTGAAGTGGACCCGTTGATTCCCATAGCTCGTCCTATCGAGTGAGCTGGCCAAGTTTGGCTCAAAACAGATCCGTCCAGAGGATGATAGAATGAACTTCCGATCCCATCGATTATTGAAAATGGCATGAGAAAGAAAAAGAGTTCCGTGCCTGATGCGAAGAGGTTTGCAAGAGCGTACCCTGCTATTCCAACACCCATTAAGAACAAGCCTATTGATAGAAGTGGACCATACCTCTACGTTCTGTCTGCCATCCTATGGACAAGTGGGCTCGCAACCACTGAGAACAACAAATTCAGCAATGAAGCTAGTATTCCAATTATGAGGAGTGATGACACATTGGAAACTCCAAATGTGTACGAGGTTAGAGGAAACAGGAAAAAGGGAAAAGGGTACAATGTAATGAAGACGTATCCGTTTCCGTCGTTCGCGAAATGAGCTAGCGATGTCGCAATCAGGCTCTGTATTCTATATTCCATTCCTTCGTTCCGACTTTTTCAAAAAAGAGAGCTGAATCCTTTGATTAGTTGAAAATAGAGATAAAGAGAGAGTTCAGGCAATTATAATCCTTAGCCGATGACCCAATTCAAAAGAACGAAGAGCATCTACACATTGTGCCATCCAGCCCTATATCTTAATACAAAGTCCTGTCCAGGTCAGATTCATGCAGCAGCAGTATACAACCGACATGTATCAGGGGATGTTAGCAGAGACCGTTACAATTCGCGGAAATAATGCCGAAGTCATCAATGCGTACTTCGCTCGCCCACTTGGCAGTGGGCCCTTCCCCGGCATTGTGTTGATTCACCACGCGCCCGGATGGGACGAGATTTACAAAGAATTCTCTCGCAAATTTGCTTACCACGGATATCTCGCAATTTGCCCCAACATCTACTTCCGATTCGGTCACGGTTCTCCCGATGAGGTCGCAACAAAGGTTCGCTCCGCGGGAGGCGTAGGAGATGACGAGGTTATAGGCGATGTGCAAGGATGCATTGATTATTTGAGATCTCTTCCGATATGCAGTGGCAAGATTGGAGTTATTGGCAGCTGCTCCGGAGGCAGACACACCTACCTTGTGGCTTGTCGCGCAAAAGGAGTAGACGCCGCCGTCGATCTCTGGGGAGGCAGGGTTGTCATGTCAAAGGAGGAACTGACACCAAAGACTCCTGTAGCGCCAATAGAGTACACAAAGAACCTATCGTGTCCGTTGCTTGGACTCTTTGGGGATGAAGACAGGTCTCCTACGCCTGCACAAGTGGCTCAGCAGGAAGAGGAACTGAAGAAATATGGGAAGAACTACGAGTTCCACATGTATCCAAAAGCAGGTCACGGATTCTTCTACTACGATAGGGGTGCGTATAGGCAAGAGCAAGCGGTTGACGGATGGCAAAAAGTCTTCGCCTTCTTCGGAAAGTATCTTTCTACTTAGGGCACTTTCAAAGGAAAAACATGTGGGTGAGTGATGCTGGTTGTCATGCACGGGGATCGTGGAAAGCTGTCAAACTTCTGACAGTGCGGCAGACGGAAAACAGGGCTGGTTCAAGCTCGAGCAGGTCGTGATTACTCTTGACACAGGCATCCATACTTCCTCCCAGTACGCCCTGAGCATAGATTTTGTCGGTGAGTCGCAAAATATCAAGACTACGGTGGAACTGAGCCCGAAATCCGCGAGCGGTCTTTCGGAGATTATCCGAGCGGCCTTGTCCCGCGGAGTCAAAATGGGAATCGTCGACGAAGGCTAGAAGATTCAGAACTCTCCAGCCTAATCATCATCTTCGGTAATCTAAAGAGTCGACCAAATGGAAAATAGAAACTCAATCGTCCGAGAATTGTTTCCCTTTCTTGAAAACCGTGACTATGTTTGCTGGTGCTAGTGCTTCGATGTCCCGGACGGGATTGCCTTTTACAACCACGACGTCGGCATCGAATCCTTTCTTGAGCTGCCCGGCATTGGTCAAACCCAAGCATCGCGCAGCTCTTGAGGTTGCAGAAACAAGGGCCTCCTTGTTTCCCATAGACTTCGCAATCGCGACTAGCTCGAGATAGTTCTTCCCGTGCGGCTGTTCGTCCGTCCCTCCAAAGTCGGTTCCGCTAACTACGTCGAGCTCGTACTCCTTTGCGATTTTCATATCCGAGTTCACATGCCTCCTGACAAAGACTGAATCTTTCGCACTGGGATCGTCAATCATGGAAGCAAAAGTGGGATTCGTGACGAAGATGGCGAGCGTTGGAACGTAGAATATACCTTTCTTCTTGATCTGGGCTGCCATTTCACTTGTAAGCGCCATCCCATGCTCAATCGAGTCCACGCCGGCTTCGATGACATTTCCCATGGACTCCTCTCCTATAGCATGGGCTGCAACCTTTATCCCAACCTTGTGAGCTTCATCCACTATAGCTTTCAGTTCCTCAACGGTCAGCTGGGGCCTGATGCGAAAATCTTTGGACTCGACAGACCCAACCGTCGAACCTGTAGCTGCATAGACTTTCACAAAATCGGCTCCATCTCTTACTACTTTGCGGACGGCTTTGCGTAGCTCCCAAGGACCGTCTCCAAAATACGAATAGGAAAGTTCCTGGGCAATATGAAGCGGAAGCGTTGTTGGATCATCGTCTCCGCCCGTCTGTCCTAAAGATCGCGCACATGAGAGCAGCGTCGGACCTTTTATTGCCCCCTCCCTGATCGCAGCACTTAGAAAAGACCCTCCTTTGCTACCCATGTCTCTCGCAGCCGTGAAGCCGGACTTTAACAAGGAGGTTAGCTGAGGCACGCTTCTCAACACTGCGAGGCTCTCCGGCACGGTTACCCAGGACATAAGATCAAATGCCCTTGAGCCGAAGAAATGTACATGTGCGTCTATAAGTCCGGGGATGATTGTATATCCGCTACCGCCCAAGATTCTCGAGTTAGGCGGTAGATCGACCTCGTTCTCCGCTCCAGCCTCGAGTATGGTTCCCCCATCCTCATCAACGACCACGGCGCCTTTTTCAAAATAGTCCTTTCCGTCAAAGAGACCGCCTTTGATGATGACCAAATTCATACTTTTCCTTTTACCAACAGGAGACCCGTATTTTAACTGATGTTATTCTATCTTTACTTCGAACAAAATGGGCCAACAAAATTCTGCGCGAAATGCAAAAGAGGCCTCCGTGTAGTCTTCGGTTGATTACAAAAATGAGCTAATAGTGATTTTCCCGCCAATTGTAAAGAGCACATTTTAATAATAGTTACTGTAGTATTACTGTAACTAAAACTCTAGAAAAGCTACAACAACAAGAAAAATGGATATGGGCACTCTTGTCGTCGTTATCGTCATCGCTGGTACGAAAGTCAATCAGACAAAACTATTCTCCTCCTTCACCAGAAGTACTTTCACTTATGCAAGAATATCGGAAGATGACAAACGATGCGATTAGAATTGGTATCGCCAACAATAATCTCTCAAACCTGAAGAAGCTATCAAAGCTAACTTACAAAGAACTAAAGCACTACAAAGACATACCTTCCTGCTATAAGTTATGTGCAATTTCAAAAGCTGCAGGTATTTTATCTTCTAGAAAGAAGTCAATCAATAGAGGTTATCCAACTAGAGATCCATATGTGAAACGACCATTACTAGTTTCTTGTTACGGTTTTAAGATTGTAAATGGGAAACTGCGAATTCCTCTTTCAAAGAGAAGGTACGAATTCATCCCTCTTGATAATTACACTCTCAAGATACTAGAATCTGACAAGACGCTCATCGTAAGATCGTTCACTATAACACAAACAGCTCTTTCTCTTTGTATTGCAAAGGACGTACCTGAAATTCAGTTACGACGAGATCCATTCAGTGATCGGGATTGATAGAAATCTGCGAAATCTCACTGTGGGAAATCGATCACAAGTAACATACTATGACATGACCAAGATTGTCAAAATAGGAGAGAACACCAAAGACATTGTGGGATCCTTCAAACGAAATGATGTTAGAATTCGAACGAAAATAGCTTCCAAGTACGGTAAGAGAAGCAAAGCAAGGATTGGAAATATACTAAACATGATATCAAAGGATATAGTTGAAAATTCTCTTGAAATCAAGTCAGCTATAGTCTTTGAAGATATCAGGTACATCAGATCAATGTATCGTAAAGGAAACTACCAAGGACGAAAGTTTCGAGGACAGATGAACAATAACTGGCCGTACAATGAAATTAAAAGACAAACAGAATACAAAGCTCAATGGAAAGGGGATTCCGGTAATTTACTTGACGAAATCCGAAACCAGAGGAACGAGTTCGAACTGCTACATATGCGGGGAGTTACTCCAAAGTAGCAGAGATAAGAAAAGAGAAAGACAGCTCTGGTGTTGGAAGTGTGGGAGGTGGTTTGATCGCGATCTAGTAGCGGTCATGAATACTTCTCACCGCGGTTGGGTGAGGTTCGCCCAGTCGCATAACGTAAAAGGCATTGGAAATGAAGCAGGTGGTCTCGGAACGCGTACGAAGGAAGGATGAGGAACCGCTAATCCGAATAGTCGATCCGATGAAGTTATGTCAGAGGGATAAGGGGAGAGAGATCTTTTAGTTTGATTGATCTCCTATCAACCGAAGAACCCACAGAACCTAAATTCCGTCTGATGGAGA
>JASHOD010000108.1 GCA_030041295.1 Nitrososphaerales archaeon
CATTTTCTTGTTTTTTGGGGATTTATTGGATTAGGCGTTGCAACAATTTGGGATGATATTTTCTTTCACGACGGAACCTTACCTCCGCCTTTTTCTCTCGCAAACCCCGGAAATATAATTGGAAACATTGGCGGGGCAATGGCTCTCATCGGGACGACGATCATGGTTGGAAGGTACCTCTTCGTTGAGAAATTCAAAAAGGGGAAACGTGGAGATATGATGTTCTTCATTTTTCTTTATTTGGCGCTTGTAACTGGATTCCTAACAGAGTTTACGCGATTCTCTGGTGCTCAATTCCCCACTCTTGCTGGCTACTCGCTTCATCTCGTGATCGTTGCCGCTCTTCTCGTATCAGCTCCTTTCACTCATTTCTTCCATGCAATACTAGCTCCATTTGAAAGACTCACTGGTCGAATACAAGAAGAATTATCAATCAAGAAGCCCACAATTTTTACAGATTACAAAAAAGGCGAAATGGCAAACACCGCAGCTAAAGTTAAGGTTGATGTGGAGGCGACTTATCCTGAATGGCTTCAAAAAAAGGAGGAAAATACCACTTGATACGCCAACGAAAATGTTACCAGCTACCAACTATGCGATATGGAGTTGAAGCGTAGATTGCAAAAAACACAAACGATTCCAGAAGACGATGCGTGGGTAAGAACTCACTGTGACATGTGTTTGAACTGGTGTGGAACTCTAGTTCATAGACAAAAGGGCAATGTCATAAAGATAGAGGGCGATCCTGATAATCCACAAAATCGTGGCAAGATTTGTGCAAAAGGGAATTCTGCTTTTCTTCAGCTATACATTCCGGACAGGATTATTACGCCGCTTATTCGGAAGAATCCAGAAAAGGGGGCACTCGTAGATCCAAAATTTGAACCGATCGGATGGGACGATGCCTTAGATCTGATTGCATCGAAGCTGAAAAAGATTAGGTCGGATAACCCAAGAAAGCTCTACTTTACCTCATTTGACGTTCCATCAATGGACTTCTACGTAGCCTGGGCCCAAGGATTCGGAAGTGTTGCAAAGCCAATGGCTGCCGACACCTTTTGCGGCAATGCCGTTCACAATATTCACTTGACAAACGAAACTGCGTTTGAAGCTGATCCCGATCCTGAACTTTGCAAATATTTTCTCCTGGTCGGAGCTCAATTTGGTTCTGTCAGTCACTATGATGTCATGAATGCAGTGCGAGGGATAGCTGAGAGAAGACCCAGTGCAGTCAAAGTCGTCGTAGTAGATCCAATAGCTGGCTATGCAGGTTCAAAAGCGGAGGAATGGGTCCCGATTAGACCGGGAACTGACTGTGCCTTCTTATTATCGGTTACAAATCTGCTAGTAAATGACTACAACATTTACGATGCCAACTTCCTAAAACGACAAACAAATGCCCCGTACTTGATCGGAAAAGACGGGGCGTACGTTCGCGACAATGCGACTCAGAAACCGCTTGTTTGGTCTTCAAGTCAAAACCAAGCAGTAGCATTTGACACTACAAAAGACGATCTTGCGCTGCTTGGTACTTATGAAACTGAAGGAATTGAATGCCAACCAGCCTTTCAGAAATTGAAGGATCATTTGAGAAAATACTCGGCGGAGTACTCGTCAGAAATTACAACAATACCAGCCGAAACAATCAAGCGAATAGCGAAGGAGTTTGGAGAAAACGCGAGCATAGGCTCCACGCTCAGCGTTGGCGGTGTCGAAATGCCTTACAGACCAGTATGTGTAGCTTGGTATAGAGGCATAAGCTCGCATAGGCATTCTATGATGGGCGGCATGGCCGCAGAAAATCTGAATGTGATCGTTGGGGCCATCGATGTTCCAGGTGGGCAAGTTGGATCCGGGCGAATACCATACGAAGTAACAATCGATGGTTTGATGGCGCCGGCCGGAGGAATCTATCCGGGAGCTTATCCGCCGAGGAAAGTTACACTACCTCAAACGCCGGATATGTTTTCTTTGTTCCCTGTATCTTCATTTAGCAGTAGCCTCAACTACTTGGGCTGCCTTCAGCCTGAAGTCTACAAGATTCCTTTCACATATGAAATGCTCATTGTCCTCCGCACCAACATAATGAAGACAACGGCACCGCTTTCTATAGTCGAGCAATTCATGCGAAAGATTCCGTTTACTCTAGCTTTCGCAAGAAGAATCGAAGAGACCACCGGTATGGCAGATTTGGTTTTACCTGATCTACATTATCTCGAAAGAATCTCATTTGGGTTGTGGTTTAGAACAGGACCAATAGTTCGCAGTGGTATGATAGGATATGATCATTGGTATGGTCAAAAACCAGTAGTTAGAGCACCTATGAATTCTCCTTGGGGAGATAAATTTGTGAGCTTAGATCAGGTACTACTGGAGCTCGCGAGGAGAGCTGACTTTCTACCTGACGTTTATCGCGCGCTCAACCGAATGTGGCGCTTGAAGGAACCCTACATACTCGACCCAGATGCAGAATATACTTTTGAGGAAATGGTCGATCGTTGTCTCAAAAACCTGTTAGGAGAAGAGCGTGGATACAAGTGGTTCATGACCGACGGATTGTATCTACGACCAAGGAATCCCCAGGAACGCTATACAGGGCCTTTCAAAACTGGAAGACTACACTTGTATTATGAAGGGATGAAGAAGGCTGGTGAGGATGTGAAACAAGTAACTGAAAGTGCGAAAATACCCTGGGACACTTCTGATTATCAACCACTACCAGATTGGAAGCCCTGCCCTTCCTACGATAAGGAAAAGAAAGGGGATTTCGACATGTATCTTCTGAACCACAGAATTCCCCAACATGCATTCAGCCACACACAAGTAAATCCAATGCTGAGCCAGCTCGTCGAAAAACACAGAGACGATTATATTTTGATAAACTCTGAAACTGCGGCAAGAAAGGGTATCTCAAACGAAGACAAAATAATTGTAGAAAATACAAGAGGTGCTAAAATGACTGGAACAGCTAGACTTTCTGAATTAGTTCATCCGGAAGTACTTGCCACGCAGGGAAACAGCCGGCGAAGCAATTTTCAGGACATGCTAATTTACGATATGGATCACATTGACAATGTTACGGGTTCGCTGGATTCATGCATTAGAGTGAGGGTAGGATGCAGCCAAAAAAAGTGATTCAAAATAGGATAGCCGACTCGCTTCACGCCTCATTCTACTGATGAATCTACTTTTCTCTGGTTTTAGCTAGTAGTCCCCGCGTTTTTCCCCTCAGTCGGATCAGATTATCGATCTGACTATGCAGCAAAATCCTATGTTGGAATAACGCTTCCTTTACCTCCCATTCTTGAGTTTCGTCAAGAGTATCCAGCACTTCATCGAGTCTCATCATACAAACTTTCATTGATGCGATATATTTGTTGAACGCTCTATCCAGAACATGCCCACGTATCTCCATACTAGAATAGTAGGATCGAGGCGCAGCAATCTTTTCATCTCGATTCGCCTCTCGAACGACACGCCTCATTTCACGAGTGGTTAGCCCTTTTTTATTGAGCACAAGCTCTGCCAGAGCATTCGGAAAATTATCCTCGTCATTATTCAGGTTGGCGGCTAGAAGCTCTTGCGCAACACCAAGTTTTGCGGCACGCAAAAGTTCCCGGCGAACTTTTTCAGGCAATTTCAGAAGCGCAATACGTCTACTGACATATGATGGACTCTTTCCAATCCTCCGTGCGAGTTCTGAGGAGCTGCCATAACCAAATTCATCCACATACTTCTTTAATGCTTCAGCCTCCTCAAGCGGATCAAGAGTTTTGCGCTGAAGATTCTCGATCATTGATACCTCATAAGCCTCCTTATCTTCCAATTCCGTGATGTAGCACGGAAGTCTCTTCAATTTTAATCTCTTACATGCTTCAAACCTTCTATTACCAGCAACAATCTCGAATAGTCCACTTTCTTCGATCGGCCTCACGACTAATGGACAGAGCAGTCCTTTCTCCATAATCGAGACAGCTAACTCGTTTATTTTACTGTCAGTTTGAAGATCAACTCTTCGCAAGGGAAACTTTGAAACACAGATTTTCGACAGATCGAGGAGCTCAACGAAACCTTGAGTCGTTGTAGTTTCCGAGCTCAATAAACGGCTGACAGTTGCCAAATTGTAATTGAAACCCTTTCGGAGTAGATTAAGTTTCTAATCGATTAATTATATACAATCCCTAACAGGTAAGGGATTTCTATCCATAACAAAGGTTTATCTTAAACAAATTAATCGAGCCCAATCAATGCTCCCGCAAAAGAAAAGTTTGGCAATTTCGAAGATCTTGATAATGGTCGTTATTGTCGTGATTCTAGTCATAGGTGGCGGTACTAGTGTCTACGTCCTCACTAGATCTCCTTCAAGCACGACTACTTCAATTGGGACCACATCATCGTCGTCCACTTCTGCAACGAACTCGACAATAAACATCGGAATTCTGTATCCAATGACTGGTGTTTCTTCACTCTTTGGCTCCGACATACTGTCGGGAGCAACTTTGGCGGTTAGTCAAATAAATGCGAACGGAGGAATATTGGGTCGTCAGGTTCAACTCTTCTCTGCTGACGAGAATGTAGGACCTATTAGCGCATATGACCAACTAGTCTACACTGATCATGTCCAGGTAATAATTGGGCCTGATTATTCTGGCGACCTGAGTACTATTGAGCCTCAAATAGAGCAAGATCATGTAATTACGATGAGCATCACCACAGCGGAGGACAATTTATTCCAAAATGTTTCCAATACATCTCCACTACAGTGGATATTCAGGTTGACGCCGAATG
>JASHOD010000109.1 GCA_030041295.1 Nitrososphaerales archaeon
TATCTCTACCTTTTCTGGAACCCCTTTGAGTTCGAATATTCCGAGACTTTTTAGCTGAGCTGCAATTTTTCCTTGAATCTGATCAGCAACCGACTTAGAGAGCCAGATCGCTCCAGGTTCTGCATTCGACTCGATTCGTGAAGCAATGTTCACAACATCTCCGTAAATGTCACCCTGTTCATGGATCACATCGCCTACATGTATCCCGATTCTAATCTGGATCTTGCGTTCATAATTTAGAGCATCTTGGTTTCTCTTTGAAATAGCATTTTGAATGTCTATCCCGGACAAAACTGCCTGAAGAACACTTCCGAACTCCACCATGAAGGCATCGCCCATTGTTTTGATTTCAATACCGTTGTGAGCCAATATTATTGGTCGTACAAGCCTTCTATGTTCCTGCAGCACTGAGAAACCAAGAACTTCATTTCTATGAGTAAGCTCGGTATATCCACACAGGTCTGTGAACATTATCGCAGCAAGTCGATGCTCGTTGCCAGAGAAGCTGCCGTTGAAAGGCGGAAAGGAATTCCCTTTTTGCAGAGTGCTCAGCTTCCCCGCGATATCATGCCAAGATGGGCTAGTTATGCACAACTGCCACGAGCTCCCGATTACCTAGTTCCCTAGTGCAGAAACCACCGAAATCTCTCATAGGCAAAGTCAGTTTTCCAAAGATGAATCTGCCCTTGCCTAAGCTATATTATTTTCACAACTCTTCATACTAAGAGGCTTTGACTATTCAAGCCTAATTTGTAAGTTGATGTTTTGGTCGTGCCCTTCCAAAGTCGGAAAAGGGGCCGAGCGTTCTAATCTAACTGCCCAGAAGGATTAGGACATTATCAATATTGAGAATTGGCCATACCCGTATATCAAACTCTAGCATAGCCCCACTTGGGGGTTTGGCTTTCTGTGACTGTTGTTGTATCTGCTACAAACCTGACGATTTATTGGAATGGACAACCAATTACTTATCCTTTCAATAGTTCTCAGCTTGTAAAAGATCTGATAAAGGATTTTGTTGGCAAATACGCGCCTAGTGAAATGTCGAAACTCTCAAGCTTTGGTCTCAGTCCTTTTGATGATCCTTCGAATTACTATGACAAGTCGAAGACATTAGTAGAGGCCCACATTACAAGCTCTACCCAATTGATATTGATTGAAAGCTCTTACCATGAGGAAACAACTCCTGACAAGACTGATTCAATTTGGCTTGCTCTTTACACGGGAGTGGTATTTAGTGTCGCGATATGGTTGTTGTTTAGTATATGGCCGACAACTTCCGCCCAAATGGGTTCTAACGTTACGAGAAGTGTGTCACTTTTTATTCCATTAACAAGTGCCTCCGTGGGAAGCTTCGCAATAGGCGGAGAGACTCTGATTGTGTTGTGCGTGGCTTTGGGGGCGGTTATCGGAGCGTGTGTATATTCAATGTATACAATAGCTCTTCACAGAGGATTTTACAAAGATTTTGACAAGAGTTTCACGATGTGGTACATGTTGAGACCACTCATAGGCCCTGGTCTTGCGCTCGCACTTTACTTCTTAGTGGTAGCTGGAATACTCGGTCTGGGCACCAGTAATAATCTTAGTTTGGTCGGAGTGACGGGTCTGTCGGCTCTCGTAGGACTATTTACGGAGCAGACGATGAATAAACTGAATGAAGTCGCCGATCATCTTTTCGGAGAAGGTCCCCAATCTCAGTCAGGAACAACAAACGCAACCACATCGAATGCCCCCGCGAAGCAGTAAGTCAAGAAATCGAAATTAGCTAGACATTCAAAAAACACTCAAAAGTGATGGCGAAGCCCAATTTCATCCTACGCAGAGATGTGGGATTTGAACCCAAAATTGCTAGGAGACTCATCATGCAATCATTCGTCTGCGGTTCGGGAAGACCACTTTGCTCGGCAAGATCGTTTTAAAAATGTGGATGGAAGAAAATAGAGTGGCATCCCAGAATTGGCATCCATCAGAGTACTTGACGACGGCGCGCCTCCAATTGTAGAGAAAGGTCGCGAAACTCCCTTCAAACAAGGAGAGTTTTACGTATTCGACGTTGAAGACGATGTCGCGAGATACTGGAACAAATTAGCTCCAGCAAAAAGAGCAGAGCTTTCAAAGCAGTCGAGAAAAATGAATAAAGACCTCAGAGTTATTCTAGATCCTTTTGTTCACAGGCCGCGAACCACGAAGTAGAACAACTTCTTTTTCAAATTCTCAGCTGACAATGTATTCAAACCGCCCTAAGACCAGACAACGGTACGCTTTTTTCGCGAATTCAGCAGGATTTGTAGTAGTAGTATTATATCCATCATGGTAAGTTACAAATCGACCGCTTGCACCATCGGTAACCACGAGTCATGTAGTTTTTCGACCAACTGTCGATGCTACTGCCACAACTTGGAAAGACAAAAGATCCAGCTAGAACATCACAAGACACTAGATTGTAAGTGGGGTAATACGCAGAATGCAGGGACGATCAAGGGAAATGTTCTTGCGAGTGTCACAGATAGTCGAGACAAGATACGAGCGCGGCTAGTCGGAAAAGAATGACAACCAAAGAGAAAAGAAAAGATGATAGGAATCTTGCGGATCGTTGGAACCGAGTTAGGCATGTGCACGGAAAAGTCGGAGAAACAATTTCATGAAAGGGACGGAGTCCTTCACGTTATCGTGAATCCTTACGAAGAAAAGATCTATATCGATTACGATCCTTTCAAAGTATCCTGGGAAGAAATAAGGAGACTTGTCGAGATATCAACTTCTCAGTTCGATGATACCAAACTGATTTCGTTCACTAATCCTCCTTCGATATGCGCAGACAATGCGTAAGCTATGAGAGGAAGTTGAGAGAGGGAGTTTGATTCGAGCTCCCACTGCAGGATCCATTTCAGTTCGTTGAAAGATTTTGCTAAACCTTGATTGGATGCTCGCGTCGCGTACTTTGCCTAATTCAAATCCCTGACTGCGTCTTTTTGAACGAACAAAATCAATTTAATGGTCAGCGTTTATTGAAGAGAATTCAAAGAAAGAGAAGGGATTGGAAATCCCTTTGTTTTTAGAGCGCAATGACCTTTACATGAGTATCGCCAGTAACCATATCGCCTGTACCCTCGAGTCTGCACTTCTTATTGTTCAGCCACGAAAGTTTCGGAGACTGAGTCGCGAAGATAGTCTCACCCTCGCTCTTGCTTGTGGTCGGGCCAGCCATCCTTCCAGTTCCATAACTCGTGGCGATTATCATGTCTCCTTCCTTTGTCGTATCTATTGCCTTACCTTCCCAATCGAATGTGCCGTCGGTCCTTAGAAAGAATGATAATGTGGTCGCATCACGACCAGAATATGTTGGTCCTACGACATCTCCCGCTAAGTTTGCTTCTAGTCTTATGCCAAAAGGCGTGATTTCTTTAATCGTCTCCGTTGTAACCTTCAAGTGTGCCTCATTAAGAAGATCTCCTTTCAAAATCTGTGCTTGCATGATTCCTTCTTTTCACCTCCCCATCATCATAGGTAAATTATGTCATTCTAATACGGTTTGGAGACGACTCACTTGCGATTCACAATGAATAACCTAACGGATTTCAGCTCAAGATTTTGAAATTTTCACTGACTCTGCTCTAAATCTCATTAGAACTTATAACTGGAATGAGATCACACCGAAACTCAGAGTTGTATCATGAAAGAAGAGGAGGCACATTCGGAGATCGAATCCAAAAAGATGGCTCCATATAAGTGTGGTTGCGGTTTGATATTCGATTCACCGATCGACTATGTAAAGCACAAAAAAGGAGACATTCAATCCAAGCGAAATTCAAACTGGCGTCCAGCTGCAAAAGCACTTGGCCTAATATGACGGACTGGCGTCAAGAGCGCAAAAATTACTGCAAGGGCCCACCATGTTTCCGCATATAACGGAAGAGACGAAGGCAGCCAGTCCCAATCTGTTACAAATATATTGGACTAATTTTTCTCTGAAGAATATGGAAAGGACCGTCCACTTCTTTGAGAAACCTGGAGCGGAGAATACAAACGATGTCATTTCCTGTCTAGTTGATCGAGTAAGAGAGGGGGATATCGACAGCGTAGTAGTAGCCTCTGTTTCCGGCAGGATGGCAACGATAGTTGCGGAAAAAGTAAGAAAGCAGGGACTCAAGACAAAGGTAGTCTGCGTGAGCGGTCCGAAATCTTGGAAGAAATATCCACAATACCAATTTCCCTTGATTACCAGGAAGGAGCAATCAAGGCTAGAAAGCTTGCAGGTCAAAGTCGTGAACAATATCGATGAACCATTCAAACCCATCCTGTTTCGTGATTGGTGGGAGAAAAAAACACTCAAAGTGCCGCATCCAGAATCAGATCTGTTTTGGATGGCTTTGATTTGCGTTGGTGGACATGGATTTCGGACCGCGATCGAGATAGTCTTCATGGCGGTTGATGCTGGAGTGGTTCAGCCCGGGCAAAATGTGGTCGCCGTCGCCGGGACTGGCCGCGGCCTTGACTCTGCAGTTGTGTTGAGAGCGGGAAGATTTAACGAAGCTGTCGGCCGTTATCCTGCAAAGCGCCTAAAAATTGAGGAGATACTGGCAATGCCGAAAAAGACAATATGGAGAGGTTATGGATAGCTTGTTGCTGCTCTAATTATGCAGGGGCAAATATTCTCGTGAGGAGTTTAGCGGTGCTAGTGCGCTTCAGGTATAGCCATAATACGACGATTCCCTGCAAGCCTAATCTGTCGCAATGACTCGGTCAATCAAGCGCTTCTATTCTGGATATGTGAAGAAGGAATGGGCTAGGCTCCAATCGGACCCATACCGTCGATTGGAATTTGACACAACCTTTGAGTTCCTCAAAAGGTACTTGCCTGAGAACGGACTGATTCTAGACGCAGGTGGCGGGCCGGGGAGATACACAATCGAACTAGCCAAGAAAGGCTACGACGTGGTCCTGCTTGACTACACGCCCGCAAATCTAAGATTCGCCAAGAAACAGATTAGGAAGGAAGGACTGGGCGAGAGGGTCGAAGAAATAGTTGAAGGCTCTATTGTGAATCTGTCAAGGTTCTCGGACGACGCTTTCGACGCAGTGATTTGCCTTGGTGGCCCCTTGTCGCACGTAATAAGAGAAGGAGACAGAAGCAAGGCCGTATCAGAACTAGTCAGAGTCGCGAAGATACGCTCTCCGATTTTCATTTCGGTGATGAGCCGACTCGCCGTCTTGGCTACGGAGCTCAGGTACTTCCAAGACGAGATTCAACTTCCTCTTTTCAAGAGGGTACGCGACAGTGGAGACTATTTTGGAGAACGCGACTTTACGACAACCCACTTTTTTCTACCTGAAGAGCTGCGGCAAAGTGTTGAGAAGGGCAATGACGCAGAGGTCTTGGAAATGGCTGGGCTTGAAGGGATCGGATCTGTCCATAAGGAAGAAATGAACGAGCTGGCGAAGAACCCAAGACGATGGAAGATCTGGCTAGAGACCCACTACAAGACATGCACACACCCTTCCGTTGTTGGGTTGAGCGAGCATATACTCATAGTGTGTAGGAAGAAAAGTTGAACGGTACGTTGGCCGCCTGTATTCATCTATTGAGTATGTGAAGCACAAAAGAGAAGGATGTTCAGGAAGCAGTAAAGTAATGAAAGTGTAATCTATTGACCTCAAAGATCAAGATTGGAACGAGCGGCGGTCTTACAAGGAATGGGAGAATGTTTTCTATCCCGATTCTGAAACTCCCAAACTGACCTACTACGGTGGCACGTTTGAAACTGCAGAGATTGATTCGACTTTCTACGCAAATCCAAATAGAGGCCTTGCCTTCGGATGGCTTAGGAACACCCCCAAGGATTTTCAGTTCTCTGGGAAAATACCACAAACGATTACTCACAAGAAGGCACTCGATCTCTCTCAGGGAGTTGAGGTAGATCTAAAGAACTTTCTCGATTTGATGAAACCTCTTCACGATGCAAACAAACTCGGTCCTCTTCTAATTCAACTTCCACCAAGTTTTGATTTTGGCAAGTTTGATAGGTTAGTACAGTTCTTCGAGATATTGCCAAAGGAATATTTCTTTGCAATAGAGTTCAGAAAAGTCTTGGTTTGAAGAAAAAGATGAAGATTCAGGAAAGGACGTTCTCTATTCCTTGCTCTCGCGAAATAATATTTCAGCCGTAATAGTCGATGAGCCCCTGCCTCCAATGGACTTGACCACAACATCAAAGGAATTTACTTTCATCAGGTGGCACGGACATGGAAAGATAATTTGGTACGATTACCGATACAGCGAAGAGGAATTCACGCCTTGGATTGAAAGAGTGAAGGAAGTTTCTTCAAAGACAGACAAGGTTTACGGGTACTTCAACAACCACTTCAACGGATATGCCGTCGAGAATGCGCAATGGTTAATTGAAGAATTGGATCTTGTAAATGAAATTCAGCAAAAAACACTTCTAACCGTCAAAGAGAATCTCGCCAAGTCACAAATCTAACAAGTCACGTGTAAAATGGCATTTGTTTTTTCGTTATTGTCCAACATTTTGCCCAGCTCCCTGAGTGCTTCCGCGGTTGGCAACACTAATAATTTGACTTTGCGTTGGTGAGCCTCCTCTTTCACTTCTTCCATGATCGGAAGGGCTCCTTCGGTTCCCGTGCCGATTACCAAACAATCGCATTTCCAAGGGATCTCCTCGTCAATCGATACCGGCGTGTGTCCGTATTTTTCTCGAAACTTCTTGGAGGGCTTTTTCTTTCGCTTCTTTATCTCGCCGCGATCAACAACGACATCACGGTCGTAAGTCTTTCCATCTATAGTGATAGAACCAAATGAAAAGTTTTCAAAAAGCATACTAAATTATCGCGTGATCTTCTTTTCTATTGTCTCTTAGGGTTCTGTGTAGTTTTCGGTTGATTACAAAAATATGAGCTAATAGTGATTTCCCGCCAATTGTCAAGAGCACATTTTAATAATAGTTACTGTAGTATTACTGGAACTGAAATTAGAAACGAAAACAAGAAAAAGGGATATTCACACTCCTTGTCGTCGCCATCGTCGTCATCTCTAGCAAGAAAGTCAATCAAACAAAACTATTCTTCTCCTTCATTAGAAGTACTTTCACTAATGCAAGAGTATCGGGGAATAACAAATGATGCGATTAGAATCGGTATTGCCAATAATAATCTCTCAAACCTAAAGAAGCTATCGAAGCTAACATACAAAGAACTAAAGCGATACAAAGACATACCTTCTTGCTACAAGCT
>JASHOD010000012.1 GCA_030041295.1 Nitrososphaerales archaeon
CTGGTTTCTTGGTCATTTTCAAGGGCTGAAGGAATTAAGAATTAATTTTCTTTTGAAGGGACATGGACAGCAATTCTTCACCAAAAGGTCGATTAAAACTCCTAGGAAAGACATTCTCTGAAGAGGATAAGTTTTTGCTATAATCGTCATTTCAAGTACTACTCCAACAGAAAGAGATAGCACCATCTAGAAAGAATTTTCTCATCCGAAAACACCAAAATGCAATGCGATTTCGCTTCCGGTGATTTTAGATCTTTGAAGGCCTGATTTCTCCTAGCTCAATTTTTTAGTCGAGAAAATCTTTGGGTTACCCACGACTAAAGATCGTATGCTTTTGAGCTACAGCGATCATAGGGGCTCTCTGTGCTACTTAGCTAAGAGTTGTATCTGTACCACTCCTTGATTGAATTTAATTCGTCATTCTGTTTATTCGACAGGGTTTTGGGGGGGTCATATTTTCCAAAAGTCAATCGTTTTCTTCGAAAAGGGAAGGGCTCCGGCTTATCGATATTGCTCCCTATAGATACTCACTTTCAGATGCAGGGATCGCGGCTAATTACTGGCATTCGTCATGCTATGGATTGTTGTCACAAGCTAGGAAGACTTAAGGAATGCCATTATAGATGGCTCATGCCACACGGTGAGAACTACCCTCTCATTAAATTGTATCTCGGCGTTTTCGCAAAAATCGAGCGAATTTAGGAAGTGTATTAGCATTTGACATTGGATCGAAACGTAGGAAAACACCATCGTAGTACAAGAAAAATTCTCATCGCCCTAACTATAATTTTTCTTCTTACGCCAATGGTACTTGAAGAGGAATCTCCTAGTGTATTACGAGATATTTCATCAATATTCACTACGCATCTGATTTCGGGAAGCGCGAGTTCAAATTCCACCAGCTTAGCAACGCTACAGGGTTCCCTCGATCTTCAGGACAACACTTTTGCGACTGGAATGGTAAACGCGACAACATCGAATTCACCGTACGCGATGGCTTATGATCCGGTAAACAATGAGATTTATGTCGTGGATTCTGGAAACAGCAATCCTAATTCTGGACCCCAGTATCTCTCGGTGATACAGACCTCGAGTAATCAGCTGATTGGAGTCGTCAACGCGACGATATCATTTGGAGTTGTTCCTGATTCTCTCACCGTTGACACATCAGATAATGTAATTTATGTCGGGTATTCAATTGGTAATTATGTTCTAGCGATCAATGGAAGCACAAACCAAATCATAACAGAAATCCCTACGGACGGAAGCGGTACAGGTTATGTCGCGTTTAATCCAGCGAATCAACTAGTCTACGAATTTTCCATTGGAGGCTATGTATCTATCATAAACACAACCTCTAACACGTTGAAAAGCATAATATCTGTTAATCAATATGAACGGAATTCTGCCACAACAAGCTTTCCTATATCTGTAGATACTACGAGCGGCAATGTGTACGTTCTTGGTTACAATGCACCTACGGAATCAACTTTGGTGACGATTATCAACGGATCTAGTAATGCTGTGTCTGCTGATTTTGCGATAAGCAACTGGAATGAAAGTTATTACGCTTTTGGTATTACAATGAATCCCTCCACGAACATAATCTATGTTGCAGGCGGAGAGCTCTATGCATCTTTCGAGTTTTCGGGAACATATGGACCTGGCGAAGTTGCCGTGATAAACGGAACCACGTTTTCGACGATTGCGACAGTCCCAGTACTCGGCGATCCTTTGGAACCTGAACTAAGTACATCCGGCAACGAGCTTTATCTCTCTATATTTTCTTGCGTTACATGTGGGACTATTGCCCAAATCCTCAATACAACTACTAACACTATTCTCGGAAACGTTTCTTATCCTGGAGGCATTTACGCAGTGGACGTGGAGGATTCGACTCCTGGCACAAGAGCGATAATAATCTCTCCGTCGAATGAAAATATTTACCTTTCATCCCCTGGAATGGGAGAAGTTGTCATTGTTAGTGGAACTTCGAATGAATTGATAAACGAGATTCCAATATACCTAGCTCCAAGTAATGTCGCATTTGATCCATTCAATGGTATGGATTACGTCGTAAACCAATTTTCTGATAGTCTGTCTGTTATCGATCCTAGTTCATACAATATTGTCTCCAACATCCAACTAGGGTATAATCTGGCGACTCGAAATAACAATTTCAATCCGAGGACTATAGCTGTAGATCCTTTTAATGGAAACTTGTACGTGGCCGCTGAGCAAACCGACTCCTTCTCTGAAAGTGAACCCGTGAATTGCACTGTCGTGATCGTTAGTGCCCAGACTGATAATTTGGTTGCCAACTTAACGTTGGGATCTGTTAGTGGGTTTGATTTCTCTGGTGAACAATACAAAGCTTGCACTTCAGATGGGATCGTTTTTGACTCGTTAAACAATGAGGTTTATGTTGCGAATCCTGGATCAAATTCGATCTCTGTGATAAATGCTACCTCCAACGAAATAGTTTCTGCGATTAACAGCACTGACAGTGAATCTCCTCAACTCGCAGGCATAAATCAAATGGCAATCGATCCAGACAACGGATATCTTTATGCTACAAACTCTGGAAGCATGTATAATGAAACATCTGGAACATACGATGCCTACGTTTCTCTCATAAATACGGCCACGAACACAATTGTCGGCAATGTGAGTTTAGGAAACGATTGTGGGTGCTACAGCGACCAGTCGGTTCCAAGCTTTACTGTTACGTATGACCAGCAACTAGACGAAATGCTTGTAACTAGTGTTTACGGCGCTAACGCTAACCTTAACACGCTAAACATCGGATATAACAAGACCTTCACGCTGATCAATGCTGAGACAAATGGTTTTGTCTCCGCGCACCAAGTATGTGAGACTCATTGCAATGTAGGGATAGGAATTGTAATTGACCCAATCAATGGTTTGCTTTATTCTGTCCAGTCCGACGTAGTAAACGAACCCAGCACCTATCAGGCATTTCTAACGGCGATAAACGCGAACTCATTCCTGATTGTTCAGAATTTGACCTTCGGAGTGACTGGATATTCTTCGCCGAGTGTAATTTCAACTGCAGCTGGTACCGGGATTATCGACATTGGCCGAGTTTCATTTGACCCCTCCAGTGGAGACTTGCTTGTCCCCTTTAGCGACTCTGATTCTCTATCGATTGTTAGTACCCCTGCTACTCTTACTGGACCTCATAATAGCAGCTTGTCAGTGAGAGTTGTGGATTCAAAGGGAAATCCCCTCTCGGGAATAGTGGTTTCGTTCTACGACCAATTTGGAAACCCACTTGGAGTGGGTGACACTAATTCAGATGGCTACACTCAGCAAATTACAGACCTTCAAACCGGAGCTAATGTATCAGCTACACCCTCTGTTTCATTCCCATATGTGAGCCAGACAAAATCATTTCTCTTAGCAGCTGGTAGTAATGTTGGGACGATAGAGCTTCAGCTTAGTCCTGTAGGATCGATTTTCGGGCATGTATCTTTTGCAAATGGTAGCGCAGCTGCTAATGTTCTCCTAACTGCGAGTGGATGTTCGAATGGAAATTGTCAAACTATAGAAAATCGAACCGACAATAATGGCAACTATAGTTTGAGCATTATGGCCGGGACGGCGGTGCTTTCTGCTTCCGTCCTCGGTATTGGCAGTGGCACTTTTTCTCCTAAAATGGAAAATGTGACTGTCGTCGCGGATGAATCTTCCGGGCCCTTCGATATTACTCTGTCAAAGACGTTAAACGGTTTTGTCTCCATTAATCTGTTTACACGAGAAGCCGGAGGAACCTATGTAGAGGTCCCCGTAGATTGGAGAGTTGCAGCTGACATGGACATTATGGTATATGACGAGGCGAACCTTGGCCTTCCTTATTACTTAGTTCAGTACGCTGTCAATAATTCCTTCCCAGTCCAGACGTTTGCTGGAGAAGAACTCAAGGTCTGCGCCGACCCTTGGGCAGAGGGTTTTGGACCAAGTTGCACTTTCGCAACTGTGAATGCTTATGGAAACGCCACTGCAAACGTCTACGTTAGTCAAGCTGGGCGAATTGAGGGGCAAGTTGTGAATGGCACTTCAGGGTTACCAATTCAAAGTTGGACCGCAAATGTTTACCTTGTCAATTCCTCCGGTTACAAGACAATAGTCGATTATGTATCAAATAGTAATTCGAGTTTGAGCGTGAATCTTGCTCTACCTGGTCAATATGAAGTAGACGTTTTCAGCACCATGGGAGGTCAGCCATACTATGGATCCTTCGATGCTTCGATCTCTAATGGAACTATATTTCAAGCTGGTAATATTCCAATTGAAAGCGAAGGTCTGTTTACTGGCAAGCCTGGAAATACTTTAGCAGCTACGCCTGAAGAAGCTACCCCGGGCAGCACAGTCCTCTTACGGCAAGCTTACAGTGCGAATTCCTCTGTCACTAATGCCTCGCTTATACTTGATGTGCCTGTAAACACGACTCTGGTTAGTGGAAGTATCTCGCTGGATGGAATGGAGGTCACTGATGCAAAATTTGCCGCTCCGGGCTTTATAGTCCCGCTTGGAAACCTCAGTGCAGGAGCTTCGGGAGTTTTAACATATGAACTGGAGATATCTCCCTCATTTACTGCTGTCGCATTAACTCCGATAGAGATGATAAACTATACTATTTTGGGAATAAAAAATCAGGAGGTCATAGGTTCTGCGAATATCCAAGTGTTTGGAGTGACGTTGTACTCTCCTCTAGAAGTCAGTTTACCATCGACACTTCTCTCCGGACAGGCGCCCCCCGAAAGTTCCGTAACTGTTTTTGATAATGACACGATAATCGGAGAGACTGAAGCCTTGGGCAACGGATTTTGGCAGCTCAATGTTACTCTGCCAAATGTTGGCGACCAGAGCGCCCATTACTTGCAAGCTCAAGCTAAAACGTCAACTGGGGTTCTATTGAATTCAACTCAATTTCTCCTGATATACGACGAGTTTTATCCTGAGCTCAATTCAGTTTGCATGCAGCAAACAGATGGAAGAAGGATTTGTTTCGATCCTTCGGAAGGGGTGGCAGAATTTCCTTACATCGTTGTTCCACTGGTTCCTTTCATCTTTGAAATGCAATTTACTAATTCCTCCTTGATCAGTAACGTCAACGTGACCATGGTTGGAGCGGGTACAGCGAATGCCACCAGAGGAGCAAATGGCATTTTCACTGCCACACTGACCCCAAAGGGAGACGCGCTGGGACCAATTTATTTTGGGTATTCTGTTCAGTACTTCCCCACCGGAAACGGGTCTCTCCCCCCGCCTACTACGGCCCAACAGATTCTTAGTGGTTTAATCCCACCTTATAGTGACGGAAAATACGCCTTGGACAGCTATAATTCAACCGGACTCGCGGCAAACGCTACTCTTCCTGATGGAGAAACTATGCAGCTAAGTGCGAATATTATACCAAATGTGGTCTATTCCCCAACCCCCCAAGACATACAGAATGCGCAGGAAGCGGGCGTTCCAGTCTACGATTATGCGTTAACTTACTCTGGTTCCCTGACTGGTGTCGAAGATGTTACGTTAACCTTCTTCATACCTTACAGTGCACTGCCTCCAAGCGTCGTGTCTTATTTCGATTCCCCTGGAGGAGCAGGCGGCTCAGGGCTTCAAGTTGTCTTGCATTACGCTCATGAAGGATCAGAGGCCATTGAGCCCTATAAGCTCGGTTATGAAAGCTACCAAGTAGCGAACTGGGGTTACCAGTTAGGATCAGAGCTCGCTCAAGCGTCAAGTTGTACAGGTGGAAACCCGTATGGCGGAGACGTCAAAGACGATATTGATTCAATCCAGGGGCAAGCCTATCAAGCTATCATTGCCGAAGGGATAGGAATCTTAGGCGGAGTAGCAGCTGGTGCTCTAATAGGGGGTCCCGTCGGAGCTGCGTTTGCTATCGCATTTGCTGCTACAACCTACGCAACCGATCACTTGGTCAAGGATCCTCTTTTGGAAGAGGCCTCGTCTCTTGATGATAACACCTGTCAAAAAGAGCCTGGAGGAGGTGGTGGCGCAGGTGGGGGTGGAGGCGGTGCAGGCGGTGGAGGAGGTGGTGGTTCTGGCGGTGGAGGAGCTGGTGGCGCAGGTGGCGGTGGTGACGGAGCAGATCCTGACTGGGGCTATGACCCAAGTGGTTATGTGTACGAGGCAGTTACAAGCAATCGTCTTGCAAACGTAACAGTATCAATATTCTATCGCCCTAACGCCACAACAGCCTGGACATTATGGGATGCAACAGGTTTCGGGGAGCAAAATCAGGAGCTAACCGATGGTCTAGGAAAGTACGGTTGGAACGTCCCATTGGGCCAGTGGATGGTAGTTTACCAAAAGGAAGGATACGTAACAACCGAGAGTCCTGTGCTAAATGTGCCTCCTCCAATAGATGACCTTGATATAGGAATGGTATCACTTGCTCCACCAGCAGTCGTCGGGGTTTCAGTTATAGCCTCTTCTAGGTCTTCTGCGATTAATGTAGAGTTTGACAAATATGTGAAGGCCTCCGGTCTTACTTCCTCAACTATAACTGTCAATGGACCATCTGGACCCATCGAAGGAACGGTCGAGCCAGTTAATCCGCAGACGAGTCCAATTGGAATTCAGTTAGCAACAGAAGCGCAATTTACTCCATCGTCACCATCTTCGATCGTCGTCGGCTCGGATTATACTGTTGCAATCAGCGATCTGATCCAAAGTTACGCAAATGTTACTATGAGTGAAAATTATGTTGCACATGTTGTTGCCGTCGCTGCGTTGTCATATTCACTGAGTGATCAGATACCAGGTGGCCAAAACATTACTTTAGGAGAGTCAGTCAATGCGACGTCAACCAGTACCGATCCTTTGGTGACTTCAGTAAGTTTTGCTTGGAATTCGCCTGCAGGGGGTACTGTTGAATTAGATAATGTTGGTATATCTCCCTCAGGGATTGCAAATGACTCATTCGCCCCAGATCAGATAGGAACTTGGACTCTTGTTGCAAACTTCACAGATGGTCCGAACGTCGTCCAATCAGAATCGATTATGTTTGAAGTAGCTTCAATTCCAGCGCAACAATTTTCAGGCGATCTGAATATTGTTTCAGGAAGTATTTCCTTTATTACGATTTTGGAAAACGAGACTGGAAGCTTTTCTGCAAATTCGACCGAGATCAATGGGATTCAAGTTTTCGTTTCAGGTGATACTTATCCGCTCGGAACTAACGCATATGTGAACTCGTTCATTTATGCCAGTCTCCCAGCAGTCGTAGCAAACTTTACGACACAGACAGGTATGCAAGCTCTCCTCTACTTTGACGTAAGGATCACAAACGCGAATGGGACTGCGACTGTTTGCGACACCGCTTCTCAAATAAACAGCAAGGATTCTATGTACTACATACCGCCCGGAGACAGCTCGTGGATAGAAGCGTCGAACATAGAGTTTAATTCGCCAGACACATTATGCGGTAACATTCCTGTATTGCAGCTCCACGGAACTCCAATCGCCTTAGGTTCAGCTCCATCCGAAATAAGTTCGACCACTTCGGTTACAAGCGTTTCTACTTCTTCCTCTTCCTCCTCAATGTCAACAATTACAAGCACCATCACGTCTACTTCTCATAGTTCAACTACTACTACTGCTGCAAAGTCCCACGCCGCAGAATTCCCAAGTTTAGAACTAGGTATAATTGTCGCGATTGTTGTGTTGATCCCTTTGGTGTTTATATTCTATAGACGAATGAGAAAGAGTTAACGTCTGCTATTTCCATGATTCCTAGATTTCCGCTGCTTGGCTAAAAGACGAGCCATGGCTTTAAAGGGAACATAACGTCTCGAGTGAGTGGGATTTTGAGCCCCTGAATTTGAAAGTTCTTAGAAAAACGTGAAATTTTTTCAGATTTTTTTCAGCAGATGTCAAAAAAACCAGCGCCTAAACTAAAACGATATTAGGGCCCTAGAGAACTTTCCAAGCTCACTTTGGCCCTAGACCTCAATCTGCTTCTGCTCGTAGTGGAGCTCGTGCTTCTAGTTCCAACTCTACTTCTTCTCATACTTGGAAGGAGGGAAGAAAAAGGGAGGAGAGAGCTCTTAACCCATATCACGAGCACGGCCAGACTAGTATCAAGGCAGGATTACTTCAACTCTGTGCGGGTGGGAATGGATGGGGCGCAGGACAACATAATTGGATCAATAACTGGATCCGTTCCAAAAACTCAGGAGCAAGAAGATCAAGTTAACAGGATCACAGAGGAAATTGGGAGGGCAACGAGAAGGGGAGTCTCTGTCCGCTACCTAGTACCTAAATTGCACGACCGCCTGACTCTTGCAACGCGCTACAAGGCGACTGGAGCCGAAGTTAGATTCCACCCTTCACTTGTCGTAAGCGATTTGCGCTACATAGTGATTGACAACAAAGAGTCTGTAATCGGACTCCCTTCTACTTCAAGCGAAAACTCACCGACAAGAGAAGGTTATCTTATTCCATCCGAGGGTCTGGCGCGACTATTTTCGTCTCAGTTTGAAGAGAAATGGACGAAGGGCATCACCTACGATGATTATGTAAGAGAAATAATTGCCGAAGCAAAGTCACACGATCCAAACGTGTCAGAGATGCTCTTATCTTCACAACTTGGTCTCACAGAGGCGGAAATACGCCGCATTTCTAGCCTTGAGAAGATCGCCTAATTTTCAAAGATACACAATAGGGTGCTTACAGGGTCTTTTCGAATCTCTTCCTTCCGGCCCAGTAAAGGCTGATCTCGTGACCGTCTGGATCTTTGAGATACGCATGCTTCCAACCCCAAGGCATCAATTTTGGCATTTGCGAAAACTTGACGCCTTTGTGGGCTAGATTTTCGGAGACTCGATCAAGATTTCTCGTTTCAAAGTAGAGAACGACATCACGCTTATTGTTACTCTTCGAAGTTCCTCCTCTTCGATGAAACTTGTGCAGCGCTATAGTCGTCCTTCCCCTTGGACTCTTGAGCCTCGCGTATTCATCTGGGTATTTTTCGATGAGACTGAAATGAAGAAGCCCTTCGTAAAATCGTAGCGATACTTCGATGTTCTTCACGTAGACAATGACATGATTAAATTCGATGTTACTCTCTCGCGTTTGTCGATCAAAACTCCCGGTTATTTCTTCAAACCTCAGAGTGAGAGATAAATTTCTTCCTAGGGAAGAATAATGTAGAATTGTTCATCTAGGCGAATCTTTTTCATCCTTGAACACGAGAGTACGCCGACCGTGAGCAGGGCGACATATCCGATTCCTCCACCCCCACCTTATCCCATGGGCGAGAGAAAAAGACGCGTCTCTTTTGACCGCGAGCTCTCAAGATCTTACTGGAAATGGAGATCCAATCCAGCTATCATGGTTCCGACGCTACTCTCAAGTTCAATCAGCGTTCTCGTTCAGTCTATTTTCGTAATAGTTGGAACTGTTCTGCTCTTTCAATTGGAATCTAATGGGACCTTCTCACAAATTACGAGCGATGTAGCTTCGAAAGAGTATGGTGCGCTTTCCTCAATCCTGCTTTTACGCCAAGTGCTTTACCCTATGGTTGCTTATTTCGCCGGAACCCTTGTGCTATCGGCCTTCGTCACCATCATTGCAAGCGGCTTCACTTACTCTGCCGAGTACCTTGCGTATCTAAGAGCGATGGGCAACTCCGAAAGAGTACAACTGCTCACGGTCTTTTCACTCTTGAAACACAAGTGGAAACCAATGGCTTGGACTTTCTTCCTCGTACAATTATTCACTTTCCTACCTGTCACTCTATTCACTTTACTCGGTGTCGGAGTTTACCTCGGAGAACCGAGCTTAACGTCTTTGCTTTCGATATTTGGCTTTGGCACTTTGGGTCTTATTTTCACGGGGATTGCCGCGTTTTTCATGATATATGCAACTGTGGTCGTCGCGGCTGAAAATCTGTCAGGGATTTCTGCTATAAGGAGGAGCTACCAAGTTGCAAGGTCAAATCTTGGACTGTCATTGACCTACGCTATAGTGACCGTAGTGGGTTACATTGTAATTTCTCTTGTGGCGGAACTCGTTACAGACATTGGAGTGCCTCTTACTTCGATAGCATCGATCGCGATCACGCTCCTGATAATACCAGTTCTCCATATGACAAAGACTTCAGTTTACGTTCAAATCGGATTAAACTCATCTGAGAGCACGCTCGAAGAATTACTTGGACCAACTTCGGGCTCGAAGGATCTTCTCGGAGGCCCATTCTTTCGTTTCGCTCTAAGCAAATTAAAGCAAGGCATCTACGCCCTCAAGGATTACGCTTTGAACTGGAGGAATCTTCCGTATCACGTCGCATCGGCGGCCGCGCTCATTATTGGAGTCCTTGTTGGTGCGAATATAGGGAGAAACGGGCTGGACTCGTTGATATTCGCCTTGGGCTATACGCCCGGAGTAATCAACCCCACAATTCTCGGAGACGTCCCTCTAACGGCTGGTCTCGATATATTTCTTCACAACTGGGAAGTGTCACTCTCTACCGCGCTTTCTGGAATATGGCTCATCGCCCCGACTCTAGCGACGATTGGATTTAATGGAATGATTCTCGGGGTTGTTTATTACCTGACACCGAATTTCACGATGTTTGCAGCCGCGATCTTTCCCCATGGTTCGATAGAGCTTCCTTCATTCGTACTATCCGGTTCTGCGGGCATGCGGCTCGGCGTTTACTTTGTCAGGACTATAGGAAAGAGCAGAGATTCCCCTGAAGAACATAGATTTGAGGCAGTCGCTAGAGAGACGATTTACATAATCATCGGTCTAGCTATCTTGTTCCTCATCGCAGGGATTATCGAGGGTAATATTACTCCGATTATAATGAGGATGTACGGTTGGAAGTAGTACACTTCCCTAGCGTTAAGAAAAGAAAAAGACTGCTCTCTGCACGATCACGAAATGATAGCTGAAAGCATGGTATTCTCTATTTGAGCTTCTGTTTTGAAATGATTGTTTGGATCTTTTATGAGCACGTAAATCCAATAGATTCCGAAAGCTCCAAGTGTTATTACATCAAGAAAGAGATATAGCAAAAAATTACGGTCTGGGATGGCCTTTCCTTTCGAGGATGAATCTCTTGAATATGTAAAATTGATTCCAATGGACGCTAGCGCCCTAGAAACACTAGATATCAGCCAGTCCTCCATTGGTTCGTGCTCTCCAAAATCTTTCGTCAGAAAATAAAAGATGTAAAAGTACGCAAAGATGTCGACTATGGGAACGAAAAGAAGGATTATCCACAAAATCGCGCTCCTATCCCTTGCGCTGTAGTGGATCGTGTTTAGGTGCGAATCAATATCCCTTAGATTGTGTTGAACACTTTCGTCTGAACTCATCCCACGGGCGGCAGCTAGATTCCTCAGTGCCAAGGAAGTATCATAGAAAAATCTGTATTCTCTCTCGAAGTGAAGATTCCTTCGTTTAATCAGAATGTAAAACAAATACAGTTCAGCAATCAATAAACAGAAAGAAATTATTTCCAAATATGTTAGATCTGGAATAGAAAGCGGAGGTACCCCGACCATCACAAACCCACCCCCGCTTGCCGCTAAAGCAGCCAGTGCTTTCTCGATATCGATAACTGTTAGAACGATTGTAGCAATTGAGAATCCAAAAGATACCAGCGGCACCATCATCCAAAGGGGTGTGACGATTCTATCTGTCCTGCTCTGAAGCTCTATTGTCTTTTTCATGTCGTCAACAGGAAGTCCTACATTGCCTCTCTGAGCTCGAAAGTCAAAGCCGCATTTCTTGCAAAAATTATCGGCATCAGACGCCCCGTTTCCGCAATTAGGACAGACAACGGTCATGCGAAACGCTCACGAAAGGAAGTGAATGCGGTCACCTTTAAGCGAATCTAAAGAGCGTTCTCTCAAGTAATGAGCTTCTGAATCTAATCTCTCCTCATGTGAAAATGCAGGAGAAAAATTGTGGGAAAATCCGAAAAGTAGCCTGAAAGAAAAGTGCAAAAGATCGAGTAAGCCAAGGATAATGTGCCCTAAGGAGAGATATGAGCTTAAGGTGGGTTTAAGCCGAGAGCTTTCATAATCTCTTGGGCGGTCACAAGAGTCTTTCGACCTTCATCAGTCACGACGTAATAGATCTCTCCGTCATCGGATCGGTCACGTGAAATATACTTCCTGAGCAGCCCGCGACGGATACAGTGATTCGCGAATCTATCGAATTGAATACTGTCTATTTCCACGTAGGATTTAATTTGAGACTCTATTCTTGGGTCGGAGCAGTAGTAAAGCATGCGAACGATAATGTCGGCATCCTCCCTTTTCACAAGGGTTTGACTGCTGCTGCTGCTGCTACCGCTCATCGCCTGCAAGGCCTACAATTTTAGTCTCAGGAGGGTAGAGCTACTTAAGTTCTACAGGTTTATGAAATGACTGATTTAAAAATGCAGGAAGATTTATTGCCCGGCATCACCAGCGAAGGAATCGGTTTCGCTCGGCTGTCCCTCTGGGGAAGGATTTTCTTTATATTTCGAAGCTTCTTCCACGCTCCACAGGGTCCAGATGAAATGGTTGGCTTTTCCAACGGCGTGTCCCTCTTCCTTTTTGACACCGCGTAAGTAAAAGTCGCCTACAAATACCAGCTTCGGACTACCGCCCTTGCCAGGTGTAGACTTTACCTCGTTTACTATCATGAAACTCGATCTATGCCAATTATTGCTCCTAATAGTGAACGGGGTTCTTCTGCCGTTTTGATCGTATATTTGAGCCACAGTTCTTAGGGATTCATCGTATTTGAAAACGGATTTGAAGCAATTCTCGCAAAATGTAGTCTCCTTATTCTTGAAGTTCACTTTCGCCGCTTTGTCCTTAGAGAGTTCTTTCTCGCAACGCTGACACTTGACAGTCGCCAGCGGCAAAAGTATCTGCGCAGCCATGACTTGTTCGTCGCAGCACCACGAGATGCGTGCGAACTATATATTACAAGCAGTTGAAAAATTGTGAGCTGTGAAGGCTCGAAATTTTACTTTTTGACTACTTTAACCCTTTTGTAATATATCGTGCTCCGAAACAGCCCGTTTCTCCGTCAATCATAAATCCTCGAGGTGCTCAATTCTCCTTGATTCCACCGGGTAATGCTGACCTATCCGTTCAGGAAGGAAAGCTGCAGGTCCTAGACTTGCGCCCGGCTCGGAATCTTATCCTTGGACTAGTTCATCCACTTTTCATTGAATTTTGGACGACATTGTCCCTATTCAGACTTTTTTCTCAAATAATAATCCGTGTTTTGCCCAAATGTCCCTTTCGAAGCCGAGCCTAGCGGCTTCGTATATCACACTCCGATTGTAGGGAAGAAAACCTCCTAGCGTCCTCAGCTTCATTTCGAGCGATTTTTGCAATATATTTGCTAGACATCGCCCTGTTCTACCGGAGAGCAAACAGAACTCGCCATGTGCCGGTTCAGTCTTGCATAAAATGAACGCCGAATTGTCCTCATAGCTGAAGAGTTCATTGTGCAACAAGATCCATTCGATATTCTTTCGGTTTGCTCGGACGAATGCATAGCCTCGACTGATGTAACCGTTCATTGCCTTTACATATCTTGAATTGTGGACTTCGTCGAAGACCCTCTCTTTGGAATGTTTTATTTCTTTAAGATTCGAGTATGAGTGATGACTCGCAAGCATGCTCGATCCTAGTTTCAATGAAACATGCGCGACGTCCGCCACGGCTTTGAACTTTCCCTTCCTTGCCGCCCTAAGAGATGAAGTATTAGTTGAAAGAACGAAGAATCTGAGCGCATTAACTCCGTGGCGTCTTGCGTAGAATGCCATGTTCTTTTGTAGGAATTGAGCTACGCCCAATCCTCTCCAAGATGGATCGGTGCGTGCCATTCCTAGCCACGCGCTCTTGTCAAAGACAGGAGTATAGTTGGACATTCCAATCAAAGCGTTGCTATCGGAAAAAACTATGAAGAGATGTTTCTTCTTTATTGTATCACTCAATATGTGCAAAACGTAATCATCAGTGCCGACCGCTCGCCTGCATAATCTGGCTATCTTTCGTTGATCCGAGCTTCTTGCCAATCTGCAATGAAAAACTGATGAGGGAGCTTCCATGGACTTCCTTGAACGCTGAGACAATGTTTCAAAACGACTTAAGTAGCTTTGGAGGAAGGAATGAAAACTCTGCCAAGCATCGGATGATCTAAGAAATTGACTGAGATGGAAGTAATTGGCGTCCCTCTTGATTTGGGGGCAGATCGGAGGGGCGTGGACATGGGTCCGTTCGCAATCCGCTACGCCGGTCTTAGTGATAAACTGAGATCCCTCGGCCATAGGGTCAAGGACGCCGGTAATATTGCCACCCCAGTTGCCGAGGAAAGCAAAATTGAATTTTCAAACGCTAAATTTCTTAGTGAAGTTCGATCGGTATGTTTCAATCTTTCAAAGACTGTTTCGGGAATCATGCAAAGTGGTAAACTCCCCCTAGTCTTGGGGGGAGATCATTCGATTGCTATTGGAACCCTTGCGGGCATTTACAGGGGACGACGAAAAAAGGAGGCAGGTGTGATATGGTTAGATGCTCACGGCGACTTTAATACGCCGGACATTACGCCGAGCGGAAATATTCACGGAATGAGTTTGGCTATTTCATCAGGAATGGGCGGAAAATGGTTTCCAATCCCTCAATGGCCGAAGAGAGCCATTGATCCGACGAGAATCGCAATCGTTGGTGCGCGAGAGCTGGATCCAGAGGAACAAAAGAACCTTCGAACAAATGGAGTCCATGTTTTCTCGATGGCCGATATTGATCGTCTCGGTATGCAAGAAGTCATGAACCAAGCTATCCGAGTAGCTTCAGCTTCGGGAGATTCCTTCCATGTAAGCTTCGATATGGATGTGGTTGACCCCAGTGATGCGCCGGGCGTTGGAACTCCTGTTAGAGGCGGCATCACATACAGAGAAGCTCATCTTGCGATGGAAATGATTCACGAAGCCGGGGTGATGGAATCGCTCGAAGTAGTAGAAGTAAATCCAATACTGGATCAGCACAATGCAACAGCTGAATTAGCTGTGGAGCTAATACTTTCTTCGATGGGCAAGAAGATAATTTGATTTTTTATTTGACGATAAGCGATACATCGCTTCAGTTTGATTATGCGCAGTAATTTCCTGATCTAGCAAGCTGGAAAGGTTTAATTGGCTACAAATAGCCATTATTTTGGGATGCCAGAGCAGCTTTGTCCTGAATGCGGTGCGACACTCTTCTACGATTCTCCGACAAAACGATATGCTTGCAAGGGCTGCGGTCTGTATGTTACAAAGGACGAACTTGTAAACATTAAAGATAGACTACGTCAAGGCACAGACGAATATCGCAAGCGTAAGCAACAGCAAAGCGAATATCTCGAGTGGTGGCTGTCCGCAAAGAAATAGAGCTACGTGATTAATTTCGCGCGGCGAGAAAAAAGACGGTTCACGTCTAACTGGGAAGTATTGAGATTCTACAAGCGAACGAACAGATACATGTCTGTATTGTTGCTGTGAGACGATCTGGATCTCGGAGTTAGCTCGACTGCCACCCATCGAAAACTACCCAAATTCCATGCCGCTTCGCTGACTTTCTATCCCAAACCACTTTGACAAAAAACTTATTCTTTGCATTCTTCATGCAAGTATAGCGACGTCCAGCATAATATCGAAGAAAATGAAATGGCTCACGTTACATTCTATAATGCGCGAGATTAGATCAAGATTTGTTGAATACTCGACTCGTTATCTTCTCGCTTGACCTAAGTCTAAGTTTTGCTATCCTCGTCCTTTACATATCTTTCGTAGAAGCGATAGTTTTGGTAGTTTTGCTCATAACTGCTTCCATTGTTGCTGCAAGCAAAGATGATTTGACCGAGCTGCGAGCGGACAAGACATTCATTATCATAATCATAGCTTTTGCAGTTACTGTCTTTCTTTCCGTCGCGTATTTTTCGCCGGCTCCTTTCAGCGGTTATCTCTTCTATGCCCTAATAGGACTGAATTTCGGTCTATTGTTGACCTATGCGGCACTGAGAATTGCGAGCTCTAGACATTACTAAGGTCGATTTTAGCAATTCTAAATAGTCATACCAAAACAGCTTCTCAAAGAACAAGATGCAGTCTAGCATAGAACGCTTTATAGCGTAGGCCCGATCGGTGAAAAAAATGAGCGAAAAGACTCTTTCCCGTTTAGGTCAATAAGAGTTTCAAGCTGTAGTTCTTTTTGGGAAGACTTGAACTACCTAATTCCAAGGAGATTGGGTTTTTATTTCTGCGGCCATTTGATTTGCTGACTTGGCCGATTCTATGTACTGCTTTACTGCGGCGCAGCTGCCCTCTATTCCCATTTCAACTTCCTTCTTGATGCGTAATTTGTCTATCGTCTTGCCGAGCAGACTGTATCCTAATTCGTAATCTGCTTCGAAAGTCAGCTTCGTACCTTCGGTAATTTTCTCGAAAAGGACCGTTATGATGTTTTTCTTGAAAGGACCGTTGATTGCTTTTACCTGGATCATCTCGTTGATAGCATATGCTACAGTTTCCATATCCCAGACAAGAGGCCTACCTCCGAAATCACCTTCTATTCTAAAGACTGTCCCTATTCCAAAGCCTTCCTTGATGTTAATAGGAGTGACTTTCATCTTTACATCTTCGGGGAATGTCTTTGCGATGTGCTCCGGCCTGGCATAATATGCGAAGACTGCTTCACATGGGGCAGAAATGTCGACGCTTCGAGATACCTTGGACATGATAGACGAATCCAAAGTAGTGCAAATATTTATTGTTTGTAACAGATATTAGCGAGATAAAACAGAATAGCGTGGTGATTAGTGCAAACAGTCATTCGAAGGGATCAAAGAACGCTTGTGACCATTCTTTTGATCGCGTTACTGTTTACTATGATATTCATCCCGATTAAAACTTCATACTTCTTCCCCTCGAACCAAAATACAACGCATAAGATCCTCGGCGCGTACTCTATTGATTCCGACGCGAGTTATAGTTCCTCCAATTCTTCTACTTCACCAATTAGAGAATTCAACATTCCTCAGAACGAGTCATATCCGCTTGGCCTCGTGACTGATTCCAATGGCAATGTATGGTTTGGTGAAGGGGGCAATACTACCGACAACATTGAAGAATTTATTCCGGCAAATCAAACGTTTAGATCTTTTCATATTCCTATCTCGCCTCAGTTCGTTTGGATATGGACACCTATATTTGACTCAAGTGGAAACCTTTGGTTTACCACGACAAATGGAACCGATATATGGAGATTAGATCCCTCTACCGGGCAGTTTACAGCTTTCAGCACAGACAGTCCTAACACCGATCCCTATGCTCTAACTTATGATCCTGCGTCAAATCAAATTTGGTTCACCTCATTTCTTTCAAATCAGTTTGGCGCCTTCCAGCTCACTAGTGGTGGCGGATCGGCTTCACTAGTTAAACTGTACAATATACCTTTCAAACCAACTGCAATTTCACCGACTGTGGGAGCCGGAGCAATTGTCCTAGATGAAAAAGGAAATGTCTACATAAGCGAAGCTTTTCTCGCAACAATTGCAAAATTCAACGAGACCACAGGGCAACTGGAGAAGAATTGGACACTCCCGGCTGGAAGTAACCCGCTTGGGCTTGCAATAGATCCAATTACAAACAACGTATGGTTCACAAATCACGCTACTGACTTTTTTGGATACGTCAATCAAACATCTAACGTAATCACTCAGTATTCAACTTCTCCTTTCTTCTTTAGTGGTAGCCCCGAAATCACTCTTCCATATTGGATATACGTCTCTTCAACTGGCATGATCTGGATCGACGAGCATATTGGAGATAGGATAGCTCGGTTTGACCCGGCCACACTGACTCTGACGGAATTCACCGTTCCAACGCCAAACTCCGAACCGATAAAATTAACTCTAGATAACCAAAGGGGGCTAGTTTGGTTTTCGGAGTTCATAGGAAACAAAATAGGACTGTTAGAGCAAAATCAATCTCTCTCTTCTCAGATTTCTCTTTCAAAAACCTCGTTGACTCTTTCGGGAAACAGCGTATCAATTCAGGTAAATGTTTCGAATGTAGATCAGCTACCATTGAATGTTTCTAGTACTGCTCAATTCGTTGGAGTACTAGAACCTAATTTTACTGCCTCCAGTCAAATGGTTTCGAGTACTCAAACGAACATTCAAATAAGTAGAGGCAATTCGCTTAACTCAGGTATCTACAATCTCACTTTTTGCACAAGCGATGCACTGCCTGTAGATTCATGTGCTATAGCCTCGATTACGGTTGAACCTTTGCAAACAAATTATCTTTACATTTCCGTCGCCGTTGCATCGATAGCAATAGCTTTTGCGATCTCGATGTTTTTTGTAAGACGATGGAAGGGCCGCGTACGTTAAGAGCCGATCTGGAAGGGCGGCGGCGGCAAGGCATCCCTGCAATTCTCTTTCACTGCAGCCCCAAGCAGAAACTTGGAATGTGAATATCGAAATGGGAAGCTTGCTGCTGCTGCTGCTGCTCGCAGGACTGAGCGTAAATGTCACGGTGACCGGCAACATAAGTTAAAAATGAGAGGATTATATCCGAGAGTCACAAGTTGATACAATCTCGCAGTGAAATGTCCCGTCAAGCCAGGAACGCACTTTGGGTTTACTTCGCGGGAGCAACGATGTTCATCGTCTTCGTTTTGAATTTATATGTGGGTCTTGCAGACAAGAATCTTTTCGTCCAAAATATTGTGATAACGCCACATTACTATTTCAATTGGATGATAACTGGACTCGATATTTCTGCCTCGGCGCTGTTATTCTTCACGCCTTTCAAGAACAGATTGTTAATTCTGTCTGGAGTTATATGGCCCGTAGCTTACATTGGAACAATTGGCTTGGATATTGGAACCCGCCTATGTCTTTTGGCGCCGTCATCGACGTGCTTTCCGACTGTGGGTTCCGCGGCTAGTTATCTACTGTTAGGTACATCCTCCTTTCTCACGGCCACGATCTGGCCTTACACTTTCATTTTGATTATAGCCTTACTGGTGCTTACTATGGCGTCCACTGTGTTATCTTTACTCAATCAAGGCGCAGAGCTCGGATCCTCAGCGCATCGAAGCGTACAAGTTAGGACAGAAGCGATCTCGAAAAGTGAGGTCCAGCTTGGCCAGCAAAGATCACCTGTCATATCGAAGATTGTGAATGATCGAAAGTATCGGTTCGCCGTTGGCCTAATTTCCGGTGCTATTATTGGAGGACTCCTCGTCGCGATTTCCTCCGGCAGTACTGTTCCCCCATGGCTAGGAGGAGTTATTCAGTCCATCGTGACCTATGGCGGATTTGCCCTAATCCTGTTCGGGTATTTCTATAAGAAAGGTGGAGCGAAGACCTTTTCGGCCGATTTCGCCCTAGGTTTCGGTGTTGGAATGATTTTGGTATGGTTTGTAGTTACAGGAGCAGAAGATGCTACTGCTGTCGGACTGAATGATTGAATGAACCACTTTAAGTAATAGAAATTGGTACTCCAGAACCGATAGATGAGCCGTAGCCGACGGCTATCCCAATTATGGCAGAAATGAGAAACAGCACAAAGGCGCGGGTCGCGAATTCGTCGCCTTTCATTCCTCTTACAAACAGCCAAACTACACCCGCGCCGACCGCGCAAAGAATCCCCGAATACATGAATGTCAAGGTTACCCAGAAGGTTATGAAACCTGTGGCCAGGCCGCCAAAAGTAACTGATAGTAGTATCGAATGCAGACTTTTGTCGAGTCCCCATTCTTGTGCATTGTTGTTTTCTTGATTAGGAACTGAAATTGAACCCAATAATACGTTACCTACTTGAGAGTTCCGAGAAACATGAGAGAAATCATGGAAGATAGGATTGGATTTTAACTCTTTCTTGAAAATGCCACCATCAAGAAAATGGCAGAAAATATGGCAGCCACCCCTAAGAAAATACCTGGCAGGGACAAATACGAGGAAGGTACGAAGAGCAGATAGAGTGTGAGAGCCAAAACTGCTAACCCAATTATTATTGCGGCCTGACCAAGTATTCTCTGCGTCTGAAGGCTCATATCATCAAAACCTGTTTCCTAGAAAGAAAGATGATTTGGATTTATACTTTTTTCTCGAAATTCCGGCTTTACAATGCGCAATGCGCAAGTGGTATGATTATGTCAGGACATTCAATTGAAAGATAGCTCCCCAGTATTGAGATTCGTTTTCCAAATTGATGGCAGTGACTGTTACCCTGTACTCTCCCAATTGCACTGCAGAGCTCGCGGTAATTCTGAGAGTTGTATTCGAGCTTGATTCCTGAGCAATAGTCAATATGTCTGGGCTAATTGTCGTTGAAATCACATCAGAGATGTTCTGACTCGGATTAGATAGGGAACTCACGTTTGCGTCAACAGAGCAGTTCAAATTGACCTGAGGAAAGATTTCTACAGTGAGAGAAGCGCTTGAGCCTTTGGTCAAATTCAGCGGGGCATTTACGCCGTTGTTGTATAGTGCTGGCAATATTACGTCGACTACTGGCTCTTGATAGAACGAATCAGACGATAAACTGCCTTTTTGTTGGTGGGAGCTAGAGACATAGTTGAAAGCGACAAAAATTGCCACCGCAATAACCAGAACCGTAATGGCTGCGACTGCGTACAGCCGGAGTCTCTTCATCTTCAGTCTCAGTCCAATTCATTCAGATAGAATTCAACTCCTTTTACGTTAATTCGCCTAAACTAAACTTTTCCCCTCATCCTAGTGTTCTTAAAGCGTAGAGAGTGTACTTTGAAAGAGGACAAATGGCGAACTATCGTGAATGAAAAGAATTATCTTACAAGAACGGCTGATATCGAATCATTCTGTGGCCAGTAAGTCGTGGACTAACCATCTCTCGGACGCCATTGAGGGAATATGCCAAGAAAAAGATGGCAAGCAGCAATAAGGTAACAGCTGTTACTCCTTCCTGGCCACTTCCATTTGCTCCATCTTGGTTGTTGTATCCTACATACGGAGGAGTTCCAGTGAAGTTCAAGCGCCACCAGAATGAGACACTGCCGTAATAGAGAAGATAGGTCTCACTCGCACCACCTTGATTAATTTCAAATGCAATGAAGTAGTCTCCAGTGTACTTTGGATTGAATTGCTCCTGGACACTATTCTCACCCAAGCTAGAGCTCGTGGTTAGACTGCGAGCAAATTCTACAGTCCAGGTGTTGGTCGTAGAATCGTAAGCTCCCTTTGCTTGAACTTCAAAAGGATTCATAAGGTTCGAAGCTGAAACAGATGAGATTGACGAGAGATTATCGGTTTCCACGGTCGCGTTGTTTATGAAATTGAATTGATTAGATCCCGGCAAACCTCCTATTTGGTAATATGATGAAGCGTTGGCGTAACCATCCATAGCGTAAGAAGCATGTGCTGGCAATCCAAAATCTGAAGTACTCAGGTTATTACCGTTGGGAAGTTTCAATCCCGGATAGCCGGTATCAGAACTCGAATTATCGGTTGGATTGCTTGACCAAGTCCAAATCTCAGCTGCGCCACCAGACCCGGTGTCTAGCGCCCCAGAGGTACCCATTACCATCTTTGGCTTGTACGAAACTGAGTACCATGCGTCCGAATTTGCACCAGGAGCCAAACCAAACAACACGGATGCCTGTTCAGGATACGTATAGTTGGAGCCGATGGCTAAAGGAAGAAGTCCCATATCCTGAGGGTAAAAGCCGCCGTAGCAACTAGAAAATTGACTCGTGCAAGATTGATTTTGATATGCAGGTACTACCATACCATTGGGATTTGCGGCAGTGTTGTTTACGTACACATTCAGAGGAGAAGCATAGCTTGCGCTGCTACCGTAGTTTGAAAATACCAGCTTGATGAGAAGTTCAGGCGTCGAAGTAGAGTTTGTCCACGCGATTTGAACACTTACCGTTCCAGTCGCTCCCGAGGGAGGATAATTCGATGAGGGGATTAGCGGGACAGTGGTGGCGGGAACAGTAGACCAAAAGGATTCTTGGCCGGGAGCGGAGAAATTAGGCACTCCTTTCACCTCTGAGATATAGAAGGTGTTAATTCCAGTTGAAGCTGAGTTAATCAGAAATGATGCAGTAAATGAAATGATCACCAAGGAAGCGACAAGCGTCATTCCCACAAAAAAATACTTGGTTGTTAAGCGCATTAGGAGGCTACCTTCGAATTCTGCTGTTTGTATTTAAATTTTCTAAGGAACTTTGAATATGAAACCAGTGTAGAATTTTCAGCGTGCGATCCTCTTGTCCAAGACAGTGTAAGAGGCAAATCCGACAACAACGATAGTAACAAAGCTGATAGGCAAATAATACTGCCTGGGCAGATATCCATAAGCTACCCAAAGAACTCCGGCGACGACTATGGTCAGTTCGACAAGGATGTTGAAATAGCTCTCAAAGGCGAACTTCTTTATCGAAGCCCATATGCTTCCGACAGACAATCTGAGAAGGATGGCAATTAACTTTCAAGGTTTAAATATTTCTAAAGCCTCCCTCTTGAAAGCAACGTAGAGAACTTGATTCTACTTCAACTCCTCCAAATTTCTCCATCGACGTTCAATGAATTCGGCCTTTGGTATTTTGTCTTTGGGTTGTTCATTGCTCTCGGATTTGTTATGCTCGGAGTCATCCTTCTTGCTGAACCGGAGCCTCAGTATGATATCGATTCATTAAAGGACGTCATGGATACCGAGATCCCCGCTGAGAAATAAGGTAGGACATCAAAAGAAACTGGTTCAGTTTTTCTTTCTTCTTGTTTTTTTGCTATAATGACAGTCGTGTAGACGATTGTCCTAAGTCTTCATCACGAACTCTTGGATTCCACAACGGTTGATCCTTTCGTCATGTTTTCACGTTGGCTCTTTCTAATGTAATATCGCCTAACGACGTAGAAAAGTACGCCTGCTCCAGTCCATCCAACTGCGAACACAATGATGAACGGGATCTCGGCGGCGAGCTGCGACTGGGGTTGGACCGGAACGGCAATGTTGGTCGTCACTAGCTGGAAATAAGATGATGTAGCTGGTTCAAGCATTTCAATAGCGAGCCCTGTGGGGCGGTCAAACCAGAAGTCTTGAATTGTCCCGTTCGAGTTTGTTCCCTGAAATTCCGTCGCATTAAACGAGCCAGCAGGAACAGCTATAACCGAGTTCTCCACGAACTTGCAGGTTATGTTTTCAAAAAAAATCTTATTTGATGTCAGGTTCTCTGGAGGAACGGCCAAGAACGTGGTAGGAGCGAAAATTGAATCCGTGACATTTTCAGATATCATAGTTTCATTGACGGTAAGTTCGGTTCCAAGCGAGATATTTTCGTTCACATAGACTCGCATGGAATTATTGTTTGAATACACGTTAGTAACAAAATATGATACGTTGCTTGAAACGCCGCTTAGAAATGCAATGAATCCGCCATTCCCAGAATAGTAAGCGTAGGCTCCTGGTGACGCATAAGGCGGGTAAATTGTTGAAGAAGCAGAATAGCTAAACTGGAAGAAATGTACCGAAAACGATGCGAGTAACACGAAGGAAATCGACATTGTGATGAAAAAATACCTTGGTCTACGAGCTTTACGCATATTGGATGGAAAGACCAGCTTTGGGCTAACTGAATTTTCTTCTCATACAACCGTATTGGCCAAAGAGAAGTTAATTCAAGTCCCTAGCGGCCAGTTATCATTTAAGAATATTCGCTAAACGGGCGCGAACTTCAACAAGTAAAGCTAAATGCTATGTCCCTTGTGGCTCGTTTGGGGTCTTCCATGCGGCGACAAGTAACTGCCCGAAAAGAATCATCGCCCCGAATATGGAAAGATAAGTAACATCTGGGATCAAAGTATATGCGTCATTAGGATAGGTCTGGTAGAAATAAAAGATTAGAAATATTCCTCCGACATAGATGGCCGCGGCGATAATGTAGAGATTCTCTTTAATCCCACCGTATGAATATTTGCCAGACACGATTCTTCATCTACCAAGGCGCCACAACGGCGCCGCCAACCATCGCGACGGCTCCGCCAAGAACCATCAACTGCACCGCAAGCTCGTTCTCAAATAAACCGCTCTTGACTGCCATAGATATCGATGTCAGCCACAAAACAAAAGCTATAAGCAACATAACGATGAAGACGATTTTCCTCGGATTGATTGCCATTCCTGTTGCTTACTTCCCTTTGTTATTCTCTCGGTCGCACTTGTGTATCATTGGATGCCGCAGTGTTAGTAGGCATACCACTATTCATGTCTCTTCGATTTCCACCCAGTTGCTTAATTATCTTTCCAAAAAGGCTCTGTCCGACTTTTTCAGGGGCGAGCTCTTTTGCCGGTTCTGTAATCATAGAATCTGAAAGAGCCTGCAAACCGACAGGATAAGGAATGCGGGAATATACTATGTTGGGATTATGAGTTCCCTCTCTGATTCTTGCTTGTTCCTCCAGCGCAAGGCCGACTATGACCCACCTAGGTACCACCCTCGGAGCCATCGGTTCCCCGAAACGCCAAGTCATCAACATGTTGGTTGCGAACGCCACAACCGAAAGCGCCGCAAGCCAAGCCCCGATCATTGCCATCTGGAACCATGGCTCGTAAATTGAAACCCAAGTTATCTCTCTCCTTACTAGTCCCATCGCGCCCTGAACCTTGAATGCCGCTTCAAGCGCACCCATGCCCACCGTCCATCCTATAAAATGAAACTTGGCTAACCCTTGTGAATAGAGCTGACGCCCAAATAATTCGGGCGCTATATAGTAAAGCACCGCGAAGAACGAGCCTAACGTAAATGTCGCCATCATGAAGTGTATGTGACCTGGAATCCACATTGTGTTATGAATGGTAAAGTCCGCGGCGGGTATTGGCTGGAGAGGTTCAGCAGTCGCTCCTCCAACAATGTTTCCAGCAATGGCCGCGACGAGAAACAACAAAGACGCATCCCATCTTGGCTTTGAATACTTTAGCGTGATCAATATCAGGGTCCACATTAAGACGAATGGCACTGCTATGATCTCAGTGGCCACTTGCGCGAAAACGTCCCTAATCCACATCGGTATTGGGTCCATCGTCATGTGGTGGATGTAAACCGACATTGTAAGAACGAACAGGACCACTATGATATACCTCATCATCCTCTCGCTGTAGATGGGCCTCTTGGCGTACAGCGTTGCAAACCAAACAGTCAGCCCGCCTACGAGAAAAGCGCCAAAATACACGAGCGGATGGCTCTCAAACCAGAAAGCTGCCCTAAACACTTCGACATTTGGAATAGCAAAGATATTGAGGTTAAATCCTCCCAAAGGAGAGAGGATCGTCCAGATAATTGCAGATTCAACAGTAATTATTCCAATACCCATTGCCACACAGTCCATCACGATAAATGAAACTGGCAGAGAGAATTTCTCGTTGGCTTTCTTATCTAAGTAAGCAGTAGCAACAAGAGCAATTATCAGGAATTCATCGCCAATGAATTGAATTGCCTCGGCAACGTAAAAGGACGAAGGATTTTTGAGTGGTATGAGGAAGGTAAACATGAACTGCGAATTGGATCCGATGACCATGTACAGACCTATTACAACCATCCAGTGACCTAAATTGGCTAGCCATGGAACTGCCAACTTTCTAGTGCCGCGGATCAGGGGAACACAGTAATACGCAATTGCAAACCCCGTCGTGAATATTGTGCCGAAGAACATGATCACTGCATGGTATGTCATCATCTGAAAGTACGCGATTGTGGAATACCCCAGTTGAGTCAACGGGAGTAAAGTGCCTGCAGCTGAATACCCCGCTTGAGTTCTTAGCTCTAGACCGAATGCACCGGCCACGAACAGCCAGAGCATTCCAAAGCAAAACAGTTTCAGCGAAAAGTGCTTGTAATCACGACTGTATATTATATCCTTAAGGATACCGAAAACTGTGGTCGGAGGAGCGTGTGACTCCAGACCCATGTCGCCTGATCCTACATTACTGGGAGATTCCTGCGACATTCCTTTCACCCTTTAGGTTAGTGTTCCGTTTAGGACAGGTGGAGTATTGCCGTCCATTGACTGGCTCATCAAGGCCTTTCCTGTAGAATTGTTAGGAACAACGAAAATTATGGCATCCATCCAGGGGTGCCCCAAACCATGAGCGGTAACTCCGCAGTATTCGGAGCACTGTACATTGTAGATAGCTTCCGGTCCAGTGTAAGCCGCAGCCGTAGGCTGAAAGTTCCAGACTACATAATCTATGTAACCAGGAACCGCCATGACTCCGAACTGGAATCCTTTGCTCGCAAACTGGCCTTCCGTGTTAACGTAAAATCCATGAGTAACGTCAGAAGATCTCACTTCAAATAGAACAGGCAAATTCGCAAGAACGTAAGTAACGGTCGGAGCGCCTGCTGCATGGGGGTAGAATGTAAACTGCCATTGTTCGCATGTTACATAAATCACCTGATACTGTCCCTCAATCGGAGGGCGTGTTGCTTGGGCCACTCCTTCGCCGATGTTGTTGGCTTTGATATAACCTGCGTAATCATAGGGAGTGTAAACGACCTCAAGGACTAACACGGTAAGCAAAAGAACGAGAGTCCATATGAGGAGAACAGATCGTTTTCGCAAGACTGCTTCGTCGAATGATGTATATCGGTATTAAATCCTTTCGCGTGTTTCCAAGTTCACAATGGAATAATCTGAGAAAGCAAACATTCTCTCGCGAACAGAAACTCTACCTTTAACGGTAAATCGTCACAATAAGAGATTCTCATGCCGTCGAACGAAGAATTCATTCGTCCTTGGTCGGAAAATTCCGATTTGAGCGACTTTCGCTCCGCCCTAGTGCAAAGCTGCGATTACTAAGTCGTAGATGTTGAGCTTGAAATACCACAAGCGCTCGGATTTGACGCGCAGTATGCGTTAGGTAGCACAGTAATGTAGCCGAACATTCCATTCGAGACATGATAGTGACAGAAGAATTCGAAAGTGCCTACAGTAGTAACTTGGAATGCGGCAATTCCATATGTCTCACCGGCAGCCGGAAGTCCAGTCTCAGGATTCGTGCAAGCAGAAGCTGAGCAAGTCCCACCTTGATATGCGATTGACATGTTCCCACCAGGCTCCTGAAAGACGACCGAATTTGTGTCATTTAGTGCAACTAAACCTCCATTAGGCGCTGAGGAGTTCAAAGGCAAGCCCGGAGTCGGATTGACAAATGCTACAGTCCCAAGTGGTGATAACAAGCTCGATCCAGAGACGCATAGGCTTGAGGAAACGGCGGCAGACTGTTGGGAGAAGCTCGAAGTATTGACACATGAAGCCGAAAAATTGGTGTTGGTCACAAAGTTGTGCATCCCGTTTGCATAGAGGGCACCGCTAATGTTTGTGTAACCAGGCATCCCAAATGTTGCATTGATTTGAAAACTATAGGTTTCAGTAATAGTAAAAGTGTGAGCATCTGTGTCGTTATGTTCGAATAATATTACCACGGTATCTCCTTGATCGACAACAATCTGACTGGGGCAGAATCTATCTTGCCCTGTGTTGTCAGTGTTGCACCAATCTACTCTGAGAAAAGTAGTCGAGGGCGCTACGTTTAACCCGGCACCAACTGAAGTTGCCGTTGTTGTTATCGTTGAAGTCGGACCTGCGATCGTAACCGTTTTTCCTGCAAGACTACTGACCGAACTGTCAACCGATACTACTGCCACCAGACTTACCGCGCCAACAATAACTGCAATGATCGCAACTGCGAGAATAGCCTTCGCCAAACCCGAGCTGGCGAACGAAGCACCAGAAGTCCCCCCAGCAGCGTAAACTGGTCCTCTATATGCAAATCCAAAAAAGGCCAATCCAGATCCTACAGGCAGGAAGATGATCGCGAAGAGAAAAGCGGCAAAGTTTGCGATTGGTATGCCGTCTGTTATTACAAGCCCTCCAATATGTCCACCGTTGAAATCAACGAAGAAGAGAAAGGCCGAAAGTAGAATGAAGATAATTCCTAATAAAGAGAGATATCGGTTCATTTCACTAGCGCAACTAAAACTCCAGCTATAAAAAGTTAGTACGTACTGTCGATATGTACGTACAAAAGTTTCTTGGATTCATGTCTTTGTAATAGCTTGGCCTTTTTCCCTACAACTAGTAAATGCTGACTTACACAAGGGAAGAAGGAAGTTCGATCAATTTCAGAGTTCTTGTTTTCAGTTTCATTAGAATGTCAATCTGTCTATGAATATTCTTTCTATGCTGCATGAGAACTTCTCTGACAGCCCATTCATCACTTTCATCAATCGAATCCAAAACATCATCCATTCTCATCATGCAGACTTTGAGAGTTGCGATGTAGGTACTGAACGCTCTTTCAACCTTGTGCTGACGCATTTCTTGCGATGTGAAATAACTGGCGGCTACACGGTCTGGATAATTTAGACTGTCGCGGTCACTGTTCGAGGTCAGACTTTTTTTCGCTTGAATTACTAGCCGCCTAACCTCGGATCTACTTGCGAGTTTTTTATTAACAATAAGCTCCGTTAGGGCTTCTGCAGTTCCCTCTCTGTCGGCTAGTGATAGGAGTTCTTGTGCCATTCCGACCTGTGCGCCGCGCACAACTAATTGCTCCTGAACCGATCTCGGAAGTTTCAAAAGCCCGATTCGCCTGCTTACGTAAGAATGACTCTTCCCTATCTTTTTGGCAAGCTCCGAAATGCTTCCATATCCAAATTGCTCAACATACTTCTTGAAGGCGCGCGCTTCTTCCATCGGATCTAGTGTTCTACGCTGAAGATTTTCCACTAGCGACACTTCGAACGCTTGTTTGTCGTCAAATTCTGCTACATAGCAGGGAACCTTTTTCAACTTGAGCTTTTTGCATGCCTCAAATCTCCTATTCCCGGCAACAACTTCGAAAAGGAAACCATCTTCCTTGTCGTTGCCGACTGACCTGACCAGAATAGGAAAGAGAAGCCCCTTCTCCATTATAGAAGACGCTAATTCGTCAACCTCATGAATGTCTTCAAGATCGATTACTCTTAGGGGTGTTCTCGAAGGCTGTATTTTGCGTGTCTCAATGTGTTCAACAAAACCTTGAGTTGTCGAGCTTTCGGAAGCAATCATTAGAGATGCTAGATTAGAGCAATGGTATTTGTAATTTTCTCATCTCGTTTCACAAATGCAAATGTTCTACATTATGAATCTGTAAAATGGATTCTTTGACTGACTTTCTAATAATCGGCTTCAGTGATTATAACTCGATAATCGAGTGTTGGATCTTGAAGAACGATACTATTCACTAATTGATCAAGTCCTAAGCAATCCCAAACGAAATTGTTCGAGTCGTTTGAGTCCCAGGCTGAGTTTGCAGGAGATGAGATTCTTTTTCCGCTAACTAACCACAACTATTGTCCCAGTCATTGGGTGGACTTCGCAGTGGTATGGATAAGTTCCCGGAGTACTAAAGGTGAAAGAAAAGCTCCCACCGATAGCGATGATGTTGCTGTTCCAGACCCCCGTGTTCGAAGTGCTCGTGTGGACCGTATCATCCTTGTTGACCCAGGTCACCTTTGTTCCAGCGCTTACAACAACAGTTTGACCATTTCCAAATTGTGAATTTACAATGATTATGGTGCATGGATTAGCACAGTTAACACCAGCTCCCCCACTAGGCGGAGAAGTTGCCGTACCAGTAGCACTAGCCGACGTTGAGGTTGAAGAAGAGGGTGCACTAGGAGAGGAAGGTGCTGCAGTCGGAAGGTAGCTCGACACGACCGGAGCCACAGCAATCAGGACCAGTATTATCCCCAAAATTAGCCATAGCCACTTTGTATTGAAGGTCACTGTGACTTTGCCCGACATTCGTAGATCGCTACTAAGCAATTCCTTGCTCATTTAGCAATTTAAATCTTACCAGAAAAATCAACGTTCTTTGACCTAAACGCACTTGCTTCGTTTGCTTTTCAAATCAGTATTGATACGCACGCACAATCGCATTTCCTATCTTGTTCCCTGAATTCGCTTTTTTTGATAGTACCCGATTTCTCTATTTGGGATTAAATTTTATGAACTTCTGTGAGAGGCGATAAAGAAGTACTAAGCTTGCGATGATTCCTATAACGCCGAGGACCGAAAGTACAAAATTGCCTAGTTCGAATGCCAGCAAGAAATAGATGCAAGCCATGTAAACAACGACGACTGCAAGCCCAAGAAAAGTGTATACAGTCTTTCTCAGGATGGGATCTTCTTCTCTGACAGCGGACTCATCTTTCTCTCGAATAGTTTCCGACAAGTAGACACTTGGCTTGGGCATTTCTAAGCACTCCTGTTTTAGGGTTTCTCTTAGTAGGCCAAACTGCTATTCTGACCCTACTTTTTCTGGTTGTATATTCATTACTTTTCTGAATAGCCGCATTGAAATCAAACCAATTTAACAGTCCAAGCCATCCATTCAAAAAGCGGGACTGGTTTTTCCCTATTTCTAGCATCTAACTCGTGGAATTAGATGGAATTACGTTCAGTAACCCGATCATATTTGGGTGAATTTCGCAAACGTAGTAGTAACTACCGGGTTTCAATGAATTAGTGATTGTCAGCACATAAGACTGTCCCGCAGGAATCACTCCCGAATCAAATGCCGAAGAATTTAGCGCAGTCACAGTGTGCGCAAAACCGTCTTTATTGATCCAATGTATGGTAGCTCCCACTGACGCATTAATAGTGCCGGGCGAAAAGGAGGCATCTTGGATTATAACAGTACACGAGGTGACGCAAACAATTGTGCCCGGAGGTTGCTTTACGCATGGAATGAGCGGGGCGCAATAAAACGGATTATTTGCCGAACCCGAGCTAGCTAGCTGGGAGTAGACTACGGGATAAATTGCAACACCAACCAACAACGCCGCAATTACAAAATAGATGTACTTAGTTTTCAAATTCTATTTCAATCTCTCCTTCTAACATCACTGAGCTCATTCTTGGATTATCGCCACTTACTCGGCATGCCTTTCGGTACGACATAATAAGGAATCCGAGACATTTCGAACGCGCTTTTTGTGGATAAAAAAAGTTCCATTGAAATAAGCTTACGGTCACGTTGGCTGCGTAATTCCGACTTTCAACTTTACACTTGAAAGATGGACTCTGGAATCTACTTATGAACAGGCGCGTTCTAAATTTTACAAGAAACAAAGGCATTAGCTAGAAACATTACGTTTTTCGTTCTATCATTTTTCGAAAGTGAAAAATGATGAGGCTTAAGTAGGTCGCTATGCTTCATGGCAGACTTGTCATCTAGGCTGTGAACCTTCCAAGCATCACCTTTCGAAGATCCAATTCAACCTATTTCTTAATCGGAATATTCTCAGTTCTCGCCTGCGTTCTCTTCTATTTCCTTGGGTTCCTATTTATCCAGACCATTTTGTTAGTAGCCTACGTCTCCATGTTCCCTGCGATTTTGGTTTGGGAAAAGAGGAAGAAGGAGAGGACAGTGGACGATCCGAGTCGATTATCTGAAGATGAAAAATGGTCAAAAACAAAAACGAAAATAGAAAAGTTAGAGCAGAAGATTGAGAAAGAAAAGAATGACACCCAGAAGCAAGCTCTGCTACTGGAAAAACGCTCTTTGGAAGCCCAATTGCGAGAACTCGAATGGGAAATAAGAGAATCCGAGATGACACAAATGTACAACGCTTCGAAGGGCAAGATGAGACAAATCGACGAACCAGAGAGTGTGATTACATCTATGACAGAACTGGATGCCCAATTTAAGAAAGTGCGAGCCGACAAGGATTATCTTTTGAAATCCTTAAAGGAAACCGGGGAGATTGTAAAAGAAGAGTCGCGGCCTTCACGAGATATCGCACTCATGCGAATAGCAAATGACCTAAAAGCTCACTACAATATCTTGAAACGAAAGACCAACTTGAGCTCCGGTTCAAAGGGAAATTCTGAGTCTTCTACAATGCTCCTCTCTGACTATTGGGTCTGCTGGGCAGCAGTCAATTCTTTAGCCAAAGGGTCAGCAGTCGAGAGAGATCTCGCGAAATATGCTTCCAAAGAGTTCCAAGCAGAGTTTTCAAAGTTCGTCAAGTCGGTGACCCTGCGGTAGTATTCGATATAGAAAAGGAATAGTTCAAATATAGCGCTTGCAGACGAGAGAATTTCAAATCGATACAAATAGGTCTCGATCATGACAGATGTGGTTCCGGTTAAAGCTAGCAGTCAGTTCTCCATCGTGTCAAATAGATACGGGAGAATAATGATTGCCGCACTTGGACTCACTTTGGTGCTTCTCGCTGATCCAATAGATTCCATTGCAAACCAGAACCTCACAGTGCACATGTTTCAACACCTGGGGATATTCATTCTCTCCATCGTGTTTGGATACGCACTACATAGACTGCTGGTGATTCGACTTGCCTCTCTAAAGCGAGTTACGAGCAAGGGCTGGGCTGCGTTCATTGGCATCATCAAGTTCAATACAAAAACCAAGGGACTCGTTTTCGCGGGCTTGATTCCTTCCATCGTTTTCGTATTCTGGGGTTTCCCTTACTATTTCCAGCTGGCTGTTACCAATGGTTATATCCATATTCTTGAGCATCTCAGCTACATTATCGCGGGTGGACTGGTTGGTTTGAGCGTGAGCGCAATTCCTAAAAAATTCAAGGCGCTGCTTCTTGCTCTGGGTTTCATGTCCATGGGAATGATGGGATCGATGATGGTTGTTTGGCCTCCTGGATTTTATCCGATGTACTCTGCGGCTCAAAATACGGAAATGAATAGTGCCATGATGCTATTGGGAGCCCTAGGGATGATTGTCGTCGGGTCTTGGTTCGCTAAAGTCTTGGACATAATCTAAGCGGGCTTTCCGCTCTTCGAAAAAAAAACAGGTAACAACGTGCAACTTAGAATCCGTAAATGGCAACTAGCATTGTCAGTATGAAAACAAATATGACAACCCAGAAAAATGGATCCTTGTAAAAGCCCTTTCTAAGTTTGAACTTCAATGAGATTAATCCGCCCAAAAGTTTCTGTTTAGTTCGTGGGCTCTGTAATTCTTTGGCATGCTTTAAACATTCATGGGCACCTTCGACCTAAATTCTATCCGTTCAACCTAATTCAATAGAGGTTCGTTTCTTTATGGTATTTGATAAATAAACTATGCTTAGAATGAGGGTTGCGACACTAACAATCGGAGGAATAACAACTCCGTAGATGTTTGAATAGATCGCTTCCGCGGCGACCACACCCCCGAAAATTACTGAAATAAAAGTTGGAACAAGACATGTTGGACAAGTAGCAGTCAACCCCAGAATCGAGCCTCCGGTCGAGAGAACAGTCCCTCTAACCGAACAGGCAAGGCCGCTGTTTGAGATTAAGTAATGAGCCATTATCACATTGGACGCTACCAGAAGCGATAGAAGTACCGTAAAAACCAATTCGAATGGAACAAGCAATAGATTGAATGAAGGACTGAACTGCACAGTCGCGTAAGGGATGTAAACCAAATTTAGAAACGGTTGCTGAATTCCAACAGAGAATACATGAATGTACGGGTAAACGTTGTTTGGGGACGGAACCTCTCCGATTCCATTCGGCGTGTTCAGACCTTCAATTAGGATCTGATTTACGAGCAAAAGGTATACGAGGGCAAAACCGATGCACATTAATGCACCCATTAGGGCATATTTTCTCTCAGACAGGATCTTCCGTAGTAAAGGAAAAGAAGCAGAGATTAGCTTGCTGAAACAAAATAATGATGCAACAATCAATAGCAGAATGTAAGAGGCACCCAAAATGTCCACTACAGTCGGGGTTCCATCGAGTAAGTTACCGATTTGAGGAGGAGGATATGGATAATAGGAATTTACTATTATCCGAAACGCCCCAAACACAATTACGAGTAAAGTCAAAACGCCCAAAGCAAAGTAAGGCGGAATTGAGTTCAACTTCAAGATCAAGTTTCGAGATCCGCGATCAGAAGACACGCCGTTTCCACGGCTGGGAAGTATTTTTCTCTCTCCAAATTCCGCTTTTCGTATGATGAAAAGCGCTATGGTCCCAGAAAGAACTAGATATGGAACTAGAGCTACTCGGTAAAAATCAGGGTGGACAACTTCATACGCAGTAAGGAGTGGCAAGCCAATTAGTAGCGCCCCCATCAGAAATAGGTAGGCGGACGAGTTGGAGGCTTCAAATGTTCGCAGCGCCGTGCACGCTCAAGAGAATTTCCGACTCCCTTTGGAAATATTAATCTTGTTGTTTCTGTTCTAGGATTTTACGCTTCGGTGGGCATTGTATCCCATATCCTTTTCGAAATGTGTGATAGTTTGCGGGAAGGGATACTCAGAGAATCAGTTTGCTACGATACTGGGGACACTTGCTCAAAATAGAGCATGCCCCTAATGCAAACAGTACAAAATCTCCACGCTAGCTTTGCGAGAATTCGAAAAAGCTATTGGAATCCAGCTAAGCTAGTTCCAAGCCTTTTCAGCATGTTTTCGCAATACTATTCGGTAACTTCGGCTTTAATTTCGGAAACCATCTGTGAAGACGATTTACCGGATTCGATGTACTGCTTTACAGCTGCGCAGCTGCGCTCTATTCCCATTTCGACTTCTTTCTTGATCCGCAGTTTGTCTATCGTCTTGCCGAGAAGGCTGTATCCCAATTCGTAATCGGCTTCGAAGGTGAGCTTTGTACCTTCAGTCGCTTTCTCGAACAGAACCGTTATGATGTTCTTTTTGAAGGGACCGTTGATTGCTTTTACCTGAATCATCTTGTTTAGGTCATAGGCAATTGTCTCCATGTCCCAAGCAAGAGGTCGGCCTCCAAAATCCCCTTCTATGCGAAAGACTGTTCCTATCCCGAAACCTTCTTTCACATTGATAGGAGTGACTTTCATCTTTACATCTTCTGGGAATGTTTTTGCGATATGCTCCGGCCTAGCGTAATATGCGAAGACAGCTTCGCACGGTGCAGAAATTGTTACACTTCGAGAAACTTTAGACATGTTGCATTCCCTTAGTTATTGACAATTATTTAATCTTTATAATCAGTCATGGTGAAAAAAGATGTCAATTTGTCTTTCTCGCCAGCATATTTTTGCTTCCTCATGAGTGAAGTCTTTCCGAAAATTGATACTAATCCATAAATGAGCACGAACGTGGTGCATTTGTTCACTTGCTCTCTACCAATTTCGCCTTTCAAATATTGAGCTAGAAATAAGCTACTCGAGTATGGCCATCTCGGTACGGCTCGAATCCATTTGTTCGCGGTAATCTTGGGAGATTTGTTGATTCCTTATGGTCGAGCTTTTCACATGTTCATCGGCAGCTATGAATCAGTGTCTGCTTCTCCGCCTGATGACAGTCTTCTTTGGTCTACGTGATAAAGTGTACAAAACCGCTACCACGCAAACTGAAGCTACTACAGAACCAACGATAGCGTATATTTCCGTAGTCATTATCCCGCTCGCGGAGCTCATCACATCCAACTTCAAGATACTCGAATAGATCTCGCCGCTAGATGTACTCGTAGCGCCCAGCGTAATGTAATACGTTCCAGACTTTAGCCCATGTGTATTCAAACCGAGAGTGTCGTTAACTTCAGTCGTATTACCTGCAAACGAAATTTCAGCTTGACCGAACTTGTAACTGGCTGAAGTTAGAGCTCCGGTAGCGGAGATTCCTGATACATTGAGACTAACTCCTCCAATTCCTCCGCTTTCGCTTACCTGAAACGGAATATTGACACTCCCTGTTTGAGGAATCGCAATTGGCGAACTAGGAGTCGATAAAGTAACGCTTTGAGTAGAATTCGAAGGTTTCAACTCTCCGATAGCACCTCCAGATATTTCTACAAACCAAACAGTGCCATTAGGACCGAGCGCGAGATTGTAAGGACCTGCCACGTCTGACGTGCAACAAGGTATCGGGAATTCGAACAAGCTATCTGAACTAGGTACAAACTCCGCAATCTTGTTTCCATAATGCTCGGAGATCCACACATTACCGTGTGAATCGATTGCTATCCCGTTCGGAAATGAAACTGTGTACCCGTACTTGTCATAAGTTTGTGAAGTCCAATACTTGTCGAGGCTCCTTGTGTTTATGTTGTAACTATCGAATGAGCTGTCGACATGCTCCGTTATCCATAGAGTTGATCCATCTGGACTAAGAGCTATTCCGCTCGGGGTAGGTAGACTTGAAGTAATGTTTTGAATCGTACCGTCAAGGTCTTCCTCATGCGAAGCGATAAAGGTGTATGTGGAGTTTATTGGTGCGAATTCAGTGATACCGTCAGATGTTCCGTTTTTTAGCTCGCTAGGTACGGCTTCCCCTATCATGTCGACATCGGCCGCGGTGAACCAGAGATTTCCAGACTTGTCAAACACAAAGCCGGCCGGGGATGATTGCCAGTAGGGAAGAGGGTAAGAAAAGAAGGTTTGATTGCTCGGGAAGAACTCGTCAATCTCATTTGAAAAATCGCAGGATACCCAAACATTCCCCGAGGAATCTGTCTTTACAATCGTAGGACCGCAAACCACATTCTGCGAGCCGCTACTATCGAAAGGGACATTTGCGCTTGGCATTGAGTATTCTACGACACTAGAAGCACCTTTCTTCAATTCTCCCAGCTTGTTCGTGACAAGCTCCGAGAACCAAACGTTGCCAAATTTATCAACTGTGACAGATTCAGGAGTCGAGTCAGTGCCTGACGGAAACGGGTATTGCGAATACCGCTGCGTACTAGGATTAAACATCATCAATGCGCTCGGATCTTGCTGTACGAACCAGACATTCCCCGAGCTATCCACAGTTATTGACCAAGGCGAAGACGAGCCGTTGGGAAGGGGATATTGGATCATGTCATAAGATCCGTAAGATATTGTTGAGGGAGATGAAGATTCGCTACTTACGTGAAGCAATGTGTTGAATTGATGATTGGCGGGCAGCGTCGTAGATAAAGCATTCAGGCTAATCATTGTTAGGGCGATTATTGCAAAAGCCCGTCTTCTCTTACTCAAGTTGAAAGTATGCTCTTTCACTAGCTCACATTAACCCCGGCGGGAAGTACGTAGTAATAAATGCTGAAAATTATGCCAAGGACAAGTGCAAGCATTCCTATCACGATATCTAGTATCCAGACGTTCTTCGATTTCGCGAACTTTAGCAGGTACGAAATTGCGACTAGGCCGATTAGGAACGCTGTGATGATCGCGAGAAACAAGCCTGGCACTGTTGTCGCGCTTACGTCGGCGTTTATCTGATGTCTTTCAAGAAAGATCGAAGCACCGAAAGCGCCCAAAGACGCAGGCAAATAAGCAAGGTAGGATAGTCTGAATGCTTGCTCCTGTTTTACTCCCATGAACAACATCGTTGAAACGGTCATCCCTGATCTGCTGACACCTGGAAGCGCAGCGATTCCCTGCGCTATTCCGATGATAATGTAGTGTTTCATTTTCATTTGCCCGAGGTTGTTTATTCTTGGTAACGCGCGTGAAAACTTGATGTAGAATCCAATTCCTATCAAGGCTAGTCCAAGAACTATCATTGGGATTCCGATGTAAGGCGAGGCGTGCGTGAGATACAATTCCGTAATATAGAGAAGAGGTGCTCCGACGAGTCCCGTGAAAATTGTGACTACGAGAAGAAAGATGAATAGCTTTCGATCATGAAATAGCGAGATTATATCTCTTCGAAAATAAAGTGAAGCTGTGCCAAGAGATCCAATTTCTAAAAAAAGTCCGAAGGCATAGGCTGCGGCGATAGACAATCCAAAAAGGGCGTTTGACGCAAAGAGTACCTGAGTTTTGCTGCTTATGGGGAGCCACTCGGAAATTCCTTGAACAAGCCCCAGTAGTATTGAAAATAAGAGAACATTACTTGACAAACTAATCGTAGCTACTCTTGAGATTTAGACAGCGTAAAATTGTATGTTTAGGGATTGTCCCCAAAGGTAAAGCGGTGAACGTCAATGACGAATACGTGTTTCATTGACCAATAGAAGGGGTCTTTGTAAAAGTTGGGCCACATCTTGGATTTCATTGCAAATGACGCCCTCTCTTTTCCTTAACGAAAATTCTCCCAGCGTTTAAAAGCAGTTTGCTCAATTTCCGAAAGGAAGATGTCACGTCGATGCCCATAATCTTTCTATAAAAGGTACGAAATTAAAAGGAATCGAAAGGCGTATTTTTCCTTGAAGCAGTCCACTGCATTCTTTATTATCGCCGTGCTAGTCTTGATTTGGTTTGGAGCGGAGGCCTTTCCAGGGAAGGAGATATGCGCAACTTCCTGCATTTCGCTAAGCGGAATGAATATTGCAGAACAGGTAGTCACCGTTGTAATTTTCCCGATAATACTCGCAATTGGGGGAATCTATCTAAGAAGATCGGGCAAAGATAAAAATTTGACATTGGGAGAAACTGAAAGGGCCAAGGTACAATCGTCTCAAGATAAGAGCGACGATGATAGCTCGCAATCTCAGAATGATGTTTCCGAGAACAAGTCTTAAGCTGATCTAGTCGTACTAAGGTTCGTAAATTGAACTCTTTTAATGTCCACGGCTATAGAAAACGCTTGGATATCTTTTGGCTAAGGCATCTGTCGAGTATCCACCCTCGCTTTTGAGCTTACTTTGCTCCGGGACTGCGAACTGTCTTGATTGGTAATCACTAACTCTTACCATGTATGGATCTGATTGGGAAAAAGCAGATCGCGTTCTAGCGTGGCGACTCTTCATAAAAATTCGTAGTGGAAGCTCATAACGATAGAGTCGATTTTCCTCTTTAGAAAAAAATCAATAGAGCTATGCCTCAATCGTAGACAGGCCCTTTCTTTAACCCACGTTATTTTCAACATTGAGAATCGTCTGTCCAACTTAAAAAACGAAACGTGGAAAAGCTCCTTCGTTAGGAGGGTTTTATCTTCATGGCTCAGAAATCGGACACTATCGATTCCGTATCACAGGAAGGGATTAAAGATGAGTACGGTGATTACATAATCTACCAAGCTCTTGCCAAATCTCACAGAAATAGAAGGAGGCCTCAACGGCAAAGACTCGCTGATATCTTTCAAAAGCTGTCGGAAACAGAGTATAGGCATTACCAATTTTGGAAGAAATATTCGCCAAACTCAGAAGCTCATGTGAGCAAGCTCAAACTTTACGGTATAATACTACTTGAAAAAATTCTCGGGGCGACATTCGCAGTAAAGTTTCTCGAAAGACACGAGAAGGCGACAATCAAAGAATACGAGAATATCACAAAGTACATACCGCCAGATGACAAGTCCGAATTCGAGGAGATGTTGAAGGATGAAAAGGAGCATGAAACTAGCCTAGCAAAGCAGGTCCAGAGCGGTTTTGTAATCTACATGTCATTCGTCGTCCTCGGACTTGCGGATGCGATTGTTGAAATTTCGGGAATCCACGCCGGTTCTCTCGGAGTCTACAGCTCAACGGAACTAACCGGTCTGGCGGGTATTATCGCGGGAGCTGCAGCCTCCATGGCAATGGCATCTGCTGCTTACGCTCAAGCAAAACAGGGATTTCAAGGATCTCCAGGATTTTCCGCCCTAATGACAGGAGTTTCTTATTTTGTAAGTGCCATACTTCTAGCCAGCCCGTATTTTTTGACAAAACATGCCATCCTTGCAATGTCCGTTTCGCTTAGTATCGCGGTGGTCATTCTTGCCTTCACCAATTTTTACAATTCGATCATCACAAGTGCCAACTTCTTGCGAGATTTTCTCGAGCTTGCCGGGATAATGTTTGGCGCGACCATAATACTATTCATATTCGGTCAAGTAATTCGCCATGCCTTCGGGATAACTATCTGACTCCACATCGTAAGATCCGAAACAGCTTTGAAGATTATCAACTCACTCGATCCTTTACTTTAGAATAGTCGAGCAATCTCGGAATCGTCTGAATATGTTTTGAGAAACTCAGGCTCCGTGCGCATCAGAATTTTTTTCAATATGACTCTCGCAATGAAATCTTGGAAATTGCTATGTCGGCGAGCACACAAATCGAGGAAGTAGAATACCCTAAGAGCTTCGAAACGGGTCAGGCACGATTTGTGGATGACCTCCACCTCGAAGGAATGTTGCACCTCAAAATTGTGAGAAGCGCCTACGCTAGAGCAAGGCTAGTTAAGGTTGAAGGAAAGGACGCGATCACTGGAAAAGAATTCAAGGCAAATCTCTCGGCCGTTGGCGAAGGAGCATGGGGAGGCCCCGTCCCAATTCCATATCCAGCGCTAGCTTCAGAATATGTGAGCTACGTTGGCCAGCCATTAGCCGCAGTCCTCGGGAAGGATCAATACTCCGCCGAGGACTTGATCGAAAGCGTACAGGTCGACTACGAACCGCTCAAGCCCTTGATTGATCCAGAAGACGCTTTTGGATTTGAACCAATTCACCCGGGTATGAAATCAAATATTGCGACAAGGATCGAGCTGGGTCAGGACTTTGAAAGTAAGGCTCCGATTGTTCTGGAAGAGGAACTTGCCAACAGGCGAATCTCCCCAAACCCGATGGAACCTAGAGGGCTGGTCGCCCATTACGATGGATCCAAATTAACGGTCTGGGCTTCGACGCAATCTGTCCACACTTGGAAGGAGGGACTACTCGGTGTTACAAAACTCCCAAGGGATTCGTTCAGGGTAATCCAGATGGACACGGGAGGCGCTTTTGGCACAAAGAGCGGGCTGTATCCAGAATATGCAATTGCGTGCTACGCTTCTATGAAGACCAAGAGACCTGTAAAGTGGATAGAGACCAGATCGGAGGATCTTGTGGCGACGTCGCAGGGGAGGGGAGCGAGAGGAAGGATCAAAGTTTACGCCAATAGGGAAGGGCATGTGAGTGGAGTCAAAGCGGATATTTTGGTCGACAACGGCGCTTTCATAGCTGGTCTCGGAGCTTTCGCACCGCGATGGATAGGCATGCAAATCACGGGGCCCTATATGATAAGCAATGTCTACGTGAGTGGGGCGGCAGTCCTGACCAACAAGGTACCGCTAGGACCGTACAGGGGGGCCGGAAGACCCGAGGCTGCTTTCCTCTACGAAAGGATGATGGATCTAGTTGCAGACGAACTCAATATAGATCCCGTCGAAGTGAGACTGCGAAACATCAGCTCGAAATCCACAACCTCGCCTCTCGGAATCAAGCTAGAGGCTTACGAGCCTTTCCTTAGATCAGCGGTAAAGGAATTGCGTTACTATGAAAGAAAGACGAAAGCAGGAAAATCGAAGGGCATTGGATTTTCTTGCTTCATTCTTCTCTCAGCAGTCCAGCCCGGCGAGTCATCGAGAATTATGATTAGTGAAGGAAAAGTTAAGGTTTGGATGGGCACGATCAACGGAGGACAAGATCATGCAGTTATTGCCCAGACCGTAGTCGGCGAGGAACTCGGGATTCCTTCTTATTTGATCACTTTACAACGTGGAGACACGTCCCAACTTGATCAGGGTGTAGGGACGTGGGGGAGCAGGAGTGCGCTAATCGGTGGAGTAGCACTCGCTGAGGCTTGCGCGAAATTAAAAGAGAAGGCAAAGGAAGAGCTCGGACCCGATTTTACTCCAGAGGACCTGCTTAAACACAATTTCGACGTCACTGTTTTCCACCGAAACAATGACTCTGTGATCACTTTTGGGACAAACCTCGCTGAAGCTACAGTCGACAGGGAGACAGGAATGGCAAGGATTAGCGAATGCGTCGCATACTACGACTGCGGCCGTGTCCTAAACCCCTACATGGCAGAGAGTCAGACAATAGGCGGGACAGCCCAAGCAATAGGGCAGGTTCTCTACGAAGAGGCCAAGTACAGCAAGGAGGACGGTCAGATTATCACTGGTACGATAGACGACGCCGGAGTTCCGTCCGCTTCGCTAATTCCGAACGTCCAAGTTATGCTCGCAGACCATCCTTCATCCGAGCGAGTCAAGGGAGTGGGAGAAGGGTCGGCCACCGGCATGCCTCCAGCACTTGTTAGAGCATTGGAGAATGCGATTGGCAAAGGATTTGGTACAACCCCTCTACGACCCGAGGAGATTTTCAAAAAGATAAACTCGATGTAAAAAAAGACCCCTTTTTTAAATTGGCGTGCGTTGGAAAAAGAGCTTTAGGGCGTCATCGAAAATAAATCGTATTTGAAAGGGCCCCTCATACTTTTCGCGCCGGCACCGAATTTGGTATCAATCCCTGCTTCGTTTACTTTGTAGGAATGTAGGAGAGCATGATAGCTCATTCCCTTTTGTATTCCGAATAGAAGCGCGAATTTCATCGGCGGGCGCGCCTTAAATAGAGAAATTCCAAATGGGTTTTTCCCGAGGTGCCGCCCCCTAAGGGCAGTACGACGAATGTTGTTGACTGATTTGTAGTGGTTGTTGTCATAGTAGCAAACTTTCGGTTTTTCCATGAAACCAATGAGAGATTTCTTCAAAATGGAGAGAGAGCTTGGCTCAAACAAGCTGCTTTCATGTCAAGTAGACGAACAATGTGCAGATTGATCTTGTGGGAGACATAAATAATCCAGAAGCCGCATACAATAGAGCTTACTCGAGGCTCAGGGAATTACTGACAAGATACGACTTGCCAAATTTTCATTCCCTTCTTTCTCCTTCTAGGAGAAGGTAACAAAATTGAAATCACACCTTTTCTTGCACTCCAATTATTGGATGACCATTTTTAGAATGCGAAAACTGATAATCGACAGCATCATTTCACTGGATGGATATTACACCGATCCGAATAACAGTATTGACTGGTTTGACTTTGATGAGAAGGAACAAGAGTGGTCGAAGGAAATTAATCGCAGAGTCGATACAATGATCTATGGCAGAAGGACATACGAAGAATTCAGTGCGTTCTGGCCCACGCCTCAGCCCGAAAAGATCGGATTTGATCCACTCCTCATTCGGCAGCTTCGGGAGTTGCCTAAGATCGTCTTTTCCCGATCACTCTCTAGCGCACCTTGGAAACCCTCTACAATTGTAAGAGAAAATCCAGATGAAGCAATCTCGAAGATGAAGAAGGAGTCAGGAAAAGATATAGTGGTCGTTGGTAGCGGTTCTGTGGTCACCTCTCTAGTCAGAGCAGGACTAGTTGATGAATATCGCATCAGAGTCCGACCAATCATACTAGGTGCTGGCAAACCGCTTTTCTCCGATAGCAATGTCCGGCACCCACTTAGACTTGTGAGCTCGCAACAATTCGACAACGGAGTAATCGGATTGCACTATGAGCCCATGCTGAACAAAGTTTGATATCCACCCAATTTACTTTCATGATCTCTCCCTGAAGGGCTTACCTCTAAGGACATGAGCCTCGGGCGGG
>JASHOD010000110.1 GCA_030041295.1 Nitrososphaerales archaeon
TCGTCCTTCAGGGCTTCCTTGAGCTCGTCGCGTCTTCTTTTCTCCTTCTCAGCGTCAATCTGTCTCTGTTGCCTCAGCCCGAGCAGATAGCCCAGCCAGGCCCCAATCAGGACCCCGACAACATCGGATATGAACAGAATGACATAATCAGATAGCGCCACTGTTTCGCCACAGCTCGATACTGTCGCCACGACGAATCTATATCGATATCTAATCTCACTTACTTGCCTTGTGCGATGTATGCGACTATTCTGCACTTCTTTTCCTTGTCGGTGTGCTTGCGGTCAGGGCAGTTACAAAAAAGAAGTCTTGGCGCAAAACTAACCTCTTTTCCCTTGAGATTCCACTTTGGAGAGACTTTAATCCTTAGGGTTTAGAAACAAGAAAAGCGCTTTGAGCTCTTTGAACCCAAATTTTTCATCATTCAGATTCTGTCCATGCAGCATAATTCGTGCTCAAAAAGAAAACCGACTGGTCGGTATATTTATAAAACCGACCAGTCAGTCTATTTGGTTATGCCGAAAGTATCCCTAGAATACAAAGAAAATACCCGGGACAGAATACTTGGTTCAGCGAAGTTGCTTTTCGAGCAAAAGGGCTATCATGAAACGTCGATGGATGACATTGTGAAGACCAGCGGACTAAGTAAGGGAGCGATTTACGGTTACTTTGAGAGCAAGGAGGAACTTCTCGGGAGTCTTCATGATAAGGAATATGCAGAACTGCTTCACCGCGCAGAGAACCTGATGACGGAGGAGACCTCGGCAACGTCAAAACTCGAAAAAATCGCAGAAATTTACTTTCTTTCGCATGACGAACTCTCGCGCGAACAATGCAGAATGTCTGTGCAATTTTCCGCAGCTTCTCTCAGCATCAAGCCAATTCACGGTGAGGTCGAAAGTCAATTCGAGAAATTACACGCTGTGATTTCGTCTATTTTGAAAGAGGGGATAAGGAATGGGGAATTCAAGAAAGGGATCGACACGGACGCGATCTCGTCGATTCTCTTCTCGACGTTCAAGGGCCTTACGGTTCTCTGGGCTACTACGGATACAGAGATCGATTGGAAAAGAGTGCGGGATGCTATGGTGAAACTTACTCTCGACGGAATTTCTGCGAGAAAACCAAAGTGAATGGGTGAAAAGATATGAGCCAAGATTCTACTACCACTTTAACATTCGTCGACGCTACTAAGAAAGAAACAAGGCCGAATCACGCTCTTAGGACTCTCCTGATTCTAACAGGTGTTGCACTCCTTGTAAATTATGTCGAGACAATGGTCATCCCGGGCATTCCGAAGATTCAGCATGATTTTGGTACGACGGAAACGATAGCGGCTTGGATTACATCTGCCTTTCTCATCGTCGGGAGTGTAGTCTCTCCATTGTTTGGTAAACTTGGCGACGTCTACGGCAAGAAAAGGATGTTCATGGTTTCGCTGGCTTTTTATATTGTCGGAGTCGGAGTCGCGGGATTTTCACCTTCGATTTATTTTCTCATTGGTGCGAGAGCTCTCCAAGGAATAGGATTTGCGATCATTCCTCTCGGCCTTGCAATCATTACGGATGTCTTCCCAAGGGAAAGAGTAGCGACAGCCCAGGGAGTAATCAGCGGAACTTTTGCTATTGGGGCAGCCCTTGGACTGGTCGTCGGTTCATACATTGTTCAGTACTTTGGCTGGCAGTGGGCATTTCACAGTGCTCTTGCTCTTAGCGTGCTGCTGTTTGTCATTTCAGGGATCATACTCCGGAAAGATACCAAAAAGACGGTTGCAGCCCCGATAGATTACGCTGGAGCGGGTATCCTGATGGGAGGAATCACACTCTTGCTCCTCTATGCTACCGAAGGACCCTCTTTGGGCTGGCTCAACGCAGAGCAAATGGCATTCTTGATTCCAGGGGCTGCGCTGTTCATCGGATTCTTCTTCTTTGAAAACTCTCGCAAGAATCCTCTAATTTCTATTCCTCTGCTTAGGATAAGAAACGTATTGGTCGCAAACATTGTCGGCTTGATTTCCGGAGCTACAATGTTTTCTCTCTTTTTGGCTTTGACATACTACTCGCAGTATCCTTCGGGTTTTGGTCTTGGGCTATCAATCATACAGGCTGGCACAACCCTCGCGCCATCGACTATAGGCATGATCGTGGCCGGTCCTCTCGTGGGTCGATTGACACAGAGATCCGGGCCGAAGCCAGTTTTGATTGTTGGCTCTCTTGTCTCAGTTGCAGGTCTCAACCTATTCATATTCAACAGAGCGACGCCGCTCGATCTTTCACTTGACCTAGTTGTCTCATTGGTTGGCATGGTTTCAATAATAGTTCCAATCGTTAACATGCTCGCGATTTCTCTTCCGAAAGATTCGATTGCAGTCGGGCTCGGCATGAACACGATGCTTCGAAATCTTGGCGGAGCAATCGGGCCGGTAGTCGCGACGGTTATACTTTCTACCTACACAAGCCAGCTGTACGTGTCATTTCAAGGGCATCTCGTCGCGAGCGGAAAATACTTCGGCAATGCAACGGCTTTCAACTACATCTTTACAATAGGAGCCGCTTTGATGTTGCTCTGCATGGCAATCAGTCTTGCGACTAGGAACTACACTTTCAAGAAGGAAATAACAATAGAGGATTAGGAAATCTTTAGAGGGCCATCGCGATTTCGGCCGATATAGGTCTAGGCACGGAAAGGCAGCTGAATGAGGGAGCTTCCAAGCTAGCTGCCAATGTAGTTAGCTCCAAAACAATAGCTTCGGAAGCGACTCCTCGGGGAAGCTGGATCTTCAGCTAAGCTGGAGCTTCGAAACTCTGTTGTTGGAAGCAGGAAACATAACGCTCGCACGAAAGACGAAGGAGAAATCAATGGCGGTATTTGAAAATACCTCGATAGGTGTTGACTCATTCGCCGACTAAAGAACCAAACATTGGATGGGCTAACTCTTGCTTTTTCGAAGACCGATTCTGTTTAGGTTTTGCACCAGATCGAAAGCTTCATCGTCACCGACAATAACAGAGTCAAGAGACAGAGCCGAAGCTGCGAGCAAGCTGTCGAAATAGCTTAGTTTGTTATTCAGTTGAAGGTCAGAAGAGAGTGCTAATAGATCGATATCTATAGTCTTCTGTTCCTTGACACCTCGCGAATTGAGAAATTCGCTCAATGCCAGTAAGCTTTCTCTTATTTCGGAAACCTTTCTCCCTCTTCCCTTCAGGACTAGCTCGAATTCCAGCACGGCTGTGTCGGTGACTATGAGACCCTGATGAGTTTCTAACACTTCGAGAGCACTTGCGTGCTTGGGATCTTTCGGATTGAGAGCAAAAAGAACTTGGGTATCAAGGACTGGCATGTCTAGTTGCCCACCGTTCTGCTTTTCTTTCGTCGAGTCGCTCGTTGTACGGTTTGCCAATCACGCGCTCCAGAACCTTAAGCGGATCGCTCGGAAGGGGTTCTATCACTAACTTTCCTTCAGTCGCACTTATCACCACCTGCTGTCCTTCTCTGAGGTCAATTTTCTTTCTGATGGATTTTGGAATGACTATGCTGAATCGTTTACCCACGATCGCTCTATCGGACGACAAATGACATATCCTCGGAAAGATACGACTATGTCTGAAATAAAGATTTCCTTCAGACGTTCGTAGAACTATACTCTCAAGAAGAAAATAAGAACAGAGAATTAGAAAATCTTCAGAGGGCCATCACGATTTCGGCCGATATAGGTCTGAGCACAAAACAAGCTGATGTCATGACCGAACTCGCAATCCGAGAGTTAGGACCTGAGACATGGCCTGGCTTCGTGAAGATCGTGGAAGAACACAATGGGAGTCGTAGTTGCGTGCCGCAGGTCCTTGAAAAACCGTCAAGATGTATATAGATCTGTTTATGCATAGCATAATCACTCACGAACAAATTGGAGGAGCGTGTAAGAAAGAAAAAATGACAGATATGATCGTACTTGCCTTCGGCACGGAAGACGGTGCGGAAAAGGCAAGGGAGAAAGTGATTGAAGTGGGCAATCAGTACATGTTTGGTTTGCATCAAATCGTGGAAGTAGTTCGCAAGCCAGACGGCCAGGTCAAAATCATGGATGAACCAAAGTTGACTGGAATCGCGGCACTGGGAGGAGCTTTCTGGGGGTTGCTTGTTGGAATAATATTTTTCATCCCCGTCGTCGGCGTCGCAATAGGCGCGGCTACCGGTGCTATCGTAGGTCATTTTGAGAAGTACGGATTCAGCAAGGCTTTCATGAAACAAATTGAAGAGGCGGTTCAACCAGGCAACTCGGCCCTTTTCATTCTAGCAGATGACCTGAAAGTCGACCGCCTAACTCCAGCTCTTGCTGACCTAGAGCCAAAGGTGCTCAGAACTACTTTATCTGCCGATCAGGAAGAGAAATTGCGACAGGCCTTCGGAAACGCGAAGCCATCCCCCGTGGCAATGACAGCTACCGCCTGATCTCCTTATCCGATCTTCGGGATGCGAATAGAAGAGGAAGTAAGAAAGGATTCTCTGATATTCCAACTTCCCGAACTTTACCAGATGAGTTCAGAAGTGGTTTCAATCTGTGTAATAGTGACAAACTAATTGCAGAATAGCATGTAATATGCTATGTATGAAGGTAGGCCAAGAATCTCACCACTCTGGCAAAAAAAAGGGTGAGTATGTTCACTATGACACTGAAAGCCGGATTGGCAAGTCAGTCAGGGCCTCTCTTCTTTACTATTGCATCCACGTCAATTTAAGAGGCTGGAATCTGTTCCGGCTTCAGTACAACGGTATGTTATTGTCAGTTCCAGTTACTCCCAAGGCTGGGCCAGGAGTGTATTCGCAGAGATTAAGATTACAATTATAGGACGGCACCATGTGAACGTTTGAAACTGTTTCGCCGGTTCCCCCTTCGGACCAGGCGTGCGGAACTGGAATCGGAAAGAGAAATCCAGTAAGGATGTAATCTGTGCTCATACTTACTGAGATCGCAGGAACGGTAACAGATTCGGTACCTCCGATCCCGCCAAGGTCATTTGCGATGTAATTGGGGCCATGGGGATCGGAACCCCCCACTATGTACACTGGAGAATTGAAGCCTGAAAAGCACAAAGTGCATGGAGGGAATGTAGCGGTGTCATAAAACTCGGGCCCAAAATAAACCTGACCCGTTGCAGTGTTGTAGATATAGGCGGAGAACGAGACCACCGCGCTCCCGTTGCTGTTTACGTAGGTCAAGGTTGACATATCTACGACGAAGGGAAGCTGGACTTGAATGGTTTTGCCAAGTATTGTGCAACCGTATTCCGGATAACTTGCCGGAAACGGACTGCCGTCTATGCAGGTACCCGTCGGTTTAACGTAGATCCTCGCAGATTTCGCGGAAGTGAAATTCCAGATATTGTCATAAATGTAAACGTTGAAGGTGTTGCTAGTTCCAACTTGGCTCTGGATAGCGAAAACATCTTGTGTCCAATAGTAGCCTTCAAGACACAAACTTCCCTCGCATGTGGCTAGGTCCTCAACTATTGCGTTCAGTTGATCGCTCATGCTGCACCCCTTGACCGGCTTTCCGTTGGAAGTTGTAGTGCAACCGTGCAGTGTTAGGCTGTTGAAATATGTTTGCGAATAAGTCCCATTTGCGGTGTAGGAATACGTTGAACCGCTTGGAGTTATTCCGTAATCTACCACTCCCATCGGACAAGGAATGGTTGCATTGCAAGTCGCACCCGGCTGACCTGGAATGTAGGGAGGAGCTGCCCTAACAACACTGCTACTCGTGGAGGCGGCGAAAGATAATGGGGTTGCTAGGAACGGAGAGGCAGATAGCAAAAATAGTGCAACTATTGCAACGCTTGCGGAAATAGCGACTAGTTTGCGAGCTTTATTGAATGGTATTACTTTCTTGCCGGAGTTATTACGACTACTGCTAGCATTGGACTGCATTTGCCATGCGATAAGAAAAGGTGACCTAGATAAATGTTCTAATTGCTGTTCAAAGTCCGAACTGGGTTCTTTGACGGCATTAAACTGAGCATCCGTCCAAGATAAATCAGCAAATGGGTTAACTGGCTCGAGCTTAGTCCAGCTTCCATATTTCGTGGAAGTGAAGAGGAGCTTCCACGAGACACAGTTGCCGTAATCTGGTCTTGTCGCCTACGCTTCGCTCGCCATCGGCGATGTTTGTGACAATAAACTGACCTCCGAATATATCGGGAACGGATTATAGAAACGGCATTCGCCTCTATTGATAGCTTATTTTCTAAATAGACAACATATATCTCTGGCACGTCTAGATATAATCACCGTTCCATGCACTGGAAGGGCAAAGCAGAGTTCAACTTTTACAGGTCATTAGAAAAGCGTCAACAGATTTCTCTTGACTATTTGAGGAATCTTGTGACTGCAATAGGAGAAAGAACTGCGATAGTTGATGCTTGTGTGTCTCCAAGACTCGTTACCGAGTTACGCAGTTTAGGACTAGATGCAATTTGGGTGCCGGCTGTCTTGGGAGATGGAGTGAGCGATGAGGAAATTCAGAGATTACTACTTTCAAAAGGTCAAAGGGTCCTATTGACTCAGGACGTAAAATTTTTCAGAAAAATGGGTCAAGACGCGATATTGCTTCATCGTTTCAAAGAGAAATGGGGAATGAAAACAAAGGAATCCACAAGAATGGGCATCCAGCCGAAGAGGTCTTTTCAGAATCCGTACTGTTACTCTCTAGTCAAAAACACCCCAGACGTTGGTCAAATTACTAGGCATGGATAGTGGTCAGCGTCCTGTTCTTGATGTCGACGCTGCAAACATCGGCGGGTGACTTTGAGGAGAGACCTGTCTTAATATCGTGGAACTCAAAGGTCAAGACCTGCGCGGTCGCGATTACTCTCAGATAACCAAAGTGAGGATAGTACCTCTCTAGGGTAAGGCCGTTTTTTGCCCTCAAAGGAACCCGGATCGGCTTGTTTGAAGGGTCTGTCCTAATTCGAGTCGCTTGATGCCCTCCGCTCCCAGCGATAACAAACGGAATTTCTGCTTTCCCTGCTGCTCTCGTATACCTTTCATAGTTATGAACGTGACCGGAGATGAACGCATGTGGCCAGAAATTCCCTGCATATGAAATCGCGTCTTCGATGTCCGCCATCATGCCTGGGCTTCCTCCATGGGTATTGTCTATGGTATAGGGCGGGTGATGCGTTGCGAGGATTACGGCTCCAGAGTACTTGCTTTCGCGCAATCGCTTCAGCTCGGACTTGAGGAACGTGACCTGCTGATCGTCGAGGCGAGGATTTTTTCCGCCCTCGCTCGAGATGATGCCCGGGTCTTCCAACACGTTTGTGTATAGACCAATGATTGTAACAAACGGCGCTGACAGCGTAAAGTAGACACCCGGTTGCGTCATCGTCGTCCTGACTAGACCACCTGCCTGAGGGGCATGCACCGGCGTCGTCGAACAAAAGTGTTGAAGGAAGGGCCCCAGTGAAGACTGGGCCTCGCCGCTATAAAGAACGCCATCGTGATTTCCAGGAATTGCGAAAATAGGTGCATCATAGTTCCTGAACGGTTCGTAGAACTGATCGTAGTAGTATTCATCCTCGCCGAAATTGTATATGACGTCTCCAAGGTGGTACAGAAAGGAAGGCCTATCTGCTGGATCAAGGTCACCGAAATCTGCGGCCATCTTGTCCGTGACTGCGGCTTCGTGGCTCGGCCCGGCTGGCGCAGTTGCACCAGTGTCGCCGACTGCATGGAACACGATTTTCCCTGACGACAGAATTTTCTGGACGGGTTGAGGGCCGAGGACATCCTGCAGACTCATTATGGGAGGTGATATTCTCGGGTTAGGAATCGCTTGAAGTAGGGTCGGGTCAAGAAGGCGGTAGTATTTTTCATCGGTCCTTTGATCTACGAATTGCGTTTCTCCGGGAAGAGGTTTTGGCTCACCAAACATCCTTACAGGAGCAGGCGTGAAAGAACGCTTTGCCCTAATTTTCTTCGGCAAGGAGACCTCTTCCCCCTCCTATTACTTCTCTGAGCGGGCCGAGATAGAGAATTCTAGGTACTTTGATTCTTTTGAAGACTGTTAGAGGGATTAGAACGCTGTCAAACACGATTTCAGTCACACGAAAAAAAAGCGACATGTTTGAAATGTATAAGACTTTTGATTTTATAGGGACGGACTGGCAAGTTTTTCTTACCTTTGGCACTCCTTCTCTGCTGAAGATTTGATCTCAGCCTTTACAAAAAAGCCGTGAATCAAACATTTGGTCAATCGCATTTAAATTGTTAAAAACGACAAAGAAGTATGCCCGAAATTTTGATTAAAGCTGGCTATGATGGAAGGGCACAAACAGCAGGACGATGTTCACGTATTGAACCATTCGGACCTATCCTCGACAGAGTGGCAGATCCTTAAGATTTTGAAGGCGAGGCTAGCTGCTCAATCCACTCAACTCGAGAAAGAACTTGCCATTCCCTACGCGGACATAGTTTCGGCGCTTCACGAGCTGCACTCCAGGGGGCTCGTATATTTTGGGGGTCACAAGACGAAGAGATCTGTCGAATTGATTGCCACTAGAATTACAGAAAAAGGCATCAAGGTACTGCGAGATAAAGAAGTGGATCAAGTCGAAAAAACATCAGAAACGCTTCTCGACTCACAAGAAAATATTAGAAGTGATGCTATTAGTCCTCTGCAGGAAAAGGCGCCCTCAAAAATTAGCAAACTGGAGGCCAGGTATGTCGAATATCAAGCATTTTCTGAAGTTAATATTTCAAGAGGCTTCTTCTGCGGAAGCTGCGTCTACTACATTTCGGGACGTAACGATTGTTCAATCGTCTTTTCAGAGGGAGAGAGTTACGATGGGGATAGCTCAGATAGAATAGCTCCTAATGGCATGTGCGCGTTGTGGAAGCCAAATTTAGTGTGATAGATACCGGATGATTCTGATAATGTGAGGCAAGCGTCTGATCTTTCATTTCTCTAGTTTGAGGGAAAGAACAAGATATTATAGAATTATTGCTAAGTCAATATCTGAGGACTTCCAGTGGTACAATACTATGCTTTCGGATACAAGATGCTCAAGAGCTTGCGTATCTAAGCGCTTTCCCTCTGAATCACTTACCTGAATATCACGCTGCGCGAGAGACAGTTTTTCCAGTGTCACTAAGTACAGAGTATCCTGGCAATTTGGATATATCTAGTCTGAATTCCTCTGATCCAAGAATCTTCACGAACCTCTGGACCGAGTCCTTCGTTAGTCTATCTCTGCTGATTAGAAAGTCGTATCTCTCTTCATCAAGTGGCATGAAATCGACAGGATAGAACGCTGTGACTGCTTCGAATGCCAATCCACAATCAGCTCGGCCCTGACTGACAGCCGCGGCAACTGCCGTATGTGTCTTCACTTCGTACGTATATCCGCTTATTGACTGCGGCAAGAAGTCCTTTCCAAGAAGCTGCTTCAATCTCAGATCGAAATAGGTTCTGATCCCAGAGCCTTTGTTTCGGTTGACAATCTGAATTCCGTCGCGTGGCAAGTCCTCGATGGATTTTATGTTCTTTGGATTCCCCTTCGCAATCACGAGTCCAATTTTTCTCGAATAGCCGCGGACAATTACCGCTCTACCTTCAAGACCGATTCTTTCCAAAAAGGGAACGTTGTACTCGAGGGTTTTTTCGTCTAGGAGATGAGTCCCGGCGATGTCTGCCTCGCCCCTCTTTATTGCCTGCCATCCCGACCAAGAGCCCACATTGACCGCCTTGACCTCGAAATTTGCCATTCTTTCGATGATGCGATCCACTCCCAAGCAGTGGCTCCCAATTATTGTCAGATCCGCGACCCGCAAAGCAGGATTTAGAGTGGTGACCTGCACGCGTTCGCCTTCACGAAGAAACTCTCTTTCTTCTGGTACGTCGATGAACCCGTCGGCGACCGCCAAAGCTGATGCCGATCCAGAATGTGCAAGCAGCGGGTAAGCTACGACACTATCTTTTGATTGAACGAGTTGCACCGCAACAAGGTCCCTCTTTCCCTTGCCTGCTTCAAATGTAAAAGGAACGACAGCCTCAACATTATTCGGCGTAACAAGAGTCTCCAGCCCGGCCATTCTCAAGATAAGGGGTTTGGCGATCAGGTGGAAAACCATGATTGCGGAAAGAGGAAAACCGGGCAGACCAATCAGAAGTTTTCCGTTACATACGGCGATAACAGTGGGTTTTCCAGGCCGCAATTTCACTCCATGAACGATGACTCCAGGCTTCCCCATCTTATCGAAAACCCTGTAGATCATATCTCCGAATCCAGCAGAAGTGCTACCAGATGTGATAATCACGTCTTGAAGCTTCAAGGCATCCAAGAGTCTGTCTGTGACCAGTTTTTCATCGTCAGGTAATATCCCGTAGAATTTTGAATCTACATTCATTTCCCGCAACAGAGCCGAGACTGCGGGTCCATTCACATCATATATCGAGCCAACCCTGAGCTCGGCTCCACTCGGAACTAGCTCATTGCCAGTTGAGAAGACTCCAACTTTTGGCACCCTGTAAACATTTATTTTTTCAGTCCCCTGAGCCGATATTGCCGCGAGTTCCCTTGAAGTAATCTGCTTATTCGATCTCAGCACGAGATCTCCTACGCTCACATCACTCGCTGCCTGAGCAATGTTTTCGCCCGAAGACACTCCCTTGTAGACCGTGACCTCGTCTTTCGTCTGTCTCGTGAATTCTACCATCACGACCGCGTCGCAACCGCGAGGGAGAGGCGCGCCAGTAGCTATCTTTACACATTCGCCCTGCGCAATTCCGCGGTCAAATATTTGACCAATGTCTGCCCTGCCCACCACACGCAAAGTCTCTGGATGAGCCTCGTCTGCGCTTTGCACGTCGGAAGACCTGACTCCATAACCGTCCATTACACTCCTATCGAAGGGCGGAGAATCGACAACTGCATAGAATGGGTCGGAGAGTACGTGGCCTAACGAACTGAATACGGGAACCGAGTCAGCCTTCGGCCAGCCTGTCTCACTCAGCAAAGACCAGGCTCTGTCAACCGCTTCGTTAACGGAGACGAGCTTATGGTAAACTAACTCCAATTACGTCCACATCAATGAGAGGCAAACAGTCGATTAGAAAACGATTCGGCTAAGGGACTAGGAGATCTAGGATATCACTCCGACTTTTCTGGATTCCCTGTGAGCAGAACCTCCACTTCTTCTCCCTCGTCATAACCTTCAATCTCTTCATCAATAACAAGAATCGCATTAGCTTTTGTGAGGGTCGAGAGCAGTCCGGAGCCCGTGAGCATGAGCGGCTCCACATCGTATGCTTTTTCTTTTTGAATAACCCTAACCCGCACATACGATCTGTTTCCCGTTTCATTAGAAACGCGCCGTCTCAGTGTCCCTCTAATACGAGGTGCAGGTTCCTCCTTCGCACCTGTAAGGCGCAATATGGCTGGCTTTACTATCGCTTGAAATGCCACCATTGCAGCTACCGGGAACCCTGAAAGAATGAAGATTGGTTTATCTCCAATCATAGAAACTCCGGTCGGTCGGCCAGGCCTCAACCTTACGCCGTGAGCAATGAACCTGTATCCGTCGAGCTGGGAGATCGCCTGCTGGGCAAAGTCCTTTTCTCCGACGCTGCTTCCGCCTGTCGTCAGTATCATATCACAATTTTGCAGTCCATTTACGATTGACTGCCTAATGACATCTACATCGTCCGCGACAGTGCCTAGATCCACGGGTTCACATCTTTCCTCCTCTATGAGAGAAATAAGCATGGGCTTCGTGCTGTTGGAAACTTGACCGGGCTTCAATGGCTGACCCGGCTCTACTACTTCAGATCCGGTCGACAGTACTCCGATTCGAGGCTTCCTTCGAACGAGTACACGGTCTCTTCCAATCGAAGCAATGGCTGCGATGTGCCAGGGTTTCAAGACAGTACTTGCAGCAACAATCGTGTCGTCTTTCAAATAATCTTCCCCCTTGCGTGAGACGTTTTGCATTGAGTGGATTTGGCGTGTCAGCTGGACAACGTCATCTATTCGTTTGCAGTGTTCAACCATTGCCACAGAGTCTGCTCCTTCTGGGACTGGCGCTCCAGTAAATACCAGTGATGCTTCATCGTCCTGAATTCTCAGATCTTTCGGATAGTCGCCCGCATAAGATGTCGCGACAATTCTGAACTCGATAGGATTGGCGGGCGAAGCTCCTATTGTCGAGAGAGCTTTTAGAGCGTAACCGTCAACTGCGGATCGATCGAAGTTTGGGAGATCGAACGGGGAGATCACATCTTCAGCAAGTACTCTAAATAATGCATCAGATAATTTGCAATTCTCCAGGTCGAGCGGCTTCGTGCGAAAGTCGTCAAAGAGCTTCCGGAGAACTTCCGAAATCGTATCCAGTCCAGAAAAGCCCTTCATTTTCTCAAGGCTTGACAATTACTGCTTCCATTATTCCAAGACCTAATGCGTAATTAAAGGCAGTAGGTATCCGAACAGTTTCCTTATAGAGATCAAAGACAGTCTGTTATCAGAGGGATGAACCTCAAGATGACCAAGATAACTGTAAGGTATTTTGCTCAGGCGCGCGAACTTGCCGGAGCAAAAGAAGAACAGCTGGAGATATCTGGTTCGTCTGATGTTCGAACAGCAGTCTCCAAGATAATCGAAATTCATCCCAGATTGATCGAGATGGAACGATTGCTCCGCGTAATAGTGAACGGCAGGATGATTGATGATGAAAACATTTTGCTGAAAAATGGAGACGCCGTTGCTCTACTACCTCCAATTGCAGGCGGGTGATTTTCTTTCTACGCTAGGGAAATACTGGTAGGAGGAATTATCACTTGGTACGAGTTAATGTAAAGTTCATGAGCATAGTCAGATTGCAGGCAGGTGCTGACGAGATCGAGTTCACAAGTCAAAGTGACACACTTGGAAACGTTGTGAAAGAGGTAGCGAGGAAATACAATGTCACAGATCTCATTCTAACTCCGGACGGGAACGTGAAGCCTTGGGCAAGAATTTTAGTGAACGGCAGATCGCAAGATTACATTGGAGGCATGAACGGTAAGCTGTCTGACGGTGATAGAATCGCGTTGATCTACTCTTTTCCGTATCATGAAAACGTCTAGGGAATTGAGGCGTTTGAACGTGTGGGTTTCAAGATCCTATCCGCGTGAAGTCTATTGAATTATTTCTAATTCGAGAAGCTTCTGTTTCGGCACGACTCCATCCACCCAGCCGCGTGCCTCATAGTATTCAGTTTTCATCTTGTCCAGCTCACAAACGCGTCCTGCGGCGGGTCCTGTGCCCGGGTTCTTGAGAAACTTTTCTGGGAGAGTATCGTCTTTACCAGTGAATCCGCACAAGTTGTTGTAGTAACGCTCCAAGTTATACACTCGCTCTCCTATTTTCAGCAGTCCATTGACATCGATATCCACTCCGGTCATCGCTTTGTATTCAACCAGATAGTCATCAGCGTTCTCAGCAAAGGCGCTGAACTTGCAGATATCGAACGAATCCGAAACCGCGTGAAGATCCTGGAAGGCCTTTAGCAACTTTCCTTTTCCTTCCCAGGCTTGAGGATCGACTTTTCCGGGCACACCCAAGACTTCGGCTGCGGGCGTGTAACCTCGAAGGTGGCATGCTCCACGATTCGAGGTTGCGTATCCAAGGCCCATCCCCTGTAAGCCTCTCGGATCGTAAGCTGCGATTCCCTGGCCCTTAACCACATTAGCCATTCCTTCATCACCGAACGCTTTCGCTGCCCTCCAAGGGCCCTCCGCTAGAACGTCCCCCAATCCTTCCCTCTCACCGATTTTATTGAGCAGATTGATCTGTGCATCGGCGTCTCCCCAATTGATTCTTTCTTTAATCAATCCACGTTCGCTGGCCTCCATCGCCAACGACAATGCGTGTCCAACTTCAATCGCATCGAATCCATAATCGTTGGCTATGTCAATCATCTTTGCTACCGCATCATGGTTCGAGCAACCGCAATTCGCCCCGAGAGACCACATCGCTTCGTACTCTGTACTTTCCATTCTTACCTTGTAGGGCCCTTCTTTCACTTCGACTTCCTTCTTGCATGCGACGGGGCACGCGTGGCACGTAGGATCATGCACCAGTATAGTCTCCTTAATCGTCTCTCCACTCAAGTCGTCCGCGTGTTCATACTGCGTTGTCCGACCATTGAGAGTCGGAAGGCCGCCTATTTCGTTGACCAGATTCATCAGGACGTCTGTCCCGTAGACGGACAGACCACCCTTTCGGGGCGCAGTTACGGGCGCAGTGATTATTGCTTTACTTACCTGAGTAACAGCCTTTCTGAAATCCTCGTCTGAAGATGCGTGCTTAGGACGACTGCTTATCTCGCCTTTGATCACCAAGCACTTGAGGTTCTTTGACCCCATGACCGCGCCAGTGCCACCTCTCCCAGATGCACGATCGTTTTCGTTGATGATAGCTGCAAATCTAACTAACTTCTCTCCGGCTCTTCCGATCGTAACTACGCTGGTATTGTCCTTGCCGTTTTTTGCCAACATCAGTTTGACTGTGCCGTGAACGTTCTTACCCCAGATCTCGGATGCATCTCTCAAAGTGACTCTGCCATTCTCAATGTACGCGTAGGTTGGTTTGGAGGCTTTCCCTTTGAAAATGACCCCGTCGAAACCAGCCCACCTAAGCCTCGCGCCAGACCAACCACCTTGGTGAGAATCCGTTACCGTCCCGGTTAGTGGTGATTTCGTGACGACGGCCATCCGACCGCTCATCTCAAAGTCGCTGCCGACGATGGGACCGACCATGAAGCAAAGAATGTTCTCTTCAGACAGCGGTTCGACTTTCGGTCCGTTGTCAAAGACGTACTTTACGCCTAGACCACGCCCGCCGATGTATTTTCTCAAATCTGCCTCGTTCGGTACTTCGTAGCTAACCTGTTCTGTCGTGAGATCAACACGAGCTATTCTATTTGCGTAACCGCCTAGAGTCAAGGCTTGTTCACGAGCTAATCCCATAAACTTGGATTTAAGGATGAACCCAGGTCGCAAATCTTCGCGAATCTCGGATTTCTTGCTCCTGATGTTGGTCACGAAAGTGCTCTAATCTTTCGCAAATTTGTCCTAGGCAGTCCACTGTCAACTATACTGGCATTGCAGAGGCACGATAGAACATCTTTGGCTCCTGCGGATCTCTCTCTACATGCTAATTCGTTTGTGGAGCTAACTGACAACCGGTTTTACAGCAGGGAGATCCTTCTTACATTTGACGCATTTTTGTTGTCCGAGAGGAAGCTGCTTTGTATGGCACACTGGACATTCGACCTCGATCTTTTGACCGCACTTTTCGCAATAAATATCGAAGAACGTCGGGTTGTTGCAATTGGGGCAGTAAATTTGAAGGTACAAGCCGCAGGAAGGACAACGAGAATAATCTTTTCGAGTCTCGGCCTTGCATTTAGGACATCTTATGAAAATAGGCGAATCCTTTCCACAGAACGGGCATGTTATGTCCTCTGGCGAAACGAGTTTCGAGCAGTATCTACAAGGCCGCTTAAAGCTTGGCATTTATCCTACTTCGTATTCATCTTATGCGAAAGTTTTGCAGCATAAAAACAAATACTTTTATTAGATGCTTCAATTTGCGGAGATATTAATGACGACCATGCAATCCTTCACGCGTAACTACGTTGACAAGAGTACGGAGCAGGGATTTCAATTTATTTTCAAGTGCGATATTTGCGGAGACGGATACGAATCTGCTTTTATCGCATCGAAGGCGAACAAGAAAAGGGGGTTCTTCAACAAAGTTTCGCAATATGGAGGCGTGGTGAGCAGTCATGCTTACATGGCGGGCGCGCTTGGAGGCAATGCCTACCAGACGCCAGAGTGGAACAAAGAACGCGAGAGTGCTTTTCAGCAGGCTTCCAACGAAGCAATGTCGCACTTTCACAGGTGTCCAAGGTGTCACAAATACGTATGCGATCTTGATTGGAATGAAGAAGCTGGAGGATTATGCACTGACGACGCTCCCAAAATAGCTTCTGAGGTCGGAGCGGCCAAGTCACAGGCTACTAAGGATCAGATATGGGCTAGCATGCAAAACCAACAACAAGTAAGTGGTCCGCTCGAGGTTCAACAAACGATCTGCCCATCATGTGGTAAAACCTCCGGAGGCGGCAAGTTCTGCAACAACTGCGGAGCACCACTTGGAATGAAGAAATGCGGGAAGTGCGGAGCAGACAACAATCCGTCGGTCAGTTTTTGTGGAAATTGCGGAAGTAAGTTGTAAAACGGTCAGCGTTCTGTTCTTGATGTGGACGCTGCAGAAGACAGAAGAATAGAGTTTCTTGAAAAGGAACTAGTACAAGAGGCTCTGTGTAGTCTTCGGTTGATTACAAGCCCAACAGCGACTACACCTATGACAGCGTCGGAAATGTAAAGAGCATAAACACGAACGAGACATTCAACTACAACAACATGAACGAACTCACTTCCTCAAGCGGTCCCTGGGGTACAACTTCGTATGCCTACGACGGTGCTGGAAACATGCAGAACATGACGATTGGAAG
>JASHOD010000111.1 GCA_030041295.1 Nitrososphaerales archaeon
TGTTCATTAATATTATGATAACATCTGCACACGAACGTATCCGATTATCGTAAGTCGATTTGCCAAGAGCGGAGACATCTCCCCCCAAGATTGTTGGTATCGAAGACGAATTCTTGAAGGGGATAAATGTTCACTCTCCCGAATCTAGGAATTACTGTTTAGAAATTATCGATTTCCCGCGAAGGACGTCTATACGATGGATTAGGATTCACCCTCTTACCACGCGACGCCTGCGGATTCGTGGAGAGAATGGACTAGGGTAGTCGATGACCTTTCTCTTTCTACAGCTCGTAAAGAGCGAAACGATGTGTCGAAACCCGACCAAACGCAGGCAGATTATGCTTAGGTGAGATACCTGAAAGGAAAAAAGGCAACTGACGTTGATATAGCGCCAACTCACTAGCTATCGATTTTCTAGAACTCTTCGCCTTTTTTGTTGATAGGAAACAGGAAGCAAAGTATAATCGACGAGGGATTATGAGACAAATTCGACTCTGGACAGATGAAGAAATTGCGAAGAAGGATGTGAAGAGTTGCGACAATCATCGGTCTCGGAGATGTAAAGCAAGTCGATTCTTCAATTATCATTTCCGAAAAAAGTGGTAGGCGTTACCAAATTCCGGGAGACTCGGTCGCAACATTCGACGGCGATCATTTATGGCTACGTGCAACGGAAGCCGAAGTAACAACTGGAATCTATCCCTTCCTTTCGGAAGAAGAAAATAACGAAAGAAGAAGACTTGATACACCCAGTGCAGCTCTGCCTGCACCGCCTTCAAGTGCTACTCCGCCTTAGGTTGAACAAAAGGCATGTCCTTTTATTAGTGACATCTTTTCCTTTTCGAAAGTCATGACGACTGTCGATTATTCAAAACCTTCTTTTTGGCACGACAAGCCGGATGCTTGGAAGGAAGTAATGCCGGGAGTAAAGCGAAGAATGCTCTCGCACGCGTCGACTGGTTTGATGGTCTTTTACAAGATAGAATCTGAGAAGACGTTCGCTTGGCACAATCATCCTCATGCACAGTACGGTGTGTTCCTCGAAGGAGGGGGGAAATTCCGTGTCGGGGATTCAGTCTGGGATGTGAGAAAGGGAGACACTTACTTCATCCCCCCAGGGATGTTTCACGAGCTAAAGACGGAGCAAGAATGCATCATCATTGACTTTTTCACACCGGAGCGCGAAGACTATGTCAAAGAGTCTCTTCCGCCGGACAATACCTGAGCTAAACTTCTGCACATCATAGTCAAAAGTGCGAGAAAACAATTCATTAAGGGAAAAAACGCGAAGCCGACCTAGAGTTCGCACAAAAGGAGATTAAGAAACTTGATGAAAGAAACCAAACCAATCTTAAGAATTGGGCAAAGGAGAAAGACGGCCTAAACAAAACCATAGCAAGCAATGACGTTCTGAGAGCAGGCCTAGAAGGAAAACTTGAGCAAAGCGAAGGGATTGACGACTTTGATGTTATCCCAAATATATTACAACAATTACAAACACCGAAGACACCGACGACTAAACCGCAAGAACTCAAAAGGACAAAGATCAGGGCAGAGAGCGCGGACAAAAGAATATGCCTCCATAATGTCCTGACTTATGACGGCGATGGCGTGCGATATTGTAAGGATTGTGGCCGCGAAGTGTAAGAATCTGCGATCTCTGTGAAGTCAAGAAAGCTCCTCCATTTTCTCTCTTTGACTTTCTTGATTTTCGCTAGCCAGAAACGAATGATCTAGACCTGCTATGAAAAGAAAAAGGATTAAAGAAAAAACTGCTTTTAATAGAGCTAAGAGACTATTTATTTGGCATAACTTGTAAGGGTTGAGCGTCAACTCCATGGCTGTTGCTGCTGGCAGGATGTGAGGCCTTTTCCATGGGGAGTCGGAATCCTGTGTACATTATTTGACCTAATCGGAACATTTGCGACTATCAACTCCACTAAAGCTCCGTTAGATCTTCGTTTGCCAATAGGGATTTTCTCAATTTTGGGGTTGGTAATTGGCGTGCTTTGTCTCCTTTATGGGACGATGAAGCATATTCCTATATTAAGAGACTCAAGCTAAGAGAGCGGCTTTCTGCAAAAGTCCTGCTCTTGAAATTCCCGTTGGCTTGCCTTGGGACATGTCCCCGGAGCTCGTAAATTTGAGATCAAAGTACAGCACCGACTTTGCACCGTAGCTGTGGTTATTCTGAATGGCTAGCTAGATCCAATGTAGATTTCGTTTTGCTTCATCTTGTTTTTCCCATGTCCTGCTTCAAAATTTTAACGAGCGAGAATCCAAGCCAAAAGATGAAATGCGCTACGTGCACAAGTGACAAAAAATTCGAAAATAGAGGCTTCTTACCTGATTTTTTCGATCATCCAGCAAACAGTTTAATCTCAGAGCATTTCTTATGGGAGTTAATATTCGAAAAGATTAGGAGCTGTATGTTTAGACATGTTAAAGCAAGAGGAGAAACCAACGAAGGTACCGGAATACAAAGAAATCGTAGATCTGTCGGTTCCGATGACCAGCATGGATACGCCAGTGTATCCAGGATATCCGCAACCGCTGCGAAGCACGTTCACTACTATCCGTGATAATGGCTACGCGTCCTTCGTTTGGATGTTCGCGGAGCATTCGAGTACCCATGTTGATTCGCCGGGTCATTTTTCCCAAGGTTCCCCGATGATCAACGAGGTGCCAATCAAAAAGTACGTCGGTCGTGGCGTCGTGCTGAATTTTTCAAACAAAAAGCCCAGATATTCGATAACGAGAAAGGATATTGCGTCGCAACTAGAAAAAAGTGGAAACAAGGTCGGCCCCGGTTGGATGCTCTTCTTTTACACCGGATACACTGAGAAATCCCGAACGAAGGACTGGCTCGAACACCCGGAGCTGAGCGAGGACGCTTGCAGGTATATCGTCGAGCTAGGCGTGAATGCTGTGGGATTTGACGCGCCGGGGCCTGATCACCAACCTTTTCCGGCGCATAAGATACTTCTCCCGAAGATAATCGGAATTTACGAAAACCTGGCAAACTTGGACAAGGTTCTCAACAAGGATTTTCTATTCGTCGGCGCCCCCTTAGCCCTTACTGGCGGGAGCGCGTCACCCTGCCGAGCACTCGCTCTGGTTTCGTGAGCAACAAGTCCTCGTGACACAAAGTAATCGCCAGCTTATCAGAGATAGGGTCTTGGAGGAGTTTCTCGATAGAAATTGAGTTGTCAACACCATTGAAAGGCGACATTTATCAAATAAATATCAAGAGAAAAAATCCTGAATCTAGAGGACTACCAAAGCGCTCCGTAGACAATATCCAGATATCGAAGGAGGGGCTTGAGGGAGACTTCAATGTATACCGGCATGAAATGCTTAGTGATGATCCTGATTCTGCAGTACTCCTGATGCCTTTGGAGACCATTGAGGAGCTTAACAAGGAAGGATGGCCGATAAAGCCGGGAGACATAGGAGAGAATATCACAACCAAGGGCATTCCCTATTCCGAAATGATTCCAGCGAAGAAGTTACGAATTGGAGATGAGGTTATCCTACAAATCTCGCGAGCCTGTACTCCATGCGCAAATCTCTACATATTGCCGTACGTTGGGGATGAAAAAGGACCTAGTTTCCTAAAGGTGATGTTAGGCCGAAGGGGCTGGTATGCTAGGGTGATCCAAGAGGGAACGGTCCGAAAGGGCGACGAGATCAGGGATGGTCCTTCTTAGTCGACAGGTTAACGACGAGAATTGGGACTACCAAGGTTTGTAAATCCGGCGGGCATTCTCTGCTAGGATCATTTTCGCGGCTGTGTGTGACTCATCTTCATCGTAAACTCCCGTTTCCACAAATTTCGCCAGAGTGTTTTCTAGGACTTGCCTTCCGATTTTTGCCCCAGCCCAGTGCACCTCCGGAATCACGATTCCGTCTGAACCGAACACTACTCTCGCCGGAGGCGCAAGATCCAAGATCTGTAGCGTCTTTTCCATCGCTCCCGGGATGCTCGCGAATGGGATCATCTCGGATAGATCAACATAGACATTTTTTAGAGCATTAGCAAAGAAAGCAGCCTCCTGCGAAAAAGGGTACCCGCCGTGGATAAGGAAGATCTTCGTCTTCCACGTCTCTTGATCCTTCAAAAGATCGTAAAGTTGCGAAGGATTACATTTGTCAAAGACGACGTCTACATCTCCAAACCCACAGTGAGCGTGGAAGGCCGTCCCAAGCTCCGGGCACTTCGATATGACTCTTCTAGCATACCAATCCCTTATGTGCTTCACATCTCTTATTCTGGTAGCCTTTGAAATAGCATAGTCGCGACGGACTGCCTCTTCCTCCGGCTTGTCGATGTGGAGACCGCTTCTGTAAGCTATGATAGATTTGAAGGCAATAGCTTTCTGATTTCTTACCGCGTACTCTATCGAATCATCAAACCGACTAACAAAATCTTCGAAATCTTTCGAGTCGTCTACCGCAGACTGGAAACGTGGTTCTATTCGGGCCACTCTGCGAATGGGCACGGGGGATATATTCTCGAAATCTTCAAATTCTCTCTTGGCTAGGCTGCTCGCGACTGAAACCTCAGAATAGCCATCGTCCACGAAAAGCCCCTCAATGTTGGCGTCTTTGAAAAGTTCTTCGCAATATCTGCGGTAGTCCCCCCTGCTACTCTTGTTGCGAGCCTCGATCACCGACGTAAGGTCCGAGGAACAGCCCAAAAACTTTGCAAGTAAATGAAGAATCTGTCGTCCCATTGGAGTAAATTCGGCGTGAGCAACATTCTCCGGATCTCTGGCTTCTTTCGAAGAGAGTCCTCCCATGTTCATGATTGAGATATACAGTTCTTTCGTGATTTCCTTCGTATCCTTCGACCAAGGATGTGAATGGTGGTCAATGACGGGATATGAACTGAAATCGAGTTTCAAATTTCTTGACGCGCCCTAAAGGTTTCAATAAATGTCGAGGAATCGATCTACTTCCCACTGAGTGACTTTGTCGACGGATTGAGAAATGTCGTGCTCTCTACTTCTGACGAATTCGCCGTGGAGCACCTCGCCCATAGCCTTTCTCAGGACTTGATCCATTTCAAGGGCAAGCGTTGATTCCCGCAAGGACCTCGGCATTAGTTTAAACCCTTTCTCTCTTATTTCGCGGTCAGAATATAGAGAGAGATCGTAATCTAAGGGTTCTCCCGGCTTCAAGTGTCTTTCGATTCCGTCTAGGCCGCAAGCTAGAATCGCTCCCAAGGCTAAGTATGGGTTACAGGCGCCATCCGGAAATCGGCACTCCAGCCGAGTCGCCTTCCTTCGCTCATCCGGAATTCTTACTGCGGCTCCTCTGCCTCCAAACCCGTAAACCTGTGCGTCGGCGTTCCACTTTCCCTGCAGGAGACGTTTGTACGAATTAACAGAAGGGCAAGCGATTGCAGTCAAAGCAGGTAAATGATCCAAGATGCCCGCAATGAATTGGTATGCGAGCTCGCTCAAGCCCGATTTGTCCCTTTCCTCGTAGAATAGATTATTCCGTCTTGATTTGTCCCATAGGCTCATGTGTAGGTGTAAACCGCTTCCCCACCAATCGTGTCCTATTTTTGGCATGAATGATGCAATATACCCGTAATTTCGAGCTGTGGTTTTGACCGCGTCCTTGAAATAGACTTGATCATCAGCAGGTTTCAAGCCACTATTGTGCGCAATATCGAATTCAAGCTGACCGTGTCCGCCTTCTACATGTGCCTTTTCCAACTCGATGCCGACTGATTTCAGCGCGTCTACCATTTCTCCAATAATCTTGGAATGAAAATTAAAGCCATCTTGTTGATGCGTCACGAAGTAATCCGCGGGAAAGACTGACTTGTCCTCACGCGTGACCAGATGAAATTCCGCTTCAAATCCAACTTCGAAGCAGTATCCCTTTTCCAAAGCGTCCTTGAGTACGCGGGAGAAGAAATCTCTCGGGCAAATGGCGGAGAGCTTCCTATCTTTCTCGTAAATGTTTCCTAGAAATCGTCCCACTTTCGGGGTGTAAGATGGTATAACGAAGGTCTCGGGATCGGGAACAATCGCAAGATCTCCTTGAGATATATCAAGCGAGCTTCCGTGTACAAGCTGATCATAAGAGGTTAGAGCAAAGTTTGCCCTCGAGGTCTTTACGCCGGTTTTCAAGAATGAATCAATCTCGCTCGCCAGGGTTGGTTTCATCCTTGCCACACCGGCAAGATCGACATATGACACCCCTAGAAGGTCTAACTCACTTTCTCTGATACGCTTCTTCAGCGTTGCTACTTGCAAATCGAGAAGCTAGACCAATTCTAAGATTCTTATCAGTTTTCGGGCCACACTGTAAAGCCTCATGCAGCTTTAGGAAGGATCTGAAACTAGGGTAGCTAATCAGTCGTTTTCATATCGTAAGCTTGTTCTCTACTCTGGTGGGATATCTTTGTAGGCAAGGGAAATATCTATTCCTCTGCTCTTGTAGTAGTACTTCGAAACAAAATACCCCACAAATCCAATTACAATGACTGCAATAATCAGTTCAAAGACAAAGTAAGTCGCGCTCAGTGAAACAACGCCTATCACAGCAGTACTCGTCGTTCCGATGTAGGCAAGGTACGCAAAACCTATCGCAGTTATGAGTCCTACTAAGCTTATGAGTGGTAGACCGCCTATTTTGGCCTTCACAAAACCAGGAGCTTGCTCGAATAGATTCTTTTTGACAAATGGGAACACCATCAGCGCAAGACCTGGAATCACATATGCGGCCCCCCAGACAACAGATCCCACGGTGAAGGAAGAAGACCAACCGGCGAATTCATACACATACGACAGAATAATACCCAAGATAACGATAGCTAACACAGCCAGATAAGGCGTGTTAAATCGTTGCGACATGCTCGCAAATTTCGAAGGAATTGCACGGTCAAAAGACCATGAAAAAAGGTACCTTGTAGGGATCCAGAAGTAGGCGAAAAGAGGGGCAATGGACCCGACAATATACATTACGAAAAATAGGTAGATCAATGCGGTGTTGGGATATACTGCAACAGCTACCATCAATGGTTGATTTGGAGCAAAAGGAAGCGCATACCTTGTGGCATTCGCTGCGTTATTGTCCCAGTTCCATCCAACGGCTGTCATCCAGTTTGCACCTACGGTATTCAGAGTCAACTGGGCAGTAACTACCCAAAATATTATTCCGAAAATAAGCGACAGGAAAAGAGCTATTGGGATAGATCTTTTAATGTTCTTAATCTCACCACCGAATCCACTAATGTAGTTCCCTCCAAAGAGGAAGAGTGAAGCCAGAGGGAGTGCAATGATAACGGAAGAGTAGCCGCCAGAATACAGAGGAGCTTTCAATCCCACTGCGGTGTTGTACAGCGAGGAGTAACTAGAACTAGAATTGAGGCCAGATATAGCGTTATTGACTAGCATGGAATTCCAATGAGCTTGAAAAGTAGCCTGGCTCGTAGTCCCAAGGATGTACCACATGACGATTATTCCAATTATCGCAGCTATCCAAGAACCATAGATTACCCCTTTTACAAGACGAGTTCCAAAAACCGCAAAAAGTCCGAAAAGAATTGTAAAAATAATAGCAAGCTCGAATGCTCCAACGGCGCCTCCAAAGAAGGATCCTAAGCTAGCAAGTGATGAAGAAGAGCCTAATATCCCTGAAGTTGTTAGTATTGTTCCAAATGCAGATGAGTAAGCAGAAATCTCTCCAACGTAGGCAACAAAGAAAACAACGAACATGTAAAGTAGAGCCCAGGCAAATCCTATGGACGGTGAAAAAATCCTACTCACCCAGACGTAATCGGATCCTGTCCTTGGAATGACAAGAGAGACAACATAATAGCTAATCATTAGAAAAACGAATGGAACGGCTGCCACGAGCAAAGACAAAGAAAGATTAGCCCCGCCTGTGTTTCCGTAGAACCAAGCAAATTGATTCGTTGTGAAAACTAGGGCGAAAACCATAGCTGAAGCGATCAGAAGTGTATCGAGGGCGCTAAACTCCCTGACAAGACCAGTAGCGTCGCGGACGAAATACTTTGAACCCGCAGGTGTAGTCGATGCTTCTTTGGTCAATTTATTTCCTGAAAGGAATTATCTTGTTTGATATTAACCTTTCCTTAGGCGCGAATAAATTGGAATGTGTTTCGCGCTTCGCTTAACCGGACTGGCCAGAGGTAGCTTATCTTCCATTTAGGCACGAAACCATAGACTATTTGAAACAAAGGACTAATAGGCATCAACTTGAATCCTAGGCAAATCATCGTCGTGACTCATTCAAAAGGAGGTCATCAATGCCATGCTGTCACCCGTTTTGGGCAATAATTCTACAAAACAAGCTATGGTTGTATCGGCCGACCCTCTCGCTACGCAAGCAGGGATAAGGATACTTACGCATGGCGGCAAGGCCGTAGACGCAGCTGTGGCAACTGCCCTAACCTTGGGGGTAACATCCTTCGCGTTTTCTGGAATCGGAGGGGGCGGGTTCATGATCATTTATCATAAGAAGAGCGGAAAGAATTTCGTTGTGGATTATAGGGAAACTGCCCCGCTGAGCGCCAGCTCTGATATGTTCAAACTCGACTCCAATAGGGATGTAATCGACTCTGAGAATAGCATGGGTTGCAAGGCCGTCGCAACGCCAGCAACATTGCTCGGACTTTCTTTTGCTCTAGATAAGTTCGGGACCAAATCGTTTAGGGAAGTGTCCGAGTTCGCCGAGCATCATGCTAAAGAAGGATTCGAAGTAAACAGATTTCTTTCTCGGGCAATTCGAACGGAGGATTCAATGCTAAAGTTTCGAAGATTCAAACAATCTGCAAGAATCACCGCGCGAAAAGGTGCAAAGGAGACTCTACATGAGCATGATCAACTTTCACTTCCAAATTTGGCAAGTCTTCTTAGATTCGTAGCCAATGAGGGGGTAGGCGAATTTTACAATGATGAATTCGCAAGATCGGTTAGTCGGACAGTTGCAAAAGGCGGCGGCATTCTATCTGAAGAAGATTTCAGGAAATATGAAGTTAAAGTCCGGGAGCCGCTGGTTTCTAGGGCCGACGATTATGAGTTAATCTCAATGCCCCCACCGAGTGCTGGAGGAATTTGCCTAACTCAAGCGCTGAAAATGACTCTTGAAGACCAAGAATTAGTCCAGGGCCATTTCAATTCGCCAAGGAACATAGACATACTTGCGAAATGTCTAGGAATCGCGTTCGAAGAACGAACGAACACCATAGCAGACCCCGACTTTGAAACTGTTGATGCACAAAAGTTGATTTCTGATTCCTACATTTCAAAACTATTTCATCCACGCAGTGATAATGCTTCAGCGAAAGTTGGCCAAGATGGATCTCAAACTAGTCATTTGAGCGTAGTCGACCACGAGGGAAACATAGTGGTCCTCACAGAATCAATCGAGTGTTACTTTGGTTCCGGGATAGTAGTTCCCGAGTACGACTTGTTTCTGAATGACACTATGCACGATTTTGATCCTGAACCTGGCACGATAAATTCGATCAAACCTCGAAAGAGGCCTCGGAGCTCGATGTGTCCGACGATAGTTTTGAAGGAGGGCGAACCTTGTCTAGCTCTTGGAAGTGCGGGAGGACCAAGAATTATTTCGTCAGTCCTGCAGGTAATACTCAACGTCGTTAGCCACGGAATGTCCATTGAGCAAGCTGTGAGATCTGAGAGAATTCACTTCGATGGCAAAATCCTATACTTGGAGAATGCAGGCGAAGAAGCGAAGAGTGAGTTGAAGTTAATGGGTTACGCCATTAACGATGCAAAGCCTGATTATTTTTTCGGGGGCGTCAACGCAATCCAATTTGTTAATGGCAAAATATGTGGTGGCGCAGACTCTAGAAGAAACGGTCTGGCATTAAGCTGTTGATTCCATAGTAGGTCCGGAACAAAGTACTACAATCAAGTGCTGATCTTGATTCCAAGAATTTCCTGGTCCGTTCATTCCTTCCCGTAGGTCATCATTAGATCCTGAAAAAGACAGCCTGATGTCGGTCAGCTAATGTAATTGTGCTACATTATAGGCATAGATCTAGGAAATGCAATCAATCCCCAGCCGAGCATGCCTACACTCATAGACTGGATGGATCTCCAGCAATAAAGTCCCAAAACCGAGAATTAGCGTTGCTCTTTTATGCGCTTGAATTTAGCTTTTCCCTTGGGTGCGTTACAAACGGCGAGTCGTTGCAGGCACAGCGATCACAACCGGTCACTCCACAAAAATCATGCCTGCGCTCGCCCTCCTTTCTGGAATCTTTTCCTTGGCAGACCTGCATCAACTGAAAGCCGTTGGCGCATCGATAGAATAATCGTGAGACCTTTCAAATGACAGATGTTAATCTAATCAACAATCTTTGGGTTATAGTGGCTGCGATACTTGTCTTCATCATGACTATCTCCGTTGGATTGCTAGAGATAGGAGAACTCGGAGAGCATTTCTCAAACAGTCTTCTGAAGACTGTCCTGATTACTGGAGCGGCAGGCTTCTTCATGGCCTTTCTTGGATTTGATATTGCTTTTGCTCCAACTTTGGGTCATGGGATCATAGGCAATCCATTCTATAATGGCATATTTCTTGGTGGATTTTCGACAAATGCGACAGGGATACTTTCAGGTATCTGGTGGTCAATGGCGTCCAACTATTTCGGAACCGGTCTGACTACCGGAACGTACTTTTTGTTCGAGGTCGCTTTCGCATCCGTCACTCTTGCACTGGTCGGAGTCGTTGCGCTCAAAAAATTAAAGATTGAAGCTTTCGCCATATTCGCGGTTGTGTACTTCATTCTGATATGGACACTCCCTGCAGCATGGATCTGGAACCCCACGGGCTGGTTATACCTCATGGGCGTGCGAGACTTTGCCGGTGGACTGGTCGTTCACGGGGCTGCGGGAGTCGCAGGACTGGCTATAGTAGTGAAGATTTGGCAAGAGGAGAAGAAGAAAGGGTATAAGGAAAGTCCAGCTATTGGTATCACTCAGAGTCCAGGATGGCTCACCTTGTCCATTCTTCTACTGTGGATCGGGTGGTTCGGTTTCAATCCAGGAAGCGTTCTTGCATTCAACAATGATGCAACCGTGGTAGTACTGACCACATTTCTCGCATCAGTCTCTGCGTTCCTTTCTACTACATTCATCCAACGAATGATTATGAAGGAGAACCCTTCATTGGTGTACGCTGTAAACGGTATCCTGATTGGGCTCATAATCATCACTCCACTTGCAGGATTTGTTAGTCCGGCTAGCGCTGTGATTTTGGGACTCATTGGAGGGCCCCTCTTTCTTGCGGCGGAGAGGTGGTTCAGCAAATTCAAATGGTTCTCTGACCCGGTAGGTTTGTTCCCCGGACACTTGGTTGGAGGGATATTCGGAGTTGCAATGATCGGCTTCTTTACTCAGAATGCATTTGCTGCCGCTTCCGGTAATGCAAAACTGCCCAATGGTTTACTCTTTGGAGGAGGATTAGCAGCACTGACCCAAATTGGGTTAGAGATGTTTGCTGTCGTGGTTGTGATGATCGTGGTGTTCGTGCTTTCGTACGCTTCCATGTGGCTGATAGGACTGGCCTTGCACGGGGTGACCACTGATTACACGAAAGAAGCAGGGCAGCAGGATCACCTGGTCTCTGTAGGAAACATCGCAGCAATAGCTACACAAAACCAGAAGATTCCTCCTGATTAGCTCACCAAGAAATCGCATATTAGAGAAATAGAACACTACCAATCCGGTCTCTTGCTCGTGATCTCAAATACTCCTCCGCGTGATAGACACAGGAATCTAGTGCGAGCGTATACTCGTTAGCTAGGAAGAGACAACTATGACATTGTGGGCTAAGACTATCGTGGGCACTGCTCAGTCTGTACCTGAGATATGACATTAAAGCCGCTTGATAACGATGGCCGACACAGGCAGCGTCGCTCGCGGCAAGTCGTGCGTTCACAAAAAACTTGAATTCTTACGTCTCTAGCTTGCGACAAGCACCTTGCAGGGCGCATGTGTCATGACTTGCTGCGAGACACTGCCGAGGAGTAGTCTCTTAAATCTGCCAAGACCACGCGAACCTGTCACAATCAGATCCACGTGTTCATCGGACGCCCAGTCAATTATTGGCTCGGTTACTGAAAACGTTCCTTTTTTGACTATGCCCCTTACGAATTTGATGCCACGATCCTTTGCAAGAGAGACAGCACTGTTTACAAGTTTCTGAGCATCTCCTTCGTAGAGCCCTCCGCGATGGAAGCCATATTTATCTGTCCAAACAACCGTTTCTATCAGAAGCTCTGAATTGTTTTTTACGGCAAGCTCTATGCCAGTCTCAAGTGCCCTCTTTGCTTTTTCTGATCCATCTATGGCGATCAGGATCTTCTTTGGATAAATGGAAGACCCGATCATTCTCGCCACATTACTCGTTTCTTCTTGGTTTCCCATTTTCCTAACTACCTCATTTGAAATGAGGTGGTTAGAAATTAATAGTTCACTATAACTAAGTGAGTCCACTATAATGAAGGAGGGTCGACAATCCACCCTAAGAGTGAATGTCTACAATTCACAATAACAAAGTAAGATTAATAGTTCACTATAACTAAGTGAGTGTCATCCAATAAGCAACACTTTGTCAAACATCGATGTGCTAAGGCTCAATTCTCAATATTGAGAATCATCTGAATATTTTATAGCGCAGAATGACCGAAAAATCAATTGCAATGGCCCTCTTTGGAGTCATACCTGACATTTCTTCCTTTATGTGGGCTGCTTCCACCATTCTTGCCCTAATAATCGCCTTTGAGACGTATCGCGCTTACAAATATACAAGAAAAGATTACTTGCAGGCATTCATGACAGGATTTGCTCTACTAGCGATTTCCTATGCACTTTTAATTCCTCTGATCTTCGGAGTTCATCTGCCGACGTACGGTTACCCGACAAGTGACATTCTGGATTACCCAGCGAGAATGGTAATTCAGAGCGTTGGTTTCATCCTAGTAGCCCTGGCGTATTCGCGTACCCGGCGGGCAAAGCACATCATGTACTGGCTGCTTGCTCTTCTTGCAGTTTTTGTAATTGCCGATATGCTTCCTGACTACATCGTTCCCGAAGTACCTTACTCGGTTAACGCTTTGGTGTATCTTCTTAATTTGGGTCTGATTTCCTATATTGTTTACCGCATGTTGGAGAAGATGAGACCTACTAACCTTGTAATAATAGGATTTCTCCTGATGGCGCTAAGTCAATACACCGGTATCATCGACGCCCTTCAAGGGAGCGAACTCACTCACTTTCTTGTGCAGTTGACCCAACTTCTTTCCTTGTCGGTGTTTTTCGCAGCGTTTGTTCGACTTCCAATACGTCGTCGTCCGATCGAGGTCGAAGCGGGTAAAAGTAGATAGATGAGCAAAAGGTCCAAATTCGAGCTTTACGGTGACATACTCGAAGCCATAAGAGAGGACATCTCCAAGAATGGATCCGCTAGATTGACCCGAGTACAAGTCAGGGTCAACGTCCCATTCGATCGCTTCAAGTCCTATGTAGATAGTCTCTCGAGAAGCAGGCTGATAGAGATTATTCAAATCGACGGTCACGAGGAACTACGACTTACTCCGAAGGGTTTTGAGTATCTCGCCGAGTATGAACATGTGAATGATTTTCTTTCCGCGTTTGGACTCCAAGACGTTCCACTGAAAACAAATCAATGACTGCTGACGCCCTAAACCAACCTTGAACACTATTGTGCGTGTGCTTTTGTATTTGAATTTGTAAGGGGAATTTTGATAATTATGAGAGTTTAATGCTCTTCAAATATTGCATCATAGCCGGTCCAACGGTAGTTCGGGCACAAAAAATGATCATCAAGATAATCGTACTTCACTCGACTATTCACCCTGGACATGAGCGTTTATCTCGTCGTCATTTGAACTCATCCGAAGACCTTCAGCCATCAAAGAATCTCTCGACCGAGCTTCTGTTTTTCTTGTAAGCTTCCTTGTCGCGTGATGAGGCTGCTGTTCCTAGGCGTTTCTTCTTGGCTTTTTTTGGAATCTGAGCTTTGATTTTCCTTTTTGCAAGAAAGAGCCTGACAAGGAATGTATCGTACGCCATGTCTACGATAGCTTATTTGGGTGTCTTCCTTACTCGACCATGATCTGTTTTGACTGCTATCCCGTCGATTAGAGGAAAAAGTTCTTTCGATTCGTGTAAGCAGGTTCTGGGAACACATTGACTGAAAGAGAGCCATTCTCTCTGACCACAGTATGTAACTTCGAGCCTTTTACTTGCTTGTTTCGATCGTGATCTATCCCCTCTCCCTCCTTTTTCGTGGCAACATCCATGATATAGATTGTCAAATGAAAGCTTCGAGATAGTTCGATGAAACGGCGTCATACATGCTCTAGGAGGCAAAAAAGGCTCAATAAACTTCAACTGTCTATCGCTCAGGTACTGAAATTTCGTACTCCACTTACCAATAAGTATCTGAGAAGAGACTGCCCAAATTCTGTGAAGGCTAACAAGGGTTGACGAAAAGTCAAGCTTTCGGACGAGTTCTTAACAGGTAAGACTTTTAATGCCATTTTCTCATTTTATTTCTCTTCTGGACGTAAAGTCAAAGACTAAATAGTCATTGATGATACGATCTCTGAAAAGAAGAACAACAGGAAGTGCAGCTCGCGTTGGTTCAATTTGCTCGGGTTAAAGTCACAAGTACAAATCTTCAGGGGTTGGAGGATGTTTGCAAGGAAATAATGGATATTACGGAAAAGACAGGCGTAAAGACAAGAGGGCCCCAACCATTACCGACGAAAAGATTGAACCTGACGACCATGAAGTCCCCAAACGGAGAGGGAACGAAAACATTCGATCATTGGCAAATGCGAATACATCGTCGGCTGATTGACCTCGACGCTGACGACAGAACGATGCGTCAGCTTATGAGGCTCCGAGTTCCTGAAGATGTTTTTATCGAAGTTAATCTCAGTACCAAATAGTTTTATTTTACAATCTGCACGAATGACCTAATTCTTATAGTGCGCTTGTCAATCAACCAGCCCACAAAGTGCCTTCTCATTAAGAAGGTATCCCTGTCATAGGGATATTTGCTTTCAATTTAAGAAGCTTGAGTTGCAGAAATTAGGTCAAACCTGTAACTCCCGCTACCTGCTGTTCCACCGCTGAAACTCCCAGCAAGATATGTTACCATCGAAAAGCCGGTGCTTGGAATGGAACCGATGTTGACTGCAAAGTTTGTCACAGTCGAATCATCCTCAGTCAGAGAGCTCGCCGTGTACGGGGTCACGTTCATCGTAACCGTCCCGAAAGTTTGCTTGGTTGTTGTTCCCTGCGTCAGCTGACTAAGTACAGTAGAATTTACGTAAGATGATTGGTAATTGAAGAGAATGCTGAAGTAGATCGTGGCCACTTCGGCTTCAGTTTGCACATATAATGGATTTGTAGTGTTCTGTCCTTCTAGATTGATTACGACGGCATCCCAACTTGAATTATAGTAGATTACATAACTATAACTTTCAGGCGTTGTTTCGTTCACTAGCCCTGAGAAAGTATAGTTAACCCAAGTAAGTTTCACACCATTACTAGAGTTCGTTCCAGATCCGGCCACGAAATACGAAAGCGTCGCGTTAGTGGTTCCGCTAGAGTCCGTCGCATTTATGCCTAGCTCCATCTGAGTGAAGTTGCCAATAACATCGCCTATGTTGCCAACCAATTGCAAAGAGCTAGATGACGTAGAACCCGTTGTTGCCGTACTTGCAGAACTGGAACTCGAACTTGCGGACGTAGAGCTACTTGGAGTCGTAGACGTTGAACTAGATGATGTGGTAGTGGTAGTACTCGACTTTGGAGCTACAGAAACGTAATATGCATAGCCACCTGCACCCGCCACCACAATGATTACCACAACTAAGATGATCAGTGCAGTCGCCGCTATTCCTCTCGACGCCCGATTAGATTCAAGATACCTCTTCAAACTCTAACACTCGTAATTACTTTGCAGTGAAATTCTTGCACTCTTTTAGGCGCTATATATGACTTCACGACTCCAGATCTGTTTTCCGTGTCTATAAACACGAAGCTTCCCTTGTTTTTTATGATTACGTTGTTAGGGCAAATTACCTTGTAAATGATAAATCCTTCAATACGACAGCGAGGCCCGACCGAAGACGCATCAAAAAGTTCCGAAGCGACAAGTTTTGGTCATGTCATTGTTTCGAAGAAAGGAATTCATATCTGAGACTAAACGACGATTGTATGATCAGAGTCCATATTCAAAAAAAGTCCTAAGATTCGGTTCTCGTGAGAGGACAAGGCGTAACATTGAATAGAAATATAAAAGGATATGAAGGAAAATTCCAGTTTATGGAATTAAGATTGTACTCTGACCATTGAAGCTGAAAGAGACAGACATGAGAACAAGAAGAAGCTTACTGTTTGTGCCAGGCAACAACGAAAGGATGCTGAGGAAAGCATTATCTCAGGATTTAAAATGCGATTGCGTAATTTTTGACCTTGAAGACGCAGTTCCCCTGGATCAAAAGGAAAAAGGCAGGAAATTGATTGTCAAATTACTGAACGATCTTAAGGAAAGAAGAGACGACTCCTTTGAGCCAAAGGAGTTGTGTGTTAGGATTAATCAACTAGATAGCGATCTTTCAAAAGAAGACGTCCGTGTCCTTTCAAAGGTTGAAATGATAGACAGTTTTGTTGTGCCTAAAGCGGATGAATCCGGAATCGAGCAACTTTATCGATTATCTGGAAAACAAATCATTCCTATAATTGAAAGTGCCAAGGGGTTTCTACACGTCGAGGCAATCGGTTCACATAAAGGGGTAGCGGCATTGACTTATGGTTGCGCAGATATGGCCCTTTCGATGAGAGGCTCGATACGAAATTATCAGAAAAATGAATATGTCAGAACGCGGATCGCAGTCGTTGCCCGCAGCTACGGACTCGAACCCATTGACCAAGTCTTTTTCAACCTAAATGACATGGAAGGATTCAGAAACGAATGCCTCGAAGCTAAAGGATATGGGTATTCAGGGAAATTATTGATACACCCCAATCAGATCGAGATTGCGAATCGTACTTTTTCAGCGTTGACTAAGGAGGAGGTTGAATGGGCAAAGGCTGTCGTTAGTGCTTACGAGTCTGCATTGCAAAGCGGAAATAAGGGAGCAATAATTTTGAATGGTGAGCTCGTCGATGCGGTTCATTACAAGACTGCGAAAGGAATGCTTGGGAGCGAACGCAACTCAGCGAGCAACTAGGCTACGACGTAACCCTTGCCTTTGCAGAAGAAACACAGACCGTCGCTTTTCTTTCTTGCAAAGCCGGGGTTGTTACAGCTAGAGCAATTAACTATCTCTGTCTTCATCCCAAGGGCGCCGCGGAACTTCCACTTTGCGATCTCCCTTCTAACCTCACCTGTCCCATGACAAACAGCACACCTTCCGTTGCCAGGCTTTTCACAGGATTCGCACTGTCGTTGTTGTTGGGATTGCATTTTTGTTGCTTGTTAGTAAGAAACTAAAGGCAGGCTTCTTTTAAGATACGGGAATTTGTAGTCCGTATCTCGAATCGATATTTCATGGGTAAAATATGAAAGGGTTAAAACCGGGTCGGACATCCTATGATAATATAGAATACATGCCTCGAATTCTTTTGCCCTCGAAGGACGGCGCTGTTCCAAAGGAATGCGAAGGACGCAAGCCACCTGTAGGCAGAGGAAGCTATTTTGAATTCGAGATTTCGCAGGACGAATACAAATTCTGGAAAGTCATCTCGAATGAAGAGAGAGAGAAATTACGCCTTGAAGCTTACAACAGATGCTTCTACGACGTCCTAAAAGAGTACATGCAGAATCATCCAAAGGCGAAGAGCACCAACATTTTCGGTCTCAATTCACCGAGCTAGACTACTTTTCTGTTTTGCGAATGTATGCTTGCCTAGCCGTAAAGTGAGGAGTCAGCGGGAGATGGCGGCTCTGTCAAGTTGTCGATTGCTTCGTTCAGCTCGTAGTTTATTCCCACAAACTTTGTGTTGAGCTCTTTCATCTCGTTCAGCAGTTCGCTTCTCCTTATATCTTCAACATAAATTATCCTTTGAATCTTGAGCCAGATTGGGTCGAAGAAATTCTTGCTCAGCTGAAAGAGATATTCCTCTTTATCCAGTTTACGAAATAACTCGAGAAAGATCGAGTGCTGCTCGTCATCCTTGATCTTTTTCATCAATTCGCTCTGATCTTCATCCATCGACATTATCCCCTCCACCACGACGCAGCCGACTCTGACGTTTGACTCTCTCAGATGAACCTGGATGTTTTTCATCTGCGTCTTCAAGTGGAATCGTGAATTTATGTCCGGGACACTTTCGAAAGGTATGCCCTCGTCATCCAGCCACCCTTCGATCTTCTCCATGAGTTCTTTGTTTTGCGTCGGCAATGTCGAATATATCCTCCGTCCTCGCCACTGTGTTTCTTGTGGCCCTTGAAAATCTATTTCTTAGCTCGAGAATATCAGAAAATTACACGCGTCATATTATTAGCTAGAAATCATCGCATTCAAGGTTCTAAGGTCTCAAACCTCGGTATCGCTTAGAATAAGCATTTTCAGAGCGAAAAATGAGGAAAAAGGTTAATTTGGAGTATTTCCCCTGTTAAAGGAACACGAGAAAAGGGAGATGTACTCTTTTCCGCATTGATGAAAAACGCGCTCGTAATAGGTATAGGATTTTTCGCTTTCGGACTGCTCGGATTGCTTATCACTTCTCTTTTGACTCATAATTTTTGTTCCGCGATATGTACTTATAGATACGAGTCACATCTCGTAAGAGTAATAATACAGATCTACGGGATAATTTCCATGGGTCTTGGGGCATTTTTCGTTTTGATCGGTGCATTTGGAAACGCAATGCGGTCCTAGCTAATGTGCTCCTTCAAAACTTTCGTATACGAGTATGGCCTAATCCCATTGAACGGCCTCTTCCGATTGTATCCTTATTTCACGACAGAAAAGTGCTTTATTCATCAAGACGGAAGGCGAATTTGGGCCGCTCTAAATATACTGCCGGGATTTCAAAAAACATAGACGTAGTAAGACGATTTTCCCTGTCCTATCCAGATAACAGACAGAGTTTATTAAACTGACCAAATCTGTTTCTAGTTTTTCTTTCTCATTTATGGTTCAAGTTACGAACTTAATCAATCTTTTTAGGATTGAGTGCAATCTTAGCGTCACCTGTTACTATGAACGGCAGCTCAGTAGGATAAGCAAGTCTCCGTTTAGAGGGAATTTCGGGTCAGAACTATGTTAGAACAATTATGGCTCTGGATAATCGCCGTACCGATGGCGTTCATAACCTCGTTGTTAGTGAAACGAGCGATCTATGCGAAGAGTAGGCCCGACATTGCTCTTGTCTTGTACTTGCTGGTGACTATGGCGAGCATGTTCGGCGGAGCAGTCATCTATCTTCTTTCTCCTAGCTTGACCAGTATAATTGAAGCTTTGGGCTTCAACGCCATCTTGATGATTGGAGGCGCTATTGTGCTCCTTCATAACTACGCAGAAAGATCGCTTGATGAGGAGATCCGAAAGATTTCCATTTCAAATTCTGAAGGGGATTCGACCGAAAATTCGGTTCAACTAGCACAGCAGCATGCAGCTGTTCATTCCTTGAGTGTTTCCTTACGAGCGTCTGTGATATTTCTGATATTGCTTAATGAATTCTTGATGGGATGGGCCTTTGTTCTCGCTTCTGGAGCTTCAACCCAGATCGTTCTTTCCACCTTTACGAAAGTCGTCGGCTCAGACTGGTTCATATTTACTATGGTCCTCGAGATGATTTTCTCAGTCTATATGCTTAGACACGATCTCCCTAAAAGTTTCTTCATAATTGTGCTTGCCCAATCAGTTGTGATGTTTTTCGCCCCTACTGCCCTAAACAACTCAAATTGGGTCACTTATAGCATATATCTCGGCAGTATAGCCATGATCGGTCTTCTTATCTACATTTACGAATATCTCTTCAAAAACAAAATCATCACGAGCGCGATAAGAACTTACTTTCTCGCTCTCCTTGCAATGTATGCGATGATGATGGCAGGAATATTTGTTTGGATAATTCAAGGCAGCGCACTGCTGTTTGTGCTTTCAATACTTGGCGAAATGATCCTTTATTTTGGCTTGATTCTTTCCAAGAATAGCATAGAGTCGTCGAAATCGCGTTCTTGGCTCACGGATCCTTGGTGGGTCTTTGGATTTATGGGATTAACTTTCGTTGCGGAATATTTCATGGGAGCACTCATCGACATGCAGTACTACGGCTCGAGTTTCATATCCGGAATAACCGCGAGCTTGGCGCCTATTTCGGGCTCTGTTATTACCCAGATCGGCGCCGTGTTTTACAATTTTATCATTTATTTTGGGTCGGTAACAGCATCCCCCTGGTTTCTGATTATGATGGGGGCAGAGATGGGTGCGCTAGTGGTCTTCAAGATAACGATTACGAGAGAACTAGAGACAAAGATCCGGCTTCTATTGGTCATTGCGGCTTATTTTATATATTCCATATTTCTCCCGTCTTTTGTTTTCTCATCGAATATCGCAAGTATCCCGTTCTTGGGGTGGAGTATGGGGGTTGGAACCGCGGGGGCTGTGGCACCTGTATTTCTAGGAGCAATTTTAGCAACGTACTTGATTACAGGCGTACTTTCCTTTTTGTTTGGAGCAAGACAAACATGCTCCGTGTTCTGTACCGCGGCTTTGATGTACCAAGGCACGTTCCCCGACTCTATGAGTGTGTTCAACCGTACGTCGAAGCTTGGTAAAAAACTTCTCACGAGCCGCATGTCAAACCTGTACAAAGTCGTATCTTCTATAGCTATCGGATCAATCATAATTGCCGCAGTAGTCTCCTATCTTAACTCGGTCGGCATCATCAGTTTCACGTTTTTTGGAACCGATATTGTCTATTTCCTGTACATCTTTTATTTCAATTTCCTTTGGTACATTATCTTCATATCAATTCCGTTTGTAGGCACCTACGGTTGCGTAACTACGGGCTATTGCCACATCGGTCTATTCAACCAGTTTGTTAGCAGGATCGGATTTTTCAGATTGAAGGTAAAAGATCCTATGCAGTGCGTTAACTGCGAAACGAAAGACTGCGCGAAAGCTTGCCCTGTTGGACTGACCGACCTGCCTGGAAATTTCATCAAGAGTGGTCAGTTTAGAAGCCACAAATGCATAGGAGTCGGGGACTGCGTTTCGGCATGTCCTTATGAGAATGAGTACTTTTACGATGTTCGTGGATGGTTTAGGCAGAAGCTGGGAATGGGAACCTCGGGAACACAATCTCGACCCCATCTGCCGATTATTGGAAGACCGGGACATTCTTCTATTTCGAAATCGGCGGCACTAAACAAAGTGGAGCACACTCATCCTTAAACGGGTGTGAATTCTCGGGGCTATCAACTTCATTATATATGAAGAAAGGGAAGCCTAACAGTCAACTAGTTATTCATCAGAGTTGTTATATTCTAAGAAGATAGTAGACGATGCAATCATGACGACATATAGACTTCCGTTCGCAGTTTTGTTTGCTTGTATGTTCATTTTGAGTTTTCCACTTGCTTGGCTCGCGTATATGCTCTACGGGATCTACCAAATAACTTCGTTCCAGATATACGAGGGTTTGGCGTCGCTCCTTTTTTGGAGTTCCATAGTTGGACTCGTCTTACTTTTCCCAATGAGATATATCGTGCCGCTGTTTGCAAAATACATCAAGTCTGTGCGTGGCATCAGTATTTTTGGTTCTTACATGACTGTCCACCTTGTTCTCTATGGGTTGATTCTCGAAGGAATCGTAGCCTACAGTTTCAAAATCCCCTCTTCCATAACACAGCTGGAGGCTTTCGTCAATTCGGTTGCACTCTCCCCTATCAATGCGATTTCAATTTTGGCAGGGTTTAGTTTCAATCCCAGCATAGATCTCTATATTCCCCCTGTGTATGCAATGGCCCTGTCCTTTTACACAATATCTCTATCATTCATAATCGCTATTCTTGTTCTTACGAATGTGCTGAAAGTCATGGAAATTGGCAAGACTTGCGGCAGGGCGTTCAAATCGCGATCTCTGATTATCCTTCCTACTTTAGGCGTAGTCGGCGGCGCCGCGTGCTGCCTCTCACTGCCAGTGCTTGTTTCTTTAGCCGCCCCAACAACAGTGCTACTTTCCGATAATCCCATTGTCTTTTACACTGCCTACTTTGTCTTCCCGGTTGCTACAGCTATAGGGCTCAAGTTCAACATGGATTCTACCTCTAGGATCGCCTCAAAGGTCTCCAAGATTGTCGTTCCGAACAACCCATCTGAGCAAAAGAGCAGTGTCGCCGCCTCCCTGCCCAAATAGGAATCCAATTCCCTCCTTTTCGACTAAATTTTAGTGACAGAAAGCTTGCGACAGCGGTCGATCCCAAAGAAAAGCTTGATAGCGTCAATAGCAATCGTAGCCGTGACCGCGGTACTTCTCGTCCTGATTATTTCGACCGTATACTCGCTGGACGCTTCCTCTCCTGGCACCAATTCATCATCCAAGACTGTTTACTTCACAATAATAGAAAGTGACAGAGGTCCGGACGAAGGAATGAATGGGAGCTACTTCCATTTGTCCAACATATGGCCGATCATAACAGTTCAGCAAGGTGAAACAGTGGTAATTCATCTTGAAAGCGAGAACTCTTCGGAGCCACACGGGTTCTCTATATTTCATTACTTTAACCAAGGCGTGGCTCTCCAGCCGGGGGCAAACTATACGGTAAAGTTTGTGGCAAACGATCCAGGGACTTTTCTCATTACATGTCCTATATTTTGCCTGATCCATCCTTTCATGGAACATGGAGAGTTTATAGTCGAAGCGGCAAATTCGACTACTAACTAAACGAACTGCGAGCCGTGCCTCTGAAACTCACTCGCTCTCAAATGCAATTTTTCGCTTAGCTCGTTGTCGTCTTGAGCGCTTGTTCGAATATTCTCGCTCCAGTTTCCAAGTATTCGCTTGGAATGTTAAGCGCACCCATGAAGCGGAAGACGTTGCCAAAGTGGCCGCAGGTATGCATTATGAGGCCCTTGCTCAGCATGCTGTGCTTGAGGTTGAGCATTCTAGTCTTCGAGAGCGGCTTCTGGTTCTGAGCTAATTCGACTCCGATCATGAATCCTCTTCCTCTGACATCTGCTATGAGAGGCGACCCGATTGACCTGAGCCTCTTTTGCAATCCGTTGCCTTCTGCTTTCACCCGATCTAGGTGCTTTGGTAGTTCTCTCAGGACCGCTGTACCTGCGGCGAGAGCAAGAGCGTTTGCCCTATAAGTTCCTAAATGGAACGGTGTCGGAAGCTTGGCATCGTAGTCCTCTCTATAATAAACGAGCGAGAGCGGAATTCCGCCGCCAATCGACTTGCTAACCGCAACAATATCAGGTTTGATCGAGTCCCACTCGAACCCCCACATCTTTCCTGTTCTGCCCATTCCCGTTTGGACCTCATCGATGATCATTATCAAATCGTTTTTGTCGCAAAATTCCCGCAGAGCTTTAAGAAAGCCTTCGGGCGGAACAATGTATCCGCCCTCGCCCTGAACCGGTTCAACGATCAATGAATCTGGTTTTTCATACCCGGCCTCGGGGTCGTTCACAACTTTTTCGAGGAAACTTAGCGTGTCGCTCGTGTCGTAATCATACCACATTTCGTACGGATACGGCGCCCGGACTATACTCATTCCATTGCTGTAAACGGGAATTCTGTAGTGGCGCCCAGCTGTCGCGCTGATTATTCCGCCGTGAACTCCGTGATAAGCTCCTTCAAAGGCGACTGTAGATGCCCTTGCTCCAGAAACTGCATGAGCTATGTTCATCGCTGTCTCACAAGCGTCTGCCCCACTTATTCCGAACATGGTCTTGTAATTTCGCATGTTCGAAGGGAAGGACTTTCGCAGTTCCTTCATGAACTCTACTCTGGTTTCGGTAGGTACCTCCATAGTGTGCCACACCTTAGCAAGCTGCTTTGAAACGGCCTTCCTCACAATGTCGCTATGCCCTAAATTCAGAACACATATACCCGTAAACCAATCGATGAAGTAATTGCCGTCGACATCCTCTACTACGGAATCTTGAGCTCTTTTTATCGCAATTGGAAAGGACTTTGGATAGACTACGGTCGAGGTCTCCATTTCCGCCTGCTCGGCGAGAATTTTCTTGCTTTTCTCTCCCGGGATCGTCGTAGTCTTGATCCATGGAATCTTGTTTGGAAGCTCGAACGCCTCCTTCTCTTCTTCCTCTAGGCTCACTACTTTGCTGGGCATGTGGGTACCTTGTGAATAGTTCATTGTAAAAAACTCTTTCGAGTATGTGATTATTGAAGATGAGCAATGCGTTTTCGAATGCCTCGGTGAAAATGTGAAATACACTCCTGATGGATGCGATCTAACGTAAATGTCCGCTGTCAAGACGGTAAGCGATAAAGATCTGGGCACCCTTAGAAACATGATTCAGTGGCTCGACGGTTACGCTGAATGCTACAATGCCGACCCCTTCAAAATCGAAAAAATGGTCAACAAGAAAAAAGAGGAAGACGAGATCTCAAACGCTTGGAGCCAGGTTCGCCAGGATGTCTCGGATATCATTACGCTTCCGGATTCTTCTGAGGAAATTGCGAACGCCAATAAGAAGGTTAGGATTTACAGGCCGCTATCGGCAGTTTTGATCTTCGGATCCGGTCTCTCTGTACTCTTGATCTCCGGATTACACCTGACACCTAACCGAGTAGACGTTCTTGCGATTTTGGTCGTACTTTTCGCGATCTATGCAACTGTGCTAACCTTATGGTATCGCGGAACGAGGAAGCTATATCGAATGGTAAGAGAATATTACAAGACAAACGGAAATCGAGCTTCAAGACAAAGAGCACACTTGAAATCGGTAGCTCAGCGACTGATTGATTCCCTTACTCTATCAGTCCGCGCTAACAAGCTCGATCCAGAGAAATACAAGATGAAGTTGCTGAACAACGACTATTCCAACATTCGTGTCCTAAAAGAAGAGAAACCAAGAAACATGGATATCCTAGTATACACTTCAGTTGTTAAGGCCCGTAGTCTAACGGAAGGTTAGGGCAACGTTAGCTTTCTTCCTCCTCTCCCTGAACTAGGGGGAGAGAAGGCGGAGAGAAAGGCCTTCTCGGTCTTAGTGGCCGTAAAGGCTCCGGCGGAGCTTTGTTTCCCGCCAGATAGACCCTCTTTCTCGAACTTTTTAGATTCATTTGTTTTCGTTCTCGCTCCTCTTTGTTTTCTAGACTTCGGTCGGTGTGACTATGAGCTCGGTGAGTTTTTCGCCGCGCAGAACTGATAGAACTGTTGGCTTACCGATAACCTCGGACGTCAATAATCTTCGAAGGTCATAGAAGTTTGTGATGGGCTTTGAATTCAGTTTCACGACGATATCTCCTACTGCGACGCCTCCCTTCTTTGCAGGAGTTCCTGATTCAACCGAGTATACGATCAACCCTTCCTCCTGTTTGATTTCCTCTGCGACTTCTGAAGGCAGAGAGATTGTGTCAGAGACTATGCCAAGGTAAGCTCTCTTTATGCCGCCTTCGACTAAAAGGCTCTTCGCCGTATCGACTAAACTGCTGACAGGGATTGCGATTCCCCTGTTAGCAAAATAGGCCGCGTTCATGCCCATCATTTCGCCTGATACGTCGACGAGAGGGCCTCCTGAGTATCCCGGGTTGAGTTTGGCATCTGTGACGATAACATTGCCCGACCAGGGCATCCTTCCGTCTAGCGTGGCGCTTGCGTTAGTCACGATACCAAATGTAGCGCTGACTTTTTCTCCGAACGGATTTGCAAGTGCCAGCACGAATTGTCCAGTGGAGAGTTTCGTCGAATCACCCTTGGAGATAGGCCGCAGTTTTGCCTTTTCAGCTCCCTCAATTTGGAGTAGAGCCACATCGGAGAACCTATCTTGCCCGAGGACTTTAGCCTGATAGCTCTTCCCTTCATTTTCAGAAAAAGCTACTTGAACCTCGGTCGCTCTTCCTATTACATGCGCGTTTGTTAGTATGCGACCCTCATTGTCCCAAATGACTCCAGATCCGAAACCTCTCCTGCCGTTACTTACTTGGACTACTGAAGGAGAAACTTTCCTGACTACTTCTACTATACCGTCTGATATACTCTGTAAAGAGTTACTTTTTCCGCTGCTCAATTATCATTTTCACGTAAGAAGTTAATGGATGAAGATGCTAATTGTTGACTAGCCTCCGGGGTATGTTGGTCACACAGAGGTGCTCATTTGCGGTTTCGATAGCAAGATCGAAAGCTAACCGATTATAAGCAATCAGCGCCAAAACCGTCAAAAGAGGAGAAAAGGAAGTTAAAATGAGTCTCAGCTCGCAGGACTTGGTTGAAGAAGAGATGCCCCGAAATTCAAGCAAAGAAGAGTTTTGGGACGCACTCCAGACACGGGATCCGAAGTATTATTCTCGCTTTGTTTACGGAGTAAACTCTACGAAAATATATTGCAGACCGACTTGCGCTTCGAAGAAACCGTCCCGGATCGAGGCGGTTTCATTCTTTCGAACTCCGACAATGGCTAAAGAATGTGGCTATAGGGCTTGTGAGAGGTGCAAACCTGACGACGAAAATGTGGCGCCCGCGCAGGTACAATCAATTCAGAAATTGTGTGAATTCATGATTGATAACTGGCAGGAGAAATTAACTTTAGAAACGCTCGGCAAACAATCAGGTCTCAGTCCGTTCCATCTGCAGAGAACGTTCAAGAAAGTTACAGGAGTTTCTCCTAGAGAATACTTGGAGGCAGTGAGACTGTCACGAATGAAGTTGTCTTTAAAATCAGGAAATTCAATAAGAAAATCGACCTACGGTGGCGGCTACAATACAACGGGATGGCTGTACTTCCGCCCTAACGAGAAATTGGGAATGAGCCCCTCCAAATACAAGCAGGGCGCCGAAGGGATCCAAATTGACTATGTGATTAGAGACTCTCCGCTCGGAAAACTGTTGGTTGCCGCGACAGACAAGGGGGTCTGCCTGGTCAATCTGTCCGACTCCGATGAGAAGCTTCTTGCCCATCTTCGCTCTGAATTCCCCAAGGCAAGTTTGCAGTCTGGTTCAAACAATCAGGAAAACAAGTATCTCGCTTTTTCTGTTGAAAAAATCATGGAATACCTAACCAATGGAACAGATCTTGAAAGATCAAATCTTCCGCTCGATCTTCATGCCACGGCGTTTCAACAACGGGTCTGGAGGGAACTTAGGGCGATACCGTACGGAAGGGTTAGGTCGTACGGCGAGGTTGCAAAGTTGATAGGTTTACCGAAAGCAACGCGGGCCGTCGCCAATGCCTGTGCGTCAAATCCGGTGCCGCTTGTGGTTCCATGCCACAGAGTTGTCCCCAAAAGTGGAGGAGTGGGCCAATATGGGCTTGGCGTTAACCGAAAGAAGACTTTGCTCGAGAAAGAAGGTGTCAACCTAAAGGATCTTAACCGCTCCTAGGGATTCGGATTCTCTCGATTGGCATATAGCTTCCTTTCTCTCCTCGACCTTTATGTCCACACTGAAGCGTCTAAGGCAAAGACGAAGTAGAAATACAGAATAAATCCAAAATGTCGTGGTAAAGAAATTCTGACTTGTCGCGAGCCATGGATCAGAAGAGAAAATTACTCATCGTCATTTTGATAATGGGCATCGCAATCTCGCTGAATCTTCTAATACTCCTCCAGGCGATTCCCGAGACGCAGAAAATTGACTCTGGTTGCTGCGCTCCGAAAACCGCCGTCCTAGCAAAAGATTACTCCGCGTTCTATTTTGCTGCTTGGAATTTGATCCATGATCCGGCGGCAATTTATTCAGTTGGGTCTACGCAAAACGCGAGTTTTTTGGGCATCTCGCCTCGCCCAGAGTCTTTCAAGTACCTACCATCGTTTCTGATTTTTGCTGTCCCGTCACTAGTTCTGAGCTATCCACGAGCACTCCTCGCCTTTGACTTGATACAGTTCGTAATGCTAGTCCTGATCTCTTATCTGATTTACGGACTCCTGCGTCGCGAGAACGTTGCCGTAATCGGAACAGTCTCAGTGATTGCACTTTTGCTCCCCTTTTCAGCGAATCCAAGTTGGGGAATCTCTGAAGCTTATTTTTGGCAGTGGGCTGAAGCGCAATCGAAAGTTCTGGAGCTTGCCCTGATTTTACTATCATTCTATTTTGGAGCGAGAAAAAAGCCGGTCGTTTCGGGTATTTTCTACGGATTATCTTTCTTTGACCCGAGGTTTTCCCTGGTTGCAATCCCATTGTTTGTTACTCTGAATCAAGGAAAGATTTCAAAAGCGAGCGCGGTTGTGCTCATAACATTGATTGCGACGAACTTGCCGATATTGGCCCTTCCCGGAGTAGCTTCGGGTTTCGTTCACATGTTGGTTACCGGTGGCGCAACAACTCCGCTGTACTATTACTCCTACATTCCCCTGCTCACAACAATCGCATTAAGCGTCGCAAAGTGGAGAGACATCGCAACGACATTCGGCAGGGTGCTTATGAGATAGTCTATAGCAACAACAAGAACAAACGGAGAACTGGCGAAAAGATCCAGTAACTTGTAATTGATTACTAAATTCGCTTTTTCCTTCGCCGCATGTCCTTGATTGTTAGCTCGACGAAGATTCCGAAAAGGGCGACTAGGGCGACATCTATCGTGATGTTGATGTAATCCGGCCCCGGGCCTCCCGACCCACCGGGAATGCCGGGGCACTTTGCAGCCGCGATGCGAATCAAGGTTTCAAGAGAATTAGCGGGAGAATGGGCAAGAAAGGAGTAGATGGATGCGGCCACCATGATAGCAAGAATCGCTATCAGTATAGATGCAATTTTCTCAGCACGTCCTAATGACAAGCGGATTTCTCCTTTTAAATTACCGTTATATGTTTGATCCGCAATCGCTAGAATATTGTCAACATCAATTTATCGGTCACAGTCATTTCTGCACAGTCTTCCGGAGTCTGAGGAAGAAAAAGTACACCCCTGCTGAGATCAAGACCGCGGCGATTAGAATCTCCTCGAGGTAGTCTCCCAAGTTATAGAAGAAGTACAGGGGACTCGCGCTAACCTGGATGAAGAAGACTTGCACGGTCGAAGAATTTTGTCCTATCGCCGCGAAGGAGACTGAATACAATCCCGATGCAAGTGAAGAATAGGGGGTTATCTTCACCCCTACGACCATTGATTGATTGCTAGCAAGCTGAAGGGAATCACGCGTGACGTTGAAAGAGACTTCTTGCGGCGTCGTGAAGCCGTCGGCGGAGAATGAGCTAGTTGCAGCCAGTGTCAGATTTTGTGAATACGGGGCCAAGTTCTTGACCACAAAGCTCGCCGAAATCGTCTGCCCGGCCCCGACTTGTGGATAGGGATCAGAATCGTTGGGCGACAACGTGCGAACGTAGACTCCTGTCGTGGTGTTCGCCGGTATCATCTGAATTGCATTTTGTACAAAGTTCGTAAACCAAAAGTTACCGCTGGAATCTAGAGCATTCAAGACCGAATAAGGACTTTCGGCGGCACCCGTAAGATCAAACTCGTCTATCACCCCTGTAGAGGGGTCGAGTCTACCAACCTTATTGCTAAAATGCTCAACAAACCAGAAATCGCCCTGATTATCGATCGCCAGAGTAGCGACGGCCGATATTGTGAATTCGCTAGTAGGGGGAGACGTCACATACTTTTTCCAGGTGGAATTAAATGGATCAAGTTCGACCACTGAGCTTCCTCGATGCTCGGAGACCCATACATTCCCATTCTTATCCAGCACGATTCCGACTGGGTCTTGAAGGGAAATCGGGGGGGTGTAGACTTTTTCAAAACTTTTTGTTGTTATGCTAAAGGAAGCAATCGCTCCCGGTTGCACTTGGGAGGTTGTCTCTGCCAGAGTGATCCATAAAGTCGATGTGTTTTGGTCTAGCGCCATCTCAAGAGGCTCGTACATAGCCAAAGGAACTGAATACTGGGACATTGTGTAGTTCGGATAGGCGAGTTCGCCTATCTTGTAGCCTGTTGTCTCCGTGAACCATATGTTGTGGTTTTGGTCGACAACAATGAAAAGAGGCTCGGCCCCTGTAGTAGGAATCGTATAGTTCGTGAACACCCCCGTTGACGGGTCGAGGCTCCAAATTTTCGCATTCGCAAAGTCGGAGAACCAGACAGTCCCAAATTGATCTACTGCAATCGAATTCGGGTTTGATCCCTCCTCAGGAACTTGAAACTCTTTAATCGTCTGGTTGGATGTAAAAAACTCCGCGATTTTTCCAGCCTCGAATTCTGCAACCCAAAAAGTCCCATTTGGACCCGCCGCGATAGAATTTGGACCTGACGTTATTGTATTGTTAATCAATGGTAAGGAGAAATTTCTAATCAAACTAGGTGAATAGATTTCGACGGAGTCATTCGACGATGAAGAAGTAGGTGAAAGTAATTTTACGCCCCATTTCGATGGCACAGATACCGTTTGGTTTGACTGTATCCCTAGCGCGAGGACAGAAGAGGAGACAAATAACGAAAGAATAGCAAATGCCGCAATTAGTTTCTTATAGTTCAAATGGTGTCGCCTAGATAAGAACATCGATACATGGCTTGGTCTTTGCGTTTGATTGCAACGTTCTTAAAGAAAAAGCTGGATAATCAAAAATCCCATAGATCTACAAAGTTTTGGACAACGTCTTTCGAGTCCAAGGCGGGGCCCAGACTCTGAAGCAGAGTTGAAACGTGTTCCGAATCATATAGTCTTAGCTTGATTCCGGACTCGGAGAGCTCGAGAAAGGCGATGTGATGCTCGAGCAGCTTTTGAATACTCTCGCTGACTGTGGATTTCGCGAGGCCGGATTTTGCACAGATCTCCTTGTTAGACAAGCCCTCTGACGACGAAATCAGAGCGGAAACTACTCGCCTTGACGAATTTACTCTGAGAAATTGATAGAGTACAATGTCCTGCTGCGGAGTTCCTGCAGGAAATATCCTAGAATACCCAGTCTTCTTATCACAAATGATGAGACCCGACTCTGCAAGGGAGTCCACATGATAGCGAACTGAATGTAGCGAGAGATTGAGAACCCGCTCAAGCTCTCGAAGATGGATTCCAGGCGAAATCTCAGCGAGCTGCAGTATGCGTGTTCTATTCGAGTTTAACGGATGCAATAGATTTCCTACCTGGCGTGAGTCCCGATGAGTTCTGTGACCTAGTAAGAGCAAACCCAAAGCACAAAAGCGTTGCGAAGTCAAACAAGTGAGTAACGTGAACGTCCATGTACGGAATTATGATCAGTTGATCCGACATGAAGAAAGTCTCTATTGCCGTAGTCGTTTGACTAAGCATGATGAAGACGAATGCCAGAAAGAGCAAGAAGTATCGAGAATTTCGCTGTCTCAGATAACCGTAGAAAGAAATTCCAACCAATGAAAAGGACATTATCACGATCAGTAAGTGGATCAAATCGTCGGTGAAAAAGTAAGGAAGAGCAGTCATCTGTTACAGGTTTACCCCGACCACACTCGCTAATCTCCCGATTAAATGTTCCCACAGTTCGTAAGTTGAGCCATAAGATAAAAGTTCGAGATAATCCCTTTTTCTAAACCTTGAATGTTGTCGTACGCCTTTCCTTTCGTTGCTGCCACGACCGCAATTGCGACACTTGGGCCGGCTTTTCTTGCTCTATGACTGATACCTAATCTAAAGTTCATCAAAACAAAATATATCGCAGCTCTTGGGCTGGGCCTCGCAGTCTGGTTTTTCTTCGATACGATGGGCCACGCAAACGAGATAGACGTGAACGCCACTTTGTATCCTATTAATTTGTTCGGAGGATCGTTCATTTCCCCTGGGTGCTCTATACACCCTACGATGCAGAACGGCCCCCTCTACGTAAGCAACTCGGCCAGGTAAAGGAAATATCTTCGCTATGTACTAGATTAGAAACTCTTAAGGATGCCTGACTGGACTATCCAGCCAGGCTGGACATGAATCCAACTAGAAGATTAACTGTAATCGCTATCTTCACCTCGCTCGCGATTGCGACCGACTACGGGATGGCCCCCGTTGCCAACGTCAAGCTAGTATTCACGTTGGTCTTCGCCTCCGCTTACGCTTTTGGCTTCAAAACCGGAACGACGATAGCAATTCTGACAGAATTCATTTGGGGTGTAATTAGTCCATACGGTGCACCGACTCTGATTCTCCCCTTCCTGATGGGAGCAACGGTGATCTATGCTTTTGCGGGCTGGGGTGCCTCAAAAATATGGGGTTACAATATTAGACCTGCATCGTACCTGAATATTTTCTTCGGCTCGATAATGGCGATTTGTGCCTTTTTCTGGGACACTACTACGAATTTTGGGACCGCGGTCCTACTGTACTGGCCGAATATCACTCTTGAGAAATTCCTCTTCACCGACCTAAACCCCTTGACCCTTTACTTTACCGTGTCTCACGAACTCGGCGATTTTGTGCTTGGGTCTGCGTTAGCTCCCGTCATAATCGTGTACTTTTTGAAAGTATTCGGTCAGCCGGGAAACTTAGCTATCAGTATGAACAAATCTCCTCAGGAAAATAAAATTCCAGCTTCACCATAGAATCGCAAGAAAGGATGTTGAAAGGAAAGATGAGTGTTCAAAACAAAACCCTTTACGGAGTAATAGCCTTCCTCGTTGCGATAGTTGTCATCGTATCTGGACTGACCGTTGTGTACTATTCTCAATATCATCAGGCGGAGTCTCAAGATAGTACTTATGTTTCAGAGTTGAACCGCCTAAATATGAAGTACATTTCAGATGTCTATATCGACTATGGGAACGGAACCCAGACATGGTATAATAATACGAGCGTCGAGCCGGGATGGAACCTTTACACAGTCACTTTGTTAGTTACAAATGGCAATGTCAACGCGACATGTTGCGAGTACGGTTCGCACTTTGTGGAAGGGATCGGAGGAATTCAAAATAGTAATACACGGGACTGGTTTCTGTGGACATACAATAGCACTTCTTTGTGGCAGACGGCCAACTTCGGGCCCGATGAAATCACTGTACAAAACAATACCGTCTTTGCGTGGACATACTGCGGTTTCAATTCGAATTATATCCCAACATGCTCGCCTTGAATTTTCGTTGCAGCGGGATTAGAAGACTAACTCCTTCTGCAACAATCTAGACGGAAATCATGTGGGGAATGCTATCTGGAAACGCAAAGATGAAGAGTAAGAGAAAACTAACCACAAAGGTCGTTATCGGAGAATATGCGTAATGGAATTCGGAGTTGTGATGGGAAGTCACTATAATGCAAATGACATTTTGGCTGCCTCAAAAGTGGCTGAGGAAAATGAGCTAGACTATTTCTTTGTAACGGATCATTATATGACGCCAGTCAGCAATTCAACGGTTGACGCTTGGGTCATCCTCTCTGCCGTAGCCGCGATAACGAGGAGGATCAAGATTGGAACTTGTGTCACTCCGATCCCTTTCAGGCCTCCCGCTCAACTCGCAAAGATCGTGGCTACCGTGGATCAAGTCTCCGAAGGAAGGGCTATTCTGGGAGTCGGATCCGGCTGGCATGAGCCTGAATTTTCTGCCTACGCCTCTTGGGATGAGGATGGAAGGATCCGGGCGAGAAAGACGCGCGAGGCTCTAAATCTAATCTTGGCTCTCTGGGATAAAGAAAACAAGAATGCCGTTGATTTCAAAGGAGAATATTATACGTCAAAGGACGCTGTGCTAGAACCAAAACCAGTCCAGGAACCGTATGTTCCGCTTTGGTTTGGAACAAGAGGAGATTACATGCTGAAAGTTGCGGCTAGAATGGCTCAGGGTTGGCTTCCGGGAGTACCTGGGGTCCCACTCGAAGGATACCGGCAAGTGATATCAAAACTGCGCGATGAAGAGAAAAGAATTGGAAGAAATGATCATGTCAAGGTGGCATGCAACGGAGCAATTTCCGAGCTCACATCGAATCTTCTGAATCAATACGAGAAGGAAGGTTGCGAAATCGCGTTGCTTGTCAGATCGAAGGAGAACGAAGTTGAGGGGGAAATTAGAAGATTCGCCAAAGAAGTGGTCGCCTCGTACAAAAGAAACTAAAAGCTTCAGATCCTAAGGATCAAACTTTCACGAATACTTCCAGCAAGATATCTGCCCACTGTCCGAGGTGGGGATGAGTTTCGGCTCTCTAGTCTTGCAGACATCCATAGCGTAAACACAACGCGGATTAAACTTGCAACCTTCTGGGAGATTTTTCAAGTCTGGGGGCTCGCCCTGCGGAATAGGTAGAGGCGGTCCGTTCTCGAACCCTTTCGGCAAGGCCGCGAGTAAAGTTTCAGAATAGGGGTGGAATGGCCGCTCAAGTATCTGCTTACTTAATCCTACTTCGACGACCCGCCCTGCGTACATTACATAAATCCTGTCGCAGATCTGCGAGGCGACCGTCAGGTCATGCGTAATCAGAACCATTGAGATTCCAAATTCCTTATTCAGCTTCCTGATAATCTCCAGGATTCGATTTTGGACGTAAGAATCTAGCCCAGTCGTCGGCTCGTCAAGAAACAGGAGCTTGGGAGTCTGGATGATGGACATCGCAATCGAAACCCTCTGTCTCATGCCCCCAGAGAGTTCATGAGGATATTTCTTCAAGACCTGCTGCGGTTGATCGAGGCATAGTTCTTGCAGTATCTTTAGCATCCGTTCACCGCGCTCTTCCTTTGACAACTCAACTTTTCTGGATGTGCATAGCGCATTGATGGATTCGTTGATTTGGGATTCCACTCTGTAAACGGGATTGAGTGAGATGAGAGACTCTTGGAATACCATGTTCATTCCTGTTCCACGCAGGTGCCATAGATTGGAGGGTTCTTGAGAAAGGACATCATTGCCTTCAAAATGTACCGAGCCACCCAGATACTGCGCCGGTGGGATGTCAAGCAGTCGGAGAATGGCGAGACCGAGCGTTGTCTTTCCAGAACCGCTCTCCCCTACAATTCCGACTATCTCGCCCTTCTTGACGTCGAAACTCACGCCATTTAGAACGTGTACTCGTCCCTCCATTGTGGCAAAATCGACGCTTAGATCTCTAACTTCGAGAAGACTCAATTAGAGAAACCTCCCCTAAGGGATGATCCGCGATGTAACCCGTGGACGAACCGCAATCTATCGGATAGAATCCGTAGGAAAACTGAGATCTTTCCATCTTTTGATATCCAAAAGTAATCACTAGATTATTACCTTTGTTGTAAGCACACACTTTCGGATAAGGAATATGAAAGGACTCAGCTCAAAAGGCAGAGAAAGCAATCGAAAACGCGAAGATTCAATTGGTCAAAGGCCAAATCGACTTGGATTGAAGATTTGAACCGATCTGCAACTTTATGCTGAAGGTTTCTTCAGGTTGATGAACTGCAGAAAGACCACGAGAGCTGTGGAATCAATAGCCAACAACATGAAAAACGGAAGGACTGGCTGGATTGAATAAAGAAATCCAGAGAAGATCGGAGCAGATATTGCAAGAATCGAAGAGAATGTATTGAAGAAGCCCATGGAAACTCCTCTCGTCTCCATTTTAGTGATAATTCCGAGCAATGCGGAAATCGCTGGACCATCGAGAGCCCCAAAAGCAGTCCAGGCTGCAAATGATGCCAGCGCAATTACGGGTCCCGCAGAATACACAAAGAACATCATAAGTGTCATTTCTCCGAGCCAGCTGGCGATGATAATCTTCTTTTTATCCCATCGGTCGGCCATCATTCCAAATGGAATACTAAGTTGGGAGTCTACGAGAAGAAAAATAGAAAACATAAGCCCTAGTTGAAAAGTAGTTAGATGAATCACGTTCGCGGAATAAAGCGTCACCACAAAAGAAGATTGACTAAATAGAATACCATAGACAGTGTAAGCTAGAGTCAAGGCAATCAGAATCCTGTTTGATAGAGCAGCTCGAAGGTTTGTGCTGAGGGTCTTGAACTTGGAGACTTGCTGACTCTCAATTGAAACTCTCAGTTCTCGCCCTTCTGAAGATTCGCCCGGTATCTCATGAAGTGTCTCTTTCAAGAACAGGGCTCGTACTGTCGCGACACCAGAATAAAGGAGAACACTGACAATCAGGATTGCCCTCAAGTAAGTGTCGAGATACAATCCGCCAAGGACAGGAGCGAACATCGAGAGCCAGCCGGCCATGGTTGTAAAAGTTCCAAAACTCGTCGCCAGCTTTTTCTTTGGAACTGATTCCGTGATTAGAGCCGATCGCCCGATTGAGAAAAACGTCCCTCCTATTGCAGAGAAAGCGATGTAAGCTCCTGAGGACAAAAGCAGATTGGATGAAAACGCATCATGGATACGGTGAAGGCTGGTATGAGACTTCCGATTACCACCGCCTTCTTTCTACCAAATTTATCAGCAAAAGCACCTACAGGAATCTGTAGAATCGCAGCAGTGAGAAATGAGAGCCCGTAGACTACTCCGACCTGTCCAACATTCGCCCCTTGGCTCTTCAATATAAGCGGAAAAAAGAAGAACCATAACGTGTTTCCAAAAGTGGAAAATGACGATGATAATCCTAAGACTAGGACATTTCTCTCAACCTTACGTAGTGAATCAATAGGACTGATCAAAGTTCTGCGGTATCTCTCTCTGAACCCCCAAAGACGCAAGGGATTTTAGATGGGATGCAGAGGCTAAACTTACTCATAAGTGATAGATAAAGATTAACTTATGTATAAGTGAATGGTAAGATATGGCCGAAGTTACACAAAGGGAAGAAGAAATCCTTCAACTCATTCAAAGTGGTATCAGTTCGCCTTCAGAAGTAGCAGAGAAATTAGGAATTTCTCAACCCGGCGCCAGCCAGGCTCTCGCAAAACTCGCAGAGAAAGGCCGGGTAATAAAGAGAAAGAGCGGAAGGATTGTTCGCTATCAAACTATCGACAAATGGACAGATGCTGATCAGTATTTTCTTGCCCAAGCTTACAATTCGTTATCACAGGTCTGGGCATACATTATGTCGATGGGCTTCTTGAAGGAGGAAGAAATGCGAAAGGCACGAGAGGCTCGTGAGTACTTGGAGATTATACTCGCCAAAAAGCGAAAAAACCTACGGAAATAGTTTGCATGCAGTTTAATTCCTGCCATTTGGCAGTAATAACAATTCTCGAATACTCGCTCTGCAAAGCACTCTATCAAAACCTCTTGTGTCTTAACTTCTCAAAGTACTGGCCGGCTACTCGTTGCATTGCATTATCGATCAAACAGTTCCGATTCCTTATTATCGGAAAGAATTCACACAGTTTCATAGATGCCTCCAAATCCACGCGTACTAGAGATGTTGCAGAAGCTCGAATCAATCAAAGCAAAAGATATCACAACTTTAGATCCAATTGAAGCGAGGAAGGAGGATCTGCGCACTACTCTTCCATTTCTAGGTTCACTGGAACCCGTGGAAAGGATTGAGAATCGAATCCTGAAAGAAGAAGGCTCGAAGATCCCCGCTAGAGTTTATTGGCCGAAGATCGACAAGGAAGAAGACGAACTAGATCTGTACCCCGTGATCTTGTATTTTCATGGTGGAGGTTGGGTAGTGGGAATGCTCGACGAGTATGATGAGATTTGCTCTATGATGGCGAACAGATCTGAAGCAATTGTGGTTTCGGTTGGCTATCGTCTTGCGCCTGAACATAAATTTCCTGCAGCAGTGCATGACTGCTATGAAGCGACGAAGTGGATCGCGGAGAACGCGAAACTCTTCGAAGGCGACGAAGACACGATTATTGTTGCCGGCGACAGTGCCGGAGGAACACTTGCAATCGACGTGTGTCTCACCGCGGTAGTTAACGCGGAACCTCATATTGCGATGCAAGTCCCGATCTGTCCGGTGACCGATCTTTCGAGAGACCTGTCAAAATATTCAAAGGACAAATTCGGCCCTTCGAAGGAGTCCATGGATTGGTTCATCAATCATTACGTAAAGCACGAATCTGATGTTCGTAATGCCCTGGCTTCTCCTCAATACGGGGATCTCAAAGGATTACCTTATACGATTATGATCTCGGCGGAACTGGATCCCTTAAGGGAGCAAGAGCTTGATTTTGTAAAGAAACTAGAGCAGTCCGGCGTAAAGACAAGGATTCTGGATTATCCCGGGATGGTTCACGGATTCATGACGCTCCCAAGCTACTTCGACGAAGGGCGAGACGCGATACAAAAAGTAGCCTCCGAAGTTCGGAGGATTTACGTGGAAAATGCAGTCTAATTTGGAATCTGACGCATTGATAGTTTGTACAAGTCAGGCAAGCAAATCGCGGCTGATTAATGTCTCAGCGTCTTCTTTCGGACTATGATGTTCCTCTTCTCCAGTTCCTCAAAGAACGCGCTCGGTTCAAACACCTTCTCGGCGGGGAGCACACCTTTCGGGAGTGTTTCCCCATGACTCGCGATGATCTGTGCCGCAATTGATGCAGGGATACCCACATTGTACTGACTACAGCTTACTTTCCATGGCTTGTATGCGGGAAAGTAAGCATCGCTTACAACGGTCTTTCTTGCTTTTCTTCTACCGCGTTTCGACCATCCCTTTACAATCACTCGGGTCACTTCAAAATCGTCCGGTACGGCATCCGAAGGCATCTTTAGAATGCCTCTTTTCTTGAACAAATCCAGTAGGAATTCTCTCGGGGAGAGTTCTACACCGCCGTATGAGCTCTTCTCATCTGATGTAAGTCCCAGGTCGGCTAGAAACTTGATCTTCCAAAAGTCGGCTCCTCCTTCCTTCCATACGACGTTCTTCAATCCGTAGCTCTCAAACGATTTTGGTATTGTAGCCAGTTCTGAGTGCAGCGCCGTACATACTTCGACCTTCCTGACAGGAGCCGGAAACTCAACGGTCTGAGGGTCGCAGAAGGGAGGTTTCCTTACGAACTTGCCGTTTTCGAATACAACAGCTTCCTTGCTAGATTCATCAAAAAAAGTGAGAGGAGACCACGTGAAGTAAATTGGCGAACTGCTTTTTGTACTGTCGCGCCAACCGTCCAGTATTTCGACGGAATCTGCATGACTAAACCCCTTGATTGCTTGCTTTACCATGAGGTTCGAGACGCCGGGTTGTGCGCCCATTCCCACGACTCCTAGGAGCCCCGAATCTCGAAATTGATTGTTGAACCTTCGGATCTGCTCCAGAGTGGTGTAATAGAGACCGCCAAAATCAAGGTAATTGGTCCTTGCCTTCAACGCCGCACTCATGACTTTCAAGTTGAAGTAATATTGGACGCCGTTGATCACGACATCGTAACCCTTGAACACCGAAGCGGTTTCCTCTTCTTTCCTGACGTCTATTTTCCTGAATTCTAACCTGCTATCGTCGTCCTTGAGCTTTCGCCGAAGCTCATCTAATCCCTTTTGATCATAGTCTGCTACACAGATGCTCTCTACATTTTTGCTTCTGAGGAGATCCCTGACCGCACATTGACCGGTTAGCCCTGCTCCACCAGCAACACAGATCTTCTTGGTCTTTTCCAATGATGATGACTACAGGTTTTCAATAAAATCTTGAGCTTTTTGAACTTTCGAAAATCGATAGCCAACCTTTGGCGATCGAGTCGAACTTCGGAATATTTAATACCGAGTTTCTTGCTAATTTTTCACATCCAATTGGTTTTACACCGAGAAAGGAAGACTAGTCTGCCTCATTCTTACAACCGAGAACAATTCGAAATTCCTCCCGTATCCAGCGTTCGGCGAGTTCCAAGGATCGCATTTGGAGTAGTTCCTCTTACTACGCCTTATAGCGACTCTGAGCCGGAGCACCGAATACTGAATGCGGTCGAAAGAGGACTGCTCTTTGAAAGAATGAAAGAGCCTGCCAAAGAACTCGAGATGTCTAAAGTAGAGTACAGTAGGACACTTCGCTGCTTGAAAAACGATGGCGTAATCTACGCCGGTGCCGATGGAAAGTACTATCTATCGTTTGGAACATCAAACTTTCCGAATCTGATTGCTCGCGAAGATCGCATATAGATCTCGCCTCATTCCTTTAGGGCGCGCACATACTTCCTCTCTTTCCTTTCGCCCTAAGGATCAGCATGCTCCTCCCGTAGGCACTTTTTTTTAATCAAATGTATGCTCGTTGACCGAACAAACCAGCCCAATCGTATGAGTCTCGGGTGCCTAAAACTTGGTAGCAACTCCAGATTATCGTACAATGGCTTTTTGGGGCAGATTATTTTCGAGTATATAAAAGACGAAAAGGTTATTTTTTATACGTTTTAATACTTAAAGCAAACATTTTATGTTATTTCGGGCTCTGCATGACCAAAGCCTTTTGGGCTAGTTCTTCCTAGGAATATACTCGGTAGAATCCTTCCCTTTGTCCCCTGTGGAAAGTCCTAGTCTCGATGAAGAGATGCCCTTTATTGCCGAGGTTATAAAGGGCGGCAGACTGACGATTCCAGAAGAGATCAGGAAACTAATGAGAATAAATGAAGGAAACTACGTGTTGATCAAACTAAAGGTGATTTCAAGAAAAAGGCTAGGGACAAAGAAGGTTCGAAACCATGTGCGAACGAATTCTAGAAACGGAAGCAATTGAGACGAGAGAAAAACAATGAGAGAGTAGTGAAATAGAATATGTCCAGCTCGGGTTCAGTAACGCCACCGGTAAAACAGCCTTCTACTTCTGGAGCTCAAAAGGACTCGGTGGTTCCGTCACTGGTAAGCAATGCTCAGAATGCAGGTTCCATGCAAGCGGTTGAAACCGTTGCAAACCTATCGGTAGACGAACAGCATCTTAGAAAGACCACCGCTTCAGGAGCACTCTACGACGAGGCCAGAATAATGATCCCGGGCGGAGCTAGCTCGGTACTCAGATGGGCCTCTTTCGAACCCTACCCGCTATATTTCGATCGTGGAGTTGGGCCGCGTCTCATTGATGTAGACGGAAACCAGTACTTGGATTATCTATTGAGCTACGGGGCGATGATAAACGGTCATTCGCATCCGAAAATTGTTCAGGCACTCAGAGATCAGGCTGAGAAGGGTGTAATGTTTGGTTCTCCGGTAGAACTCGAGGTGAAACTGGCCCGCAAGTTCTTACAGATGGTGAAGACCGCCGAAATGGTGATTTTCGGTTCAAGCGGAACCGACGCAACAAGTAACGCAATAAGAATTGCAAGAGCTGCCACCGGGAAGGACATGGTTCTCAAATTCGAAGGACACTATCATGGTCAGCATGATTATGCCATGATAAGCGTAGAGGCACCCCCGTCTGTTGCCGGTCTCGAAGAATATCCGAGGCCTTTGCCATATTCAGCCGGAATTCCTTCCTTAGTTCTTGACACAGTCATTGTTTCCCCGTGGAACAACTTGCGTGCTTTCGAGCGAATAATGAAGAGACATCGAAACGAGGTCGCGGCTATAATTATGGAACCAATAATGGCGAATTCCGGCATTATCCTACCTAGCCCCGACTACCTAAAGTCGGTCAAAGAAATTGCGGCTCAAAACGACGCCCTTCTGATATTCGACGAAGTTGTAACCGGGTTCAGAGTGTCGCCTGGTGGAGCGCAAGAGCTTTACGGAGTTACGCCCGATCTCTCAACATGGGGTAAGGCGCTCGGTGGAGGCGTTGGTATATCTGCAGTGTCGGGGAAGAAGGAATTCATGGAACTAATTGGCCCGGGCAAGGTCTCATACGGTGGAACATACTTTGCTAATTCGCTCGTCCTTGCAGGAGCGCTGTCGAACCTCGAAGTTCTTTCAGAAGACGAAAATTACGGGTTCAAGACTCTCAAGGATCTTACAAACAAACTCATGAGCGAACTTTCAAAGATAGCCGATAGAGCTCGGCAAGACGTCTGTATCCAAGGAGCTCCCGGCATGTTTTCGCTCTTTTTCACAAAGCAAAAGAAGATAATTAACTACCGGGAGAGCCTCTTAATCGACTGGAACAAGTATCGACTGTTCTCGCAGATAATGATGGAGAAAGGAGTCTACCTTCATCCCGACAATTATGAGAGAATTGCGCTTTCTACGGCTCATTCTGAGAACGACATCGAAGTCACTCTCGCCGCTTGCGAGGAGGGATTTCGAGAGCTCCACGAAAGGCATTCTAATTAATTAGAATTAGAATCGCGGCTTTTTTTCGGACTGACTGAGATAAGAGCTGATAGAAAACATATAAGATATAGCGCCTTCCGAGAAAAATTGAGACACTATGCATAATAGTGGAAAAAAGGCCGTCTCTCGTGTACTCATTGCGGTAGTTGTCGTCGTTATTGTGTTAATTGCTGGAATTGGCGCGTATTATGCGCTTACAATTTCCAGATCGAGTACTACGACCAGTTCCTCTTCGAGCTCTAGTAGTATCTCATCTAGTACATCGTCAAAGTCTAGCCCGAACACACTTGTCGTCGAAGAAGGAACACAGCCTGATTCCCTAGACCCCGCAGTAGAATTCACAACCCCAGGCAACGAAATAACTTCGAATATCTATCAAGGACTGGTTGCTCCGTCGCTTACCGTAAGTAATGGTTACATAGGAGAGCTTGCGTCGAGCTGGACCTCCTCTGCAAATCAGATGCAGTGGAATTTCACTCTTAGGAACGGAGTTACATTCAGTAACGGAGATCCTTTCAACGCTTACGTGATGTGGTATTCTCTCTATCGAACGATCGTGATGAATCAGGCACCCGCTTTCATTTTAGAGCAGAACTTTGCGAATTTTACCGACACGCCGGCTCTTGCTGCCATACTCAATTCGATCAACTATACTTCACCTTCCTCAGCAAACTTGACCGTCATGGAAAATCCTAGTCAATCCTTCGAAGTGATAAACCAATCAGAGATTGCCCTAAACCTTGGTTACGGTTATAATGGTAACGTGTCCTATTCCGCGCTTTTGGCAACCCTTACGGCGCCAAGCTCTTTCGCTGTAGACCCTAAGGTTGTACTGCAAAACGGCGGCGTAGTCGCGAACGAAAAGAACACTTGGATGGAAACCAACGCGATTGGAACCGGATTTTATCTATGCAATTCAGGCTGCTGGATAAACAGCGAAAGCGTGACTCTTACGAAGAACGCGAATTATTGGGCCGATAATCTTTCTACTTCCGAATTAAACTACGCGATACAACCAGCGACTTTGCAAACGATTGTAATCTATTACAAGTCAGTTACTTCGACAATCGCCGATTTGAAATCGGGGGCGGCCCAAATCATCGGAGCACCTGATACCTCAGAAATTTCGAGTGTCCAGTCGGTAGAATCTATACCCGGTGTCAACGTAACGATTTTGCCTATTGAATTTGGCTCAGCGGAAGCCGCGTATTATATCTACATGAACCCCTTTATCAATTCTCAATTTAACAGCACGCTTGTCCGCGAAGCAATAAGCTACGCAATTGACTACTCGGGGATCATTTCGGCGGTATTTGGGGGCGATGCGCAAACTTGGATAGGGCCGGTTCCGCCAGGATTTCCTAACTACAACCAGTCAACATCTGGATTAATTTCGCATAATTACAACGCGACCCTGGCGGCGGAATTGCTCAACGAAGCCGGTTATGCATCGACTCTACCAAACGGCACAAAGCTGGCAGGCAGTACCTTTCCAACTTTGAATTTTGTGTACTGTTCGGACCTAGTATCCGAAAGTAACGCAGAACCCTATATTCAAAGTGAGCTATCCGCGATCGGCATCAAGATTAACCCCGTTGAACTAACCTTCGATGATTATACATCGTACCTGTTCACTCCCACGCCGTCCGCCAACACCACGAACGGTTTTGGCATCGGATATTACTCGGAGGATTACTTCGCTAGCCAAGATTACGTGACTGCGCTAGCAAACTCTGAGAACAATTATACTGGAGCGCCTGTAATTTTTGCAAATGAATCCATGTTTGCGACCAACGCGGCGACTGCCAACAATTCCGCTACGTTGATTCAAGCCTATCAAAACGTGACGAAAACTATGTACAATGGTTACGTCCTAGATTGGCTCTATGTTCCTGACTTCTTGGCTGTCAATGCAAACAATGTAGCTGGTATCTACGCTCCCAATCCCACCGGCTCGTGCGCCGGTTACTTCATGTACTACAATACCGTTCATTACACGTAGATGTTGCATCCAAACGTGAAAGGAAAAGGAACAACGACCCGGAATTAGTACATGGTATACCTAAGGGACTTTTTGTCTTTCCTCGGCAAGCGGCTCGTCGGGGCCGTCGCCATTATGGTCGGCGTCGTCGTAATCGTGTTCCTGATTTCGCACGTACTAAATTCGGACCCAGCGGCGCTCTGGTCTGGGGAGAAGGCTCATTACTCGACAATAGCGGCAACGAAGGCTGAATACGGGCTAAATCTCCCGCTCGATGTACAGCTGTATCATTTCTTAATCAATTCATTTACGTTTAATTTTGGAACCGACCCCGTCACTGGACAGAATATTGCTCAGGAGTTATTTTTCCACGGCCTGAACACCGTTGAGCTTGTCCTTGTGGCTCTTCTTATCACAATCTTGATGGGGGTTGTCCTCGGTTACATTTCAGGCATGAGGTTCAGCACCAAGATTGACACGCTGATTCGAACCTTTTATCTTGCTAGTTGGGCAACCCCATATTACCTCGGAGCAATAGGAGCAATACTTCTCTTCTCGGTTGCGATTCACATCCTTCCCTCGGGAGCGATGTATTCGCCGAACCTGACTCCCCCGCACCCGATCACAGGTATTGGATTGATAGATTCGCTGATTGAACTCAACTTTCCAGATTTTGTCTCGGGATTGCAGCATATTATTCTTCCCGCCGGAGTCCTCGCGCTTTTGGACTTTGGAATAATCTCGAGAGTCACGCGGTCTTCAGTGCTAGATTTTCGGTGGTCGACTCAGGTCAAGTCAGCGCGCGCACGGGGAGTTCCTGATTCAGTAGCCAACCGAAGGCATGTCCTTCGAAACGCTCTAATCGATGCAACAACGGTAAGCGCTGTAATGTTTGGATGGATGCTTTCTGGAACTATCATTGTGGAGGAAATTTTCGGATGGCCAGGCATCGGCCAATTTGCATACAATGCGATAGTTGACTTTGACTATCCGGCTCTAATTCCTATTGTCATATTTTTCACGTTTGGAGTAGTGGCGGCAAACTTTCTGGCAGACGTAACCTATTCTCTGCTCGATCCGAGGATCTCACTGGGCACTGCCCAAACTCAAGGATGAGGGTGCTAATCAATTTGATTTCCGTGTCTGCCATGAAAACGAAGAGTCGTCTCCGACAATATCTTTCGAATTTTAGAAGACTCGCATTTTCAAATCGGGTCTCTTCTTTTGGGACAATTACGGCATTAGCATTCTTGGCCCTGGCATTTGCTTTCTATATAACTCGAGGAGCAATTGCTCCGTATAATCCGAGCCATGTCACGTTTGACACCAATGCTAAACCTAGCCTCACACACTTTTTTGGAACTGATGCCGATGGCCGAGACATATTTTCAAGAGTTCTTGCGGCATTGCCAGTCGACCTCGGAATTTCGCTTTTTGTCGTGCTACTTTCTGTCGTGATAGGAACCTTGGTAGGCATGACAGCGGGCTATGTTGGAGGCTTCCTCGACGAAGCAATCATGAGGATATCTGACCTTTTTCTCGCCTTTCCCGTTATTCTCATGGCGCTTTTGATTGCCGACACACTTTATCCTCCAAGCCTTTTCAACGTCGCAATTTCTTTGACATTTGTCTGGTGGCCCCCGTACGCGAGGCTGATCCGCGGGGGCGTTCTAGCGATCAAATCTGAAGACTACATGGCGGTGTCAAAGACACTTAATTCGTCTTTTCTTTACGTGATGCGGAAGGGGATCATCCCGAACATTCTTCCCGCGATTCTAGTATATGCCTCGATAGACATAGGAACTGCTCTAATTTCGGTCTCTAGCCTTGGATTCCTAAACGTTGGGATTCCGCCAAATACCCCAGAACTTGGTAACATGGTCGCATCTATTATGATCAACGTGTACTCATATCCTTGGGAAGCCCTGCTTCCTTCCGTCGTAGTACTTCTGATAGTTCTAAGTTTCAGTCTCTTTGGAGACGGAATTCGCGAGGCGATGGACGTAAAGGTTCGACCACACATCGTTTTCAAGAGTAGATTTCTCGGAGAGGGCCTTAGAAAGAAGCAAGAGAGAAAGAAACCAGCAGATGAGGTACCGACTGGTGTAGATAGTCAGTGAATTTGTGCTTAGTTTCCAGCGATAAGCTCAGCCTTACTAGTCGGAGAAAGATTCGTAGATCTTCCCTCAACTTCGTTGTGGTGTAGAAAGCAGGAAACGTAGTGACCTTCAGATATTTCTGAAAGAGCGGGCCTTTCGACGCATTTTTCGAAAACTTGAGGGCATACTTTCCTATAGATACATCCCTCTAACGACGGATGATGCTCGACCAACGTCGTTGTTGTTGTTTCGGAGGAAGATATTATGTTGCCTGCGTTTTGCGTAACTTCCATTTTCTTGTGTGCAACTATCTGGGGAATGTTAGAAAGAAGCTCGTACGAATAAGGATGCTTTGGTCCTGACAAGACCTCCGCCGCAGATCCAACTTCTACAAGCTTTCCGTAAAATAATACGGCTAGCCGTGTACTCATGTACCTGATTACGTTGATATCATGCGTGATGAATAAAATGGACAGATCCAGTTCTGTTTTTAGTCTCTTTAGCGTGTTGAGGACTTGGGCTTGTATTGTCGTGTCGAGGGAGCTTGTCGGCTCGTCCAAGATCAATAGCTTCTTTGGAACTACTAGGGCCCTTGCAAGACTGACCCTCTGCTTCTCTCCTCCGCTTAGCTCCCTCGGATGCATGACGAGAGCGCTCCTCCTCAATCCCACGTGTTCCAAAATCTCGACAATTCTCTTGTCGAACTGATTCTCAGGAATAAATTTAGCCGCGATTAGCGATTCTGCGATGATATCCCTAACGTTGAGTCTTGGGTTAAGCGATCCGACTGGATCCTGAAAAACAATGCCGACATTTCTTCGGAGAAAAGTAATGTCATTCTTTCTTCGAAAATTTATGTCGTGGCCGAGCAGCCTTATTCGGCCTGAACTTGGTCTATTCAAACCAACGAGCGTCTTTGCAATAGTCGACTTGCCTGATCCGGTTTCGCCCACAAGTCCGAAGGTTTCGCCTCTCTGGAGGGAGAAAGATACACCGTCTACGGCGTTGAACCATTTGGTTCGATGGCTATTTGAGAAGAGACCAAGACTCTTGTCTTTGGTTCTGAACCGAACCGTAAGATCCCGTACTTCAAGTAAATTTTCAGATGTTGACGCTGTTGACAATTTTATTCAATGCAAGAACTTCGATGCTGCGGTCTTGTCGCTTTGATGATCCTACAGTGATAGGTAAATACTTTTTTTGTCTTATTCACTCTTAACTGGTCTTGGAAATGTTCAGGAAAAAGACACTCGCTTTATGATAGCGGAAATTCAAAGGTAGGGAGGAACTGCAAAGAGTAAGTAGAGGTTATCTTGCTATATTTTTCTCATATGTGCTGAACAAATCTGTTCTACTTACGATTCCAACGATTTCCTTGGTTTCTTTGTCAATGACCGGGAGACGACCGATCGCGTGCTGTGTGAGTTTTTCAAGCGCTACAAGGAGAGTGTCGTCTGGATAGACGGAGATAACGTTCTTCGTCATCAAGCTACCAACGCTAGTACTTCTCAGTGCGTCGTGAGGCACTCTCATTACGTCGCTCATCGTCACGATGCCCTGGATGTGCCCAGGGGATGCTGTACTCGCCTCGGTGCGCCGGAGATTCGGATCTCGAAAGGACTTGATTGTGATAAATGGTGTTACCGCTGATTAGTATCTGAACGAATCCATATCCTAGCCCTGTGAGTTGAGGAAAGAAGATTGCCACTGTTCCTGCAATTCCAGCTCCTATCATTGGTTTGAAATAATTTGATATTCTAAATTTATCAAAAAATTTTTTTGTACCGTAGAAAAAGAAAGTGTAAAGACGCCCGAAACCTGCACAGAGCGCCCCGAGCAGAGCAAAGACCAAGAGTTCATCAGGTTGATTAAAATTGTATGATACAAAGCCAAAGATTGGATTAAAACTAGTGAAGGATGCGAATATTACATAACCAATAGGCGTCGCTATGAAAGCTGGAATCAGAGCCTCCGCTTCAATATCAGGTCCGCTGTATAAGATCTCTCCAGCGAGTACCGCTCCTCCGAAAGGAGATCTGAAGATCGTTCCGATTCCAGCTCCGATCCCTGCAGCGACCGCTATCCGTCTATCTTTGGCAGGAAGTTTGAATAAACCACCTACCATAGAGCCAAAGCCAGCGGCTTTCTGAGCAGTAGGTCCTTCTCTACCTGCGCTGCCTCCGGTTCCGATTGTGAACGCAGAAGCTA